>NZ_JBHSBC010000012.1:267389-619677 GCF_042650425.1 Streptosporangium jomthongense | reverse complement strand
CCGCCTGCCGGGGAACGTTCCGGCCGGGGCGTCGGCTAGCATCGGCTGCCATGTCCGTCCCGAAGGGGCGCCGCGCCGTGCTCGCCGGGATGCTCGCGCTGGCGGGCGCCGGGCTCGGCGGGGCGAGGCCCACGCCGCAGACGGCCCGCGACCTGTGGCCCGGCGCCGCCGAGGTGGTCCGGGGCGAGCGCTCCCTTGTCGTCGGCCACCGTGTCCCGCCCGCCGAACTGCGTGATCTCGCGGCCAGGGCCGACCGCGCCTGCCGTACGATCGCGCGGGTCTGGGGGCCGGTCAGGGCGGTGGTCGTGGTCCCCGCGACCGACGACGAGGCCGCGGAGCTCGCGGGGACGGCGCGGACCGGCGGGCTGGCCGCGCTGGCGACCGCGGACCGGGTGGTCGTGGTGCCGACGGGATACGCCAGGCTCAGCGAGACCGGCAGGGACGTGGTGATCACCCACGAGCTGACCCATCTGGCGACCGGCGCCACCAGGGGCGGGCGGGTCCCGATGTGGCTGTCGGAGGGGTTCGCCGACTACGTGGGCTACCGGGACGCGGGGATCGCCGTCAGGACCGTTGCGGCCGAGCTCGCGGCCGAGGTGCGCGCGGGCGTCCTGCCCACGGAGCTTCCCGGCGGGGACGGCTTCGCCCCCGGCGCCCCCAGACTCGCGCAGGCCTACGAGGAGGCCTGGCTCGCGTGCCGGTACGTCGCGGAGCGCTTCGGTGAGAAGGCGCTGGTGAGGCTTTACGGTAGCGATGTCGGCAGCACGCTGGGCCTGTCGCGCGCGGAGTTCACCGCCGCGTGGCGCGACCATCTCCGGAGGGAACTCTCATGACGCGGAGCGTGGAGGAGACACCGGCGCGGGAGCGGGGCGGGGCCAGGGGAGCGGGGATCGCGCTCGCCGTCCTGGGGGCGATCACGCTGGCGGTCGTGGCGTTCACCACGCCGTGGCGGGCGCTGCCCGAGGCGGCGCCGTACGTCGCGCCGGACCCGGCCCGTGACTTCACCCCGGCGCAGATCGCCAGGGCGGAGGCGTTCGACGCCGCGGTGAGCCTGCCGTCCTACCTGTCCCTGGGCCTGACGCTGGTCGTGGCCGGGGTGCTGGTCGCCACCCCGCTCGGCGCGCGGCTGCTGGGCCGCCTGCGGGGGCCGTGGTGGCTGCGGGCGCTGCTCGGCGTGCTGGTGATCTCCGTGGCCGTCGCGGTGCTGCGCTGGCCGTTCGGCATGTGGGCGGAGACCTATCTGCGCGAGTACGGCCTGTCCACCCAGACCTGGGCGTCGTGGTCGGCCGACCGGATCAAGAACACCGCGGTCGGCGCCGTGCTGACGGCGATCATGGTGGTCGCCGTGGTCGGGCTGGCCCGCCGCTACCGGCGGTGGTGGCTGCCCGCGGCGATCGGGGCCTTCGCGCTGACCATGCTCGCCTCCTTCGCCTACCCGGTGGTCGTCGAGCCCCTGTTCAACGACTTCAAGCCCATGGCCGCGGGGGAGTTGCGCTCCGGCCTGCTCGACATGGCGGCCAAGGACGGCGTCCCGGTCGAGGACGTGCTCGTGGCCGACGCCTCCCGGCGTACGACCGCGCTCAACGCCTACGTCTCGGGGTTCGGCGCGACCCGCAGGATCGTGGTCTACGACACGCTGCTGCGGGCCCCGGCCGACGAGGTCGAGCTGGTGGTGGCGCACGAGCTCGGCCACGCCAAGGCGGGCGACGTGCTGTACGGCACGCTCGTCGGCGCGCTCGGCGCCGCCTGCGGGGCCTGTCTGCTCTACCTGATCACCTCGGCCGGTCCGGTACGGCGTCGCACCGGCGTCCCCTCGGCCGCCGACCCCAGGGCGGTCGGGCTCCTGATGGGGCTGTTGAGTCTGGCGACCGTGCTGTCGGGCCCGGCGCAGAACGTGATCAGCAGGCACATCGAGGCCCGCGCCGACGCGCACGCGCTCGACCTGACACGGCGGCCCGAGACGTTCACGGCCATGCAGAAGCGGCTCGCGATCACCAACATTTCTGATTTGTCCCCAGATGTCATTGAATATCTGCTCTATGTGTCTCATCCCACGACACCGCAGCGCATCGCCATGGCCCGCTCCTGGGCCCTGCTGAACGGCGCCGGGGAACCGTGACCCGCACACTGATCGTCACCAACGACTTCCCGCCCAGGGCCGGGGGCATCCAGTCGTTCGTGCACGGCCTGGCCGCGGGCCGCCCGCCGGAGACGGTGGTGGTCTACGCCCCGAGCTGGCCGGGGGCCACGGCCTTCGACGCGCGGCAGCCGTACCCGGTCGTGCGTCACCCCACCTCCCTGATGCTGCCCACCCGGCAGGTCGCCCGCAGGGCCGCCCGGCTGGTGGCCGAGTTCAAGTGCGAGACGGTGGTCTTCGGGGCGGCGGCGCCGCTCGGCCTGCTCGCGCCCAGGATGCGCGCGGCCGGGGCGCGGCGGATCGTCATGCTCACCCACGGCCACGAGGCCGCCTGGGCCGCGGTCCCGGCCGTCGGAAGACTGCTGGCCAGGATCGGCGCGCACGCGGACACGGTGACCTACCTGGGGGAGTACACCCGGCGGCGCCTGGCCAGGGTGATCCCCCAGGACCGCCTGGTACGGCTCGCCCCCGGCGTCGACACCGGCCTGTTCCGCCCCGGCGCCGGGGGTGAGGCGGTCCGCGCCGCACTCGGCCTGCGGGGGCGTCCCGTCGTGGTCTGCCTGTCCAGGCTCGTGCCGCGCAAGGGCCAGGACGTCCTGCTGCGGGCCTGGCCCCGGGTGCTCGGCGCGGTTCCCGAGGCGGTCCTGCTGATCGTCGGCGGCGGCCCCTACCGGGGCGCGCTGGAACGCCTGGCCCGGCCCCTGGGCGGCTCGGTCATGATGACCGGCCCGGTCCCGTGGGCGTCGCTGCCCGGCTATCTCGACGCGGGAGACGTCTTCGCCATGCCGTGCCGTACGAGGCTGGGGGGTCTCGACGTGGAGGGGCTCGGCATCGTCTACCTGGAGGCCTCGGCGACCGGGCTGCCCGTGGTCGCGGGCTCCTCAGGCGGCGCCCCGGACGCGGTGCTGGACGGCGAGACGGGCCTGGTCGTCGACGGCTCCCGCCCGGAGGAGGTCGCCGGGGCACTGGTCCGCCTGCTCGGCGACCCGGCGCGGGCCAGGGAGATGGGGGAGCGCGGGCGCGCCTGGACCGAGCGGGAGTGGGACTGGAGCCACGTCACCGGCCGCTTCGCCCATCTGCTCGACGCCGGGCCCTGAGCGGCCGGGTCAGGCCGGATAGGCGTGGGTCTCGGTCGCCTTGACCGAGGCCCAGATCGACTGCCCGGGGGCCAGGCCCAGCTCGGCGACCGCGGCGGTGGTGACGTCGGCTGCGACGGGCAGCGGCCCCTCCAGGTGCACGCGGACGCTGTCGCCGTGGCGTTCCACGCCCTCGATCACGGCCCGCCACAGGTTGCGCGGACTCCCGTCGGGGCGGGTCCGGTACAGGGCGACCGCGGAGGGGGCGAACGCGACGAACGCCGGGCCCTCGACGGGTTCGGCCACGCTGAAGCGCACCCCGTCACCGGTGCCGACCGTGACGTGCGAGCCTGTCGCGACGCCGCGGTGGAGGTTGAGGCCGACCAGGCGGGCGACGTAGTCGGTGCGCGGGCGGCGGGCCACCTCGGCCGGGGTGCCCTCCTGCACGACCGTGCCGTCCTCGACGACGACCAGCAGGTCGGCCAGGACCATGGCGTCCAGCGGGTCGTGGGTGACCAGGACGGTCGCGCCGTCGAAGTCGGCCAGGTGGCGGCGCAGCCGGGAGCGGATCTCCAGCCGGGTGTGGGCGTCCAGCGCGGCCAGCGGCTCGTCCAGCAGCAGCAGGCGCGGCTCGGCGGCAAGGGCGCGGGCCAGGGCGACCCGCTGGGCCTGCCCGCCCGACAGGCGCCCCGGCCTGGTCGCCGCGTGCTCCTCAAGGCCGACCCGCCTCAGCCATTCGGCGGCCGTACGGCGTGCCCGCGCCCGGCCTGCTCCCTGGCAGCGCGGTCCGAAGGCGACGTTCTCCAGGGCGGAGAGGTGGGGGAAGAGCAGATAGTCCTGGAAGACCATGCCGACCGGGCGGTGTTCGGCCGGCAGCGTGTGCAGGGGGCGCCCGTCCAGGGTGATGTGGCCGTCGTCCATGGGGGTGAGCCCGGCCAGGGCGCGCAGCGCGGTCGTCTTGCCCGCGCCGTTCGGGCCGAGCAGCGCGACGACCTGGCCGGGGGCGACGGTCAGGCCGATGTCGAGGCGGAAGGAGGGCCTGGTGACGACGACGCGGGCCCGCAGGGTCATGGGGCCCTGCGGCCACCGCTCGCGCGGGCTCACGGCGTGCCCGTCCAGCGGTCACGCAGGCAGGCCAGGATGACCACGGAGACGGCCAGCAGGACGAGGCTGAGCACGACGGCCGCCTCGGGCTCGGTCTCCAGCGCCAGATAGACCGCCAACGGCATGGTCTGGGTCCTGCCGGGGAAGTTCCCGGCGAAGGTGATGGTCGCGCCGAACTCGCCGAGCGCGCGGGCCCAGCACAGTACGGCCCCGGCCAGCACGCCGGGGGCGACCAGCGGCAGGGTCACCCGGCGGAAGACGGTCAGCCGGGAGGCGCCCAGCGTGGCCGCGGCCTCCTCAAGACGCGTGTCGGCGGCGCGCAGCGCCCCCTCGACGCTGATGACCAGGAACGGCATGGCGACGAAGGCCTCGGCGACCACGACCCCGGCGGTGGTGAAGGGCAGGCTGACGCCGAGGGTCTCGTCGAGCCACCGGCCGGCCAGGCCGCGCCGTCCCAGCACCAGCAGCAGCGCGACCCCGCCGACCACCGGGGGCAGCACCAGGGGGACGGTGATCAGGGCGCGCAGCAGGCGCCGCCCGGGGAAGGAGACCCGCGCCAGCAGCCAGGCCAGCGGTACGCCGAGCAGCAGGCAGGCGAGCGTGGCCAGGGTCGCGGTCACCAGCGACAGGCGCAGCGCCTGCAGTACCTGGGGCTCGGCCAGCCGCGCGGCCATGGTCGGCCAGGGCGCGCGCAGCAGCAGCCCGGCCGGCGGCAGGACCAGGAAGACGACGCCCAGGAGGGCGGGCAGCAGCAGAAGCCAGGGCGGGCGGCCCCGGCTCCCGTATGTCCTGCTCCGGGAGCGTGTCACGGGATCAGGGGGCCTCGAAGCCCGCCCTGGTCAGCACGTCCCTGCCCCGGGGTGACAGCACCAGGTCGACGAACCTCCTGGCGAGGCCGGGGGCGGGTGCCTTGGTCAGCGTCGCGACGGGGTAGTCGTTGATCGCCTTGCCCGCCTCGGGGAAGCCGATGCCCCTGACCCCGCCCCCGGCGGCGATCACGTCGGTCCTGTAGACCAGGGCGGCGTCCACCTCGCCGAGTTCGACCTTGGTCAGGGTCGCCTTGACGTCCTGCTCCAGGGTGACCGGGGTGACCTTGAGGCCCGCGGCGTCGAGCGCCTTGGCGGCTGCGGCGCCGCACGGCACCTGAACGGCGCACAGGGCGACCTTGACCCCGGGGCCGGTGAGATCCTTCAGGTCGTCGACCTTGGCGGGGTTGTCCACGGGCACGGCGATCTGCAGCGTGTTGCGCACGAACGTGACCGGGGCCGCGGCCAGGGAGGCGTCGGTGACGGTCCTCATCGTGGCGGGACTGGCGGCGGCGAAGACGTCGGCGGGGGCGCCCTGGACGATCTGCTGGGCCAGCGTGGCGCTTGAGCCGAAGTTGAACCGCACCGTGGTGCCCGGGCTCTCGGCCTCGAAGACCCTGCCCAGCTCGGTGAACGTTCCGGTCAGCGACGCCGCGGCGAACACGGTCAGCGTCGTCGCCCCGCCGGAGGAGGTGTCCCGGGAGCCGCAGCCGGACAGGGCCGTCGTGAGCACGAGGGCGAGGGCGAGGACGGGGCGGAAGGTGGTCGGCCGCATGGGCAACGAGGTCTCCTTACTGACCCACCGTGCGAGCGGGATCGGCGATCTCCACGACGACGTTGGTGGACTTGATCACGGCGACCGCCACCACTCCCGCCTCCAGGCCGAGTTCGTCGGCGGCCTGGCGGCTCATCAGCGAAACCACCCGGTACGGCCCGGCGGCGATCTCCACCTGGGCCATCACCGAGTCCTTGATCACCTCGGTCACGATCCCGCGCAGGCGGTTGCGCGCCGAGGAGCGCCCGGAGCCGCCGCCCGTCTCGATCTGCGAGCGGGCGAAGGCGGCCAGGTCGGCCCCCTCGACCGTCCGGTGGCCGTTGCCGTCCCGGCGGGCGGCGAGCCTGCCGGCGTCGATCCACCTGCGGACGGTGTCGGGGCTGACCCCGAGCAGCGTGGCGGCTTCGCTGATCCGAAACGTCGTCACGAACAATCACCATACCTTCGCATATTCCAGGCACAAGAGCCGGGCTCTCTCGCAGGCACGTGACCAGAGGGCGTCCTGGTGCCGCATCCGCGACGCTCGGGGTGCGGGAATGTGAAAGCCGCGGTGACCTGGCCGGTCACCGCGGCGGAGAGAGGAGCGGTCAGGGGGTGTGCACGGCGCCGCCGTACAGGGCGTCGATCCGGTCGGCGAAGTCACGGGCGACCACGGCGCGCTTGATCTTCATCGAGGGGGTGACGTGCCCGCTCTCCTCGGTGAGGTCGATGTCGAGCACGGTGAACTTCTTGATCTGCTCGGCCTTCGAGACCGCCCTGTTGGCCTCGTCGACGGCCTTCTGCACCTCGGCGTGGATCGCCGGGTCGTGGCTGAGGTCGGCGACGCTCGCCCCCGCCCTGCCGTTGGCCGTCTTCCACCGGTCGAGCGCCTCCGGGTCGAGCGTCACCAGCGCCGCGACGAACGGCCTGCCGTCGCCGACCACCATCGCCTGGCTGACCAGGGGGTGGGCGCGGATGCGGTCCTCCATCGGCCCGGGGGAGACGTTCTTGCCCGCGGCGGTGACGATGATCTCCTTCTTGCGCCCGGTGATGCGCAGGTAGCCGTCCCGGTCGAGCTCGCCGACATCGCCGGTGTGGAACCAGCCGTCGGTGTCGACGACCTCGGCGGTCGCCTTCTCGTCGTTCCAGTAGCCGTTGAAGACGTGGCGGCCCTTGACCAGCACCTCACCGTCGTCGGCGATGCCGATCGTGACGCCGGGGAACGGCTTGCCGACGGTTCCGATCTTGTTGGCGCCCGGCTGGTTGACGGCAGAGGGCGCCGAGGTCTCGGTCAGGCCCCAGCCCTCGTAGACCTCGATGCCGACGCCCCTGAAGAAGTGCGAGAGCCGCTCACCCAGCGCCGAACCGCCGGAGACGGCCGCGGAGAGCCTGCCGCCGGTGGCCGCGCGGAGCTTGCCGTACACCAGCCTGTCGAACAGGGCGCGTCTGAGGTTGAGCCCGAACCCGGCGCCGCCCGCCGACTCGGCGCGGCTCCAGGCGATGGCCGTCGTGGCGGCGGCGTGGAAGATCTTCCCCTTGCCCTCCACGGTGGCCTTCAGCTCGGCGGCGTTGTAGACCTTCTCGAACACCCTGGGCACGCCCAGCAGGAACGTCGGCCTGAAGCCCCGCAGGTCGGGGGCGACGTTCTTCATGTTGGGGGAGTGAGCCAGGACCGTGCCCGTCTCCAGCAGCACGAGCTGGATCATTCGGGCGAAGACGTGCGCGAGCGGCAGGAAGAGCAACGCCGCGCTGTCGGCGGTGAACAGCGGTTCGAGCGGGCCCGCCGCGACGTTCCTCGCGGTGAACAGCAGGTTGTCGTGGGTCAGCGCGCAGCCCTTCGGGCGGCCCGTCGTGCCCGAGGTGTAGACGATGGTCGCCAGGTCGTTCCCGCCGCGCCCGCTCCTGCGCTCCTCGACCGTCCGCTCGTCCACCCCGGCGCCGTCCTCGGCCAGTTTGGCCAGGGCCCCGCCCTCGATGTTCCACACGTGGCCGAGCCCGGGAAGGTCGGCCGTGGCCTCGCGCACCGTCTCCTCGTGCGCGTCCAGCTCGACGAAGACCGCCCGCGCGCCGCTGTCGGAGAGGATCCACCTGACCTGGTCGGCCGAGGAGCTCTCGTAGATCGGCACGCCGACGGCCCCCGCCGTCCAGATCGCGTAGTCGATCACGGTCCACTCGTAGCGGGTCCGCGACATCAGGGCCACCCGGTCACCTGCCTCGACCCCGGCCGCCACCAGCCCCCTGGCCACCGCGAGGACCTGATCGCGGAACTCGCCCGCGGTCACGGCGACCCAGTCGTCGCCGGACTTGCGGCGCAGCGAGACCCTGCCGGGCTCCCGTTCGCCGCGCAGGAAGACCGTGTCGGTCAGGCTGGAGGAGAGGGGGACATCCACGAGCACGGGGACGCTGTACTCACGCACGGGTGACTCCAGAGGACGCGCGGTCGGCGGACGCCTGGAGGTCGTCACGGCGGATTCCTCACCAGGCGTTCCCGGGGGCGGTCTCACGGTATCAGCCCCGCCGGGCGTGACCTCCTGATCGATGTCCGGCCGTCCGTGTCGCGGCGCCCGAGACGGCATCCGGGACGGCGGGGCGCGGGCGACCTAGGATGGCGGAATGCGGGTCCACGTCGTCAGCGATGTACACGGAAGAGCGGACGCCCTGGCCCGCGCGGCGGACGGCGCCGACGCGCTGGTCTGCCTGGGAGACCTGATCCTGTTCGTCGACTACGCCGACCACTCCCAGGGCATCTTCCCCGAGCTGTTCGGCGCCGAGGCGGCGACGAGGCTCGTCGGGCTGCGGACGGCCCGCCGCTTCGACGAGGCCAGGCGGATGACGGCCGAGCTGTGGGCCTCGCTCGACGGTGATCCCGCCGACCACATCGAGCGCCTGGTGCGCGGGCAGTACGCCGAGATCTTCGCCGCGATGCCGACGCCCGCCTACATCACCCACGGCAACGTGGACGTGCCGCGTTACTGGCCGGACTACGTCCGGCACGGGCACCACGTGCTCGACGGGCAGAGCGTCGAGATCGGCGGCCTGCGCTTCGGCTTCGTCGGCGGTGGGCTGCGCACGCGGTACCGGACGCCGAACGAGATCGACGACGAGGAGTTCGCGCGCAAGGTCGAGGCGGTCGGCGAGGTGGACGTGCTGTGCTGTCACATCCCCCCGGCCATCCCCGAACTGCTCTACGACGTGGTCGCCCGGCGCTTCGAGCGGGGCAGCGAGGCCACCCTTGAGGCGATCAGGCGCACCCAGCCGCGCTACGCGCTCTTCGGCCACGTCCACCAGCCGCTGGCCGCCCGCACCCGCGTCGGCAGGACCGAGTGCCTCAACGTCGGGCACTTCCGCGGCAGGGGAGTGCCCTTCGCGCTTGAGTGGTGAGCCGGAGATCGTCGCGGAACGGTCGAAAGAGTACGGTGAACCCATGGCTGACCGCACCACCTCGAACATCGTCATCGCCGCAGACCGGCCCACTGTCATGAAGGCGATCGCCGACTTCCCGGCGTATCCCGAGTGGGCGGGACAGGTGAGAACGGCGCGCGTCCTGTCCACCGGGTCCGACGGCCTGCCGGAGACCGTCAGGTTCTCCCTGGACGCCGGGGTGATCAGCGACGAGTACACCCTCGGTTACGTCTGGCACGGGGACGAATCCGTCGATTGGAGTGTCACCGAGACGGGCAGGATGATCTCTGGGCTCACCGGGAGTTACCGCCTGACCGAGACGCGTGGCGGCACCGAGGTGACCT
Organism: Streptosporangium jomthongense; assembly: GCF_042650425.1. Taxonomy (NCBI): domain Bacteria; kingdom Bacillati; phylum Actinomycetota; class Actinomycetes; order Streptosporangiales; family Streptosporangiaceae; genus Streptosporangium; species Streptosporangium jomthongense. The sequence continues at coordinate 610,054 of NZ_JBHSBC010000012.1, read as the reverse complement.
ACGAGCTGGCGGTCGATCTCAAGGTTCCGATGATCGGCATGGTCAGGCGTAAGGCGGAGAAGGTCATCATCGACACCGCCCTGAGAGGGTTGAAGAAGCGCGTCGAGGGTTCCTGACCCAGGGGGAGGGTTCGTGACCAGGATCCTGCTGTTCACCGGCAAGGGTGGTGTCGGCAAGACGACCGCGGCGGCGGCGACCGCCGTACGGGCGGCAGGGGAGGGTCTGAAGACGATCGTGGTCTCGACCGACACCGCCCACTCGCTCGCCGACGCGCTCGGCGTCGACGCCAAGGGTGAGCCGGCCGAGGTCGTCCCCGGGCTCTACCTGCACCAGGTGGACACCCAGCGGGCGCTCGAACGCCAGTGGGGCGAGCTGCGCGACTACGCCAGGGGACTGTTCGCCGAACTCGGCCTCGACGAGATCACCGCCGAGGAGATCACGGTGCTGCCCGGCGCCGAGGAGGTCCTCGCCCTGCTGCAGCTGCGTGAGCACGCCCGCGCCGGGGCGTGGGACGTGGTCGTCGTCGACTGCGCGCCGACCGCCGAGACGCTCAGGCTGCTCGCCCTGCCGGAGGCCCTCGACTGGCACGTCAACCGGCTGCTGCCCGCGGGCAGGCGGCTGCTGCGCGCGGTCGCGCCGCTGGTGCGCAGGGTGGCCCAGGTCAGCGTCCCCGACGACCAGGTGATCGGAGCGGGGGAACGGTTCCACCGCGGCCTGCTGGAGGTCCGCGAGCTGCTCACCGGCCCCTCGGCCAGCGTCCGGCTCGTGCTCACCCCCGAGGCGGTCGTGCTCGCCGAGGCCCGCCGTACGCTCACCTCCCTCAGTCTGTACGGCTACCGCGTGGACGCGGTGATCGCCAACCGGGTCTTCCCGGGTGAGGGCGCCGACCCGTGGCGCAGCGGGTGGGTGCGGGCCCAGGCGGCGCGGCTGGCCGAGGTCGCCGAGTCCTTCGCCCCGCTGCCCGTGCACACGGTCCCCTACCTTGAGGCCGAGCCCGTCGGCCCCGCGGCCCTGGCCCGGGTCGCCGAGGCCATGTACGGCCAGGCCGATCCGTTCGCCCCGCCGCAGGGCGATCCGCCGCTGCGGATCACCCCGGAGGGAGAGCTCGTCCTGGCGCTGCCGCTGGCCGACAGGAGCCAGGTGAACGTGGCGCGCAAGGGCGACGAACTGATCGTCGACGCGGGCTTCCACCGCAGGGTTCTGGCGCTGCCCGCGGCCCTGGCGCGCAGAGCCGTACGGGAGGCGGTGCTCCGCGACGGCCTTCTCCGGGTACGGTTCGAGACGGGAGGGCCTGATGACTGAGAAGACCGAGAACACGACGACGGGAACCGGCGCCACGGGCGACGGCAGGGACCCGCTGGGCAACGCGGCCGAGGAGGCGTTCAAACTCTTCGAGACGATCCAGCAGAAGGCGGCCAAAGAGCTGCGCAAGGGCCTGGTCAAGGGCACGATCGGCGGGCTCGGCGGCGCCTTCACCGGTGGTTTCACCGGTGGCGGGAGAAGCCGGGACGTGTGGGAGGAGGCGGTCTCCGAGCACGACGAGTACATCTGCCGGGCCTGCCCCGTCTGCCGGGCGATGGCCGCGCAGCGCGAGGCGGGCGGCGCGGTCGTCGATCACCTGACGCAGGCGGGCAGTGAGCTCTTCGCCGCGTTCAGGTCGGCCGTCGACGGGCTTAACCGGCCCTCGCCGGGGCAGCGGGCGCGTGAGCGTGAGCGGGAGACCCCTGTGGAGCACATCGACCTGGGATGAGTCCGGGGAGAGAGGACGGGTAATGGCGCTGACCATCGGCGTTGACATCGGCGGCACCAAGATCGCGGCGGGCGTCGTGGACGAGGACGGCCGCATCGTCGAGCATCTCCTGCGGCCGACCCCGGCCACCGACCCCGAACGGGTCGCGGAGAGCATCGCCGAGGTGGTCGGGGAGCTGGCCGAGGGCCGGGAGGTCGAGGCCGTCGGGCTCGGCGCCGCGGGTTTCGTCGACGAGACGCGCTCCCTGGTGCGTTTCGCGCCCAACCTGGCCTGGCGCGAGGAGCCGCTGCAGAAGAAGGTCTCCGCCCTGGTCGGCCTGCCCGTCGTGGTGGAGAACGACGCCAACGCCATGGCGTGGGGCGAGGCGAGGTTCGGCGCGGGACGCGGCGAGAGCCATCTGGTGTGCGTCACGGTCGGCACCGGCATCGGCGGCGGCATCGTCTTCGACGGCGCGCTCTTCCGCGGCCGCTGGGGCATGGGAGCCGAGCTGGGCCACATGCAGGTCGTCCCCGAGGGCCGTCTGTGCGGCTGCGGCAACCTCGGCTGCTGGGAGCAGTACGCCAGCGGCAACGCCCTGGTCGCCGAGGCCAGGCTGATCGCCGGCGCCGATCCCGGCCGCGCCGCCACGCTGCTCGAACTCGCGGGCGGGACGCCGGAGCTGATCGAGGGCAGGTTCGTGACCGAGGCGGCCAGGAGGGGCGACGACGCCGCGCTCGCCGCCTTCTCCTCGATGGCCGACTGGCTGGCCCAGGGATTGTGCGACCTGACCGCGATCCTCGACCCCGGCTGCTTCGTCCTGGGCGGGGGCGTCTCGACCGCCGCCGACCTGTGGATCGACCGGGTCAGGGAGGCGTTCGCCGCCAACGTGACCGGCCGGGGGCACCGCCCGATCGCCGAGATCCGCCTGGCGGAGCTCGGCGCCTCCGCCGGGCTGGTCGGAGCCGCGGACCTGGCCAGGATCCGCTGAGGGAGCCGCCGACGGCGCCGCTCAGGATCGCCACCTACAACGTCCGTTCGATGAAGGACGACCAGGCCGCGCTCGGGCGGGTGATCACCGCCCTGCGCGCCGACGTGCTGTGCGTGCAGGAGGCGCCGAGGTTCTGGCGCTGGCGCCGCAGACGTGGGCGGCTGGCCGCCTCGGGAGGCATGTCCGTGGTCGCGGGCCGCCGCCTGGGCGGGGTGGCGGTGCTGACGGGCCCCGCCGTACGGCCGCTGCACGGGCGGGGGCGGCTGCTGCGGTTCTTTCCCGGCCTCGAACAGCGCGCGATCGCGATGGCCGTCGTGGAGTACGGCGGGCACCGGGTCGCGGTCGGCTCGGTCCACCTCGACCTCGACCCGGCCGCGAGGGCCCACCACGCGGGCCAGGCGCTCTCCATGCTCGGGGAGGTCGCCGAGCGCTTCGGCGCGCTGCCCGTGCTGGCCGGGGACGTCAACGAGGAGGCGGGGGAGCCGGCCTGGCGGCTCATCACGGAACGGCTGACCGACTGTTACCCGCTCGCGCCGCGCGGCGACGGCCTCACCTTCCCCTCGCGGGCGCCGCACGTGCGCATCGACGCGGTCTTCGCGGCGCCCGGGGCGCGGGTGGTCTCCTGCGGTGTGGCCGGGGCCGATCCCGGTGACCTGCGGCTGGCGACCGACCACCTGCCGGTGCTCGCGGAGCTGTCGTTCTCCGGCGAGAGACCCGGCTGAGGGGCGCGACGGGGCGCCGAGATCGGGAAAGGACGGGGCCGGGGCCTCTCCCCGAGATCTCCGTCGGGAGGGCAACTACAGCGGGCACGCACACGGGCCGTGCCGGGCGCCGTACCATTTGGGGCATGACCCGTCGCCTTCCGCGGCGTGCGCTGGCGCTGTGCGCGGGAGGACTGCTCCTGACGGCCTCTCTGTCGCCGCCCGCCCACGCCGACCCCCGTCCCGCCTCCGTCGCGGAGGCGTGGCAGGCGCCGACGAGCGCGCGGCTGAGCAGCGACGGATCGCTGTCCGACGTCGCGGGCGTCTCGACCTCCGACATCTGGGCGGTCGGCCAGGAGAGCGTGTGGGACATCTGGCAGAGCCGCGGCGCGCTCACCCACTGGAACGGCAGCACCTGGACCGAGGTCGGCATCCGCAACGATCCGACGGGCGCGGGGCTGTTGCGTTCGGTGGCCGCCGCGCCCGGCCAGGTGTGGGCGGTCGGTGAGGGCCACGACGGCCTGCCGTACCTCGCCTCGGGCAGCGGGACCACCTTCGACCGGGTGGTCGTCGACAAGCTGCACGTCGGCGACTGGCTCGCCGGGGTCGCCGCGCTCCCCGGACGGATGGCCGCGGTCGGCCGCCGGGGCGAGCAGCCGCTGGTCCTCACCCAGACCGGCACGAAGTGGAAGCTCACCCAGATCAAGGGCAGGGGCACCCTGTACGGCGTCGCGCTGTCCGGCAAGGGCGACGGGCTGGCGGTCGGCGACACCGGCACGGGGCCGCTGGTCGTCCGGCTGTCGGGGAACCGCTGGAAGCAGGTCTCCGTCCCGGCGGTGCCCGGCGGCTACCTGCGGGATGTCTACTTCGACTCGCCGAAGCGGGCGCTGGCCGTCGGCGGCGTCTACCTGAGGTCGGGCGGGGTCGGCCCGCTGATCCTGTCGTGGAACGGCAAACGCTGGTCGAGGGTGAAGGCCCCCGGCGACGACGTGCGCCTGTACGGCGTGACCGGCGACAGGAAGGGCCGTTTCTGGATCTCCGGTGTGGACATGGAGCGCCCGGGAGAGGCGTTCCTGCTCACCTACGACGGTCACAGGGTCAAGACGGTGCGCGGCGCGGACGGCGCGGCCCCCAGGACGATCAGGCTGCAGTCGGTGACCTACCTGACGGCCACCGGGACGGTGTGGACCGTCGGCCATGTGGTCGACGCCTCGGGCCGCTACACGGACGTGGTCGAGCGGTTCGGCGCGGCCGGGCGGCCGGTCGAGCCCTGAGGCCCGCCCCGGCTCCCGGGGCGCGCGGGATCGGAGCCGGGCCGTTGCGTCGGCCCGTCCTCAGACGACGGCGCCGTCGTCCCAGCCGTCGGTCGGCGGGCCGTCGCCCATCCGCACGACCAGCGCCACGAAGCCGCCGATGAAGGCCGCCACGGCGGTGAACAGCATCCACCCCTGCAGCCGCCAGCTCAGCGCCGCGCTCAGCAGCAGGTAGGCGGGGCCGCCGAACAGGGCCAGCCACGCGAGCTTGGTCGCGGTGTCGGTCTTGGGCAGCGGAGGCGGCGGCGGAGGGACGTAGTGCCCCTCATCGTCCTCGGTCTCCGCCTCGCCGCCCCGGCCGAGGCCCGCGAACTCCTCGGGCAGCGGCTGGCGCGCCTCCTCCGGCGGTTTGACGACCCTCCTGGGAGGGCCGGCGGGGAGGTTCTCGCTGTCCGGCCACGGCTGATCGGCCGAGTCCAGCTCGGAGGTGTCGTTGAAGGAGGCGACGATCTGACGCCAGACCTCGTCCTCATCGCTCTGGGGTGTCACTTAGCTGGCCCGTCCCTCCCGGAGACCACGCATGCCCCGCCTGCCTTCACTCTCCCTGCAAGGGTACAGAGGCGTTCGCGTTGATGAACTCCAGGCTCCCCGCAAAGATCCGGTCCGCGTCGTTGTCGAGGGTGGCGACGTGGTAACTGTCGTTGAGTTCCACAACATCAAGGTTCCCCCCGGTTAGCTTTTCACGCAAAATTCGCAAACTAGTTGGTTTCACCACATGGTCCTGCGGGCTGTGAAAAGCCAGTACCGGTTGGGTGACCTTGTGCAGTTCCGACTGGGTCAGCGCCCACAGCCGGGGGAGGGTGGCGGCGGCCTTGACCGGGGTACGGCTGTAGCCCAGTTCCCTCGCCCCCTCCTTCTTGATGTCCCCTGCCACGCCCCGCACCGAGGAGACGAACAGCCCGAGCAGCGGCGCCAGGGCGAGCATGGGGACGTCGTTGGCGATCGACGGGTTGACGACCACGACCCCCCTGATGCCCGTGCCGTGCACCTCGGCCAGCCGCAGCGCCATGCAGCCGCCCAGGGAGAGCCCGGCGGTGAAGACCTCGTCACAGTGGCCGCGTAGGCCCGCCAGCGCCCTGTCCAGCTCGGCGTACCAGTCTTCCCAGCGGGTGTGGCTCATCTCCTGCCAGGTGGTGCCGTGGCCGGGCAGCCGGGGAAGCTCGACGCTCAGGCCCGCGGCGGCCAGGTGCTCCGCCCAGGGACGCAGCGACTGCGGCGACCCGGTGAATCCGTGACAGAGCAGAACCCCGACCCGTCCCCCTCTGTGGTGGTACGGCTCCGCGCCGGGCATGACTGGCATCGCAGCTCCTTGTAAGGTTCGCCCGATCGTCGCACGACTGGGGCGTGTTTTGCGAGAGGTCGATATGTGTGGTTTGGCGATGTAGGTGGTCCGTCCGGGAGGTGGGAGGATTGCTCCAGGTCCCACATGCCGACCGAAGGAGCCTCGCGTGTTCTACTGGGTGGTGAAGGCCATCCTCTGGCCCTTCCTCCATTTCATCTTCCGCCCGTGGGCGGAGGGGGTGGACAACGTGCCGAGAGAGGGCCCGGTGATCCTGGCCGGCAACCACCTGTCGTTCGCCGACCACTTCTTCGGGGCGCTGTTCCTGCCCAGAAAGGTCATCTCCCTCGGTAAGTCCGACTACTTCACCGGACGCGGGATCAAGGGCGTGCTCAGCCGGGCCTTCTTCAGCGGCGTCGGCACCGTCCCGATCGACCGCTCCGGCGGGAAGGCCAGCGAGGCGGCGCTGCGCACCGGCAAGCGCATCCTGACCGAGGGGCAGGTCCTGGCCATCTACCCCGAGGGGACCCGCTCGCACGACGGGCGCCTCTACAAGGGCAAGACCGGCGTGGCCAGGCTGGCGCTTGAGTCGCGTGTCCCGGTCATCCCGTGGGCGATGGTCAACACCTTCGAGATGATGCCGCCGGGGCGCCCCCTGCCCAGGCTCGGCATCCGCCCCGGCGTGAAGTTCGGCAAGCCGCTCGACTTCTCCCGTTACTACGGGATGGAGGAGGACCGCCTGGTCCTGCGCGCCGTCACCGACGAGATCATGTACGCCCTGATGGAGCTGTCCGGCCAGGAGTACGTCGACAAGTACGCAGCGAGCGCCAAGGTCGAGGCCGCCCGTGCCGCCAGGGAGGCGGCCAAGGGAGGCCGGGGCTGAGCGCCGCTCAGTCAGGCAGACGCTCACGGATCCGGCGGATGTGCTCGGGCGTCGTACGGCAGCAGCCCCCCACGAAGGAGGCGCCGGCCGCGTGCCACTCCGCGGCGGCGGCGCCGTACTCGGCGGGGTCGGCCAGGCCCTCCCAGCGGTGCTCCGCGGCGTTCCAGGTCTCACCGGAGTTGGGGTAGACCACCACGGGCACGTCCGTGACCTCCTTGATGAGGGAGGGGACGTGGCTCGGCGCGACACAGTTGACGCCGGCCGCGACCACCCCCGGGTGACCGGCGAACAGCGCGGCGGCCTGGCGCAGCGGGGTGCCGTCACTGATGTGACCGCCGTCGCGGCAGGAGAAGCTCACCCACACCCGGGTCTGCGGCGTCTCGTCGAGCAGCCGCCGCAGCGCCCGTGCCTCGGCCAGGGACGGGATGGTCTCGCAGGCCAGCAGGTCCGCCCCGGAGCCCGCCAGGATGTGCCAGCGGTCCCGGTGCCAGGCGAACAGGCCGTCCTCGTCGAGGTCGTAGTCGCCGGTGTACTCGGCGCCGTTGGCCAGGGCCGCGCCGTAGGGGCCGACGCTGGCGGCGACCGCGCCCCGGCCGGTCGCGTCCCTGGCCTCGGTCGCGAGCCGTACCGAGAGCAGGATCAGCCGCTCGGCCTGGACGGCGCTCAGCCCGCGCCGGACGAAGGCGGGAACACTCGCCTGGTAACTGGCGGTGGTGGCGACGTCGGCCCCGGCGGCGAAGTAGTCGAGGTGCGCCTGACGGATCACCGAGGGGTTCTCGATCAGGAGCTTCGCCGACCAGAGCTCGTCGCGCAGGTCCGCGCCGAGCGCTTCGAGATGTGTGGCCAGCCCGCCGTCGAGAACCGTCATTCCATCACTTTATGGGTGTAACGGGTGGCCGGGGAGGACGCCCCCTCCCCGGCCACCCGGCGCTCAGCCGATCCGGCGCAGGGCCTCGGCTAGGCTGGACAGGCCGACCGGGCCGAGTTCAAGGGCGGAGGTGTGCCAGCGGCGCAGGTCGAAGGCGGCGCCCAGGCGCGTCCTGGCCTCCTGCCTGGCGGCCAGCCAGGCCCGCTCCCCGAGCTTGTAGGAGATCGCCTGGCCGGGCCAGCCGAAGTAGCGGACGATCTCGGCGTGGATGCGGTGCGGTTCACACCTGCCCCGCTCGCCCAGCACCTCGCAGGCCTTGGCGAAGGTCCACCGCGACCCGTCGGGCAGCGGCAGGTCCAGATGGACGCCGATGTCCACGACGACCCTGGCCGCCCGGAGCGCCGACCCGGCGAGCATGCCGAGGCGGGTGCCCGGCTCGGTGAACCAGCCCAGCTCGTCGGCCAGCCGTTCGGCGTACAGCGCCCAGCCCTCCCCGTGCCCGCTCACCCAGGAGTTCCTGCCGAAGCGGGACAGGCTCTCCCCGGCCACCTTGGTCGCGCCGAACTGCAGATGGTGCCCGGGAACGCCCTCGTGGAAGACCGTGGTCAGCTCCGGCCAGGTCTCGAACCGGTTCCTGTCCTCACTGACCGGCCACCACGTACGGCCCGGCCGCGACAGGTCCTCACTCGGCGAGGTGTAATAGGGCGCCCCGGAGGAGGAGCCGACGGCCAGCGTGACGTCCACCCGGCGCAGCGGCTCGGCGATGTCGAAGTGGGTGCCGTGCAGCCTCTCGACCGCCCTGTCGTGGCGTTCCTGAAGCCAGTCGCGGTAGGCGTCGCGGCCCACGACGTACTGGGTGTCGTTGAGGATCTCCGTCGCCTCCTCGACCGAGGCGCCCGCCTTGACCCGCTCGGCCTCGACGGCGAGCTCGGTCTCGATGCGTTCGAGCTCGGCCCAGCCCCACTCGTAGGCGTCCACCAGGTCGATGTCGGCGCCCAGGCTGATCCTCGCGGCCGCCGCGTAGCGCTCCGCGCCCACCGCGTCGGCCTCCTCGGCCATGGGCGCGTAGTCGTCACGCAGGTAGCGGGCGATCCGGGCGTAGGCGGCGTGGGCGGCGGCGACCCCCCTGGCCAGATCCTGCCGCACCGGCCCGTCGCCGTACCGGGCGAGCAGCGGATTGTGGGTGCCGCCGTCGGCCAGCAGCCGGGCCTGGGTCGCCGACTCCAGAGCCTGGCGGCGGGCCGCCCGCAGTCCCCTGGACAGGCCGGTCTCCAGGCTCGTCCGCCAGCCGTCCAGCATCTCGGGCATCGCCGCCAGCCTGGCCGCCACGTCACGCCACTCGTCGTCGGTGCCGTTCGGCAGGAGGTCCACGCTGTCACGCAGGTCGTTGACGAGCCCGAAAGGCGCCTGCACCGCGCGCAGCGGCTCGCCGAGTTCGTGCCAGGCGCGTTCGGCCTCAAGACGTTCCCGCAGATGGGCGGCCGCCCGCACATCCGCCTCACCCTGGGGGCGCAGGGTGGCGAGCCTGGTCAATGTCTCGCTGATCAGGGCGGCCCGCGCGGCGTGGCCGTCCGGGCCGTAGTCCGACGCGGCGGCGAACTCGACGGCGATGCCCGCCGCTCCGGCGGCGACCGGGTCGAGCGCCGCCGAACGCGAAACATATTCATCACAAAGAGAGAAAATGGGACTGGTCACGCGGGAACTTTAACCAACCTGACCTGCGGCTAATCGCCTGTCGCATAACGTCCTGACCCTTATAAGAGGAAGCTATCCCCTGTGGTGGCGGCGCGTTATACCCTCCATATGAAATAGGTTATATCTCCTAAGAAATGGCCGTTATCGCCTCCAGAAAGAGCGGCGTTTTCCGGTACGGCCCAGCTCCTCCAGCCCTTCGAGGGTCTCGCGCCACAGGTCCTCCACGTCCCCGCCCGCCCGGAGCCGTGCGACCAGGGCCTCAAGCCCGGCGTGACCGCCCAGGGAGACCGCCAGGGCGGCGAGCCTGCCCGCCAGGTCCTCCAGATGACGCAGCCGGTCGGCGGCGGGCAGGGACGCCGCCTCCCGCAGCCCGCGCAGCTCCCCGGCGAGCAGCTCACCGAGCGGCGCGGGCGCGGGAGGAGCCACCGGGGCGGGGCCGGCGAGCCGGGGGCGGGGGCCGGGTGCGGCGACACGTGGAGCAACGGAGCGCGGAGCGGCGGCGCCCGGCGCGGGAGGCGGGACGGGGGCGCCCCCGAAGCTCGCCGCCGCGAACCCGGGCGCGGCGCTCATGGGGGCGGCCATCCCGGTCAGCGACATCGGCGCCGCCGCCGGGGGAAGCGGCCGCTCCCACCCGCTGGGCGGCTCGACCGGCTGGATCACCCGGTGCCCGGGGCCGCCCTCGGCCACCACCCGGCTGTCGACCGCGACGAACGCGGTGAACCGGCAGAGCACGCCGTACCTCAGGGAGACCGCGACGATCTCCTCCTCCAGGGAGTGGTCCCCGGCGGCGTAGCGGTCCTCAAGCGCCCGCAGGCGCTCCCGCGCCCAGATCGCCCGGGTCGCCCCGGTGGCCGGGCCGTCCGCCACGCTCCCCGCGACCCGCCGCCGCCAGGCGTTCCCGGCGACGTCGGTCCCCCGTACGGCCAGCGAGCCCTCGGCGGCGCCCCGGTAACGTCCCCTGACGACGAGCGGGACCCCCGGGTAGAGCGAGTCGAGACGGCTGACGCCGTCCGGGAGCAGGCCGAGCCCGTCGGCCTCCAGGGACAGGCCGGTGACCACAGGAGAGCCGATCCTGCGGTGGATGTGCTCCATGGCCTCGTCGAGCCTGTCCTCCGACTCGACCAGCTCGCACCGGCCTGCGCCGATCCCGGCCAGCCTGCTCAGGAACCCGGCGTTGACAGCTCTGTCGATGCCGACCGTGTGCACCCGCGTCCCGGCCAGGCGGGGGGCGAGCCGTTCCAGGATCTGGTCCTCGTTGCCGACCTGGCCGTCGGTGACGAGCACCAGGACACGGTCTCTCCCGCCTCTCCCGCCGGAGGCGAGCAGACCGGCCGCCCGTTCGAGGGGGGCCAGCATCTCGGTGCCGCCCCGCGCCTCAAGACGCGCCAGGTGCTCGACCGCGCGGTAGCGGTTGCGGTCGCTCGCCTCGGACAATCCCTCGCCGAGTCCCTCGGGACCCTCGACGACGGTGTCGAAGGACAGCACCGCGAACCGGTCACCGGTGGTGAGCGTGTCGACGATGCGGGCCGCCGCGCGCCGGGCCGCGACCATCTTCCAGCCGGTCATGCTGCCCGAGCGGTCCAGCACCAGCACGACATCCTTCGCCCTGTCCGTGACCTGGGCCGGGCCCGGCACGACGGTCAGGGTGAACGTGCCCTCCCCGGAACCGTCCTCGGGGTCTTTCCCGGGGTCGGGGACCAGGGCCAGCGAGGTCGAGGCGTCGAAGGCCAGGCGCAGGACGAAGTCGCGGTCGAGACGCTCGCCGGGGCGCAGCCGTACGGTGTTCCCCTCCTCCTGGACCACGTGCAGGCTGGAGCGGATCTCGCGCAGGTCGAGACCGGCGGGGTCGATGGAGACGGCCAGCGACAGGCGGACCGGGTCGGGGAATCCGGGCAGCAGCACCGGGGGTGTGATCCGGGAGGCGTCGGGCACCGCGTCGGTGTCGCACGCCCAGCCGTCACCCGCCCGTTCACCGTCCAGCGGGGCGCCGGGGACGTAACGGGGAGCGACGACCAGCGGGAAGCGGAAGGTCGCCGCGCCGTCCTCGTAGGGGAGCGGCTGGTCGAGCCCGAGGCGTACGGTGACCCGCTCGCCGGGCACGATGTTGCCGACCCTGATGGTGAAGACGTCGGGCCGGTCCTCCTCGGCGATCGCGGCCCGCCTGCCCTCGGCGACGGCCTGGTCGTAGTCGGCCCTGGCCTGGCCGCGCTCCTTCAGGACGCCCTCGACGACCCGGCCGTCGGCCTCCATCGTGAAGGAGGTGACGGCGGCGCGGTCGGGCAGTGGGAAGACGTAGGTCGCCTCAAGTGCCACCTCGTGCGGGTTGCGGAAGGTCTGGACGACCTCGACCCCCGCGGCGAGGCCGCAGACGCCCGCGGTCACCTCGACGCTCTCCAGCGGCAGGTTGCCCCGGTCGGTGACGAGGGCCCCGAGACCGGCGCCGGGGACCGGCTCGCACTCCTCGGGGCGTAGCGCCGTGATCTCGGTGATCATGGTTGGTTCCCTCCGTGATCGGGGTTGTCGGGGTTGTCGGGTTTGCCGGGGATGCCGGGGACAAGGCCGTGCTCGCGCAGCACTGCCAGGAGCGTCTCCGCGGCGGCGCCGATGTCGGCGAGCGCGCCGGGGGAGAGGGGATGTCCGCCGTCGAGCAGCAGCGTCACCCCGGCGGCCAGCCGTACGCCGTTGACCTGGGCGGGGACGGGCCGCGCCCGCGGCCGGGGGGCGGATGTCCTGGGTGGTTCGGCCCAGAACCTCGGGCGCGCGCCGCCGCCGCCCGCAGGGCCCGCAGGAGGGCTCGGAGAGCTCGGAGAGGCCGGCGAGGGGAGGTCGGCGACGGCCTCAAGGGTCTGGTCGCTCGCCCCGGCCAGCTCGGCCTGGATCTCGGCGATGGTCAGCCCCTCGGCCTGGCGGCGTTTGACGGCGACGAGCTGGAGCAGGTGACGCCTGCCGTACAGGGCCACGCGGCCCCGGCGGGACGCGGGCGGGTCGAGCAGGCCGATCGTGGCGTACCACCGGATGAGGCGTTCGTTGGGCACGTCCCTGACCCGCCCGTTGAGCTGGGCGGTCGGGGACAACGCGGCGGAGGCCCGCTCCGCCAGCTCACCGATGGTCCATTCCATATGACGATAGTGACACTGTCACAATGACAGTGTCAACATAAGGGCCATATTGATGGGTAGGGACGTTTCCGTACAAAACGGAAACCGATCCTGCAAGCAGGGGGAGGACACCACATGTCCGCGATCACCAGTTCGCTCAAGGGCGAGGACAAGAAGGTCGTCATCACCGCGCTCCAGGGCGCGCTCGTGGATCTTCTGGAGCTGTCGCTGCTGGGCAAGCAGGCCCACTGGAACGTGATCGGCCACCATTTCCGCTCGCTGCACCTGCAGCTCGACGAGATCGTCGCCTCGGCCAGGGAGTACGCCGACACCGTCGCCGAACGGGCGGTCGCTCTCGGGGGCAACCCCGACGGGCGCGCCTCGACGCTCGCCAAGACCAGCGAGCTGCCGGAACTGGAGGCCGGTTACATCAACGACGGCAAGGTCGTCGCCGCGATGACGGACATCCTCGGATCGATCATCCGCAGGATGCGTGAGCGCGTCGAGGCGACCGAGAAGGCCGATCCGGTGACCCAGGACATCTTCATCGAGATCACCCAGAAACTGGAGGAACAGCACTGGATGATCGAGGCCCAGCGCTAGGACCTGTTCCGTGGGTCGCCGCCTGGGCGGCCGCGGTGGACGTGAAGGATCCACAGAACAGGTGCCGTATCCGCTCGGGGGCGCTCCGGACCGTCGTGGCCGGGGCGCCCCCGCGTCATCGGAAGTCGGCCCGGTTCGCGCTCGCCCACTCGGCGAACTCGCGGGCGGGGTGGCCGGTGATCCGTTCGACGGTGTTGGTGACGGGTGCGGGAACGCCGACGGCCGAGGCGGTCACCTCAAGGAGCGTCCGCAGGACCGGCTCGGGCATCCGGGGGTCGCGCCGTCCGAGCGCCTGCTCCACGGTCAGCTCCTCCACCTCGACGGGCGCGCCGACGGTCTCGCCGAGGGCCGCGACGACCTCACGCAGGCGCATCGACCGGGGGCCGGTGAGCACCTGCCTCCGGCCCCGGTGCGCCTCCTCGGTGAGCAGGCGCGCGGCCACCTCGGCGACGTCGTCGATGTGGACGGGGTTGACCTGCGCGTCGGGATGGGCGATGCCGACCCGTCCGGTGGCGCGGATCTCCCCGGCCCAGTCTCGGCGGGCGTTGGTGGCCAGCCAGCTCGGATACAGCACGGTGTGCCGCAGGCCGGACTCCTCCAGCGCCCGCTCGACCGCCCGGTGGACGAGGCCGATGGGCCGGTCGTACTCCCCGGCCTCGTAGGCGGCGGGGGAGGACAGCAGCACGACGTGCCGCACTCTCGCCTCGGCGGCGATCCTCAGGAAGGCGCCGGTCTCGCCTCTGGTGGGGTAGAGGAACATCGTCTCGACGCCCCGCAGGGCCTGTTCGGCGCCGCGCGGGTCGGTGACGTCCAGCTCGGCGGGCTCGGCGCCCTCGGGCAGCCGCAGTGCGGAGGTGTTCCTGGCCGAGCCGCGCACCCGGTGGCCGCCCTCGGCGAGCAGGGTGAGGAGACGGCCGCCGATGTTGCCCCGGGCGCCGGTGACGAGGATGGTCATGATCGATTCCCCCTGTACGGCTACGATGGATTTGCTTTGGAAGCCAAATACCTTTGTTCGCAAAGGTAATTTGTGAGGGGTGGGGCATGTCAAGCGGAGACGAGGGGCCCGGACTGGGCGTCGACGACGCGATCCGGGCGTTGCTGCTGCTCATGCCGCGCATGGTCGGGCGGGTGAAACGGCTGCCGGTCCCCGAGCCGCTCCAGTCGCTCGCGCTGGGGCCACGGCATCTGTCGCTGCTGTCCTACCTGCTGTTCGACGGGCCGATGACGGTGAACGAGCTGGCCGCGCGCCTTGAGGTCGCGCCGACGACGGTGAGCCTGATGGTCGGTGAGCTGAGCCGCAAGGGCGTCCTGGAGCGGCGCGAGGACGACGACGACCGGCGCCGCAGGATCGTCAGCATCGCCGCGGCCGGTCGCCCGGCGATCGACGACTGGCTGGCCAGGGGGGCCGTCGCCTGGCGCAGGGCGCTCGAACCGCTCACCCCGGAACAGCGCCGGATGTTCCTCGACACCCTGGGCGCCTACCAGCGCGCCGTCGAGGAACTTTCGTGACCGGGCGGCCGGTAGTGTGACGACTGTGGCAATGGGCAACGCGGCTCGCAGACTCGCCCCGCTGGGCGGGCTGCTGCTGGTCGCCGCCGTCCTGTGCGGACTGATCGTCATGCACGGGGTGCAGCCCTCGCCCGGCCCGGCACCCACGGCGAGCGTTCTGACCATGGGGCTCGGTCACGCCTCCGGCGCCGGTGCCCCGATGCCGGACTCCTCCCACGAAGGTCACATGGGCGGCCAGGTCTGCCTGGCCTTCCTGCTCACCGGAGCGGCACTCCTGCTCCTCGCCGCCGTGACGGTTCTCGGCCGGCCGGTGCCGACGCGGGCCCGCTCGCTCGTTCGGGGGCTGCCGCGCGGGCCCACCGCCCGCCCCAGAGGGCCGACCCTCGCCCAGCTTTGTGTGATCCGGGTGTAGAAGCCGCACTCGGCGGTCCGTTCTGACCGTCGAGCGCCGACTTCTCATTCACCTTGTTGAACACGAAGGGTGTTCGTCATGAAGCGCATCGTCATTCTCGCACTCGTTCTCGCGGCGGCCGGTCTGCCGGCCACCGGCTGTGGCTCCACCGGGCGCACCACACTCGCCGTGGAATCCGCCCCGGACGCGCCGGCGGCCTCCACTCCGGCCGCCGACCACAACGGCAAGGACGTCATGTTCGCCCAGATGATGATCCCCCACCACCGCCAGGCGGTGGAGATGGCGAAGCTGGCCGAGGGCCGGGCCGTGAGCGACCAGGTCAAGGAGCTGGCCGGGAAGATCGAGGCGGCCCAGGAGCCGGAGATCCGGACGATGAGCGGCTGGCTCACCGCCTGGGGCGCGCAGGTGCCGGGTGAGCGGGGCATGCCCATGGACCACGACATGCCCGGCATGATGTCCGGCCAGGCCATGGAGGAGCTCAAGGGGCTCAAGGGCGCCGCCTTCGACAGGGCGTTCCTGACGATGATGATCCAGCACCACGAGGGCGCCGTCGCCATGGCCGGGCAGGAGCAGGCGGAAGGCGTCCACGAACCGGCCAGGCGGATGGCCGCCGACATCGTCGCAGGCCAGTCGGCGGAGATCGCCACGATGAGGCGGCTGCTGCGATAGCCCCGGGGGGACCGGGCGCCCGCCGCGCAACCCGTACGGCGGGCGCCGTCCCCGGACCAGGGCATGGGATAATTCTGCAGGTCAGGCAGCTTCGCCTGCTTCCCCTCTGACCGAGTGACAAGGGGAGCGGGCATGGACATCATTCCTCGGGCGGTCGTCATCCCCAAGGAGACCGACCATCTCGAACAGGGTAAGTACGGCCCCGTCTTCCCGAGGACCCCGGCGTGCTACGGGTTCACGATCATCGCCGACGTCAAACCGGGGCGGGCCGAGGCGATCAGGGACCACGGCCACACCCTGGCCAGGGCGCTGGAGGCCGACCCGCACCTGCTGGCCCCGCTCAAACTGCACTACCTGCGCTGGGTGCTCTTCGACGACGACACGCGTTTCATGTACCAGGGGATCTTCGACACCGACTTCGACAAGTACACCGAGGACGCCGTCGCGCTGTTCACCATGTCGGGGGTGAGCACGGCCTTCGAGAACCTTGAGGGCTTCCCCGAGGACTGGCGGACCAACCCCGAGGCGTTCGTCAGGTTCGTCCGCGAGCACCACTGCCCGAGCTTCATCGAGTACGGGGAGTACCCCTACGTCACCGCCGACGAGATCAAGAAGGCGCTGCGGATCAAGAGCGCCCTGTCGGAGATGCTCGACCAGATGCAGTGAGATCCGAGCCGTGAGCCGCCAGGGCGGGCCGGGCGCCACGCGTGTCCCGCCGTACAGGGGAGACGAGATGAGCCGGTCAGCGACCGCACGCACCTACAACCAGAACCACGTGCCGCGTCCGTACACCCCCGGTGGGCGGCGGGTGAGCGTCTACGTCTCGTGGAGCTATCCGGCGGAGGCGGGCAGGAACCCGGCCGAACTGGACAACCGCTTCTCCACGATGACCGAGGTCCGGCGGACGGCCTGGCCCGCCTACGAGGATCCGAAGTGGTCCGACCCGCTGCGCTTCCAGCAGGGTGTCGCCGGATCCCTTGAGCTGTTCTTCTGGGGCTGGCTGCCGTTCCAGCGGTTCGCCGAGGAGGCCACCGGGCACCCGGTGCCGGTGTACCAGCGCCTCGACCAGGCGGGCTTCCCCACCCCGCTGGACGAGCGGGTGCTGGCCGACACCGACACCCTGCTGGTGTTCGGGCTGGACCACATGATCACCGGGCAGGAACCGGCGCCCGAGGAGGTCGAGGCCGTTCGGGCCTTCCTCGCCCGGGAGGGGACCCGCCTGGTGCTGGGGCCGCACCACGACGTCGGGGCCTCCGACGACCTGGCCGTCCGTGAGAGGGAACACCGCCACCACGGTGACCCCCTGGTGCCCCGGCAGCAGCGCTTCGCCCGCTACCTGCGCTCCCTGATGGGAGAACTCGGCATCCCGGTGGAGAACCGCTACGGCCTGCGCCCCGCAGTGAGCGGACCCAAGCAGATCGCGCCCCTGACCATCGCCCGGGACCTGGACGGCGCGGGATGGCTGGAGGGGGTGACCACCCTCAACTTCCACATGCATCTGCCGCACTACGCCGTGACGACCGACGACCCGGACGTCGTCCGTGTGCTGGGCCGGCAGCCGATCGACCTGACCCGGCCGACACACCCCTTCACCGAGGAGGGCAACACCGAGTTCGACGTGGTCCTGTGGATGCCCCCGGGCGGCGACCGGGCCGGTGACGTGCTGCTGGCCGACTCCACGGTCTTCAGCTCGCTGTTCGGCGGCGACGAGAGCCTGCGCGCCTTCTGGCGGAACATCGTCACGGACCGGAGGGGGACATGACCGGGCGGGCGGTGGCCGTACTCGAACTCGACGACATCCAGCGTGGGGTGCTCAGCCCCCGGCCGAGCCCGTACGCGGCGACCTACGTCCTGTTCCGCATCGACGACCGCGCGCACGGCCGGGAGCTGATGCGGCGCCTCAGCACGGCGGTCACCTCGGCCGCCGACACGACCAGCCCCCTGGGGGAGACCTGGGTCAGCGTCGCGCTCACCCACCACGGCCTGGCGGCGCTCGGGGTGCCGAGGGAGTCGCTGGAGACCTTCTCCTGGGAGTTCGGGCAGGGGATGGCCGCCCGCGCCCGCGCGCTGGGCGACGTCGGCGAGAGTGCCCCGGAGAACTGGGAGACCCCGCTGGGCACCTCCGAGGTCCACGTGGTGCTGGTGGCCATCGCCCCCGACGACACGCGGCTGGAGGCGGCCCTCGACCGAGCCCGGCCCGCCTACCACGCCCTGCCGGGCGTCACGGCGATCTGGCGGCAGGACTGTCACGCGCTGTCGACCGAGACCGAGCCGTTCGGCTACCGCGACGGCATCAGCCACCCGGCCGTCGAGGGCAGCGGCATCGCCGGGTCCAACAGCCTGGAGACGCCGCTCAGGGCCGGGGAGTTCGTGCTCGGCTACCCCGACGAGCTGGGTGGTCTCCAGATCCCGCAGCCCGAGGTGCTGGGGCGCAACGGCAGCTACGCGGTCTTCCGCAAGCTTCACCAGCGCGTCGCCGCGTTCCGGCGTTACCTGCGTGACAACGCGGCCGATCCGGCGGACGAGGAGTGGCTGGCGGCGAAGATCATGGGCCGCTGGCGCAGCGGCGCCCCGCTGGCGCTCAGCCCCGGCCGCGACGATCCCGCTCTGGGCGCCGATCCGTCCCGTAACAACGTCTTCGGCTACGAGCGGGACGACCCGGCGGGGTTCACCACTCCCGGCGGCTGTCACATCCGCAGGGGCAATCCCCGCGACGCGGCGGTGGCGGGCGTGCCGAGGCTGCACCGGATGATCCGGCGCGGCACCGCCTACGGCCCGCCGCTGCCCGAAGGGGTGCTGGAGGACGACGGGGCCGACCGCGGGCTGATGTTCGCCTTCATCGGGGCGCATCTCGGCAGGCAGTTCGAGTTCGTCCAGTCCGAGTGGATGAACGACGGCGTCTTCTTCGGCGCGGGCGGCGCGCGCGACCCGGTCGTCGGCTCCGGTGACGGCTCCGGCGACTTCACGATTCCCCGCAGGCCGCTGCGGCGCTGCCTGAGGGGACTGCCACGGTTCGTGGTCACACGCGGCGGTGAGTACTGCTTCATGCCCTCGCTGAGTGCCCTGCGCTGGCTGGGCGAACTCGGCGGCTGACGCACGGCGCAGGGCCGGAGGTTCCATGAACGCGCTGCAGCCACTGTTCAACGCGATCACCGTGATCTTCATCGCGGTCACCATGTTCGCCGGGGGCCTGGCGACCACGTTGTCCGCCTTGCGGGCGGTCTTCACCGACCTGCGGTTGCTCGCACTGGCCCTGCTGGCCAACCTGGTGGCCGTCCCGTTGCTCGGCTGGGGTCTCGCGGCGCTGTTCTCCCTGCCCACCGCGGGTTTCATCGCCCTGATCCTGGTCGCGGCCTCCCCGGGCGGGCCGTTCGGGGCGAAGCTGAGCGTGGTGCAGAAGGGGGATGTGAGCGCGGGTACGGCGACGCAGGTGCTGCTGGCCGCGGTGGCGAGCCTCACCTTCGGCCCGATGAGCACGGCCGTCCTCAGTGTGGCCGACGTCGGCGCCAGGATCTCCCTGGACGTCGCCGCGCTGGTGCGGACCGTGGCCGTCCTGCAACTGGTGCCGTTCGCCGTGGGGCTGGTGGTGCGTCACTGCGCGCGCTCCACGGCGCGTTCGTGGCACCCGGTCGCCGCCCTGGTGTCGAACGTGACGTTCCTGATGGTGCTGGCCGGCATGCTGCTGGGCAGCTGGCACGACGTCGTCGCGCTGCTGGGCTCGCGCACCCTGCTCGCGGGGTTCGTCCTGGCCGTGGCCGCGTTCGCCGCCGGAACCCTGCTGGCCACCGGGCCGTCCGCGCGCCGTACCACCATGGGGTGCGTCACGGCGGTGCGCAACGTGGGGCCTCCGCTGGCCGCCGTCGGGATCGCCTTCGACGACGCGCAGGCCATCCTGGGAGCGCTCGCCGCGGTGCTGATCAGCGGCCTGGTGGCGGTCCTGCCGATCGCCGCGGTGCTCGGTCACCGGCGAGGCGACCTCACCTGAGGAACCGGAGGTCAGAGCAGGCGCTCCAGGAAGACCATGACCGTCATGGTGACGATGCCGGCGACGATCAGATCGACGGACCAGCGCAGGTTGCGGTGCTTGGTGCGGGCGACCCGGGCGATCCACAGGGCGTCGGTCGCCAGGAACAGCTCGTAGTCCGAGGTCTCGGTGTTCATCCGCTCGATCAGGGCCTGTGGTGTCGGCACGTCGGCGTAGCCGAGGACCCGCAGCCCGCCGCGTCTGGGGGACAGCGGGCGGATGGTGAACAGGATCAGTGTGACCGCCACGGTCAGCAGGATCAGGGCCAGGACGACACCGAAACGCCCGATGCCGGGGAAGCGGGCCGGGCCGGTGAGGATGAGGGTGACGAGCACGCCGTAGGCGACGCCCGCCCATGACAGCAGCAGGCCCGCTCTCTTCTCGCTCGCGCTGATCAGCTCGGCGCGGGCGGAGACGACGGCGGCGTCGAGCCGTTCCCTGAGGAGCGGGGACATGGATGCGTGTCCCGCGCGGCTGCCGTTCCCGGAGTGGCCACTGGATGTCACCGGTTCGTGGGTCATGCCTCCCCTTTTCTCCGCCTGGCTCCGGGGGCGCGAACGGGCGTACGCCGGGTTCCAACCACTGTAGGAGGGGGCGAAGCGGGTGATGTCAACGTCGTGGTAAAGCGTTCGTGCCGCCCAGGGAATGAAACGTGACGGCCCTGATTCGTCACGGACTCCTCGGGGCGTGTGTATGGCTTCACCGGATCGGCAGGCGGGCGGTCATTCCTGGAGCCTCGCCTCCCGGCCCGGCCGGCGCCGGGTGTGAATGACGGATGGAACGCCGTGGAGGTTCCTTTACGCTCCCATGTCAATGCTGAGCGTGACCGTTGGTGCGGTGGTAGCGTGACATTGCCTTCACAAAAGCGCAAGCTTACGAAAAAAGGCAGTTGAGAATATCCGCATTTACCTGGAATTGGTCCCATAAGGGGAAACGGTCGCAAAGGAGAGTGAGATGGCCGCGAAGAGAGGGCCGACGCTGCGGGCGCAGTGGCTCGGAAAGCACCTGAAGGAGTACCGCGACGCGGCCGGGCTGACGCTCAGGCAGGCGGGTGACCATCTCCAGCGTGACGCGGCGACCATCAGCCGCCTTGAGTCGGGCATCATCCCGGCCCGGGTGTCCGACGTCATGGCCCTGCTCAACCTGTACGAGATCGACGACGAGCGGATCCGCGACGGGCTCGAACAGCTCAGCCGTGACATCTGGCGCAAGGGCTGGTGGGACGGCTTCTCGGCCGACTCCCTCGGCGGCATGCTCGACCATGCCTGGCTGGAGGCCCGGGCCAGGGCCGTCTACTCCTACGCGGCGATGGTCGTCCCCGGCCTCCTCCAGACCCGTGACTACGCCTCGGCGATCATCACGGCGGGGGCCACGGGGGCCTCCGCCCGTCAGGTCGAGCAGTGGATCGCGTTCCGGATGGCCCGGCAGGACGTGCTCGACGGGGAGGCGCCGCCGAAGCTGATGATCGTCCTCGACGAGGGCGTGCTTCACCGGGCGGTCGGCGGCCCGAATGTGATGCGTGCTCAGCTGGAGCACCTTTTCGCGGCCGTCTCCAGGCCGAATGTGACCCTTCAGGTCCTGCCGTTCGCGATCGGGGCGCACGCCGGAGTGGACGGCGCCTTCACGGTTTTCCGCATGCCCGAGCCCTACTCCGACGTGACATACGTGGAGACCAAGGCAGGGGCCGTCTACACCGAGGCGGACGGTGCCGAAAACTTCATCCAGGCATACGATTCGCTGCTGAACGCCGCGCTTACCCCGGATGATTCCGCGACCGTTGTCAAGAACGCGGTCGACCGATTCAAATGAGACGACAGGGAGAAGCAGATGATCACCCCCGAGGAACTGTCGGGTGTCGCCTGGCACATCAGCTCGAAGAGCCCCGACACCGGCGGTCAGTGTGTGGAGGCCGGACCGCTGGCGGACGGCAGCGGCCGGGTGGCGGTGCGGCACAGCCGTCGCCGCGACGCCGAGGTGATCGTCTACACCCGTGCCGAATGGCAGGCGTTCGTCGGCGGCGTCAAGGACGGTGAATTCGACTTCCCGGTCTCCTGACCGGTGCCTGACGGCGGCGCCCCTCGCCCTGGCCGGGCTCCCGGGAGACGAAGGACCCGGCCGGGCGGCACGGCGCGGGCGACGTCCCCGGCGGCCGTCACGCGCCGGGCCTTCAGCCGGCCGGGTCGCGGGTGCCGTACCCGGGACGTCGCCGCGTCACCCGGATCGGTTCCGTCGCGGACGTCAAGGCCTCGTGGAACTCCTGAGCCACTCCTGCCGGGTGATCGCGTCTCGACCTCGCCGTACTCGCTGCCGGGAAGCGGCTCCTCCCACTCCAGGTGGAACGTGCGGACGTGCCGCATGCCGACCGAGGCCATCGTCGCGCGGGAGGCGGCGTTGACCGCCATCGTCTCGGCGAAGACACGGTTCAGCCCGAGATCCTCGAAGCCGTGCCGGAGCAACTCCCGTGCGCCCTCGCTGGCCAGGCCCTGACGCCAGTGACGGCGCAGGAGGCGGTAGCCGAGCTCGGCCTGCCCCTCGACCGGACCCTGGTCGGCCCGCTGCGGTGGTTCGAGGATCCACCAGCCGACGAACCGCCCGTCCACGGAACCGGCCCAGAACCCCAGGCCCGGCACCCGGTCCGCGGCGGCGAGCCGTTTCCGGTGGAAGCGCTCGACCTCCTCGCGGGTACGGGCCCGGCCTTCGAGATAACGCATGACCTCGGGGTCGGAGTCGAGCTCCACCTCGTCCTCAAGGTGCTCGTCGGCCAGCGGGACGAGAAGGATGCGGCCGGTGCGTAACGTCGCCTGGGACATGAAAGGCATTCTCCCCGACGTTACCCGGACATGAGGGCCGAGATCGCGATGGCGGCCAGGGCGCAGGGCAGGAGGATCGAGACGGCGAGGACGGCCCGCCGGGCGGCCACGTAACCGACCGGCACGAGGCCGTCCCGGCGCGGTGACACCCGCCACGGCCTGCGGGGATCGGCGGTCACCGGGCGCCCCTCGGGCAGCTCGTCCGGTACGGCCAGCGGCAGGTCGACCAGCCAGGCGACCAGCCGGGCGACGGCCACGGCGTCGGAGGGAAGGCCCGACGCCAGGTAGCGGGTCTCGCCCGCCGTGGAGGACAGCTCCCTGACCATGTTCCCCATGCCCATCGTGCGGAGCCAGCCGGACACCTCACCGTCTCCCGGGCCGGCCCCCCGGCCGACGCCCGTCCGCACCAGCAGGTCGGCCTTGCTGACGACGACCGCGACCCGCCGCTGCCCTCCCCCGCCGGGACGGGAGGCGAGCTCGTTGCGTACCCGCTGGAAGGTGTCGGCCGGGTCCTCCGAGGAGAAGGAGACCCCGGCCGCGGTGAGCATGTCGCGTTCGGCCGTGGTCAGGCCGCCCCGTACGAGTGGCAGTGCGAACGGGTCGACGACCAGGACCATCCGCTCCCCGTGCGTCAGGTAGCCCATCGCCTCGACCGCGGCCGCCCCCGTGTAGTGCTCGCCGGAGGGGTCGAACAGGTACATGATCCGGTTCCCCCTGCGGGACCCGGTGGGAAGCGAGACGTCCAGCGTCATGGCCATCGGCAGGGGAGTGGGCGTCTTGGACACCCTGCCCTGCCGCATCTCGTCCCGGTGGCGGGTGAAGGCGAGGCCGTCCTGACGGGTCACGAAGCTCGCCCGCCCGCCGTTCGCCTCGACCGCGGCGTGCAGCGCGGCGATCGCCAGCGTCATGAACGTCGTCTTACCCGCGTCGGGGCCGCCGACGAACGGCAGCGGCTCGGCCCTGGCCCGTCCCGTCCTCGGTGACAGCGGCCTGCCGCACCCGGGGCAGTACCCCGCCAGCCGGTATCTGCCGAGGAGGATCGTCGTGGGGAGCCGGGCGCCGCACACGCACACGTGCCGGAACGCGCCGTCCCCGTTGGGGCGCAGCCGCCGGTGCCGTTCCCCGCAGGAGGGGCAGGCGTACTCGGGAAGCGTCAGCCGTTCGTAGCAGTCGGCGTTCTGGCAGACCTGCAGGACCCGGTGGGCGGCGGTGAAGGCCAGGTCCAGGCCGCGCAGCACCAGGACGCAGGGCAGCCACACCAGCAGGGCCACGCCCGCGACCAGCGCGTACGCCGCGAACGACACGGCCAGGGCGAAGGCGAGCACGACCATGCCCAGCACGACGCCCGTCTCGACGCCGAGCCACAGCGGGAACAGGAAGTACACCTGCGGCCGTTCCCGCCACCGCTGCCCGACCCAGTCCCGGACGGCCCCGGCCCTGGCGACGACGACCGGGCGGCTCGCCCTGTCCAGCGCCGCCCAGTCACGCCATATCTGCCGCAGCGCGTAGATCCGGTAGGCGGGATCCCCGCCCTGGCCGCCGGGGCGGGGAACCGTGGCGGCCGTACGGGAGAGCAGCACCCGGCAGGACCGGTGGACGTGGTACCCGGCGGCGGTGAGGACCGTGACCGCCAGCGCAGGCCCGGCGCCGGCGAGGAAGGGGAACACGACGACCGCGATCACGACCCAGATCGACACGGCTCACTCCCGCTTCCACACCAGCCGGGGACGCAGGCGTTCCCACAGGGCGGTTCGCGGGCGCACCAGCTCCTCGTAGCCCCGCAGGAGGTCGGGGTCGTGGGCGAACCTGGCCCGCACGGAGCCCAGGGGCGACCCGCGCGCCCACGCGTCGAGCCGTTCTGATCCGGCCCCGCCCAGCCGCAGCCTGACCGTGACCTCCAGGAGCCTCGCCTGCTCCTCCCGCGACCTGACGCGTCTCAGCCACAGGTCGACCAGCCACGCGGCGGCCCGGCGGGAGGCGGTCATGACGACCTTCGCCCGGAACTCGGGCCCTCTGGCGTCCAGGACTCCCAGCACCGCCTTCGCCACGGCCCCGCGCAGCTCGGGACCGGCGGTCTCCCTGGCGTCGAGGAGCCTTTCGAGCGGTCCGGCCAGGTCACCGGGCCGGACCGCGCCGGAGATCTCCGCGACGACGACCACCAGCTCGGCGCTCCCGGCGGGAGCGGTCGACGTCACCAGTCTCGCCAGCCTGGCCGTCTCCTCCCGCGGCCCGCCGCTGAGGAACGCGCGCCCCGGCAGCTCCGCCAGGACCGGGGAGACCCCGGCCGAGGCGCCCAGCCGTTCCGCGAGCGCCCCGCACTCGGCAGGCGTCGGCGGCCCGGCCCAGATCTCGCGCAGCACCGTGTCACGTCCGGGTTCCGGCGCCAGCCGTACCAGCCGTTCCGTCGCGTCGATCCGGCCGAGCGCGCCGCGCCGCACCAGGCGGTTGAGGACGGCCGCTCCGGTACGCGGGGCGCGTGTCAGGTCGGCGGGCGCGAGCAGGTCGCAGACCTCGTCGGTCAGCAGCCGGGCCCGCACCTCCTCGGGCGCCGTCTCCAGCCCGGCGAGCGCGCCCTCGACAAGCCTGCCGCGCCAGCCGTACGGCATCCGCCCCGCGGCACGCCGGAGATCACCCGCCCCGGCACGGACGAGCGCGGCGGCCCGGCGTTCCAGGTCGCGCCCCGGTACGGCCAGCCCCGCCTCGACGGCGAGCAGCGCCACGGCGGCGAGACCGGTCAGGCTCTCCGCCCCGCCCAGCGCGTCCCGCACCCGGGGTTCGAGCGCCCGGCGGGTCGCCGCGCGCAGCCGTACGGCGGGCAACGGCAGCTCGGGGTCCCGCAGGGCCAGCGCCACGCACCGGGCCGCGCAGCGGTCGGCCGTGTCCGGCGGGCCGGTCGCGCTCGCGGCGGCGGCGAGCTCGTACTCCATCCGGCCGGCGGCGCCCTCCAACGCCCGCCACACCCAGGCGGGAAGACCGGCCTCCAGCAGACGTGCCGCGTCCAGCTGCTCGGCGCGGGTGACGGTGACGTCGCCGTCGCAGAAGGCCACGAGGGCCGCGGCGGCCTCGGGGTCGGTACGGCCCAGCTCGGCCATGCCGTCCAGCGCGGCCATGTCCATCCGCCGCCAGCGGTCCACGACCGTACGGGCCAGGCGGCCGGTCCCGGAGCCGGCCGCGGGCCGGGTGAGATCGACCACCTCGGCGTCCAGGTCGGAGGGGAGCCAGACGTCCGGCGTGGTCCCCACGATGATCTGCGAGGCCGCCGCCGGATCGGCGCTGTAGGTGGCGAACGACAGGCCGAGGGCGACGGCCTGCGGCAGCGAGTAGGAGATCACGGTGATCCACCGGACGATCTCCTCGACGTCCCCGGCCACCAGGACCAGCCGCCCGTGCCCTCGGGTCAGGGCCCGCACCGTCGTCTCCAGCAGGAAACCGAGCCGGGCGTAACCGCCGTCGCCCTGGCCCGCGAGCCACTCCCCGAGGGATTCGGGGTCGGCCGTGCCGCCGGGGACGATCTCGGTCAGCTCGGGCAGAGCCGTCTCCGGGGAGTCCTTCCAGAAGGGGGCCCGCCACAGCTCCACCGGTCTCAGGCCGGTCAGCTCGCCGGGGGAGACCACCAGGGCGTGCCCGAGGAAGTTGCCGTGGCGCCCCGAGTAGTCCCGGCCGAGATGGACGCAGCGGGTCAGCACCCGGTGGGAGCCGAGGAGGTCGTAGGTCAGCGCGACGGGGAAACGCGACGCCTCCCGCTCGGTCGGGGCGAGCGGGGCGCCGGGCGGCGGCCGGTAGGTCAGCAGAGGGGCGACACGCGACCGCAGGCCCTCGGGCAGCCCCGGTGTCTCCGCGACGAACTGGAACCCCGCCCGGCCCGTCGGGCCCGCCGCCACCGAGGTGTAGTGCAGCTGCCAGGCCACCGCCTCACCGCCCCGCGCGCAGCATGCCGAACCGGTACAGCAGCCACAGCAGCGGATCCTCGACCCGGTAGGGGCGCACGCCTCCCGGCCCGACCCTACCGGTCCCCAGGTCGGGCTCCCCGCCGAGGGCGGAAAGCCCGAACAGCGCGTGGCCGGTGTAGTGCTGGCCCAGATACCGGTCGATCGCGCCCGCCTGCCACCGGTCGAGCAGCGCCCGCACCTGCTCGTGCACCGCCTCCCGGTCGTCGAGGTCGAGACGGCCGGTGCGGGGCCGGGCGCGGTGCAGGGCCGACTGGCGGCCGAACTCGGGCCGCAGCGCGTCGATCTTGCTGAGCGCCACCGCCACCGGGATCCGCAGCCGCCGCGGGAACCACCCCGAGAGCCACCCCGAACGGTGCCGTTCGCGCAGCAGTTCGGTGACCCTGGCGAGCACGTCGAGGGGGTCGTCGCCGGGGTCGCCGTTCACCGGGGGGCCCGCGCCGGGAAGCCCGAGCGGGTCGAGGAGGACGACGACGCCGTCCACCGCGCCGAGGTAGGACAGGTACAGCTCACTGCGGTCGCGGCTGCGCAGGTCCTCACCCGCCGCGTCGAACAGGACCAGCGCCAGCGAGCGCGTCCTGTCCCACCTGATCCGGAACTCCCGCCCGAACAGCCGCACCGCGCGGTCGAACGACCAGACGGTCCTGGACAGCAGATAGACCAGGGGCCCACCGGGGTCGGTCTCCGCCGAGCGGGTCGCGCCGAGCAGCCGGTTCTCCTCGTAGAGCGGGCGGGCGAAGTCACGCCGGTAGCGTTCGATGGTCCGTTCGTCGCAGCCCATGAGGGTGGTGTTCAGCTCCTCGCCGACCTGGTTGGCCAGTTCGTGCAGCAGGACGGTGAGGTAGGTGCTCTTCCCCGAGCCCTTCGCCCCCACCAGGGCGACGATTCTTCCCGGCCGCCGGCAGTACTCCGCGGGCAGCGGGCCGTGGCACCGGGGGCAGACCCGGCGGCCGGTCGGCCGGTGACAACGGGGACATTCGGCCCGGCTCCCGGGACGGGGCACCGCGAACGCGGGAGGCAGCGAGACCCCCGAGGACGAGCCGAGATGGCGGGCCAGGACCTCGTCGGGCTCGGGGTCGCAACCTCCCCTGCGCCCCGAGGCTCCGACGCACCGGAACTCGATCCGGCCGGGACGCAGCCTCGCGAAGCAGTGCGGACAGGTGACCACGGCTCACCTCACCCTCAGCCGCCGCACCGGCGGATCGACGAGTTCGGCCTCGCCCTCGGCGAAACAGCGCAGCCAGTACGGCCCCGCCCGGCCGGGCCCCGGCGCCTCCAGAGTGACCGGGACCTCCAGGTCGCTCCACTCGGCCAGGACGACGCCGTCGGCGGCGGAAACGGGCTGGACGCGGCCCCGCCGCAGCACGAGAGACAGGCGTGCCAGCCGTACGGGGCGTTCGCAGGTGAACGTGAGCACCAGGCGGCGCCGCCAGGGCGGTCCCTGCCACATCACGTCGTAGCGCACCGGCGGCCTGGCGGGCAGCCGTACGGAGGACACCGGCCCGAAGACGTGTCCCCCCTCAAGGAACAGGGCCGGGGCCACCTCGACGGTCAGCTCCTCGTCCTCGGGGACGGTCAGCCGGACGCCGCCCCGGCCGCGGTAGAGCGCGGAGGAGACGATCCGCTCCCGGCCGTTCCAGCGCACCAGCGCCTCGCTCACCTCGGACGGCCAGGCGAACCCCACGTACACGACCTCGCCCCGGCGTTCGGCGGTGAGACCGGCGACGGGCGGCAGGCTCACGTGCTCACGGTGGCCGCCGATCGTGGCCAGACCGCCCAAGACGGTCACCGCGAGCAGGACGGCGCCGACCCCGGCGGGCCGGACCGTCAGGCCGTCCCGGTGCGGGGAGGAGGGCACGGTACGACTCGCCGCGCGCAGGCCGGCCACCGGGACCGTCGTTCCCGGCGGCCAGGGCGGCTCACCCGGCAGGGCGACGATCTCCAGGACGCCGGTCGTGGGCGCCTGGCAGCGCACGAGGAACGCCCCCGGCTCCTCGGGGTCGGGTTCGAGGGCGAACGCGCGGACCGCCTCCGGGCGCAGGAGGAGTGGTTCGGCGCCCGAGGGCGCGGCGGCGGCCTCGCCCCGGCGGGCGACCACCTCGTAGCGCAGGGCGGTGTCGACGGCGGGGGCCTCGTCGAGGAGGGAACATCCGGCGACGACGGCCAGCGGGACGCCGTTCCTGCGCACCTCGTAGCCGATCTCCCCGACCCTGGACGCCGAGGGCTCCCATGAGACCAGGACGCCCTCCGCGCACGCCTCGGCCGTGACCGACCCGGCCGGGTGCGGGGCCAGCCTCGCCTGGAGCTCCCCGGCCTCCGGCAGGCCGGGCACGCTCGCCAGCGCGTCCCGCAGCATCAGCCAGGCCCGGTCGGGGTCCGTGCCGTCCCGTACGGCCTCGTCCCTCAGGCGCACGGCCGTGTCCAGCCTGGTCTGGGCCTCGGCCACCAGGTCGCCGACCTCTCCGGCGATCGCGGCCACGTCGAGGGTCCGCGCGAGATCGACGGCGCCGACGACGTCCCCTCCGTCGATCAGCTCCTTGAGCCGGGCCGCCGTGTCACCCGGCGCGCCGCCGTAGCGGCTCTCGTGCCGGACCGCGAAGACCAGCCTGCGCGCCTCGTCGAGGGCCAGGCCGAGACGGCCGACGGCGTACCGCACGAGGGTGCCGTCGTCGGCGTGTTCGCGGGCCCGCTCCCGCACCCGGGTCACGAGGTCGTGACGCACCAGCTCAGCCGGGTCGGGCACGGCGCCCAGCGCGGTCAGCACAGTCTCGGCCTGGGTCGTCAGCGTCCCCCTCGGCTCGGCCGCCCACCTCGCCCGCACCCCTTCGAGGGCGTCACCGCCGAGCGGTGTCCCGTCCGGCAGGGAGAAGCCGCCGAGCACCCGCGTATCCCGGCAGGCGTCACCGAACACGAAACGCGCCAGATGCCGTTCGCCCAGCGTGTCGAGGGCCGCGCGGACCTCGCCGTAGCCCGCGTACGGCGGGGCCTGCGGCAGCCGGTCGGGCTCGCGCGCCTCGATCCTGAGCTCGCCGCACAGCGCGAGGGTCTCCTCCGCCCCGAGTCCGGTGTCCCGCGCGATGCGTTCCACGACGTCGGGAAGGACCAGGCGCAGGCGGCCCGCGGCGGCCCGCAGACGCTCCTCGGCGTCCGCGCGCCGCCTGGCCGCGTGCTCCGCCGTCTCCGCCAGGGCCGTGCGCAGCGGGCCGAGATCCCCCCGTTCGGCCGCGGAGAAGATCTCCCGGTATCTCCCCTGGTCGTCGGCCTCAAGCCGGTTGACGAGCCGTTTGAACTTCAGCTGCCCCCTGGCCAGCCGCCAGCTCTGCCGTACCCGCCTGACGGTCTCGGTGACCTCGGCGGCGCTCATCGTCTCGTCCACCCGGTAGCGCGCACGCGGATCGTCGGGGAGGGCGCCACCGGGGCGGCGGGCGGGTTCGAGGACCTCCTCGACGTACCGGTCGTGGTCGAAGGCCATCGGGGCCGCCTAGCCGACCCGCACCTGGGACAGCCATGTGCGGGACTCCGCGACCTTCTCCTCGGACATGCCTCCTATCTGGACCCGCAGGTCGAGCCGTTCGCCGGTCTCCCGTTCCCTGGCGGTCACGTGCAGCAGGCCCGAGGAGTCCAGGTCGAAGGCGACCTCGATCGGCCAGCCCCTCGGCTTGCCCGGCGGGATCGGCAGCTGCCCGGTGGCGATCCTGACGTTGTCGTCGAGGCGCGGCGACTCGGCGGCTCCCGCCTGCTCCACGATCTCGACGGTGACCACGGCCTGGTCGGGGACGACGGTGTAGAACTCCTCCGTCACGGACGTGGGCAGGGGGTCGTTGGCGTGCACGAGGTGGAGCACGTGCGGTGTCTCGCCGCTTCCGCCGGTCAGGACGATGCCGAAGCCTCGGGAGGCGACCGTCCTGATCGTCGTGTTCTCGATCAGCTCCCGCCGCTCCGCCGTCAGCCCGGCCTGGGCGGCGACCGCCTCGGCCCCGGCGTGGTCGCCCGAGCGCAGCAGGCGCCGGTAGGTCTCCTCGAAGGCGTACAGCGCGGCCCCCTTGGCGACCGCGAGGTCGGGGTCCTGGATCAGGACCGGGACCCCGAACGCCCGCCGCAGAGCCTCGGCGACGGCGGGCATCTTCGTGGAGCCGCCCACCAGGATGAACTGGTCGTAGTCGCGCACCCCCTTGGCCGCCGCCGTCTCCATCGTCCGCCTGGTGATCTCCACGGTGCGGTCGAGAAGGTCCCTGGTCAGCTCCTCAAGGGTCTCCCTGGTGAACTCGACCCTGGCGACCCTGCCCTCGTGGGCGACCCGCACGACGTGCCGGTTCCTTGACGAGAGGGTCCTCTTCAGGGCCTCGGCGTCGACCCGGAGCTGTTGTTCGGCCTGCGGGTCGTCCAGCGGACTGCCGACGTCGGGGTGCTCCAGGGTGAACTCCTCGACGAGGTGCTCCATCAGCCGTTCGTCCCAGTCGGTGCCGCCCAGCTCGCGGTGGCCGTCGGTGCAGACCACCTTGATGCTCCCGCCCCTGAGCGTGATGACCGTGGTGTCGAAGGTGCCGCCGCCCAGGTCGTAGACGAGGATCGTGCGGTCGAGTTCCGGGTTGAGCAGACCGTAGGTGATGGCGGCGGCCACGGGCTCGGAGATGATGTCCACGACGGTGAGCCCGGCGATCTCGCCTGCCTTGCGGGTGGCGTCGCGCTCGGCCGCGCCGAAGTCGGCCGGGACGGTGATCACCACGTCGCGCACGGCCTCCCCGGTCGCGACCTGGGCGTCCTCGGCCAGTTTCCTGAGGATGAACGCCGAGATCTCCTCGGGGGTGTAGGTCCTGCCGTGTCTCCTGTGCGGGGTGCCGTGCGCCATCTCCCGCTTGATCAGGCTGACCGCCAGGCCGGGTTCCAGGACGGAGCCGTCCCTGGCGGCCGCGCCGACCACCACGTTGTCCGCCGACTCGAAGAACACCACGGACGGGACGGTGTCGGTGCCCTCCAGACTGCGCAGCACCGTGGGCCTGCCGGTCTCGTCCACCCGGGCGATGCAGGAGTAGGTGGTTCCGAGGTCGATGCCGTAGGCGGTCATCCGGCGCCCCCGCTGCTTGCGCGGAGTTCCGCGACGACGGCAAGCGGCTCGGTGAGCAGCCGGCCGGGCCTGCGGATGAGGTGGCTGAGCTGCCGGTGCCCCAGGCGGAGCACGGCGTGCTCCCCGCCGGCCGCGGCGAGCAGGACCGGCCCGACGAGCAGTACGGCCGGCGTCGTGCCCTCCAGGACCTCGACCAGCTCCGCCGCGAGGTCCGAGCCGGGGGCCTCCCGGTCCGTGGCGCGGCGCAGCTCGGCCTCCAGCTCCTCGGAGGTGGCGGCCCTGCCCGCGTCCGCCGCCCTGATCGTGACCGTCTGGAACCACGGGTCGGTGACGGGCTCGGACTCCCCGGCGACGGTCCATCCGCAGGACCGGACGAACCGGTCGAGGGCGTCCCGGACGTCGGCGTGGTCGTCCTCCCGCCCGAGACAGAGGACGACGCGCTGTTCGAGGGGCGGCTCACCGCCCATGTCGGCCAGCAACGCCGAGCGCTGGTCGGTCAGGGCCCGCTTCAACTCGGCCTCGACGCGGCCTCCCGACGGTCCCCGGGCGATCTCCGGCCGCCGTGGGCCGTTCAGCGCGGTGCTGATCACCTCCTGCGCGACCTGGAGCGGCATGTACTGCAGGATTCCCTCCGCGTTGCCGCCGACGTAGGTCGGCACGCCTATCTCCTTGAGGTGGGACATGAACCGCTCCATGGCGACGTGGTCGGCGCCGAGGAGCCGGACCTGCTCCTCAAGGATGACGGCCTCCAGCCTGCGGCGTTCCCGCTCGGTCCTGATCCGCTTCCGTTTGATCTCCTCCTCGATGTCGGCGTTCTCGTTCTCGTGCTGGAGCCGCTGCTTCCGGGTGCGCGCCTCGACGTTGGCCTTGCGCAGCTCGTGGATGGTCGTGTCCTCGGGCTCGAACTCGCCGATGGTGGTGCTGATCGCGGTGACCTGCCAGTCGCCGAGCGCCTCGCGCACCTGCCCGGCGAGTTCGAGCCGGATCGGCTCGGGACTGTCGAGGAAGTCGAGGGTCAGGCGGCCCGCCGCCGCGCGCTGGAAGTAGCTCTCGACCGTCTGGGCCAGGACCTTGTCGATGAACCGCCGCACCGGGGGGTCGTCCTGGGCGGTCTTCTGCTCGCCGACCCGGCTGACCAGCACGGGGGCGGCCCTGGCCGGGATCTGGATGGTCTGGCTCATGTCGAAGCGCACCCAGTAGCCCTCGACGTTGATCCGGATCTGGTCCAGTGAGGAGTCCAGGTTGGTCGGCCGTTTCTGCTCCGGCCTCTTCCAGTCGAGGACGAGGACCCGGGTGGGGATCTGCACGACCCTGGCGAACCAGGGGTTGATCCGGTAGTCGCCGCCGCCGAGGGTCTCCTCCTGCACCCCCCGCTGTCCCCCGCCGTCCAGGAAGACCGTGGGGAGCTGGAAGCTCGCGTGCCCCGGCACCCGGCGGCCGAGCGCCCCCTCCTCCTCTCCCGCGGGTTCGCCCTCAC
The DNA here is from genome assembly GCF_042650425.1 of Streptosporangium jomthongense. NCBI lineage: Bacteria > Bacillati > Actinomycetota > Actinomycetes > Streptosporangiales > Streptosporangiaceae > Streptosporangium > Streptosporangium jomthongense. Next base: position 576,984 of record NZ_JBHSBC010000012.1, on the reverse strand, counting down.
GGACCACCACGACCCCGGTGGTGCCCTCCGGAATGGTGATCTCCCTGAGGTCGTCGTCGGTGAGGCCGTGCCTGCCCTCCACGGGGGTGTTCACGGTGATCACTTCGAACAGCTCCGTGTTGATGGCGTAGGAGGCGCCGCCCCGCAGGACTCCGGGCTGCCTGCCCCGCGTTCCGCCGTTGCGCAGGAACGCCACGCCGTCCTGGAAGTCACGGCACTCGACGTGCGGGGCGAGGTTCCTGACGGGGGAGGGCGGGGCGCCGTCCCTGGCCACGACGACGCCGATCGTCCCGAGCGGCACCTCGGTCCGCCTGACCACCGTGACCTCGTACAGGACACCCGGCAGCACGTGGATGCGGTCCGACTGCAGGACCGCCGCCTGGACGCCCGGGGAGGTCTCCTGGACGCGGATCTCGCGGCCCTCGTCCTCCGGGTGTATCCGGCCGACCCTGCGGCGGACGATGCCGATCTCTCCCTTGGAGAGCTTGACGACGAGCCCGGACATCATCGCCGCCCTCTCATCTTCCTCAGTCGTAGATGGACCGCCATCGCCGTCTGCCTCCACTGGTCGTGCCAGCCTCGGTGGTGTTCGAGCTGCGGGTTGCGCAGCGTGGGGAAGAAACCCGCGGGGAGCGGCTCCGGCGGCACGAACTCCCCGTATCTCGGTGTCGCCTGACGGCCCCTGCGCCAGCCGAGGGCGTCGGCCAGTGCGAAGAAGTCACCGGCGTGCCCGGCGGGCGTACCCGGGGGAGGGCCGCCGTAGCGGGCCAGCTGCGCCCCGAACCCCTGCGTCCCGCCCATGGAGCGGGCCCAGACCGCGTCCACCTCCTCCAGCAGGCCGTACGGCAGGAGCTCTCCGTCGAGCCGGCGCATCCAGCCGTCCCCGAGACGTCCGGCGGCGTCGAGGAGAAGGGTCGTCGTCCAGATGTCGGCGTGTTCGAGGCCGCCGCCGTCCAGGAGGGAGGTGAGTTTCCTTACCGAGGCCCTGCCGGTGACGTGTGGAACCGGGATCGGCGCCCTGGGCGGTGTCCTTCGAGGCGGTGCCTCCCAGGACGGTGTTCTCCGAGGCGGTTCTGCGGGTGGCGGGGGAGCCGTCCCGGTGGCCGCGTCACGGACCTCCCGCAGGACGCGCAGGTAGTCCTCGCCGGGCATCGCGCCGTCGCGGGCGTCACAGTGCCGGGTGGCGCCGAGGATGTAGAGGGGTTCCCCGCGCAGGAGGACGGGGAAGAACCTGCGGTTGCGCCGCTGGCCCTCCAGGACCTCTCCGATCACCCGGCTGGATCTCTCGGCGTCGGGTGAGACGAGCACGATGACGCCCAGGGCCTGGGAGATGCGCCGCCTGGTCTCCTCGACGGAGTCGTCGCCCCACCTCACATGGGCGTCGTGCCACACGGGCACCCCCTGGAGACGCAGGTACTCGCCGAGCCGCTCCGCGTAGGCGGCGTCCTCGGCGCAGGAGGAGAGGAAGAAGGCGGGACCGGTGGCCTCCTCCCCCGGCGGGGGAGAGCTCGGGGCGGTCCTGAGCCACTCCTGCAGCCCGGCCCGGACACCGGGGCCGGCCAGCCGCGTGGACAGGGCGGTGACGATCCTGGTGAGCCGGTCGTCTCCGTGAGGTTCCGCGCGGAGCTCCTCGGCGACGAACCTGATGGCGTCCCACGGGGAGCGGAGGTCCCTCGGCCGGGGAATGCCGGGGAAGGTCCCCATGACCAGTTCCGTGAGGTCGGCGCCGGTCCCGGCGCCGTGGACGACCGCCCGCAGCCGGACCCGCGCGTCCCTGGACAGCCAGGGGAGGTCGAGGAGGTCGTCGATGTCCTCCCAGTGGCGGCGGATCGTCTCGACGGGAATCATGCGGCCGGTGCGACGGCTCTCGGCGTGTGAGGCGTCCGAGATCACGCCGAGGACCTCGCCGCTGTTTTCCTCGTATACGCCGGAACCGCTGAACCCCTCCCGGGGAAACTCCGCGTGACCCGTGGCGGCCTCGATGTGCAGCCATTCACCGATTCCGTGTGAGGAGGTCACCCGTAGCCGGAGAACCGATCCGAAAGGACCCGCGTCCCTCGGAAAACCGTGAGCGTTCAACTCGGCGGCGGTGCCGGGCCGGAGAGAGAACCTGGCCGGAGAGAGATCGACCTTTTCGGGCAGTTCGAGAACGGCGATGTCGCCGGGGTCTCCGGGACGCCGCCAGGGACCCGTGTACGAGACGCCCACGGGGATGTTCTGGAGGTCTCCCCGGCCCGTCTGCACGAAGCTGACGGTGAGGTCCGAGCAGCCCCACACGAGGTGCGCGCAGGTCAGCAGGTGCCCGGCGTCCACCAGGACGCCCGCGCCCGTGACCAGTGACCGGTCACGTTTCCCGGTGATCCGGGCCCGCCACGTGGTGAGCACGGCTCATCCGCGGTGCTCGTGGTTGTGCGTCCCCGACCACTTGACCCTGACGGTGAGGTTCCCCTCGACGGACGCCTTGGCGATGACGGCCCCCGCCTCCGTGCCCAGCTTCACGCCGAACTCGACCTCGACCTCGTCCGGGCCGATCGCGCTCTCACGGAAGGTCCTCAGGGCGGTCTCCGCCGCGCCCCTGACGTGTTTGAGGGCCTCTTCGAAGCGTTGTCTCGCGTCGTAGATGACCCGGTCACCGGTCGAGGAGACCGGGACCCAGTCCGTGACGTACTCCTCGTCCGTTTCGACGACCACCGTTCCGCCGTCGATCTCCCACCGTACGAGCTGTTTGGCCATATGTCCTCGTCTGTATCCGTCACTGGATGACCCGCCCCCGAGGAATACCGGTCTTAATATCAAAATATAACAAGATCAATATTTCCGTAAAGAGGAATATGGGCTGCTCGACTCGATGCTGAATTTTCCTGATATGGCCCGAAATCTGCACTTTATGGGAGTAGTCAGGGATGCTTCCAGCCGGAGGATTTCCATCGTGGCCGGAATCCTCGTTCAGTCCCGCGACGCCAAGGGAGCCTGCCGGGCCAGGGCACGTGCCGGAGGCAGGAGAAGCGACAGCAGTACGGCCACCGCCGTCGTCAGCAGGGCCGTACGGGGAGAGGTCAGCTCGGCCAGGAGCCCGGCGAGGGCGGCTCCCGCGGGCTGCCCGCCCCAGGCGATCATTCTGGCGGTGGTGTTGACCCTGCCCTGGAGGTGGTCGGGGGTCCGCTCCTGCCGTTCGATGATGCCGTTCAGACTGACCAGGCTGTTGGCCGCCTGCCAGACGGCCAGCACCACCAGCCCCACGACCAGGTGCTCGGTCAGGGCCCACACCACCAGCAGTATCCCCACGGCCGTCAACGAGGTGAGGGAGATCGCGGGGGTGCCGAAACGCAGCCGCAGCCGGGGTACGGCCAGGCCCGCGGCCATGGCGCCGGCCGCCGTCGCGGCGAACAGCAGGCCGATCGCCGGATCGGCGGGCCCGAGGCCGAGCCGTTGGACCGCCACGACGACCAGCAGCCCCATCACGGCCCCCTCGGCGAGGCTGTTGCCGACGCCGAGGAAGGTCAGCGGCCCGACCACCGGGTGGGCGCGGATGTAGCGGACGCCGTCGAGGACCTCGGCGCGCAGATCACGGCGAGGCCTGGGCCCCGGATTGGCCGGCGGCAGCCGGGCCAGCAGCAGCGCCGCCGCCACGTAGCTCAGCGCGTCCAGCCCCATCGCCGGGGCCGCGCCGGTCGCGGCGACCAACACCCCCGCCAGGGCGGGGCCGACGAGCGAGACCAGGGTGCTCCAGGTCATCAGGACGCCGGTCGCCCTGGCCACCCCCTCCCGCCCGACCAGCGCGGGCAGCGCGCCGAACGCGGCGGCGTCGAAGAACACGAAGGACGAGGCGGTCGCCGCGGCCACGACGAACAGGTGCGGCGTGGTGAGCAGCCCCAGCGCGGCGGCCAGCGGGACGCTCGCCACCAGCAGCGCGCTGAGCAGACTGGTGAGGGTCAGCACACGGCGGCGGTCCCACCGGTCGGCGAGCGCCCCCGCGGGCAGGCCGAGCAGCAGATAGGGGACCGCCTCCATGGCGGTGAGCAGGCCGGTCAGGGCGGCGTCACCGGTGCGCTGGTAGAGCAGCATCGGCAACGCGACAAGGGTGATCGACGACCCGGCCCACGAGATGATCCGGGCGGCGAGGTAACGGCGCATCAGAACACGTCCGGGTGCAGGGCGCGGGCGATCGCCTGGGCGCCGTCAACGGCACGCAGCCCCGAGTAGTCGGCGGCGGGCGTGGCGACCAGGCGGCTGTTCCTGACCGCCCTGGTCTGCCCCAGGTGCTCACGCAGCCACTTCTCGGCCGAGGCGCGGTCGGCCTCGTCGGTGTAGTGGTAGACGATCGTCTCCGGGTCTGCCTTGGCGACGGCCTCCACGGAGACGACGTCGAAGTTCTTGCCCGGGGGGATCAGCCCGTCGAGCACGTTGGCGCCGCCCGCGACGCGCAGGATGTCGGAGTACAGGCCGCCCGCCAGGCCGTACAGCTGCCTGTCGAAGACCTGCACCATGGCGGTGCGCACCGGGGCGTGTCCGTCGAGGCGGCGACGCAGGCCGTCAAGGGCCCTGGTGACGTCGCGTTTGGCGCCTGCGGCCTGTCCGGGCACGCCGAGCAGCCCGCCGAGGGCGTCGAGGTCGCGCCCGATGTCGGCGAGGGTCGCCGAGCCGGTGGTCCCCGGGCAGAACGCGGCGTCGACGTAGACGGGCACGCCCAGCGCGGCCAGTTCGGCGATGGTCGGCAGCTTCCTGCCGTCGAAGTTGTACTCCCCGTCGGCCAGGATGAAGTCGGGACGGGCGGCCAGCAGCGTCTCCTTCGACACCTCACCCCCGGACAGGACCTTGACCCCGGCGTAGTCGGCGGCGTAGGCCGGCTTCGGCGCCGACTGGCCGGCCCACACCTGGCCGGCGAGCCGGTCCTTGACCCCCAGGGCGAGCAGCAACTCGGTGTTGGACGGGAAGAACGACACGATCCGCTTCGGCCGGCTGTCCACCTGGACACTCCGCCCGCAGTTGACGACCTGGGCGGGGAAGACGCCCTCACCGCGCGGAGCCGAGGGGGCGGCGGATGTGGCGGGGCCGGCGCCGCAGCCCGCCGACAGGGCGAGGAGGGCCAGGGCGCACAGGGCCGTTCGTGGCGTTCTCATCGGGGGTCTCCAGTTTCCTTGAGGGTGTCCTTCAACGGGGCGAAGGTGAGGTTCGGCCGGCCGGTGAGCGGGTTGACGCCCAGGTGGGAGCGGACCCCGAACACCTCGGCGAGCAGGGCCGGGGTCAGCACCTCGCCGGGGGAGCCGTGGGCGACGATCCGGCCCGCCTCAAGTACGTAGAGCCGGTCGCAGTAGGCGGCGGCGAGGTTCAGCTCGTGCAGCGCCGCCAGCGTCGTCACGCCCAGGGAACGGACCAGGCCGAGCAGCTCGAACTGCGCGTTGACGTCGAGATGGTTGGTCGGCTCGTCCAGCACGAGCAGGGCGCCCCGCTGGGCCACGGCGCGGGCCAGCAGCGCCCGCTGCCGTTCCCCTCCGGACAGCGTCGAGTACAGGCGCTCGGCCATACCGGTCATCCCGACCCGTTCGAGGGCGGCGGTGACGATCTCCCGGTCGGCCGAGGGCGAGGTCCGGTGCGGGGTACGGCCGGTGGCCACGAGTTCGGCGACGGTGAAGTCGAAGCCGTCCCCGCCGTGCTGGGCCACGACGGAGATCCGCCCGGCGGACTCACGGGCCGTCAGGGCTCGCCACACGTCGTCTCCGCCGACCAGCACCGTGCCGTCGTCCGGACGCAGCGCCCGGTACAGCGCGCGCAGCAGCGTGGACTTGCCGCTGCCGTTCGGGCCGATGAGTCCGACGAACTCGCCGGGCTCGACCCGCAGCGCGACCCCCTCGACCCCGCCGAGCGGCAGGTTCAGGCCGGTGACCTCCACTCGCATCAGGACACCGGCCCTTCCCTGCGCAGCAGCCACAGGAAGAACGGCGCACCGATCGCGGCGGTCAGGATGCCGAGCGGAAGTTCGAGCGGCGGTGACAGGATGCGGGCGGCCAGGTCGGCGAGGACCAGGAACAGGCCGCCGCCCAGCGCGACCAGCGGCAGGGCGCGGCGATGGTCGGGGCCCGCGAGCAGCCGTACGGTGTGCGGCACGATCAGCCCAACGAACGCGATGCCCCCGGCGACCGAGATGACGGCCGCCGTCAACAGCGCGGCGACGGCCAGCAGCGTCAATCGGAACCGGTGTACGGCGACGCCGAGCATGGCGGCCGTCTCGTCGCCGAGCAGCATCGCGTTGAGCCGTTTGCCCTGCGCCGTCAGCCACGCCGTACAGGCCACGACCACCGCGCACGGCACGGTCAGGTCGTCCCAGCCCGCGCCGGAGACCGAGCCGAGCAGCCAGAACAGGATGCCGGAGAGCTGACCGGGCTGGGCGCGCAACTGGAGGTAGCCGGTGGCCCCCTGCAGCAGGTAGGACAGGGCGACCCCGGCCAGGATCAGCCGGGTCGGCGCCAGGGTGCCGCGCCTGCTGCCGAGCAGCAGCACCAGGGCGAGCGTGGCGCACGCCCCCACGAAGGCCGCCCCCGGCACGCCGAGCCCGGCGACGCCGCCCAGGGTGATGACCGCGACCGCGGCCAGCGACGCCCCCGAGGCGACCCCCAGGACGTAGGGGTCGGCCAGCGGGTTGCGCACCACCGCCTGCAGCACGGCTCCGGCGACGGCGAGCCCGGCCCCGGCGACGAGGGCCAGGACGGTCCTCGGGGCCCGGGAGTTCCAGATGATCTCGTCGTCGATGCCGCTGACGTCCGCGGGACGCCGCCCGGTCGTCAGGTGGGCGACAACCGTGTGCCACACATCCGCGGCGGGCAGGTCGACGGCGCCGAGGCTGACGGCGGCCACCATCGCGAGCGGGACCGCGACCAGCAGCAGCGCCACCGCCAGCGGGTGGCGTCGCACGGAGATGAGACGGGAGGAGGCCAAGGGAGACTCTCTCTAGTGGGGCAGAGGCAGGCGACGGCGGGGACGGCCGCCCAGGGTCTCCGCCAGCCGGGTGCCGCCGAGGAACGGCAGTCCGGCCGCGGTGTTGGAGTAGGTGCCGGGCACCACGACCCGCACCACGCGCAGGCCCGCCTCCCGCACGTCCGGGGTGGTCACCTCGGCGCACAGCGCCTGACGGCCCAGCCGTACGGCCAGCTCGCGGGTGTCCCCGGGTGGTGGCACCGCCCGGGCGGGTACGTGCTCGGCCAGCGCCTCGGCGAGCTCCTCCTCGAACTCCTCCTGGACGGCCGGGTCGAGGTACAGCTGGAGGTGGCAGCCGTAGTCCACGACGTCGGCCAGGTCGGACCGGTAGGACGAGCCGTAGGCACGGTCGGCCCGCCACGGCTTCAGGGGACTGCGCGGGTCGGCGGCCACCTGGCAGTACGGCCCCGCGGGGTCGTCGAGCCCGGCGGTGAACAACTGCAACTGCAACGCCTCGCCGTAGGCCTTGACCATCGCCTCCTGGGCGTCGCGCCGTACGCCCATGCCGAGAGTGAGATGGCCGGTCTCCCGGTCGCGGACCAGCGCACCGGTCACGTGCAGCCCGGTGGCGGTGGGGAAGCCGAGGAAACGCACGTGCAGCCGCCGCAGCGGCCCGGTGGCGAAGTCGGCCAGCCAGGGCGGCGGGGTCAGCGCGCGCAGCCCGGCCCGCCCGTGCCAGGCCAGCGTCATGGCGTCGCGCTCGGCGATCTCGTACAGAGCGCCCCGGACGGCGTACCCACGCGTCGGCCCGGCGGCCAGTCCGGCCTGGATGACCGGGTTGACGCGGGGCGTCGGCGGGGTGACGTCGGCGGAGAAGTACGACACCCACACCAGCCCCGCCGGCACGAGCGTCCCCCGGCCGTCGAGCAGGTCGACCGCCTCCGTCCATTCGACCGGCAGGTCACGGGTGAACGGCGCCAGGGGGAAACCGGGGACGGCGTGCTGGGCGGGGGAGTACAGCGCCAGGTCCTCGGGGTCGAGGGCACGGGCCCCCTGGGCGGTCAGGTCGGCGTGGGAGGCCAGGACCAGCCGGGGAGGGACGAGGTTGCCGCAGTAGCGCTCCGCGGCTTCGCCGAACGCCGCGCCGCGCGCGGCCTGCGGGTCGGCGAAGGCGTATCCGGCACCCGCGGAGTCGCAGGGCCACGGGCCGAACCTGGTGGTGTCCGAGAGCACCGCGGTGACCAGCTCGAACGAGGCGGGTAGATGGCCGGGAGCGGCGGAGCGGACCAGGGAGCGGACGATCCCGGTGCGGGAGTCGAGCAGCGAGGAGTACGCCCCTGTTTCCAGGGCGGTGGGAGCAGTCATGTCAGGCCAGGGGGAGAGGGTGGGGGAACAGGTCGTCCTCGTCCAGGACGCGGGAGGTGAGGCCGAGCTTTTCCGGCACCTCGTACAGGCGCCCGCCGCCGCGCAGAGGGAAGGCCGGTGGGGCGTTTCCCACCAGGCCGGGCACCAGGACCCGCACCACGCACAACCCCGTCGCGGCCACGTCGGGGGTGGTCAGGTCCACGCTGTAGGCGGTGAGCCCGGCCCCTGCCAGCCGGTCGAGATAGCTCGCCGCATCGGCCGGGGGCAGGTCGTCCAGGTGGGGGCCGGGAGCCGCGCGCAGCCGGGCCAGAGGTTCGCCCTGCATGCGCGGGTCGAGGTAGAGCTGCGCGACGGCGGGCAGGTCGGTCAGGTCGCGGTAGTCCGGGCGGAAGGCGTCCCGGTAGGAACGGTCGGCCCGGTAGGGCCGGAACACGTGCTCCTCAAGCACTCCGGCGGCCACGGCCTGCCACACCGCGCCCCGCGGGTCGGCGAGCTGGAGCGTCAGGGAGTACAGGCCGAAGGCCTCGACCAGCGCCTTCGCCGCCGCCTCACGGGGAGTGGCCCGGCAGGCACTGCCGAAGGCCACGATCCCGCCGGCGAGGTCCTCAAGGAAGGCCGCCATCACCGGCACACCGAACGGTGACGGTACGGCCAGCAGCCGGACCCGTGGTTCCTGTCTCCCGTCGCCGAGGGCCGCGGTGACCGTCTCCGGATCGGCCACGGCCTCGCAGGCGGCCCCGCTCGACCACCAGATCGTGGTGGCGTCCCGCTCGAACAGCTCCTCAAGGGCCGCCCGCTCCGCGTGCTCCCGGCCGCGCCCGGTGGCGATACCCGAGTACGGCAGGGCGTGGGTCGGCGGCTCGGCGGCACGAGGACCGTGAAAGTAGTCGAGCCAGACCAGGGACGCGGGAACCAGCACCCGGGAGCCGTCACGCATGTCCCGCGCCGGAGTCCAGGCGACCGGCAGGTCCCGGGTGAACGGGACGAAGGGGAAACCGGGTTCGCGGTACTGGGCGGCCGAGTACAGCGGGATCGTCTCCGGGTCCAGGGCCGCCTCGGTCAGGTCACGCCAGGAGGAGACGGTGAGCCCGGAGGGGACGGCGTTGCCGCAGTAGCGTTCGACGGCCTCCCCGAGCGCCGCGGCGCGGGCGTGCGACGGGTCGCCGACGGTCGCGCCGAACCCGTGCCGGTCGGCGGTCCAGGGGGCGAACCGCCGGGTGTCGGCGACGGCGGCGCCGTATCCGGTCCACCAGCGGGGCAGGCCGGGGCGGCGGGGCTGTGGTTCCAGCGCGGTCAGCACGCCGGTACGGGAGTCGACCAGCAGGTCTTCCGGGTTGTTCACGCGTTCTCCAGGTCTTGCGGGCTTCTCGGGGTCTCCAGGACCAGGCGGGCGGCGCGGACCCGTTGGCGGACGGGGGCCGTCGCGGTGGTCGTGTGGCGGTCGGCGCCGGTGCCGAGGGAGCGGGCCAGGCGCGGGAAGTCGCTGCCGGTGATCTCCAGGCGGAGCCGGGATCCGGCGGGCAGGCACGCCCAGACCGGGCTGAGCGCCAGACGTCCCGAACTCGCCGCCCTGCCCCTGGCCAGCTCGAACACCTGGTCGTCCACGGTGTGCTCGGCGAGCCGTACGATCCAGTCGGCGTCGGGGGCCGAGGCGGTGACGTCCAGGTGGACGGCGACCGAGGTGAACGACAGCGGCGCGGTCAGCGGCGGAGTGCTGAAGCGCAGGATGTCGGGCCGCCCGTCCAGGGCGCGGCGGTCGGTGCCGGGGGCCAGGGACGGACACGGGTCGGCCGGGTCGTACACGAAGGCGCCGGCCGGACCGATCCCGGGGACCTCCTCAAGTCTTCCATCGGGCGAGCCGTCCCCGGGAACCTCGTCGACACCCTTACCGGGGTGGGCGTGCAGGACGCGTTCGCGGGTCGTGGCCGGCCAGGGCCGCCAGGAGGTTCCGCCGACGGGCAGGACCATGTCAGGGCCGGGGTCCTCGCCCGCCAGGCAGGCGCGGATCCACGCGACCTGCGCCGCGCCCAGGTCGAACAGCGCCTGGGGGCCGTGCTCCCGGTCGATGTGCCGGGTCCGTCCGGTGAAGGCGAGGTCGTGCCCCCACGGTCCCATGATCAGCCGCTGCGGGGGGCGCGGGGTGCGGGCGGAGCCGACCGTCCGCCAGTGCAGGACGGTCTCGTCGGCCAGCAGGTCGTACCAGCCGCCGACGTGCAGCCCCGCCGTGGGCAGCGCGGCCAGCTCCTCCTCGGTGATCTCCTCGGCGGGGCGGTGGTCAGGACCCCGCAGGACGACCCCGGCCCAGCCTGGCAGGCGCACGCCGAGCCGTTCGGGCAGGCCGGTCACCGGCAGACGGGCCAGCGCGTCTCCTTCCTTGAGGAGGAAGGCGGCGAGGCCGTCCCTGCTGGTACGGCTGTCCGCGCGTTCGAGCCACCAGGCCGCGTGCTCGGCCAGCCGCAGCACGCCGTCCTCGAACTTGGTGCGGTGCAGCGCCATGGACGGACCCATGCTCACCACCGCGGGCACCGTCTCGGGGCGTTCGACGGCCAGCGCCCAGGCGGTGTACCCGCCGTAGGAACCGCCGTAGCCGACCAGCCGGCCGTCGCTCCACTCCTGGGCGGTGATCCAGTCGGCCAGGGCGGCGCCGTCGCCGCGCTCGTTGCGGTAGCACTCCCAGGCGCCATCGGAGTCGTGGCGTCCCCGCACATCCTGGACCACGTAGCCGAAGCCGCGGCTGACCCACCCCGCCCCCTCCGCCAGGTGACGGCCTCGCCCGTACGGAGTGCGGGTGACGACGGTGGGGACGGGCCACGAGGAAGGGTCCGGCAGGCGGACGTCGAGGGCGAGCAGGGTGCCGTCCCAGCCGGGCAGCCGCAGGTTGAACCGGTTCATCGGACCGGCAGCGGCAGCACCGGGTGCCGGTCGACCCGTCCGGAGGCCGGATCGACCACGAGCTGGAGCCCCGCGGTGGCGGGCAGGTCACCGGTCCACCAGGTCAGCAGGTCGTTGACCAGCAGGCCTGCGGCGACCGCGATCGCGCCGGGGTTCGGCCACGGCACCGGCGGAAGCGGCACCGTACCGGCGGCGCCCTCGTCGAGGTAGGTCCACAGCCCGGCCAGCTCGTCGGGCAGCGCCGCCGCGGCGAGTCTGCGTCCCCGCAGGTCCCGGTAGGAGGCGGTACGGCCTGGCACGGTCATGGGGCCGACGACCAGCCTGCGGCCCTCGACGTGGCAGCGGTGCCTGACGGCTCCGTCGTCGTCGAGGCGCAGCCAACGCCCGTCAGGGAGCCAGCCCGCGCACTCGACCAGCGCGTCCGCCGCGGCCGGGTCGTCCACGGCGAGCGCGTTCCCCGTGCCGGCGAGCAGCCGTACGGTCTCGGCGGCCACCGGCCCGTCCCCGCGCACGCACACCCGAAGCGGCTCCTCGCTCCCGGAGGGAGCGTCGGTGAGCACGCCCCGCTCGCGCAGAGCGGTGGCCAGCGGTTCGAGGTCGGGGGCGTTCCCGCCAAGGTAGGACTGCTCACGCATGCGTTCGAGCAGGTCGGCCCGGCCGGTCAGGCGGGTGAACCGCTCGTTCTCGTCGCACGAGCGCCACGTCCCGTCCGGGCCGACGTACAGGTGGTGGCCGGGGGTGATGGACTCCATGGGCTGTTCTTCTCCGCGACTCACAAAGGGGGAAGGATGGGATGGGCGGACGGCCCGCACTGGGAGCGGGCCGTCCGTTCTGGAACTCAGGCGTTCCAGGCGAAGGGGGTGTGGACGAGGGCGTTGGTGCCCGGCCCCTGGAGAGCGGGCAGCGCCGTGGCGGGAGCCAGCTCCTCGAAGCCGAACGGTGTGTGGACGAGGGCGTTGGTGCCCGGTCCCTGCAAGGCGGGCAGCGCCGCCGCGGAGGTCAGCTCCTCGAAGCCGAGATCCGTGTTCATGGTTCTCCTTTCGACGGTGAAAACGGTTGTCGTTTTCGGGGAGAACCATAGATCGCCGAATCCGGCCATCGCAAGAGGGGTAAAAGCAGCTTTTATCCTTACTTTCGGCTTGCCTGTGGTGACTGTGGGTAGTCGGCACGGTGATGAAAGGGCCTCGCGAAGGCTCGTGAAATGACGCTTTCGGCCGGGAGGGAATTCTTTCCGGTAGGCCGGTTTTCCCGAATATCCGACCGGATTTTCGCCCACCCGGAAAGGCATTTCGGGTGGCCGGTTACCCGAAGGGCGGTCGGGGCGTTTCGCCAGTTCGCCATGGGCGACTCGGTGGTCGCCGGGCGGTCCGGATCTCGTCTTCGGCGACGCCTCGGCCACTCGGGGGCATCGGGAAACGCGCCTTTCCCCGGCCGGGGGAATTCCCGCCTGGAAAACAGGGCCGGGGCCGTGGAAGGCGGCGGGGAGATCGGCGGCGGTCGGTGTGCGGAGTCGTTCCGCGGGCAGGTCCGTCGAAGGATCTCCTCCACCCGTACGACGCGTCCGCGGGATCACGGTCTCGGGTGGGGGCCGTCCTGGGCGCTCGCGGCGATCCGGGGGTGACCGGCGCGGCGGATGGTCTTCCGCGGTCGTCGCCGAGAGCCTTGTCCCGGGGTTCCCGACGAACTATGGAACGTTCCACATCGACGAGGGGAGACGTCATGGTGAGACACCTGCTCGCCGCCGCGATCCTGGCGGCGGCGACGATGGGCCCGGTGCCCGCGCGGGCCGGCGTTCCGGGGGGCGGCGCGGCCGAGGCCCCCTGGGGGACGATCTCCTACCGGAAGACCGGCGGTTTCGCCGGGATCCGCCAGACGCTCGTCGTCGACGGGAACGGCCTGGCCCGCGGCGGCTCGGCGGGCGCCACCAGGACCTTCAGGCTCACCCCGGCCGAGCTCGGCTCCCTGCGGCAGGGGCTGGACCACATCAGGACGTGGTCGTCCTCCACGGCGGGCTGTGACGTCCCCGACCACTTCACCTACACCCTGGAGTACCACGGCAGGAGCGCCACCCGCTGTCACGAACCGCCCGCCGACTGGCGGCCCGCGGTCGCCCGGCTCGACGAGGTGATCGCCCGGCACGTCACCGCCCCGGCCACCTCCGGAGACTGAGTCCGGGACGGCCGGTCGCGCCCCGCCGTACATGGGGCGCGACTTAGGGGTTATGGGTGATTTGTCGCCAAGAAAAAGGGTTGTCGGAATAGCCGGTTTCTGACACAGTGCCCGCGTGCTTCCCCCCGTCGCGGCCCCTACCCGTCTGTGGACCAGGAACTTCCGCCTCTACTTCGTCGCCCGCATCGTGTCGATGCTGGGCGACGCGATGTTCCCGGTCGCCCTCTCGGTCGCGATGCTCTCCCTCGGCTACGGGGTGAGCGGTGCGGGGTTCGCACTGGCCGCCTGGATGGGGGCCTTCGCCCTCTTCGTGGTGTTCGGCGGAGTGCTGGCGGACCGGTTCCACCCCCGCCCGCTGATGATCGGCTCGGACGCGGCCCGGTTTCTGATCCAGGGCTCGCTCGCGCTCTATCTGGGGCTCGGACATCCGCCGGTGTGGTTCGTCATCGTCACCTCGGTGCTCGGCGGGATGGCGACCGCGATGTTCCAGCCGGGCGTCTCCAGCCTGGTGCCGCAGGTCGCCGCAGACCCGCAGCAGGCCAACGGGGTGCTGAAGGTGAGCGAGGGCCTGTCCACGATGGCCGGTCCCGCCATCGCCGGAACGCTCCTGGCCGTGACCTCGGCGGGCTGGGTGTTCGCCATCGACGCCGCGACCTTCGCCGTCAGCGGGATCTGCCTGGTGGCGCTGCGGCTGCCCGCCTTCGAGGTCGACCGGTCGGCCACGACCCTGCAGAACCTGCGCACCGGCTGGAAGGAGTTCCGCTCCCGGTCCTGGCTGTGGGGGGTCATCCTGATCTGGTGGGTGCTGGGGGTGTTCGTCTGGGGGCCGATCACCCCGCTCGGCGCGGCCTCCATCATCGCCGCGCACGGCAAGGCGGCGTTCGGCTTCGCCGAGGCCGCGTTCGGGGCGGGCTGCGTCCTCGGCGGGCTGGCCGCGCTCAGGCTGCGCCCCTCCCGTCCCCTGTTCGGCGGCGCGGTCGCCATGTTCCTCTTCCCGCTGATGCCGCTGGCGGCGGCGCTGGTCCCCTCCCTGCCGCTGCTCATGCTCGGCTACGGCGTCAGCGGCCTCGGCTGGGCGTTCTGGGGCGTCCAGTGGGCCACGACCGTGCAGACCCACATCCCCGCCGACCGCCTCAACCGGGTGGCGGCCTACGAGATCGCCGGGTCGATCCTGGCCGTCCCGTTCGGCCAGGCGATCGCCGGTCCCGCCAGCGCGCTGTTCGGCATCAGGGACATGCTGCTGGCCGCCGCCGTGATCGCCCTTGGCTGCGCCGCGGCCCTCGTCGTCGCCTGGCCCATCCGCCGCCTGCCCCGCCTCGGCAAGGGGTCCTGAGAGCCGTTCAGAGCAGGTGACGGGCCAGCCCCGCGATCGGGTGCGGCCGCGCCAGCAGCTCGCGCAGGGCGTCGAGCTCGGCGCCCCAGGAGTCCCTGGGGCCGCCGAGGCCCTCGCCCGTCAGGCCCGCCTGCCGTACGGCCCGCTCCCAGATCCTGTCGTCGCCGGTGCCCGCGGCGCCTTCGAGGCCCTCCAGCGCGCTCGGCCCCCCGGCCTCGGTGACCAGCGACGACAGCAGGTGCGGCCAGTTGACGGTCAGCGCCGCGAGCTTGGCGACCTCGGCGTCGGAGGCGGGCGCCGCCCCGGCCAGCGCCCGGCGGTAGGTCAGGAACGAGTAGAACCGGAAGACGTTCACATAGCGCTTGATCTGCCGTGGGTTGGAGAACGTCAGCGCGGGCAGCACGAACTCGATCGCCCGGTAGGCGTTCTCGTCACTGTAGAGGTCGTCGAAGACCCGGTCGGCCGCCTCGCGCGCCGCCGAGGACAGGCCGCCGACCATGTCGCGGCTCTCGACGCCCAGCCTCTCCTGCGCCAGCCTCGCCGCCTCGTCCAGGGTCGTGGCCGTGGGCCGCAGCGCCCAGATCGCCTCCTCAAGACGGCTCACCTGGACCGGGTCCGGCGGCTCCGCCGGGCCGGGCAGCGGGTCGGCGATCGGCGGGTCGGCGGGGGAGCGCGGCGGCGCGACGAACGGTGCGTCCTGCCCCTCCGCGGGGTCGGGCACGCCCAGCAGGGCCCGGACGAAGGCGGGCAGCCGGTCGGCGTCGTCGAGCAGCGGCACACTCAGCGGCAGCTGCACGATCTTCTCCAGGAACCGCCATCCCAGCCCGGCCCCGGAGGCGGGCCTCGCCTCCGTCAGGTCCCGGTAGGCGGCCTCGACGTGCGCGACCACCGCCTCGGGCTCCATCGCCAGCACGAAGACGCAGTTGGGGAACTCACCGGCGAGGAACAGGTTGATCGCCTCGATGACCTGCGCGACCGTCCCCGGCGAACACCGGTCGAGGTCGTCGACGAACACCACGAGCGGCCGTTCCTCGGTGGCGACCAGGTCGAGCACGTGCCGCATGTCCGTCTGCACCAGGTGCAGGAACCCGGTCCTGGACCGGTAGCCGGGGCCGGTCACGGCCTCGGCGAAGAGCCCGCCCGCGTCCCGGGCCAGCGGGTCCGGCCTGCGCACCAGCTCGGCGAAGGCGTTGTCGGCCGACTCGCCGAAGAACCGCGCCAGCCGTACGGCTCCCGCCCCGAGCACACCGGCCGAGCCCACGGTGCCGACGGCGGCGGCGAGGTGCCGGATCATCTCTCCGGCGGCGGGCAGCAGCGCCGAGGCCGCCAGCAGCGCGCCGGTCAGCACGAGCCCGGCGACCAGGCAGAGGGCGGGCGGCGCGAGCCGGGTCAGCGCCAGCCGGTAGGCGCGCCGCCGGACCGCCTCCCTGTCGATCCTGGCCAGGTTGAGCCGCAGCCAGAAACGCTCCCGTTCCGCCCTCGGCAGCCGCTCGGTGACCTGGCTGATGATCTCGTGGGCGAGCCCGGCCCAGACCTGCTCGCCGTTCTGGTACATCCAGGGGTTGAACCAGACGGTCGGGCGCCAGTCGGCCTGCCGTACGGGAAGGTGGCCGGGTTCCGCGCGCACCGCGCCCTCCCCGTCCTCCGCCCGGCGCCGTCCCGCGTGGGCGAGCACCTCGGCGTTGGTCGGCGTCCTGCCCGCACGGGCGCCGGGCGGGCCGATTCCCGGCAGGTGGATCCTCGCCGGGGTGTTCCCCGCGGCCCCCGGGTCCAGCAGGTCCTGGATCATCCGCATCAGGGAGGTCTTGCCCGCCCCCCACGGCCCCTTGACGCCGATGGTGAGCGGGGGCCGGGTCTCCGGGTGCCTGACGAACGCGGCCACGGCCTCCGCGTAGAGCCGGTGCCCGAGCTGGTCCTGCGTGGTCCACCGGTCGGCCGTCAGCCGGGCCCTCGGCGGTACGGCCCGCAGCCCCGCCCGTCTGCGGCGCAGCAGCGCGGAGGTCTGCGCGCGCTCGGCGGGCGTCAGCCGTGAGTAGCCGAAGGCCCGCACGTCCGGGTGGGCGAACGTGGTGCGCTCGCCGAGCAGCCCCCACCGGCCGAGCTCGGACGCGTCGCCGAAGACCTCCTCGACCGACTCGTCCTCGGCCAGCAGCGAGGCCACCCGCAGCAGCCGTCTGCCCGCCTCGCTCAGGTGCAGCTCGTAGACGCGCCTGACGACCTCGAACCCCGACGCGGGCGCCACGGCGCCGCCGAGTCCCGCGGCGGCCCGCGCGAGGGCGGCGGGGACGGCCCGGGCCGGGCCGGGACCGCCGGTCAGCGGGACGTCGGCCACGGCGCCGTAGGCGATCAGGATGGGGACGCGGGCGGCGCAGGCCGCCGCGTAGCGCTCCAGGGCGTAGGCGTGCAGCTCGCCGACGGTGATCACGCCGTCGCCGTCGAGGTCGGCGGCCCTGGTCGCCAGCCCCTCCGCGATCACGTCCGTCAGGCTCCGCGCGGGCCCCCTCGGCGCCTCGCCGACCTTCAGCGTCAGTGTCAGGGCCGCCGCGGCCATCCTGGGCTCACCGGCGACCGCGAGCCGCCGCACGGGGGAGGCCGTCTCCTCCAGGGCGCTCCAGCCGAAGTCGACGACCAGCAGCACGGCCGTGGCCAGTGACCGGCCGACCCGCCTGCCGAACGCGCCGATCATGGCTCCCAGCTGCCTGGACGTCCAGCCGCCGTCCGAGGGCAGCCGGATCAGCAGCAGGTCGTCCTCCCTGGCCGAACCCAGGAACTCCCACACCCGCTCGCCGTCCCACCGCGCGCCCCGGCCGTACTCGGCCTCGACGGCGAAGCCCTCGGCGCGCAGCGCGCCCGCCAGGCGGGCGTCGGGACGCGCGGGGGCCTCCTGAGAGGAGGGGTCCGGCGCGTCGAGAAGGACCAGGGCCCGGCGGCCTCCCTCGGCGGGAACGGCCCGGGCCGCCGGATCGGCGAACGTGAGTCCCTCGCTCAACGGTGCCCCCGCTCTGACGACGGTGTGATCTCCACTGTGAACGCCCGGGTGGCGGTGATCGGGGACATCGGGCATGAAACGCCCGGTTTTGGGAAACGCTTGCTCTCCGGTTTCCGCAAAGTTTGAGCGGGGGGAGTCGCCCTGTTCACGTGGGTCCGATCGACTGGCCGCCTACCGTGAAGGTGACGAGGAGGAGCGATGCTTCGCCGTACGTTCGTGCGCACCGGGGAGCCCGCGCCGGGAACGGCCTTCGCGGGACCTCTGCGGTGGGGCGCCGCCGGCGCGGACGCCTCTCGCGGCGGCCTGGCCGTGCTGTCCGGCCCGTACGGCCCGCCGAGGCCCCCGGACGCCAACGGGGTCGTGCTGCCCGAGGGCTTCTCCAGCCGGGTCGTCGCCCGCACCGGCCACCGGGTCGGCGGGGTGCTCTGGCACCCGGCCCCCGGCGACGGCGCCTGCTTCCCCGACGGGGACGGCTGGGTCTACGTGTCCAACTCGGAGATCCCGCTGCTCGGCGGCGCGACCGCCATCAGGTTCCGGCCCGACGGGAGCGTGCACGGCGCCTACCGCGTGCTGTCGGGGACCGACCTCAACCGCGCCGGGGCCGCGACCCCGTGGAAGACCTGGCTCTCGTGCGAGGAGACCGCGCGCGGGCAGGTCTTCGAGTGCGACCCGTACGGCGTGCGCGCCGCGATGCCGCGCCTGGCCATGGGCCGCTTCAGGCACGCGGGCGCGGCCTGCGACCCGGTCAACCGGGTGGTCTACCTGACGGAGGACGAACCGGACGGCTGCCTCTACCGGTTCGTCCCCGCCTGCTGGGGAGACCTGACGACCGGCAGGCTGGAGGTGCTCTGCGTCCTGCCGGACGACGGTTCGACGGCCTGGCGGCGGGTGCCCAACCCCGCCGCGCTGCTTGAGGCGACCCGCCACCAGGTGGACGCGGCCCACAGGTTCCAGGGGGGAGGCGCCTGCCACTACTCGGCCGGGGTGTGCCTGTTCGCCAGCGGCGACGACGGACGGGTCTGGGCCTACGACACCCTGCGGGAACGGCTCGAAACCGTCGAGACCGCGGAGGCCGGGGACCTCATGGAACTTGTCCTGGCCGGTCCCGGGCGGACGGCCGCCCCTTTCCTGCGGGTCGAGGGGCACCCCGGTTCGGAGATCACCGGCCCCGCCCTCTCCCCGGACGGCGCCCGCCTGTACTTCTCCTCCCAGCGCGGCCGCCGGGACGACGCCGCGGGCACCGACGGCGTCACCTACGAGATCACCGGCCCCTTCCCCCGCTGACGGCCCGGTGGAACCGCACCGTCGCCTCCTTCCCCGTGGATGCCCGGATCCCCTCCATAAAATACCTATCAAAATAGAAGGAATTACTACGGGAAGGGGCCGGCTAAAGGTCCATGACCCAGGTCTCCTCGACGACGCCGCCCATGGTGTGCTCCTCGACCCGCTCGAAGCCCGCCGTGCGGTAGATCCGCCGGGCGTCGGTCAGCACGTCCCTGGTGCACAGCATGATCCGCCGGTAGCCCGCCTCGCCCGCGAAGCGCAGGCACTCGTCGACGAGCCGCCCGCCGATGCCCATCCCCCTGGCGGAGGGCTCGACGAGCAGCAGCCTGAGCTGGGCCGTCTCGTCGTCCCTGCGGACGCAGAAGACGCAGCCGACCCGGTCGCCGTCGACCTCCGCGATCCACGAGGCCTCCCGCCTCGGGTCGTACTTCTCCGCGTAGTCGGCCACGAGCCTGGCGACCCTGGCCTCGAAGCACAGGCCCCAGCCGAACTCCTGGCTGTAGAGCACCCCGTGCCGCTGCACGACCCAGCCCAGATCCCCCGGCCGGGGCGGACGGATGACGTACGGCGCCGCGCTCCTGTTCCTGGAGAGGATCTCCCTGATCGTCGTCATGCTCGCGGCGAGCCGGTCACGCTCCTCCTCGGTCAGTCCTTCGAGCAGGTCCCGGACCTGCGCGGCCGAACGCTCGTCGACGTTCGTGAACGCGATCCTGCCCGCCTCGGTCAGCGCGACGATCTGCCGCCTGGCGTCGGCGGGCGAGCGCTCACGGGTGACCAGCCCGTCGGTCTCGAAGCGCCCCAGCATCCGGCTGAGGTAGCCGGAGTCGAGTTCGAGCAGCCGCCGCAGCTCGCCGGTCTCCATGCGGTCCCGCAGGTTGAGCTCGCACAGGACCCTCACCTCCGTGAGGGAGTAGGGGGTGTTGACCATGTCCCGGTGGAGAGCGCCGATGACCTCGTTGTAGAAGTGGTTGAACGCGCGTATCCGCGCGACGAGGTTCTCCATGGTTGACACGATCAACTTTCCCGTTGTCCAGGTCAATGAAGGCCCCCGCGAGGGGCATGGAGCCACGAGCGGGACAGGGGATCGCATCCGGGAAAAGCCGGGTGCCCAGGGGCCGAGTCGCTGCGCTAAGTTCGCAGACTGGCCGAGAACGGTTGAAGATTTCGGGCGGCCCGGGCCGCCCGACCCAGTGACGGGAGCATGATGGCTGAGGTCGCGTACATCGGCGGATACACCCCCGACACCGGGGGATCGGGCACGGGGATCACCGTGGTCGAGCTGGGCAGTCTCACCAGGCTCGGCACCACGCCCGCCAGCGGGCCCTCCTTCCTCGCGGTCCACCCCCGCCTCCCGATCCTGTACACCGTCGGGGAGAGCGAGCGCGGCACCGTCGGCGTCTACGCCCTCGGCGAGGGCGCCCCCACGCCCCTCGGGCAGCGGCCGAGCGGCGGCTCCTTCCCCTGCCACCTGTCCGTCGACCCGTCGGGGAGGCTGCTCGCGGTGGCCAACTACGGCGACGGCACGGTGAGCGTGCACCGTGTCGGGGCCGCGGGCCTGCTGACCGAGCTGTGCTCCTTCCCCTACCGGGACGGCTCCCACGCCCACCAGACGGTCTTCGGCGCCGACGGCGTCCTCTACGTGCCCGATCTGGGCGCCGACGAGGTGCGCCGCTACCTCACCGACCCGGACGACGACAGGGTCGTCCCCCACCCCGACGGCCCGGTACGGCTCGCGCCGGGCATGGGTCCCCGGCACATGACCCGTTTCGCGGACCACTGGTACGTGGCAGGGGAGCTCGACGGCACGGTCCGTGTCTACGACGACGCCTGGAACGAGGTGGCCGCGGCCCCGTCCAGCTCGGCGCCGGGTACGAACTATCCCTCCCACCTTGAGGTCTCCGGCGGGTTCCTCTACGTCGCCAACCGGGGCCCGGACACGGTCTCCGTCCTGTCCCCGCACACCCTGGAGCCGGTCGCCGAGGTCGCCTGCGGCGGGTCGTGGCCCAGGCACTTCGCCATCGCCGACAACCGGATGTACGTGGCCAACCAGCGTTCCGACGGCGTCGCCGTGCTGGTGCTCAAGGACGGCGTCCCGCAGCCCGACCCCGTGGTGTTCGCCACCGGGACCCCCGCGTGCGTGCTCACCCTGCCCTGAAAGTCGCCCTGAGACCGTCCTGAGGAGCCCTGGAACGTCCTGGGGCGCGTGCGGACCAAGATCCGGCCAAGTCCCCGGACGATCACGGACAGGCCTCCCCGGTGGGGAGGGTTCCCGTGATCATGCTGGATGTCATGTTCCGAGCGTTCACTCATCTGACGGTCACACTGGCTGTGATCACCACGGTCGCGGCGGTCGCCGGGTGCGCCCCGGCGACCGGCACCGCGGCCGGCACTGTGTCCGGCACCGCGGCTGTGGCCCCTGATCTCCCCGGCGCCCCGGCCGGTGGCGGGGCGCTGTCCGTGAAGGGCTCACCCGCGGCGGCCGGGGCGGCCCTGGAGGGCACGGCGCCCACGGCGACGGCTACGGAGCCGAACCCGACCGTGGCCGAGAACGCCAAGCCGGGCGACCCGCTCTGGCAGGCCACCCCCAGGGGCGGCGAGCATGAGATCGAGGGCTACGCCGACAAGGTGAGCGTGCTGCCCGGCCAGACCTTCCGGCTGCGCGTGTCCACCACGGCCGCCCACTACACCGCGACCGCCTTCAGGATGGGCTGGTACGGCGGCGCCGGGGCCAGGAGGGTCTGGCGGTCGGACAAGCTGCCGGGGACGGTCCAGGAGCCCGCCAGGACGATCCCCGGGACCCGCACGGTCACCGCGGCCCACTGGAGGCCCGGCCCGGTCGTCGACACCGCGGACTGGCCGGAGGGCTCCTACCTGATCCGCCTTGAGGCCTCGACCGGCGGCAGGCGGTTCGTCCCGATCACGGTGCGGTCGGCCTCGACCGAGGGACGCCTGGTCCTCGTCAACGGCGTCACCACCTGGCAGGCCTACAACCTCTGGGGCGGGCGCAGCCTCTACCAGGGGCCGGGCGGCTTCGAGGACAGGTCGACGGCCGTCAGCTTCGACCGTCCCTACGACACCTCGGGCGCCAGGCTGTTCCTCGACATGGAGCGCCCCGCGATCGAGGTGGCCGAGCACAGCGGAGCCCCGCTGGCCTACATCACCAGCCTCGAACTGGAGGACGACCCGCACATCCTCGACGGGGCCAGGGGACTGGTCTCCCTCGGGCACGACGAGTACTGGTCGGCCGGCATGCGCCGTACGGTCGAGGACGCGCGGGACCAGGGCGTCAACCTCGCCTTCCTCGGCGCGAACGCCGTCTACTGGCGCATCCGCTTCGCCTCGACGCCGCTCGGCCCCAACCGCCTGGTCATCTGCCACAAGGACGGCAGGGTCGACCCGACCACCGACCGCTGGCGGGTGACCGAGCCGGAGAGCTCACTGACCGGCCCGATGTACACCTGCTTCCCGGCGGAGGCGACCTACGTGGTCCACACCCCCGACAGCTGGGTCTTCGAGGGGACCGGCGTACGGCGCGGCACCTCCTTCCCCGGCCTGGCGGGGGTGGAGACCGACGAGGTGCTGCCCACGATGCCGCTGCCGCGCCCGATGGAGGTCCTGTCCGTCTCCCCGGTCGACTGCAGCGGCAGGCCGACGACGGCGCACAGCGCCTACTACACCGCGCCGAGCGGCGCGGGCGTGTTCAGCACGGGCACGATGCGCTGGGTCTGCGCGATGCGCGGCTCCGCCTGCGGCCACGGCGTCACCGACCGGGCCGGGGCCTTCGTCCGCGCCGCGACGACGAACGTGCTGCGGGCCTTCGCCGAGGGCCCGGCGGCCCTCAGGCACCCGGCCAGGGACAACCTCGCCGCGCTCGGCCTGAACCCGGTACGGAGGGCCGGGGACCAGGTCCGGGACCGCGCCCGCGACGCCGCGAAGAACCGCGTGCCGATGAGCCGCTGGAAGCGCCACCGGGCCGGGCACCGCCCCGCCGCGCGCGGCGCCCGGCACGACCGGCACCGGTTCACGCCCAGGAACGGGCACGGCCGACGGCCTTGAGCCAGCGGGCGTAGGCCGCCTCGGCGGCCTCGTGAGCCTTCTCGTCCCGCCCGGCGGGCTCGAAGCGCCGGTCCAGGGTCCACGTCTCGCGCAGTTCCTCCGCGCAGGACCAGACACCGGTGCCGAGCCCGGCCAGGAAGGCCGCCCCGAGCGCGGTGGTCTCCTGGACCGCGGGCCGTTCGACCGGCACACCGAGCTGGGCGGCCTGCGTCTCCATGAGCAGGTCGTTGCCGCTGGCCCCGCCGTCGGCCTTCAACGAGGGCATCAGCAGGCCCGCCGAGCCCGTCATGACCTCGACGACGTCGCGCACCTCGAACGCGATCGCCTCAAGCGTCGCCCTGGCCAGGTGGGCGGCGGTCGTGCCCCGGGTGAGGCCGAGGATCGCGCCCCGGGCGTCCGGGTCCCAGTACGGCGCGCCGAGCCCGGTCAGCGCGGGCACGAAGACCACGCCGCCGCTGTCGGGGACCGTACGGGCCAGCGCCTCCGACTCCGGCGCGTGGCCGATCAGCCCGAGCCCGTCGCGGAGCCACTGCACGGCGGCCCCGGTGACGAAGATCGAACCCTCCAGGGCGTAGGTGATCTCACCGGAGGGCGACTGCCACGCCACGGTCGTCAGCAGCCCCCCGCCCGGCCGTACCGGCTTGGAGCCGGTGTTGATCAGCACGAACGACCCCGTGCCGTAGGTGCACTTGACGTCGCCGGGGGAGAAGCACGCCTGACCGAACAGCGCCGCCTGCTGGTCGCCCGCCATGCCGCCGATCGGCAGGCGGAGACCGAGGAAGGCGTCCGGGTCGGTCACACCGATCACCCCGTGGTTGGGGACGATCTCCGGCAGGGCCTCGCGCGGCACCCCGAAGAACCCGCACAGCTCCGCCGACCACCCACCGGCCTCCAGGTCGTACAGCAGCGTGCGGGAGGCGTTGGAGGCGTCGGTCACGTGCCGGGCGCCGCCGGTCAGCCGCGCGACCAGATAGGAGTCGACGGTGCCGACGACGGCCTCGCCGGACAGCACCCGCGCCCAGGAGCGGGGGTCGTTCTCGGCGATCCAGGTGAGCTTGGTCGCGGTGAAGTACGGGTCGAGCCGAAGCCCGGTCAGCGCGCTGACGCGGGGCTCGTGCCCGGCCTGGCGCAGCCGCGCGCAGATCCCCGCGCTACGGCGGTCCTGCCAGACGATCGCCGGGCGCGGCGCGGCGAGGGTGTCCGAATCCCACACCACCGCGGTCTCGCGCTGGTTGGTGATCCCCACACATGTCGGCCTCGTGCCCGTCCTCTCCAACGCCATACCACAGGCCGCCAGGGTCGCCCGCCAGATTTCCCCGGGATCGTGTTCGACCCATC
The DNA here is from genome assembly GCF_042650425.1 of Streptosporangium jomthongense. NCBI lineage: Bacteria > Bacillati > Actinomycetota > Actinomycetes > Streptosporangiales > Streptosporangiaceae > Streptosporangium > Streptosporangium jomthongense. The sequence continues at coordinate 552,646 of NZ_JBHSBC010000012.1, read as the reverse complement.
CCGGTTCTGGGAAGTACTGAGGGAACTCCTGGTAGCCGCGGGAGTCGACCCGGCCGTCCTCGGTCACGACCAGCGCGGTGACCCCGGTCGTCCCGGCGTCGATGGCGAGAACCGACATATGAGGGACTCCTTCGATTTGGTCTAGACCATTGGCGTGTCGGCAGGCAGAATGCGTTGCGTCGGCGTCCGAAAATCCCTCGACCGCCGGCCGCGTCACCCCATTTAAGTCTGGCCGTCTTGCCTCGGAACCACCACCGGAGGATGCCATGCGTATTGGAGTGCTTACCGGGGGCGGCGACTGCCCCGGCCTCAACGCCGTTATCCGCGCCGCAGTGCGCAAGGGCGTGAGTGTCTACGGTCACGAGTTCGTCGGTTTCCGTGACGGGTGGCGAGGGCCGCTCGAAGGCGAGACCATGCCGTTGGACGTCCAGGCGGTCCGTGGCATCCTGCCACGCGGCGGGACGATCCTCGGCTCGTCGCGGACCAACCCGATCAAGATCGACGGCGGTGTCGAGCGAATCAAGGACAACCTCGCCGCCACCGGGGTCGACGCGCTCATCGCCATCGGCGGCGAGGACACCCTCGGCGTCGCCAAGCAGCTCTTCGACAAGGACGTCAACGTCGTCGGAGTGCCCAAGACCATCGACAACGACCTCAACGCGACCGACTACACCTTCGGCTTCGACACCGCGGTCAACATCGCGACCGAGGCGATCGACCGGCTGCACACCACCGCCGAGTCCCATCACCGTGCCCTGATCTGCGAGGTCATGGGCCGTCACGCGGGCTGGATCGCCCTGCACGCGGGCATGGCGGGCGGGGCGAACGTCATCCTCATTCCGGAGAAGCCCTTCGACATCGACCGGGTCTGCGCCTATGTGGAGTCACGCTTCAAGACCCGTTACGCGCCGATCATCGTGGTCGCGGAGGGCGCGCACCCGATCGAGGGGCAGATGACCCTGCAGGCGAACGAACTCGACTCCTTCGGGCACGTCCGCCTCGGCGGCATCGGCGAGATGCTCGCCAAGGAGATCGAGAAGCGCACCGGCAAGGAGGCCAGGACCACGGTCCTCGGGCACATCCAGCGCGGCGGCACACCCACGGCCTTCGACCGGGTGCTGGCCACCCGGTTCGGGCTGCACGCCATCGACGCGGTGCACGAGGGGCGCTTCGGGACCATGGTCGCGCTGCGTGGCACGGACGTGGTCACCGTCGGCCTCGACGAGGCGACCAGAGAGCTGAAGACCGTGCCGGTCAGCCGTTACGAGGAGGCCGAGGTCTTCTTCGGCTGACGGGCCGGGAAACCGGCGGGATCGACGGGCGGCGCACCGGTGACGGGGCGCCGCCCACGCCTTGTATCGGCCTGCAAACGTTCTGCAACCCCCCGGGCATACCGTCGGGCCGCGGATGCGCGACGATCCGCTACCTCTCCATGTACGGCTTGCGCCTCAGCAGCGGCCCGTCCGGGCGCAAGCCGTACATCACCTGTCCTGGGCGTCGAACAGGGAGGGACGTCGCTGCTCGGCGGGGGCGTTCTGCCCGGCGTTCCGCACGGTGTTCTGCCCGGTGTTCTGCGCGGCGGGGGCGCTCGCCGCGGCCGCGGTCGCGGCGTGACGCGCGGTGGTGCGGCGGTTCTCCAGCTGGGCCAGCAGTTCGGCGTCCGTACGCATCTCCTGCTCGGAGGGCGCCAGGATGACGGCGAGCAGCAGGCCCAGCGTCAGCAGGCTGACCGCTCCCAGGACCGGCAGCATGAAGTCGATGCCGCGCGCGCCGTCGACGGGCGTCAGGGAGATGCGGGGGCGCACCTCCATCGCGAACATCCCGACGTAGTGCATGCCGCACACCGCGACACCCATGATGAGGGCCGCGCCCGCGGTGGCGAGCGTCCCGTCCGTCTTGACGCTGAACCAGAGCGCCACGGTCGAGGCGACCATGGCGATGACGACCGACAGGGCGATCAGCGTCACGTCGTAGTAGACGGTCGCCGACATGTTCATCGCGGACACGCCGAGATAGTGCATCCCGGCCACGCCGACTCCGGTGACCATGCCGCTGACCACCAGCCGGGACGCGCTGTAGTTCTTCGAGGAGACCAGGAAGAGCCCGCCGCCGACGATGACGACCGCCAGGAGCATGGAGACGCTCGTCAGGAGCACGTCGTAGCGGATGGGGTTGCCGCCGACCGTGAAGCCCATCATGGCGACGAAGTGCATGACCCAGATGCCGGTGCCCCCGATGGAGAGGGCTCCTCCGACCAGCCAGCGCGCCCGCGCGGGCCCGGTCGCGGCCCGTGCCTTGGCGGTGAGCGCCAGGCCCAGCATGCACCCGATGGTCGAGACGATATAGGCCGCGATGGGGGTGACCAGGCCATATGAGAAGTGGTCTACGTGGGACATGTTCCAATTTCTGAGTCAGTGGGTGATTTGTTGGATTATGGCAGTTGTTGGTCGTTGTGCGTAAAAGAGGGGGTTTCGCGGAAGAGAAGGGAGGGTTGCGGGTGGCGATAAGGTCCAGGAGTGACGGGGATCGAGGGTCCGTTCTGGCGGGTCATCGCGGTCTTCCGCGTCGCCTCCCTGGTCTACGCGGTCCTGTTGCTGCTGCGCGCGGGCGGATACGCCCACCCGGTGACCGGCTGGCTGGTGATCTGCGTCATGGCGCTGTGGAGCGCGGTGGCGACCTTCGCCTACTCCTCACCCGAGCTGCGCGGCCGTACGCTGCTGGCCGCCGACATGGTCGTGACGCTCGGCTGCCTGCTGGCCACCCCGCTGGTCCAGGGCGCCTACCGGACGGGGAGCCTGCCGGTGACCGGCACCTGGATGGGCGGCGCCGTACTGGCCTGGGGCGTGTACGGCGGGCGCCGCGCCGGGGCGGTCGCGGCCCTGGTCGTCTCAGTGGCCGACCTGTGGCTGCACGACCTGCGCGGATCCGGTGTCGGCTTCGAGAACCTGCCGATCAACGGCAGCGTGCTGCTCTTCCTCGCCGGGGTCCTGGTGGGGCACGTCGCCCAGCTCGCCAGGAGGGCCGAGGCGCGCCTGCAACGGGCCATCGAGATCGAGGCCGCGGGGCGCGAGCGGGACAGGATCGCCAGGGACATCCACGACTCGGTGCTGCAGGTGCTGGCGCTGGTCCAGCGCAGGGGCCAGGAGATCGGCGGGGAGGCCGCCGAGCTGGGCAGGCTCGCGGGCGAGCAGGAGGCCGCGCTGCGCGAGCTCGTCAGGCTCCGCCCTGAGCCGCCCCGCGACGGCGTCGCCGACCTGCGCGTCCTGCTCCAGGCGTACGGCTCGGCCTCGGTGACCGTCTCGGTCCCCGCGACCCCCATGTCCCTGCCCGAGACCGTCGCGAGGGAGCTGGCCGCGGCGGTCGGCGCCGCCCTGGACAACGTGGCGGGGCACTGCGGCCCACACGCCCCCGCCTGGGTCTTCGCCGAGAGCGACGACGGCCTGATCACCGTCACGGTCAGGGACGAGGGGCCGGGCATCCCCGCCGGACGCCTTGAGGAGGCCGCCGCGGCCGGGCGGCTCGGCGTCGCCCAGTCCATCAAGGGCCGCGTCACCGATTTGGGCGGCACGGTCACGATCATATCGTCCCCCGGCGAGGGGACGGAGATCGAGATGTCCGTCCCCGTCCGGTCTAGGCTTGGCGGATGCGCGTGATGGTGGTTGACGACCACCCGATGTGGCGGGACGGCGTGGCCAGGGACCTCACCGAGGCGGGATACGAGGTCGTGGCGACGGTCGGCGAGGGCGCCCAGGCGCTCAGGGCCGCGGCTGCGGTCAGGCCCGAACTGGTCGTCCTCGACCTGCGGCTGCCGGACCTGTCCGGGGTCGAGGTGGCCAGGCGGCTGGCGGCGCACGACCCCCAGCCCCGCATCCTGGTGCTGTCGGCCAGCGGCGAGCAGGAGGACGTGCTTGAGGCGGTCAAGGCGGGCGCCTCCGGATACCTGCTCAAGTCGGCGAGCAGGCAGGAGTTCCTCGACGCGGTCAGCCGTACCGCGCAGGGCGACGCGGTCTTCACCCCGGGCCTGGCCGGGCTCGTGCTGGGGGAGTACCGCAGGCTGGCCGCCCAGCCGGTCCCCGCGGACGGCCCCCGGCTGACCGAGCGGGAGACGCAGGTGCTCCGCCTGGTCGCCAAGGGACTGTCCTACCGGCAGATCGCCGAGCGTCTGGTCCTGTCGCACAGGACCGTGCAGAACCACGTCCAGAACACCCTGAACAAGCTCCAGCTGCACAACCGGGCCCAGCTGATCCGTTACGCCATCGAGAGGGGGCTCGACGGTCCCGGGGGCGACTAAAGTGAGTTGTCTTTATCAGGTAACGCGCGACACTTGGCGTTGTGGCGCGGTCCTGAGGGCTCCCGCCGCGTGACGGCGGTGCCGTGCGCCCCTTTTCCCCTCGAAGTTCCACCGGAGGTTACGCCATGACGATGTCGGCCTTGGGCGAGCCCTGCGTTCTGCTCAAACTGGGCGAGGTCGTCCTCAAGGGAAACAACCGCGAGCTCTTCGAACGCACCCTGCAGTCCAACATCAAGGCCTCCGTCAAGGACCTGGACTTCAAGGTCGATCTGCGGCAGCGCCACGGAGTCATCGCGCTCTTCCTGCCGGAGGGTTCGGGGGTCGAACGGGCCGAAGCGGTCGCCGAGCGCGTCGGGAACGTGCCCGGCCTGGTCTGGATCCACCGCGCGTGGCGGGTCGCCAAGGACCCCTCTGCGGTCACCAAGGCGGCGATCGAACTGCTCGCCGACCGGGAGGACGTCCGGCGAGGCGTCTCCTTCGCGGTCCGCTCACGCCGTCGCGACAAGCGCTTCCCGCTGACCTCGATGCAGCTCGACCGGACCGTGGGCGGCGAGCTCAACGACATCTACGGCCTGCCGGTAGACCTGAAGAACCCGCAGCTCGTGGTCTCCATCGAGGTCGACCGTGACGAGGTCTTCGTCTTCACCGGCGGGCAGCCGGGCCAGGGCGGGCTGCCGGTCGGCACCAGCGGCAGGGGCCTGGTGCTGATGTCCGGCGGCATCGACTCCCCGGTCGCGGCCTACCGGATGATGCGCCGGGGCCTGCGGGTGGACTTCCTGCACTTCTCCGGCATCCCGTTCACCACCTCGGAGTCGATCTACAAGGCGTACGCCCTGGCCAGGGCGCTGGACAAGTTCCAGGGCAGGTCCCGCCTGTGGGTCGTCCCCTTCGGCAAGGCCCAGCAGTCCATCAAGGCCTCGGGCCAGGAGCGGCTGGCGGTCATCTCCCAGCGGCGCCTGATGCTCAAGACCGCGGAGGAGATCGCCCGCCGCCTCAGGGCCGGGGCGCTGGTCACCGGCGACTCGCTGGGACAGGTCTCCTCCCAGACGCTGCAGAACATCACCGCCCAGGACGACGCGGTCGACATGCCGATCCTGCGCCCGCTCATCGGCCTCGACAAGACGGAGATCATGGCGGAGGCCCGCCGCATCGGCACCCTGCAGATCTCCGAGCTGCCCGACGAGGACTGCTGCACGCTCCTGGCGCCCCGCAGGGCGGAGACCGCCGCCAAGATCGCCGATCTGAAGCAGATCGAGCGACGCCTGGACGCCGAGGAGCTCGCCGTGCAGCTGGCCGGTTCCCTGCAGGAGTACAAGCTGCAGGTGTGAGACCTCAGACGGGCTTGAAGGGGTCGTGCTCCGTCAGGAGCTTCTCCAGCCGCGCCCGGTCGACGCGGCTGGTGACGTCGGTCAGTTCCTGACGGTCGCGCACGCACTTGGCCAGGGTGAAGGCCGAGGTGACGACGTACAGGACGCCGATGCCGAGGAAGGCGCGAACCCAGGCCTCGACCGGGAGGTAGGCGACTCCGATGGCGACCGCCGAGACGGAGACGCAGAAGGACAGGACCGACTGGATGTAGAAGGCGCCGGTGTGCCGTGGCTGGATCGTCTTGGTCATGCCCCAACGATCCCCGGCCGCCGGCCGTGACGCCTGGGTGTTCCTACTTAATTACCGGTGAGTACGATGCTACTGGCGAGTACGGCCCACGGGCCGGGCCGTACTCGCCGGTGGTCGTCAGGCGGTGGCGAGGGCGTCGCCGGTCGCCGTCTTGCCGAGCAGCGGGGGCAGGGCGCGCATCACCTCGGAGAGCTCCTCAAGATCACTATGGACCAGTGCCTGCGGGCCGTCGCACAGGGCCAGCTCGGGCTGCGGGTGCACATCGATGATCACTCCGTCCGCCCCGACGGCGATGGCCGCCCGGGTCAGCGGGAGCACAAGGTCACGCCGTCCGCCCGAGTGGGACGGGTCGATGATGACCGGCAGGTGGGAAAGCCGCTGGGCCACCGGAACCGCGGAGACGTCAAGGGTGTTGCGGGTGGCCGTCTCGAAGGTGCGGATGCCGCGCTCGCACAGCACGATGTCGAGGTTGCCGCGCTGGGCGATGTACTCGGCCGCCATCAGCCACTCCTCGATGGTGGCGTTCATGCCGCGCTTGAGCATGACCGGCTTGCCGATCCCGCCGACCGCCTGCAGCAGCGCGAAGTTCTGCGCGTTGCGGGTGCCGATCTGCAACATGTCCGCGTAGGAGGCGACAAGTTCGACGTCGTGGGCGTCCACGACCTCGGTCACGATGGGCAGCCCGGTCTGCTCGCGCACGTCGGCGAGGATGCGCAGGCCCGCCTCGCCCAGTCCCTGGAAGGCGTAGGGGGAGGTGCGGGGCTTGTAGGCGCCCCCGCGCAGCAGGGTCGCACCCGCGGCCTTGGCCATGAGCGCCGCGTCGAGCGTCTGCTGCGGCGTCTCGACCGCGCACGGGCCGGCGATCAGGGTGACCAGGCCCGGCCCGATCGGCACGCCGCCGACCCTGACCGTGGAGCGCTCGGGGTGGTTGTCCCGGCTGACGAGCTTGTAGGGGGCCGTCACCCTCATCACCTCGGCGACTCCGCGCATGCCCTTCAGGTTGAGCGCGCCGAACTGCTCCACGTCGCCCACGAGGCCGATGATCGTACGGCTGACGCCACGGCTGACGAAGGCGTCGCCGCCCGCAGTGCCGATGATCTCCACGATCGCCTCGATGTCGCCCTGTGTGGCGTCGGGGCCCATGACGATGACCATGTCTCTCCTTCGCTGATCCGGTGGAAGTTCCGGGAAAACGAAAGGCCCCGAGTCCGTTGTCCGGACCCGGGGCCTTCACGTTCGCCTGGCTGTCTAGCGCAGCATCTGGAGGCGAACGGTCCGACCCACGGGTCCGTCGCCATACCAAAACCAGAACGCAGTACGCATCGCGGGCAATAGTAGCGCACCGCCGGGAGGCGACGGCGAGGGGCCGGGGAACCATGGCGGGCCCGTGAACGCCGGGTGACACCGGCGACGCGTTAGCGGGTGGCCGCCGCGAGGGCGGTGGACGCACGATGGCAGGATTGCCCCGAGTGATCGGGGCGCGACGGCGAGGGGAGTGACGGTGGAGCAGCCCGAACCTCCGGGGGAGGATGCGCGCCTGCCTCCCGGCCAGTACGTTCCCCGGGGCTATCCGGTGATCCACTACGGGAGGGTGCCCACCTTCCGGCCCGCCTCCTGGCGGCTGCAGGTGATGGGGGCCACGGCCTCCGGGGAGCCGCACGGCTTCACCTGGCCCGAGTTCTCCGAGCTGCCCCGCACCACCGTCGTCGCGGACTTCCACTGTGTCACCAAGTTCTCGGTCATGGGGAACGAGTGGCGCGGCGTCTCGGCCGCCACGCTGATGGAGCTGGTCCCTCCGGCCCCCGAGGTCAGGCACGTCATGATCTGGGCCGAGTACGGCTACAGCGCCAACGTGCGGATGAGCGACTTCGCCCGCGACCACACGCTGTTCGCCCTCGAACTCGGCGACAAGCCGATCACCCCGGAACGCGGCTTCCCCGTCCGCGCCCTGGTTCCCCACCTCTACGCCTGGAAGAGCGTCAAGTGGGTGCGCGCCATCGAGTACCTCGTGGAGGACAGGCGCGGCTTCTGGGAGGAGCGCGGTTACCACAACGTCGCCGATCCGTGGCGGGAGCAGCGCTACTCCTATCAGGAGGAACCGGGTGAAGGGCCGCCGTGATCGGCGTTCTTGCCTGATTGACAGGCGGGTTTGACTACGGTTTCCCGCATGTCGACCAGTGTCTGGGCGCTGCTCTGCGCCGTCAGGACTCTCCTGGGATTCGTTGTGCCGGGCCGTACCCCCGTCTTCCCCCGGCGCGCGGGCGGCTCACCGGACGAGGCCACCTTCGCGACCCTGCACGTCGCCGCGCTGGCGGCCCCCTCCCTGCGCGCGGGCCTGACGCGCGACTCGGCCCGCAAGACGATCAGGCACCTGCGCGCCCTGCTGGGCGCGGGCGCCATCGCGGTGACGGACGTGGACGGCGTGCTCGCCTGGGACGGCGAGGTGGACTGCCAGCGTGAGCACGCCCCGGGCCACGCCCGTGCGGTCCTGGCCTCGGGCAGGCCGCGTGTGGTGACCGGGCACGCCCTGTCCTGCGACGTCCCCGGATGTACGATCAGAGGGGCGGTCGTCGTCCCGCTCACCGTGGACAGACGGGTCGTCGGAGCGCTGGCCGCCTACGACTCGGCCGTCGGCCCCTCACTGGTCAGGACCGTCACCGAGGTCGCCCGCTGGGTGTCGTGCCAGCTCGAACTGGCCGAGCTGGACTCCTCACGGCGGCGTGCGATGGAGGCGGAGACCCGGGCCCTGCGGGCGCAGATCTCCCCGCACTTCATCTACAACTCGCTGACCACCATCGCCTCGTTCGTCCGCACGGACCCGGAGCGGGCCCGCGAGCTGCTGATGGACTTCGCCGACTTCACGAGATACGCCCTGCGCCGTGAGCGTGACTTCACCACCCTCGCCGACGAGCTGCACTGCGTCGACCGCTACCTGCTGCTGGAGCGCGCCAGGTTCGGGGAACGGCTCCGTTTCACCGTCAGGGTGGCCCCGGAGGTGCTCTCGGTCCCGGTGCCGTTCCTGTGCCTGCAGCCGCTCGTCGAGAACGCCATCAAGCACGGCATGGGCGAGACCGGGGGGTGTGGTGAGGTGCGGGTGCTGGCCTCGGACGCGGGCTCCGAGGCGCACGTCAGCGTTGAGGACGACGGACTCGGCATGGACCCGGAGCGGGCCAGGCTGCTGCTGGGCGACGACTCGCGGAACGAACGGGGTGAGGGCGGGATAGGCCTGGCCAACGTGGACGTACGGCTGCGCCACATCTACGGCGAGGACTACGGGCTCGTCGTGGAGACCGCGCCCGGCGCGGGCACCAAGGTGCGGCTGCGCCTTCCCAAGCTCTCCTGCCGGGCATAGCTAATTGTAGTCATCTCGTTACGCTAAGTTTCCTCTTCCCTTGCGGGAAGGCGGCCGTAGCGGGCAGCGTGGGGCCATGTTGAGAGTCCTGGCTGTCGACGACGAGGTCCCCGCGCTGGAGGAACTGGCCTACCTCCTGCGTCAGGACCCCCGCATCGAGCACGTCTTCACCGCCTCGGGAGGGGTGAACGCGCTGCAGGACATGGTCCAGATGATCGGGGCGGGCGAACGGCTCGACGGAGTCTTCCTCGACATCAGGATGCCCGGCCTCGACGGCCTCGACATGGCCCGTCTCATCGGCGGTTTCCCCAACCCGCCCCGGCTGGTGTTCGTCACGGCGCACGAGGACTGCGCCGTCCAGGCCTTCGAGCTTGAGGCGGTCGACTACCTCCTCAAGCCCGTCAGGCCCGACCGGCTGGCGGAGGCCGTACGGCGTCTCGAATGCGCCGCGCAGGCGTCGGAAGGACCGGAGATCGACGACGTCATCCCGGTCGAACTCGGCGGCAGGACCAGGTTCGTCCCCCAGCAGGCGGTCAGGTTCGCCAAGGCGAAGGGCGACTACGTGCGGCTGCACACCGTCGACGGCGACTACCTGGTGCGCATGTCGCTGGCCGCGCTCGAACGCCGCTGGGCCTCCTCCGGTTTCATACGTGTGCACCGCAGCACGCTGGTCTCCGCGCGGCACGTGAGCGAACTGCACTTCGACGGCGGCCGGGTGACACTGCGGGTGGGCGCGGAGACGCTGCCCGTCAGCCGCCGCCACACCCGCCGGGTCAGGGAGCGGCTCGTCCGTCAGCTCCAGGACCGTCCGGCCTCCCAGGGGACGCTCGGTTGATGTTTGTCAGGCGCTGCCTGACGGTATAGGCTCGCGGCGATGCTTGTCAGGGTGGGCCTGACAGCCATACGCGTGGAGGGCCGTATGCCCGTGACGTCTTTCGCCGAGCAGGAGATCCACTGCTCCTTCTGCGCCAAGCCGAAGACCGAGGTGGAGAAGGTGATCGCCGGTCCCGGCGTCTACATCTGCAACGAGTGCGTCGACCTCTGCGTCGCGATCCTCGCCGAGACCCGGACGTCCACGGCCGAGCAGGGCGAGCCGGAGAAGCCGGAGGAGGAGGTCCCCGGCATCCCCTGGCCCGAGGGCATGACCGAGGAGGAGATCCTCGCCCACCTGCCCCGCGTCGCGGCGGCGAGCGCCAGGGTCGAGGGCGACCTGCGGGCCTGGATCGAACGGCTGCGCGGGCGCGGGGTCACCTGGGCCAGGATCGGTGCCGCCCTGGGCATGACGCGTCAGTCGGCCTGGGAGCGCTTCTCCGGCGAGGAGTGACCCCTCGCGGGCCGGGGTGGTCCGGCCACGAGGTATCGTAATTGCGAAAATTCGCAATTACGTAGGTGTGTCCCCCCGGGTCGCGCCGCGACCGAAGGGATGACGTGAGTACGGCTTTCGCCGCGGCGATCAGAGAACGGGCGCGCCAGGCCTGGCAGGCCCTGCAGCAGGCCCGTGAGGACGACGACGTGCACGCCGGCCTGGCGGCCAAGAACGAGTGGGAGGACGTCCGGCGTCTGGCCCGCGAACACGGAGTGAGCCTCGACCTCGGCCCCCAGGCCGAGGAGGAGGCGGACTCGTGATGTCGGTACCGCTGTACGAGGCCAAGGCGGAGCTGTTCCGGCTGCTGGGGCACCCGGTGCGCATCCGGGTGCTGGAGCTGCTGCAGGACGGCCCCAGGCCGGTACGGCAACTGCTGGCCGAGATCGAGGTCGAGCCGACCGGCCTGTCCCAGCACCTGGCGGTGCTGCGCCGTTCCGGGCTGGTCACCGCGCAGCGCGAGGGCAGCACCGTGGTCTACGCGCTGGCCGGTGGGCGCGTCGCGGGCCTGCTGCGGGCGGCGCGCGAACTCCTGACGGAGAAGCTGACCGGGCAGAACGAACTGCTCGACGAACTGCTGCGGGACAGGGCGGGGAGCGGCACGTCGTGAACACGGTGGTTTCGCCGGGTGGCCGCCTGCGCGCGCTGCTGCCCGGCAGGGCGGACATGGCCGCGATGGCCCGCCGCCCGGGCAGGGACCTGCTGGCCGGGCTGACGGTGGCGATCGTGGCGCTGCCGCTGGCCCTCGGGTTCGGCATCTCCTCGGGACTCGGCGCGGCGGCCGGGCTGGCCACCGCGGTGATCGCGGGCACGGTCGCCGCGTTCTTCGGTGGATCCGGCCTGCAGGTGTCCGGCCCGACCGGGGCGATGACGGTGGTGCTGGTGCCGATCGTGCACGAGCACGGCGCCTCGGGAGTGCTGACCGTCGGCGTGATGGCCGGGCTGCTGCTGATCGCGCTGGCGCTGGCCCGTGCCGGACGGTACATGGCGCTGGTGCCCGCCCCGGTGGTCGAGGGCTTCACCCTCGGCATCGCCTGCGTGATCGGGCTCCAGCAGATCCCGGCGGCGCTCGGCGTCCCGACGCCCGAGGGGGAGAAGGTCACGGTCGTGGCCTGGCGGGCCGTGCTCGACTTCGCCGCCGACCCCGGGGGATGGGCCCCGGCGATCGCGGCCGGGGTGGTCGCGACGATGCTCGTGGGCGCCAGATGGCGGCCGACCGTCCCCTTCTCCCTGCTGGCCGTGGCGGGCGCGACCGTCGTGGTCGAGCTGACCGGGATCGAGGCGAGCCGGATCGGCGAACTGCCCGCCGGGCTTCCCGCCCCCTCACTGTCCTTCCTCGACCCCGCGGCCCTGGGGTCGCTCCTGGCCCCGGCCGTCGCGGTGGCCGCGCTGGCCGGGCTTGAGTCGCTGCTGTCGGCCGCGGTCGCCGACGGAATGAGCGTCAACCACCGGCACGACCCCGACCGGGAGCTGTTCGGGCAGGGACTGGCCAACGTGTTCGCGCCGATGTTCGGCGGCGTCCCGGCGACCGGCGCGATCGCCCGTACCGCCGTCAACGTCCGCTCGGGCGCCCGTTCGCGGCTGGCCGCGCTGGCGCACGCCGTGATCCTGGGCCTGATCGTGTTCACCGCCGCCGGGCTGGTCGCCAGGATCCCGCTGGCCGCGCTGGCCGGGGTGCTGCTGGCCACCGCGATCCGGATGGTCGAGGTCGGCTCGGTCGTCGCCATGCTGCGCTCGACCCGCGGCGACGCCGTGGTGCTGGCGCTGACCGCCGTCGCCACCCTGGCGCTCGACCTGGTCCAGGCGGTCATCCTCGGCCTGATCGTGGCCGGGGCACTGGCGCTGCGGGCCGTCGCCCGTGACGTCCGCCTTGAGGCCATGCCGCTGCGGCCCGACCTGCCCGGTGACCACACCGACGAGGAACACGCCCTGCTGGCCGAGCACATCGTCGCCTACCGCCTGGACGGGCCGCTGTTCTTCGCCGCGGCCCACCGTTTCCTGCTGCAGCTGTCGGAGGTCGCCGACGTCTCGGTGGTCATCCTGCGCATGTCCAGGGTCACCACCGTGGACGCCAGCGGCGCCCTGGTCCTGGCCGACGCCATCGGGCGGCTGCGACGGCGCGGCATCACCGTCTACGTCTCGGGCATCCGCGACGGCCACCACCAGCCGCTGAACGCCCTGGGTGTCATCGCGGACCTCGACGAGGCCGGACACGTCTTCGCCACCACCCCGCAGGCCATCGCCGCGGCCCGTGACCACCTCCATCGCACCGGGGTGCTGGCCGCAGGACCGGCCTGACCGGCCGGGGGAGGCGTCCCAAGGAGGGGCTACCGCTCGTCGTCCGGGCGCTGCCGCTCGTCGCCTCGGAACGCTCCGTACATCGACGACTACGCACCGTTAATCGCGCTGGTCAAAAAATGGTGAGTCGTCCTCGGAGCACCCCCTCTAGTGTTCCGTACGTCGGAGAGCCAAACCCGCGGCACCGGAGAGGGGGAGAGAGCCGAAAGGCTCGAGAACACCTGGTGCGCGGAAACCCGAGGTGACCTCCAAGCGCGGTCACCCATTGCCGGGCCCCCAACCGGGGGGAAGGGGGCCCGGCGGCCTCCGGTGTGACGGGACGCCCGCGCCGACCCGCGGGGGCGGGTCCGAGCGATCCGGTCACGCGCGGGGGCGGCCGGATTGCGGGCGGCGGCGTCCCGTCACACCCGGGGACCCGAGGGCACCGGTGCCCGGCGGAGACCCTTGAGCGTCTCGATGTCCTGGCGGGCGGCGGAACCGGGGGTCTCGACGCAGACCGGCACCCCCGCCACCACCGGATGACACAGCAGGTGACCGAAGGGCCGCACGCCGATGTGGCCCGTGCCGATGTTCGCGTGCCGGTCCTTCTTGGAACCGCACACGTCCATGGAGTCGTTGGCGTGGACCAGCCCCAGCCGTCCGGGGGCGAACCCGTGCAGGGCGTCGAGGGTCTCGGCGACCCCGGCGGCGGTGGACAGGTCGTGCCCGGCCGCGAAGGCATGACAGGTGTCCAGGCAGACACGGGCCCTCGGATGCCAGTCGAGGGCCGCGAGGTAGGGCTCCAGGTCCTGGACGGTCGCGCAGAGCATCGCGCCCTGTCCCGCCATCGGCTCGAGCAACAGGTCCGGGCCGTCGTCCGGGATCTCGTCGAGCAGCGGGAGCAGACGCTCACGCAGCCTGCGCAGGGCCTTCTCACGGGGGTCGGTCACCGCGGACCCGGTGTGGACGACCACCCCCCGGGCGCCGATCGCGCGGGCCCGCCGGAGGCAGTGCCGTACGGTGTCCGCCGACCGGTCCAGAGTCTGCTGGTTGGGGGAACCCATGTTGACGAGGTAGGGCGCGTGCACGAAACACGGCATGCCGGACTCACGCAACAGGGCGTCCTCGGCGGGGTCGCCCTCGGCGAGCGCCCAGCCGCGCGGATTGGTGACGAACACCTGGATCACCTCGGCGCCGATCTCCGAGGCCGCCCGCAGGCCGCCCGTGGCCAGGCCACCGGCGACGGAGACGTGTCCGCCGATGAGGGACACGGAACTCATGGTGGAGCCAGTCTAGGGGCGTCCCGTCCGGGGACTCGCACCCGTCACCCATGTCCCGGCGGCGTGGTGTGATGATGGGCGTCCAGCACGCGGAACGCGGCGCACGCCGTCGTCCGCCCGTTTTTCGCCGCAGGGAGCAGGGTTGTCTCAGTCGCCGGGCCACGTCGTCGTCGCCCCGGACAAGTTCAAGGGGTCGCTGAGCGCGGCCGAGGTCGCCGCGCACGTGGCGAGGGGGCTCGGCCCCGGCGTCACCGTGGTCACGCTGCCGGTCGCGGACGGCGGCGACGGCACCGTCGAGGCCGTCGTCGCGGCCGGGTTCACCCGGGTGGAGATCCAGGTCGCGGGCCCCACGGGAGAGCCGGTGCGCGCCGCCTACGCCTGGCGGGAGGCCGCCCAGGGCGAGCCAGGGCCGACCGCGGTCGTCGAGCTGGCCGAGGCGTCCGGACTGCGCGTACTGCCCCAGCGGGGAGACGGCCCCGGCTTCGCCCCCCTCACCGCGACCACCCGAGGCACCGGCGAACTGGTCGCCGACGCCCTGCGGCGCGGAGCCCGCCGGATCGTGCTCGGCCTCGGCGGCAGCGCCTCGACCGACGGCGGGACGGGCATGATGCGGGCCCTCGGCGTCCGCTTCCTGGACGCGGAGGGAGCGGAACTGCCCGAAGGCGGCGCGGCCCTGCGCGAACTGGACAGGATCGACACCTCGGGGACCGTTCCCCTGGAGGGCGTCGAGTTCGTCGTCGCCTGTGACGTGGACAACCCCCTGCTCGGCCCGTACGGCGCCGCCGCCGTCTACGGCCCGCAGAAGGGCGCCGGTCCCGAGGAGGTGGAGCTGCTGGAACGGGCCCTGGCCAGGCTCGCCGCCGTCGCCACGCACACCCACGGCCTGGCCGGTGCCGTCGAGCACGACGGCGTCGTCCGCTCCATGGGCGTGGCGGGCATGCCGGGCGCGGGCGCGGCGGGTGGAACGGGCTTCGCGGCCCTGGCCTTCCTGCGTGCCGCCTTCAGGCCCGGCATCGAGTATCTGCTCGACCTGCTCGGCTTCGACCGGCGGCTCGACGGCGCCCGCCTCGTCATCACCGGCGAGGGCGCGCTGGACGAGCAGACCCTGCACGGCAAGGCGCCCGCCGGGGTCGCCTCCGCGGCGGCGAAGGCGGGGGTGCCGGTCGTCGCGGTGTGCGGCCGGTGCGACCTCGGCGAGGAGGAGCTGAACGCCGCGGGCATCACGGCGGCCTATCCGCTCACCGCCGTCGAACCCGACCCGGCCGTGTGCCTGGCCGAGGCGGGTCCCCTGCTCGAACGGCTCGCGGAGACCGTCGCGCGCGAACGGCTCTGACCCCGCCCGCCCGGAGGCCTCTCAGCGCCCCCTCAGTGCCCCCTCAGCACCTCTTTCAGTGCCTCTTTCAGTGCCAGATGGTGACCTGGGTCCCGGACGGCACCTGCTGGCCGCCCGGCGGGCGCTGGGCCAGGACCCTGCCCCTGCCCAGCCCCTTGCGCACGGTCACCTTCATCCCCGCGGCGCGAAGCTCCTCGCGCGCCGCCTTGACGTCCTTGAACATCACGTTGGGGACGACGGCCAGGGGCTGGGCCACGTCTCCGCCGTCGTCTCCCGGCACGGAGTTGTTGATCTCCCAGGGCCAGTGCCACTGGGGGTTGTTGCACAGCGACACGGTGAGCCTGATGGTCGCGCCCGCGTCGATCTCCGCGTTCGGCTGCGGGTCCTGGGCGATGACCGTGCAGGGCTGGGCGGCGTCGGTCTGCTCGACGAACTCGGGCACGAAACCCGCGCCGCGCAGCAGGGCGTCGGCCTGGTCGCGGGGCATGCCCTTGAGATCGGGCGCGACCAGGCCCGCGCTCACCAGCAGGTCGATCTTGGTGCCCTCCTTGACCCGGTTGCCCACGGCGGGGACGGTCCGCATGACCTGCCCGCGGGGCACGGTGTTGCTGGGCTGCTTCTTGACGTCGTCGACGGTCAGCGTCACCCTCGCCAGGTCCGACCTCGCCTGGGCCTCGGTCATGCCGATCACGTTGGGCACCACGACCCGCTTGGGGCCGTCCGAGGGGAACAGGACGATCTTGGACTGCTTGTCCACCGTGGTGCCCGCGATCGGATCGGTCCTGATCACGTTGCCCTTCTGCACCTTCTCGTCGTTCTCCGGCTTGCCGATCTCGACGAGGAAGCCGAGAGCCCTGGCCTCGCTCTGGGCGACGTTGACGTTCTTGCCGGTGAGCACCGGGACGACGATCGTGGTGTTCTGGGAGAACAGCCAGCCGGTCACCCCGACCGCGATCACCATCACCACGGCCAGCGCGACGAGGTACCAGTTCGGCCGGAACCCCCTGCGGGCGGGCGCGGGCGGGCGCGGGTGCGGGTCGGCCGCGGGGCCGGTGAGCAGGTCACCCCGTGGCTGGATCAGCGTGTGGTTGACGCCTCCCGCCGCGGGGGCGGCGGGGGGCTGACGGAACCCGGCGGCGGCCGTGTGCCCTCCGGTGGGCCCGGTCGGCTGCCCTCCCGCCTGCCCGGCCACGGGAGCGCTGTCCCTGGGCAGCGTCCGGTGCGCCTCGACCGCGGCGACCAGCAGCGCGGTCGCGTCCACGGGGCGCAGCGCGGGGTCGCGCGCCGTCGCCTGGGCCACCAGCGTGTCCAGCAGCGGCGGAATGTCCGGCAGCAGCGAGGAGGGCGCGGGCACGGTGTCGTGGACGTGCCGGTAGGCCACCGACATCGGAGTCTCACCCTCGTACGGCTGATGCCCCGTGACCAGCTCGAACAGCATGATCCCGGCGGAGTAGACGTCGCTGCGGGCGTCGGCGGAGCCGGAGGTCACCTGCTCGGGCGACATGTAGCCGATGGTGCCGATCATGACACCGGTGCGCGTCTGGTTCGTCGCCTCGATCGCGCGGGCCAGGCCGAAGTCCACGACCTTGACCCGCCCGTCGTCGGCGAGCAGCACGTTCTCCGGCTTGACGTCCCGGTGGATCATCCCGGCCTGGTGGGCGGCGCCCAGCGCGGCGAGGACCGGGATCATGACCTCCAGGGCCTCGCGGGCCGGCAGCCTGCCCCGCTCGCGGAGCACGTCGCGCAGGGTGCGCCCGGGGACGTACTCCATCGACAGGTAGACGTTGCCCCCGTCCGTGCCCTGGTCGAACACGTGCACCACGTTGGGGTGCGACAAACTCGCCACCGACTTGGCCTCGCCGATGAACCTGCGCACGAACGCGGGGTCCTCGGCGAGAGTGCGGTGCATCACCTTCACGGCGACCGTGCGGTCGAGCCGGACGTCCAGAGCCAGGTATACGGTCGCCATCCCGCCCCGGGCGATCCGGGACTCGACGCGGTAACGCCCGTCGAGGAGTTTCCCGACCAGGGGGTCCGTAAGCGTCGTGTCCACCCGGCAGAGTTTACGGGCGATTTGGCGCCCACAGGGTCGGCGTGTTCGAAACCGATGCGGAGAAGTTGACCGATCCCTAAGGAGTCATGGGGGATGAGGCCTCGGCGTACCTGCGGCGCGGGATACGGCCCGCGACCCTGGCCGTACGGCCCGCGACGACCGCGGAGCGCATGGCGCGGGCCATCAGGTCGGGACGCCTCGCCCTGGTCACGGCGGTCGCGAGCAGGACGGCGTCACAGCCGAGCTCCATCGCCAGCGCCGCGTCGCTCGCGGTGCCGATCCCGGCGTCGAGGATCACCGGAACGCCCGCCGCCTCCACGATGAGTTCGATGTTGTGCGGGTTCCTGACGCCCAGACCGGAACCGATCGGCGCGCCGAGCGGCATCACCGCCGCGCACCCGGCCTGTTCGAGCCTGCGGGCCAGGGCGGGGTCGTCACCGATGTAGGGCAGCACGACGAAGCCCTCGGCGACCAGCCGTTCGGCGGCGTCGAAGGTCTCGATGGGGTCGGGCAGCAGGGTGCGCTCGTCGGAGATGACCTCCAGCTTCACCCAGTTCGTCTCCAGGGCCTCCCTGGCCAGCCGCGCGGTCAGCACCGCCTCCCCCGCGGTGAAGCAGCCCGCGGTGTTCGGCAGGACCTTGATGCCGCGCCTGCGCAGCACGTCGAGCACCGAGCCCCGCGCGGACGGGTCCAGGCGCCGCATCGCGACCGTGGTCAGCTCGGTGCCCGAGGCGGCCAGCGCCTGTTCGAGGACGTCGAGCGAGGGGGCGCCCCCGGTGCCCATGATGAGCCGCGAGGAGAACTTCTCCCCGCCGATGACCAGGTCGTCGTCCGGGTTCGTCAGTGTGTCCCCAAGCATGTCCCTCAGCCTCCCTGCACCGCGGTGAGCACCTCGACCCGGTCGGCCTCGGCGAGCGTCGTGGAGTCCCACGCGCCGCGTGAGACCACCTCGTCGTTCACCGCGACGGCCACGCCGCTCCTGGCCTCGGTCAGCCGCTGTACGGCCAGCGCCACGGTCGCCCCCCTGGGCAGCTCGTGGGCGGTTCCGTTGATCGTCACGTTCATCGGTGCTCCTGGAAACGCAGTGGAGAGCAGATCGCCCGCAGTTCGTCCTCCTCGCCGGGTGGTGCGCCGGGGGAGTGCGCCTCGGACGAGGACGGTGGGAAGAGAAGGTCGGCGGTGAGTGGGGCGAGCAGGACGCCGCCTCTGTGGTGGCCGGTGGCCAGCGACAGACCGGCGGCGGCCGACGGCCCGACCAGCGGCAGGTTGTCCGGGGTGCCCGGACGCAGGCCCGCGACCACGTCGTGGACCTGGAGCTCGGTGACGCCGGGAACGAGCTCCCGCGCGTCGCGCAGCAGCTCCCACAGGCCTCCCGCGGTCACCCGGGTGTCGAAGCCCATCTCCTCCTGGGTCGCCCCGACGACCACCTCCCCGTCGCCGCGTGGCACCAGGTAGACGGGGGAGCCGTGCACCACGCCGCGCACGCACCGTCCCAGGATCGGGGTGGCCGAACGCAGCCGCATGATCTGTCCCTTGACCGGCCGCACCGGCGGCACCGCGTCGGGCGGCAGCCCCTCAAGGCCGCCCGACCAGGCGCCGGCGGCCAGGACCACCAGGTCCGCGCCGATGGTCTCGCCGGAGGCGAGCCGTACGCCGGTGACCCGCTCCGCGGCGTCGGTCGTGAGCCCGGCGACGCGGGAGCGGACCAGCGCGCCGCCGCGCCGCTGCAGCGCCGTCAGCAGCGCCTTGACGACCCTTCGCGGGTCGACCCAGGAGTCGCCGCCGGCCAGCAGGCCACCGCGCACCGACGGGGCGAGCATCGGCTCCAGGCGGCGGCACTCGCGGCCCGTGAGCCGTTCCGCGGGCAGGCCGAGCTTGTCGACGAAGGCGGCCAGCTCGTCGAGCGCGGCCAGATCGTCGGAACCGAAGGCGACGTCGAGCGTCCCCAGGGCCCGGTAGTCCAGGTCGAGGCCGCCGTCCTCGGTCAGGTCGGCGGCGAAGGCGGGCCATCTGGCCAGGGAGGCCAGCCCGAGGCGCAGCAGGGGCTCCTCGGTGTAGGTCACCTCGCTGACCGGCGCCAGCATGCCCGCCGCCGCGTGCGAGGCCCCCGAGCCGGGGTCGGGGTCGGCCACGGCCACCCGTGACCCCCTCCTGGCCGCACGCCAGGCCACGGAGAGCCCGGCGACGCCTCCGCCGATGACGAGCACGTCGAAGTGGTGTGACATTCGTACCCTCCGCTCCCTTCGCCGGCATGACCCGGATCAGGTTCCTGGCGGTCGAGGGCCGCTGACGGTCACGCCGGGATCATCGCCGCCGGACGCGCGCCCCGTGCGCCGGCACGGTGTATCAGCACGTCAAATGGCCTTCGATGGTCCGCGTCGCCCCGTAGCCCTCCTCTCAGCCCGGTGCGCTCCGGGCTCCCGCGCGTCTGCTCGCTTCCACCTTAAGGGCTGTGGTGACGCCCTCACTGCGTTGGATGCGAGCTAAATACCGTTTTCGTTATCAAACAGCTAATGGCAGAGGATCGGGCAGGGCGCTTAGGCTCGTGAGTTGTGAATCATGTCGTGGTGGTTGGCGCCGGCCTGGCCGGCGTGCGCAGTGTCGAGGCGTTACGAGCCCGAGGGTTCGCCGGCACGATCACATTGATGGGCGAGGAGGCACACCGCCCCTACGACCGTCCCCCGCTGTCGAAGTCCGTCCTGCTGGGGGAGACGGACTCCACGGTCGTCGACTCCGATCTCGACGCGCTTGAGGTCGACTTCCGCCCGGGGGTGGCCGCGAAGGGACTGCGGCCGGGCGTGGTCGAGACCACCGAGGGCGAGGTGGCCTACGACGGGCTGGTCATCGCCACCGGCGCCCGTCCCGTCCGGTTGCGCGGCGACGGCGAGCAGCACGTGCTTCGCACCATCGACGACGCGCTCGCCCTGCGCGAGCGGCTCGTCGCGGGCGTGCGCGTCGCCGTCATCGGGGCGGGCTGGATCGGCGCCGAGGTCGCCACCGCCGCCCACAGGGCGGGCTGTGAGGTGACCGTCGTCGAGGCGGCCGACCTGCCGCTCTCCCAGGCCCTGGGGGCCGTCGGCGGGCACACCGCCCGCTGGTACGAACAGGCGGGCGTCGAGCTGCGCCTGGGCGTCCAGGTCGCCTCCGTCGACCACGACGGGCTCACCCTGGCCGACGGCTCACGGGTCAGGGCGGACGTGGTCGTCACCGGCGTCGGCGTACGGCCCGCCGTCGAGTGGCTGGCGGGCTCCGGTGTCGAGCTGGACAACGGCGTCGTCACCGACGAGCACCTGCGCACCTCGCTGCCCGGGGTGGTCGCCGTCGGCGACTGCGCCGCCTGGTGGTCGCGCCGCTACGACCGCCGCCTGCGGGTGGAGCACTGGGACACCGCGCTGGGCGCCCCGGAGGTCGCGGTGGCCGCGCTCATGGGCGGAGACGCGGTCTACGACCCGGTGCCCTACTTCTGGTCGGAGCAGTTCGGCCACATGGTGCAGTACGCCGGGCACCACGACGACGGCAACGACGGCGAGCGCCTCGTCCTGCGCGGCGACCCGGAGGGCGGCTCCAGGTGGGGGGCCTGCTGGGTCCGCGGCGACGGCAGGCTGGCCGCGGTCCTGGCGGTGAACCGCCCCCGCGACCTCCTGCAGGGGCGCCGTCTCATCGAGGGCGGCCAGCGGCTCGACGCCGTTCGCCTGGCCGATCCGGCGGTGGCGCTGCGCGACTGCACGGTCGCTTAACCTGCCCACCGGGTGTTTGGCGGAAGGCACGATGTGGTAGTGGTGGATTCGTGACGCTTTCTGTTGCGCAGATCGACCGGGAAACAGACCAACTGGTGGGCGAGTGGCTCACCTTGACCGAGGTCGCCAGGAGACTCAACCTCAGCGCCGGTCGCGCGAAGCAACTTCTCAAGGACCGCAAGCTCATCGGAGTGCGAAGGGGCGGGGGCGAGCCACAGGTTCCCGCCGCCTTCCTCGGCAAGGACGACGTGGTGAAGGGGCTGCCAGGCACGCTCACCGTGCTGCTCGACGCCGGATACGACGACGTCGAGTCGCTCCGGTGGCTCTTCACCCCAGACGAGACCCTCCCGGGGTCCCCGGTGGACGCGATAGTCGCGGGCCGCCACACCGAGGTCAAGAGACGTGCCCAGGCGCTCGCTTTCTGACGCCCGCCTCTACCTCTGCACCGACGGGCGCCGTGAGCGCGGAGACCTGGCCGACTTCCTCGACGCCGCCCTCGCGGGCGGGGTCGACATCGTCCAGCTACGTGAGAAGGGCCTTGAGGCCAGGGAGGAACTCGCCCTCCTTGAGGTCTTCCGCGAGGCCTGTGACCGCCACGGCAAGCTGCTCGCGGTCAACGACAGGGCCGACATCGCTCACGCCGCCCGTCCCGACGTGCTCCACCTCGGACAGGACGACCTGCCGGTGCGGGCCGCCCGCGACATCCTCGGCGACGACATCCTCATCGGGCGTTCCACTCACGCCCCGCAGGAGGCCTCAGCCGCGGCCGTCGAAGCGGGAGTCGACTACTTCTGCTGTGGTCCCGTCTGGCCGACGCCGACCAAACCGGGAAGGCACGCCCCCGGCCCCGCGCTGCTCAGGCACGCCGCGGCGCTGGAGACGGAACGCCCCTGGTTCGGCATCGGCGGTGTCGACCTGTCCAACCTCGACGAGGTCATGTCGTACGGCGTGCGCCGGGTCGTGGTCGTGCGGGCCATCACCGAGGCGGACGACCCGAAGGCCGCCGCCGGGGAGTTCAGGCGGCGCCTGACCGCCGGGCTCACCTGATCCGCATCCGACCGGTCCGGGCCCGGTGGACGCCGGGCCCGGCCTCAGGTGCGACGTGACGTCGCGGCCACGGCCAGATCGGCCAGGGCCGTACGGGACCGCGGGGTGATCGGGGCGCCGTCGAGCGAGATGAGGGCGTGGTCGAGATATTCCTTGATCATGCTCTCGCACGCCGCCAGGGCCCCGGTCTCCTCGATGATCTGACGCAGCCTGGCGACCCCGGCGGCGTCCAGGTCGGGGTCGCCGAGCGTCTCCTCGACCGTCCTGGCCTGGAGCGGGGTGGCCACGGCCAGGGCACGGGCGACGAGCATCGTCCGCTTGCCCTCCCGCAGGTCGTCCCCGGCGGGCTTGCCCGTCTCCGCGGGGTCGCCGAACACGCCGAGGACGTCGTCGCGGAGCTGGAAGGCGATGCCGACGCTGCGGCCGTACTCCTCGCAGAGCCGGTCGATCCACGGCTCGACGCCCCGCGCGGCCAGCACCAGGCCGAGCCTGAGCGGCTGCTCGACGGAGTACTTGCCGCTCTTGAAGAGGGCGACCCGCAGCGCGCTGTCGAAGGTGTTCTCCTCGTGCGCCTGCTCCAGCAGGTCGAGGTACTGCCCGCACATCAGCTCGGTGCGCATGTGGTCGTGGATCCGCTGGGCAGCGGCCAGCGACTCCACGGGCAGCCCGCTGTTGCGCCACATCTCCCCGGACCAGATGAGCAGCAGGTTGCCGAGCAGGATGGCGGCGCCCTCGCCGAACTGCCCGGCGGAACCGCGCCAGCCCGCCTTCTCGTGCATCGCCTGGAACCTGCGGTGCGCCGACGGCATGCCCCTGCGCAGATCGCTGGCGTCCATGACGTCGTCGTGCACGAGGGCGCTGGCCTGGAGCAGCTCAAGGGAGGCCGCGGCGGTGAACAGCGCCGGGTCGTCCTCCCCGCCCGCGCCGTGCCAGCCCCAGTAGCAGAAGGCGGGCCGCAGCCGCTTGCCGCCCGCGAGGAACTCCTCGGCCGCGGTGAGCAGCGGGACCAGTTCGGGCGCGCCGACCAGGGGGCGCTGCCGGTCGACGAACTCCCTGAGGGATCGATCCACTTCGGAACGGATGGTGTCGAGAGCAGCCGCGGAAGGGGTCATACCCCGAGATTATCGGCCCGGAGGTGCGAGGTTATGCCCGCGGTGTCCCCGCCGGGGCCCGGCAGGAGGAAGGGTGTTGAACCGATCACGGTTGTGGCGCTCCGTCGGGCGGCCAGTACCCTAGGGGCATGGCTCTGGGTCGCTCGTCAGTCTTCCCCGAACGTGTGCCCACCGTCCGCGAGCTCCTCGCCGCCGGTGGCCGTTCGTTCTCGTTCGAGTTCTTCCCACCGAAGACGGACGAGGGGGAGCGTCAGCTCTGGCGGGCCATCCGGGAGCTTGAGGCCCTGCGGCCGACGTTCGTCTCGGTCACCTACGGCGCGGGCGGCGGCACCCGCGACCGGACGGTGGAGATCGTCGAGCGGCTCGCCCACGAGACGACGCTGACCCCGGTCGCCCACTTCACCGCCGTCAACCACTCCCTGCGTGAGCTGCGCCACCTGATCGGCAGGTTCGCCGGGGCGGGCGTGCGCAACATCCTCGCCGTGCGGGGCGACCCGCCCGGCGACGTGACGGGAGAGTGGATCCGTCACCCCGAGGGCGTGCAGTACGCCGAGGAACTGGTCAGGCTCATCCGCCAGTCCGGCGACTTCTGCGTCGGCGTGGCCGCCTTCCCCTACAAGCACCCCAGGTCCACCTCCGTCGAGGCCGACACCGAGCACTTCGTGCGCAAGTGCCGGGCGGGCGCCGACTACGCGATCACGCAGATGTTCTTCCGCGCGGAGGACTATCTCAGGCTGCGTGACCGGGTGACCGCCCGTGGATGCGAGACCCCGATCATCCCCGGCATCATGCCCGTCACCCAGATGAGCACGATCGCCCGTTCCGAGCAGCTCTCCGGCGCGCCGTTCCCGCCCGAGGTCGCCGCCAGGTTCGAGGCCGTCGCCCACGACCCGGCCGCGGTGCGCGACCTGGGCATCGAGCACGCCGCCGAGCTGTGCCAGACCCTGCTCGACGAGGGCGCGCCCGGCATCCACTTCATCACCTTCAACCGGTCGAGCGCGACCCGCGAGGTCTTCCAGGCCCTCGACGTCACGACCGGGGCGGACGACCGGCTGGCGGTCTAGACGTACTGGGCCAGCGGGAGCGGGGTGCCCAGGATCGCGTAGCGCTCCTGGCCCCCGGGGAAGACGAACCCGGTCAGCAGGTCGCCGAAGCCCAGGCTCCGGTAGAGATGACGTGCCGCCGTCTCCTGGTCACGGGTCGACAGTACGGCGGTGCGCTCCAGGCGCCCCGCGCACAGGCCGGTGACCATCGCCCGGCCCACGCCCTTGCCCTGGTAGTCGGGGTGGACGTGGACCTCGGCGAGTTCGAAGGCGTCGTCGAGCCACTCGCGGGTCCTGGCCTGGCCGTCGTGCTCGGTGATCGCCTGACGGACGACGCCGTGCCACCACTGGCCGGGTTCGCCGTGGAAGCCGTAGGCGAAGCCGACCGTCCTGCCGTCGGCGCGTTCGGCGAACAGGCAGGTGAACCGGGAGTAGGAGGCGTGGCCTCTCATGATCGCCCTTCGCCCGGTGAGCTGGTCGGCGGGCGGGAGCATCGCCGCGGTGTAGACGTCGAGGACCGCGTCGAGGCTCACGGCGAACTCCTCGGGGCCGACCCGTCGCAGTTCGATCACGCAACGCACCCTAGCAGGACGACCACCATGAGGATCTGAGAGGTTCGTCAGGGTTTGGCGGGTGTCCGCCTGGCGTTCAGCGCTCGACCTCGACCGGGGTCCCGCCGGTGACGCGGAGGAGTTCGGCGAAGGAGGTCGGGAAGACCGTGTGCGGGTGGCCGGCCGCGGCCCAGACCACCTCGTGCCTGTCGAGCCAGACGTCGACCAGGGTCCTGATCGGGGCGGGATGTCCCAGCGGGGCGACGCCGCCGATGACCTGGCCGGTCGCCGCGCGGACGAAGTCGGGGGTCGCCCGCCGTACCCGCGCCGCGCCGACCTTCTCGGCGACCAGACCGGTGTCCACCCGGTGGGCACCGCTGGTCAGCACCAGGAGCGGCCGGTCGTCGGCGTCGAAGATCAGGCTGTTGGCGATGGCGCCGACCTCGCAGCCGAGCTGCGCCGCGGCGGTCGCCGCCGTCGGCGTCGCCTCGTCGAAGACGACGATCTCTCCGGTGACGCCGTGCTCTCTCAGAGCCGCGGCGACCTTCTCGATGTTGGGATGCAACTTTTCCGGCACCCGGTCACTCTAAACGGGTTGACCATCGATTACCTCTTCATAACCGTTGCCGGAGAGTGGATGGTTGGTGCGCTATGGTCCGTTGTTCGGGCTTGACTGACAGGAGGGGATGATGGTGATGGGGGTTGGAGGACGGCTCGGAGTGGCCGCCCTGGTGACGGCGGGGGCGATGCTGCTGGCCTCTCCCGGTGTCGCGAACGCTCAGGTCGTCACCTCCGCGGCGACCGCGGTCACGGCCCAGGCGGCGCCGGGGTTCGTCGCCCCCGGCCAGACGCTGAGGCTCGGGGCGAAGGGGACCGCGGTCAAGGCGCTGCAGACCAGGCTGCGGGAGCTGGGCTATCTGCCGGGCACGGCCGACGGGCGTTACGGCGGCACGACGCTGACCGCGCTGTGGGCCTTCCAGAAGATCAACGGCATCGCGCCGACCAGCACCGTGACCAGGAAGACCTGGAACGCTCTACAGAACCCCAGGTCGCCGAAGGTGCTGGTGCCCAACGGCAGGCCGACCAGGGTCGAGGTCAACCTCACCCAGCAGGTGATGACCCTGTACGTGGACGGCAGGGTGAAGCTGATCAGCCACATCTCCTCGGGCAGCGGGATTCCGTACTGCGAGACGGCCACCTGGGAGGGCAAGACCCAGAAGTTCTGCGGCAGCGCCCGCACGCCGACGGGCGACTACAAGACGACCTGGCGCAGGAACGGCTGGCACAGGTCATACCTTGGTCAGCTCTACAACCCGATCTTCTTCAACGGCGGTATCGCCCTGCACGGCGCACTCTCGGTGCCGTTGGCCCCGGCCTCCCACGGCTGTGTGCGGCTGCCGATGAACGTCGCCGCGGTCCTGCCCGGCATGCTCGGCACGGGAGTCCCGGTGCACGTCCGGGGCAGATTCGTTCGCTGACGGAGTGAACGCGGTTCTTCGTGCCCCCGGTCCTTCAAGGGCCGGGGGCACGGTCGTTCCCGGGGCCGCCGCGGGGGCGCGGGAAAGGGCGCCGTGGCGGGCCCGTCTTGACGGCTGTTTCCCCGCCCTGTGAACACCGGGCCGTGTTCTCGTCATGGGGAACTCGTGGGCAACGCGGAACGCGCGGCGCCCACGACTCCCGGCCACCGAGATGCCGCAGAAAACCGCACAACGCTCAAACTCCACCTTGAACATTTAAAGCAGGCACAGGCCTATAAATCAGCCAATGCGACAGGGAAAGGGGTATGGAGGCGGCCGTGCGTCCGCTGGGTGAGGGAGGGAAGCCGGGGATGTCCGAAACCCCTTGGCCGTGACCGCCCCGGCTTGTCCGCGCGCGACCGGCGACTCTCCGGCGGTTCTTCCGGGGTGGGTGATTCGTATGGTTCCAGGCTGCCCGGTGGTGTCGAACTTTTGTTCGTGCGTTTACTTGACACTACCAGTGATCGAATTTATGTTCGATGTGATGACGTGGGGCTCGCGGTCCACGTCCAGGGTGGTTGGCCTTTCCGGGACCGTCGGCCACGGCGGCCCGGCCGGGCCGGGGCGGGCGGGGAGAGGGGAAGCTCCTCGTCCGGCCGCCCGGAGGATTTGTCGGTGGGGTCTGCGAGTGTTGACCTGACCGGCGGATTCGCCGGGAGCCGCTTGCGACCAAGGAGGCTGAAGCACATGACCCCTCGGCTCAGCGATTCCGATGGGCCCCGGCTCTCGTCCACGGTGCGGGCGCACCTGGCCGACGCGCGCGACTGTCTTGAGGAGGCGGGCGCCGCCCGGACCCCCGCAACCCGATACGTCGCCGCCCACCTGGCGGCGCTCAGAGCCGCGGCCGCGATCCTGGCCGCGCGGCCACGGCCCATGGACGGCCGCAGGCGCCGTCTGCGCAGCGCCTGGGAGCTGCTGCCTGAGGCCGAGCCCAGGCTGGCCGAGTGGGCCCCCTACTTCGAGACCAGCGCGACCAAACGGGCCGCCGCCGAGGCGGGCATGACCCGCATGGTCTCGGCGAGGGACGCCGAGGAGCTGATCTCCGAGGCCGAGCGGTTCGTCGTCACGGTGGAGACCCTCCTGGGCCTGCCCGCCCAGACCACCCTCCCGGCCCGCGTCCCTCTGGCCGGCTAGCGGCTCTAGGCCGCCGATGAGGCCAGCGGGCGGGCGGCGCGGTGGCGCAGCAGGAGCATGGCGGCGTCGTCGTTCAGCGGCTTGCCCACGTGACGCAGCAGGTCGGCGCGTAGCGCGTCGAGGGCCAGCTGCGGGTCGGAGCCGTTCAGCAGGTGCGCCCTGTCGGCCAGCGGATAGAACCGGCCCGTCCCGTCGCGCGCCTCGATGACCCCGTCGGTGTAGAAGAGCACCTGGTCACCGGGTTCGAAGCCGATCTGGTACGGCACGGCCTCGGCCCCCTTCAACGACGCCATGCCCAGCGGAAGGGCCTCGTCGGGCGGGTCGGCGAAGGAACGGCTGCCGTCGGCCGCCAGCACCATGGGCGGCGGATGACCGCAGTTGATGACGGTGATGGAGGTGCCCTCCTGCGCCTCGCCGAGATCGGTCAGGTCGGTGATCTCGGCGAGTACGGCGGTGACGAACTGCTCGCCCGACAGCTCCCGCGACAGCGCGTTCTCCAGGCGGGCCACGACGCCCTGCAGCTTGGCCTCGTCGTGGGCGGCCTCCCTGAAGGCGCCGAGCACCACGGCGGCGGTCTCGACGGCCTCCAGGCCCTTTCCCTGGACGTCTCCCACGATGATGCGCACCCCGTGCGGGGTGGTCACCACCTCGTACAGGTCGCCGCCGATGCGGGCCTCGGCCGTGGCGGAGGTGTAGGAGACGGCCACGCCGATCCCCGGCCCGGCGCGGCGCGGGACCGGCCGCAGCAGCACCCGCTGGGCGGCCTCCGCGACGGAGCGGACGTCGGCGAGCTGACGCTCGTGCCGCAGGCGTCCCGCGCTGGCCAGCACGCTGGCCACCGTGACACCGAGGATGGCGGCCATGGTGATGTTGGTGCGGGGCGTCCACAGGATGTCGTTGTAGACGCCGAGCGCCACGCACAGGGCCAGTGCGATGAGGCCGGAGACCGTGGTCCTGGCCAGGCCGCAGGCCACGCTGGCGAAGGCGGGGCCGAGGGCGAGCAGCGGCAGCAGCCCGGAGGTCGGCCCGGAGCCGAAGTCGATCAGCGCGACCAGGGCCATGACGACGAACGGCAGCAGCCTGAGCGTCTCCTGGGTCCTGGTCGCCCCGACGGAGGTCAGCAGCCGCAGGAACGCCCGGGTCTTGGTCGAGCCCAGGGCCGCCTTGAGTGAGGCGAGACGGCCTTCAGGGCGCGGTCGAGAGTGATCGTGACGATCCTCTCCCCGGGCCATGTCCACCACATCTCGTTAAATGCCATGTTTGCCTTTTCCTACCACAGCGATGGTGATCCGTGGCGGCGTGCGGGCCATGTTCTAACGAGAGAGGAAGACCACGGCTCGCGGGCACGCCCAGCCGCGCGTGCCCGCGACCGGACGGGTCGTCAGAAGGACTCGACGGCCCTGCGGGCCTCGGGGTCGAGCACACCCCAGGTGATGAGTTCCTCGGTGAGCTCACTGGGGGACTTGTCGTAGATCACGGCCAGGGAGCGCAGGTCCTCCTGACGGATGGACAGCACCTTGCCGTTGTAGTCACCACGCTGGCTCTGGATGGTGGCGGCGTAACGAGCCAGCGCACCCGCCTTCTCCTTGGGCAGCTGGGCAAGACGCTCAAGGTCGATCACAAGCTTCGGCGTGGGGCCAAGAGGGCTCGGCGCGCTGCCCCCGGGCAGGAGCTCATTGACCGGAACCCCGTAGAAGTCGGCCAGCTCGGCCAGCTTCTGCACCGTGACCGCACGGTCCCCACGCTCGTAGGAGCCGACGACAACGGCCTTCCAACGACCGCGGGACTTCTCTTCGACTCCGTGCAGGGACAGGCCCTGCTGAGTGCGAATCGCGCGGAGTCTTGCACCCAGCGACTTGGCGTATTCAGACGGCATCGTGTGGCCCCCCGGCTCGGTTATGTACTGCTTTCAGTTGATTGTCCTCCCTCGCAACTTATGCCCCAACCACCGGGTTGGCCTGGGGTAGGCACCTTCGGTGACTGATGCGTCGGGGTTTACCCGATAACGCCGCGAGGTGTGGTTACGGACAGTGACGGTAAAGCTGTGGGCGCCTAAGGTCAAGCTGATTGGAAAAAAGATGTCGAATCCGATCCGATGTGGTCCGCCTCAAACGCCGTGCTTGTCCCATGGCGGATAGTGAATCATCACCGTTTCCCGCGCCGTCCGGCGGACCCTCGCTTCCCGGCGGGACTCCTGGGCACCATCATCACCGGACAGGGGGCCGAACGTATGATCTTCAGCGAGACGTCGCCGGGGAAGACCCGCCGCAGGGGCCCGGTCTCGCTGGAGGCACAGATCAACATCGCCCCCTCGCAGTCGGTGCCCGCCAGCGCGGCGGCCACGTCTCTGCCCTCAAGCACCTCCACGTCGACCCGGACGTCGTCGTGCCCCCGGACGATCTCGTCGAGGTCGGCGGTGACCTTCTCCCTGATCCTGCCGAGCATCTCGGCCTCGACCCCGCCCCGCCGTCCCCCGCCCAGCACGAGGGTGACCAGGCGCAGCGGGACGTCCATCCGCCCGGCCAGCTCGAAGGCCTGCCGTACGGCCTCGTCGGAGGCGGGGTCGCGGCGGTAGGCCACGGTCAGCCTCCGCAGGGCCGGCGGATGGCTCTCGGCGTACCCGCGGGGCGCGAGGGCGACGGGCACGGGGGAGGTGTGCAGGAGCTGGTCGGCGGTGCTGCCGACCCGGATGCGGCCCTTACCGCCTCCGGGGGCGGGGCCGATGACCACCGCGTCGGCCTCCAGCCGCCCGGCGAGCTGGACCAGCCCCCTGCCGCTGCCCCGGTGGCCGTGGGAGACGAAGTCGACCGGCACGTCCCGCACGCCGGCCAGCAGCTCGCGGGCCTGCTCCAGGACGGTCTGCGCCTGCGCGGCCACGTAGGCGCGCCACTCGGCGTCGATCTTCCCCGGTCCCGGGGTCGGCCAGGTGGGCACGTGGACGTGGGCGACGGTCAGCCGGGCCCCGGCCCGCCGGGCCAGCAGTACGGCCAGCGTCAGCCCGTCCTGGCCCCGGCCACCGGGGACGAATCCGGCGAGGATGTGCTCGATCTTCATCGGACGCTCCTGCTGAGGCGTGAGTGGCGGTAGCCGTACAGGAAGTAGGCGAGCAGGCCGACGGTCATCCAGATCGCGAAGGCGAGCCAGGTGACCCCGGCGAGCCCCAGCATCACCACCACGCAGAAGATCACCCCGAGGACCGGTGTCAGCGGGAAGAACGGGGTCCTGAAGCTGCGCGGCAGGTCCGGCCGGGTGTAGCGCAGCACCAGCACGCCGACGTTGACGATGGCGAAGGCGAACAGGGTCCCGATGCTGGTGGCCTCGGCGAGCTGGCCGAGCGGGATGAACCCGGCCAGCAGGGAGACGAACGCGGCGACGATGATCGTGTTCGCGACCGGGACCTGGCGGCGTGGATCGATCCGTTCGAAGATCCTCGGCAGCAGGCCGTCGCGGGACATCGCGAACAGGATGCGGGTCTGGCCGTACAGCACGGTCAGCACGACGCTGGCGATGGCGATGACCGCGCCGAAGGAGATGATCAGGCCCGCCCAGGTCGAGCCGGTCGCGCGGTCGGCGATCAGGGCGAGACTGGCCTCGGTCGTGTCCGGGTCGAACCGCTGCCACGGCATGGCGCCGACGGCGGTCAGCGCGACCAGTACGTAGACGACCGTGACGATGAGCAGGGACAGCAGGATCGCCAGCGGCAGGTCGCGCTTGGGGTTCCTCGCCTCCTCACCGGCGGTCGAGGCGGCGTCGAAGCCGATGTAGGAGAAGAAGACCTGCGAGGCGGCGGCGGTGATCCCGGCGACGCCCAGCGGGGCGAAGGGGGTCAGGTTGCCGCTCTCGAAGGCGGTGAAGGCCACGACGCAGAAGAACGCCAGCACCGCGATCTTGATCAGCACGAAGACCGCGTTCGCGGCCGCGCTCTCCGAGGCGCCGCGCAGCAGCAGCCAGGTGGCCAGCAGGACGATCAGGACCGCGGTGACGTTGACCACCCCTCCCTGGTCGCCGGGGGAGTGGGTGACGGCGGCGGGCAGCTGCCAGCCGAACAGGTCACGGAGGAAGTGGTTGAGGTACTCGCCCCAGCCGACCGCGACCGCCGCGACGGAGACGGCGTACTCCAGCATCAGGCACCAGCCGCACACCCAGGCGACCAGCTCGCCCAGCGTCGCGTAGGCGTAGGAGTAGGAGGAGCCGGAGACCGGGATGGTCCCGGCCAGCTCGGCGTAGGACAGCGCGGAGAACAGGGCCGTGACGGCGGCCAGGGCGAAGGAGACGACCACGGCGGGGCCCGCCTTCGGCACGGCCTGGCCGAGGATGACGAAGATGCCGGTGCCGAGTGTGGCGCCGACGCTGAAGAGGGTGAGCTGCCACAGGGTCATGGTCCGGCGCAGCTCGCCGCCCTCGCCGTGACCGCCCTCGGCGACGATCTGCTCGGTGGGTTTGGTGCGCAGCAGCCGCCGTACCACGGAGTCCACGTGACGCCCTCCTCGAAGAGACAGGTCAAAGGGTGCTGGCCAGCGGCCAGGTGGCGTTGGGGGTGACGATGGTGCCCGCCTCGCCCTCAAGGATCAGCTCCGCCTCGTCCAGCCTGCCGATCGCGGCCATGTCGCCGGTGGTCTCGACGAACCGGCAGGCGGCCTCGACCTTGGGGCCCATGGAGCCCGCAGGGAACCGTTCTGCGCGCAGCTGGTGGGGAGTGGTGTGGGTGATCTCCTCCTGCCGCGGGGTGCCGAAGTGCCTGGCGACCCGCGGCACGTCGGTGAGGATCATCAGGACGTCGGCTTCGAGGGCCTCGGCCAGCACGGAGGCGGTCAGGTCCTTGTCGATGACCGCCTCGACCCCCTGGAGCTGTCCCCGGTCGTTGCGGATCACCGGTATCCCGCCACCGCCCGCGCAGATCACCACGACGCCGTCGCGGACCAGGCGGCGCAGCAGCCGGGTCTCCACGACCCGCTGCGGGACGGGGGAGGGCACGACCCTGCGCCAGTGCCGTCCGTCCGGCTTGACGGTCCAGCCGTACTCCTCGGCCAGTCTCTCCGCCTCCGCCCGCTCGTAGACCTGGCCGACGAACTTCGTCGGGTCGTCGAAGGCGGGGTCGACCGCCGAGACGAGCGTCTGGTTGACCGTGGCGGCCACCTGCCGCCCCGGCAGCGCGTTCTGCAGGGCCTGCAGCATCCAGTATCCGATCATGCCCTGGGTCTCGGCGCCGATGGTGTCCAGGGGGTACGGCCTGGCCAGGTTGGGGTCGTTGGCGCTCTCCAGCGCCAGCACGCCGACCTGGGGGCCGTTCCCGTGCGTGATGATCAGCTCGTGCCGTTCCGCGAGCCGGGCCAGCGAGGCGGCGGCGACCCGGACGTTCTCCCGCTGGGGCAGCGCGTCGGGGCTCTGCCCCCTGCGCAGCAGCGCGTTGCCCCCCAGGGCGGCCAGGACGCGCATCCTCAGTCTCCCAGGGTGGCGACCATGACGGCCTTGATCGTGTGCAGCCGGTTCTCCGCCTGGTCGAAGACGATCGACAGCGGGGACTCGAAGACCTCGTCGGTGACCTCGAGGGCGTCGTGGCCGGTCTTCTCGAACAACTCCTCGCCGACCTTCGTCTCCCGGTCGTGGAAGGCGGGCAGGCAGTGCATGAACCTCACCCTGGGGTTGCCGGTCGCCTCGACGACCGAGGCGTTCACCTGGTACGGCATGAGCAGCTTGACGCGCTGGTCCCACACCTCGTCCGGCTCGCCCATGGACACCCACACGTCGGTGTAGAGGAAGTCCACGCCCCTGACACCCTCGGCGACCTCGTCGGTGACGGTGATCCTGGCGCCGGTCGCCTCGGCGAGGTCCCTGGCGGGCCCGGCGACCCCCGTCTCCTCCGGCCACAGCTGCCTGGGGGCCACGATCCGCACGTCCATCCCCATCAGCGCGCCGGTGACCAGCAGCGAGTGGCCCATGTTGTTGCGGGCGTCGCCCAGGTAGGCGTAGGAGATCTCGCGCAGGGGCTTGTCGCTGTGCTCCCGCATGGTGAGCAGGTCGGCGAGCATCTGGGTGGGGTGCCACTCGTCGGTGAGGCCGTTCCAGACGGGGACGCCCGAGTAGGCGGCCAGTTCCTCGGCGTAGGCCTGCCTGCTGCCGCGGTACTCGATGCCGTCGAACATCCGGCCGAGCACCCGCGCGGTGTCCCGCACCGACTCCTTGTGGCCCATCTGGGAACCGGAGGGGTCGAGGTAGGTGACGTGCGCGCCCTGGTCGTGCGCGCCGACCTCGAAGGCGCACCGGGTGCGGGTCGAGGTCTTCTCGAAGATCAGGGCGATGTTCCTGCCCCTCAGGCGCGGCCTCTCGGTGCCCGCGTACTTGGCCGCCTTGAGGTCGGCCGCGAGGGTGAGGAGGAACCCGAACTCCTCGGGGGTGAAGTCGAGCTCCTTGAGGAAGCTGCGGTTGCGCAGGTTGAATGCCATGTGCCTGTCCCTGGTGAGAGGTCAGATGCCGTCGCGTTCGAGGGGGCAGCTCATGCACCGGGGACCGCCGCGGCCCCTGCCGAGCTCACTGCCCCTGATGGTGGTCACCTCGACGCCGTTGGCGCGCAGGTAGTTGTTGGTGGTGGTGTTGCGCTCGTAGGCGATGACCACGCCGGGACTGATCGCCAGCACGTTGCAGCCGTCGTCCCACTGCTCCCGCTCGGCCGCGTAGACGTCCTGCGTCGGGGTGAGGATCCTGATCTCGTCCAGGTCCATGGCGCGGGCGATGGCCCGGTGCATGTCCTCGGGCGCGTGATCGGTGATCTTGAGTTCCTTCTCCGTGTCGCCGGGTTCGACGGTGTAGGAGGGCAGCATCCCGAGCCCGGCGAACTTGACGAACACCCCGACGTCCACGCTGGTCATCACGGTGTCCAGGTGCATGAACGCCCGTGCCTTCGGCATGTTCAGGGCCACGATCCGTTTCGCGCCGCCCTTGGCGAACAGGCTGCGCGCGAGCATCTCGACCGCCTGCGGCTGCGTGCGCTCGCTCATCCCGACCAGTACGGCCCCGCGGCCCAGCACCAGCACGTCGCCGCCCTCGATGGTCGCGGGCGCGGCGGCCATGCCCGGCATCCACAGGTTGAAGCCGCCCTCCTGCGGCCTGTCGAAGCCCGGGGCGAACATCGGGTGGAAACGGTAGATCGCCTCGTAGTTCACGGTCTCGCGCTGGCGGGCCTTCTTGCGCATCGCGTTGACGGAGACGCCGTCGTAGATCCAGCAGGAGGTGTCGCGGGTGAACAGGTGGTTGGGCAGCGGGGGCAGGACGA
The DNA here is from genome assembly GCF_042650425.1 of Streptosporangium jomthongense. NCBI lineage: Bacteria > Bacillati > Actinomycetota > Actinomycetes > Streptosporangiales > Streptosporangiaceae > Streptosporangium > Streptosporangium jomthongense. The sequence goes on along the minus strand of NZ_JBHSBC010000012.1, from coordinate 517,669 downwards.
AGTCGTCGGGGCCGAGGGTGTGGAAGGCCAGGCTCTTGGGGTCGGTGCCCCGTTCGACGAGTTCCTGCTTGGTGATCCCGCCGGTGAGGTAGAGCTGCAGGTCGTCGGAGTGCATGGCGTCCAGCGCGTTGCGCAGGGCGTCCACGGCCATGGGGCCGAAGAAACGCTCCTCGATGACGTGGTCGAGGATGTACTTGCGGGCCTCGGGGATGTCGATCGTCTCGCGCAGCAGGTCGCCGAGGAGGTGGACGGCGACCCCGTGCTCGCGCAGCACCCGCTGGAACTCCTCGTGTTCCTCGACCGCGCGCTGCACCCACAGCACGTCGTCGAAGAGGAAGTCGTCCTTGTTCGACGGGGTGAGCCGCTTCAGGGACAGCTCGGGCCTGTGGAGCAGGACCCGGTGGAGCCGCCCGACTTCGGAGTCGACGTGAAAGGTCATCTCTCTTCCTCCGTGCTGGCCTCGTGATGGCCGGTCGGTCAACGGTCGTGCCCGGCCGCCGGTACGGCGGCCTCACCTCCCGGGCCGTACTCGCCGCGTCTGGCCTTGGTCCAGATGTAGACGGGGATGCCCACCAGGAGCATCAGGAATCCGACGAAGATGGCCTGGGTGCCGGCGCCGTACGTCATCCAGAAGGCGAACAGGACGGCGAGGGCGGTCACGGCCAGGTCGCGGCCGAGCCTGGCCCCCTTGACCTCGCGGGCCCCGGTGACCAGCCAGAACAGCTGGGCGCAGGCGGAGAAGAAGTAGGGGATGACGGTGGTGAAGGTGGCGATGAGCAGGATCCTGTCGAAGCCGCCCTCCGAGCCGAGATAGTTGTAGAACACGACCAGCGAGGTCAGCGCGGTCCCGGCGACGATGCCGACCCAGGGCGCGCCGCGGCGCGACCGCCGGGCGAAGACGGAGGGGAACAGGCCGTCCCTGGCGGCGGCCATCGGCATCTCCGCCACGAGCATGGTCCAGCCGTTGATGGCGCCGATGCCGGAGACGATCGCGCAGGCGGCCATGACGCCGCCGCCGACGCTCCCGCCGAACATGGCGTTGATCGCGTCGGCGAAGGGGGCGGTGGAGCCGACGAGCGCCTGGTGCGGGACGACGCCGAAGACGGCGACCGTGCTGAGCATGTACATCGCGGCGCAGATCAGCACGCCGTAGACGCTGGCCCTGCCGATGTTGCGGGCCGGGTCCCTGACCTTCTCCGCGACGATGGTGACGCTCTCCACGCCTGAGTAGATGAACAGCGCCAGCGCGCCCGCGGTGGACAGGGCCGCGATCCAGGAGCCGCCGGTCGCCACGAAGGGGCCGAAGTCGGCGCCCCGCATGAAGAACAGGCCGACCACCGCGACGAAGACCAGCGGGACGAACTTCAGCACCGTGGTGACCAGCGCGAAGACGCCGATGTTCCGCACACCGCTCAGGTTGATCAGCGCGGGGACCCACAGGGCGACGAGCGCCAGGGCGATCCGGGCGGCGGGGGAGTCCCAGCGCAGGAAGTAGCCGACGTAGTTGACCCAGACGACGGCGATGGCGGCGTTGCCGATCCAGGCGGTCAGCCAGAACGACCAGGCGTTCCAGAAGCCGGAGAACTCGCCGAAGGCGTCCTTGGCGTAGGCGTACGGCCCGCCGCCCTCCGGCAGGCGCGCGCCGAGCCTGCCGAACACCACGGCGAGCGCGACGGCGCCGATCGAGACCAGGGCCATGGCCAGGATGCTGACGGTGCCGTAGGCGGCCAGCGAGGCGGGCAGCAGGAACACGCCCGTGCCCACGATGTTGCCCACGATCAGGGCGATGGCCGCGGGCAGGCCGAGTTTGCCGTGTTCCCCGGCGATCTCCTCGGCCGCCTCGTCGCGGATCACTCCTTCTTCTGCGGCGGTGCGCCCTCGCGGACGGTCGCCGAAGGAATCTCCCATCCCACGCCCCCTGGCACGCATCCCCCGCACTGCCCGTTTCGGGTGCCGATAACCAATGGAGTCCCCAACGGGGAAAGGTGTGAAACCCGTCCTACCAGGGCGGACGGCGCGCGGAGCCGGAGGTCAGCCGCGGGTCAGCGCGTGGGTGGGGGAGGGGGCGACCTCGGCGGCCGAACCCGAGATCGGGGGAAGCAGCACGGCCATGATCGCCATGATCGCGGCCAGCAGGGCGACGGGGATCAGGACGCCGGGGAAGGCGCCGCGGCGGGCGGGCAGGGGCTCGGCGGTGACCGCGCCGGTCGCGAACGACGACAGCGTCTCGGCCAGGAGGGGGTCCTCGCTGTAGATCCGGTCGGCGATCCCGTCGAGGGCGCGCTTTTCGCGAGCGGACAAGCCCATGGTTCTCGATTCCCCGATGGCTGACGATGACCCGAAGGATTTTAATGGCACTTTGTCGGGTTTTGCCAAGCTAGGGAGGTAGATCTTCGTCCATCCAGAGATGTTGATCAATACCATGAAATATCCGGATTGTAGGCATCTGGGATGTATGTGTGGTTTGTCGTAGTTGGAGGGTCAAGGGGGTGCTTCAGGAGCATCGCCGGGCGGCTGCTAACGTGAGGACGTCAGCTTCCTTTAAGACCCGTCCCGTGAGGCGGGAAAGGTGGTGTTCGCATTGGCTGATGCCGTTTCGCATGCCCGCGGGGGCGCGCACGCGGTCCTCGAAGGACCCGACATCAATCGCGCGCTGATCCGCATCTCCCACGAGATCCTCGAACGCACCAAGGGTGCCGAGGACATCGTCCTGCTGGGGATCCCCACCAGGGGCGTTCACCTGGCCCGCCGCCTGGCCGGCTACATCAGGCAGTTCGAAGGCCGTTCCGTGCCGGTCGGGTCCCTCGACGTCACCATGTACCGCGACGACCTGCGCCTGCGGCCCGCCCGCGCGCTCGGCCGCACCGAGGTGCCCGCCGACGGCATCGACGGCAGGATCGTCGTCCTCGTCGACGACGTCCTCTACTCGGGCCGCACCGTCCGCTCCGCCCTCGACGCCCTCAACGACCTGGGCCGTCCGCAGGCCGTCCAGCTCGCCGCCCTGGTGGACCGGGGCCACAGGGAGCTGCCGATCAGGGCCGACTACGTGGGCAAGAACCTCCCGACCTCCAAGTCCGAGATCGTCAAGGTCTACCTGGAGGAGAACGACGGCCGCGACGCCGTCCTGCTGCTGAAGGAAGACGACAAGTGAAGCGGCACCTGATCTCGGCGGCCGACCTGAGCCGTGACGACGCCCTGCTGATCCTGGACACCGCCGACGAACTGGCGAAGATCTCGGAACGTTCCATCAAGAAGCTGCCGACCCTGCGGGGCCGTACGGTGGTCAACCTCTTCTTCGAGGACTCCACCCGCACCCGCATCTCCTTCGAGGCCGCGGCCAAGCGCCTGTCCGCCGACGTCATCAACTTCTCCGCCAAGGGGTCGAGCGTCTCCAAGGGGGAGTCGCTGAAGGACACCGCGCTCACCCTGGAGGCCATGGGCGCCGACGCCGTCGTCATCAGGCACGGCGCCTCGGGCGCCCCGCACCGCCTGGCGAACTGGGTGCGCGGCAGCGTCGTCAACGCCGGGGACGGCACCCACGAGCACCCGACCCAGGCCCTGCTCGACGCCTTCACCATGCGCCGCCGCCTCGGCTCGCTCGACGGCAGGAAGGTCACCATCGTCGGCGACGTCCTGCACAGCAGGGTCGCCCGCTCCAACGTGCTCCTGCTGGCCACGCTCGGCGCCGAGGTGACCCTGGTCGCCCCGCCGACCCTGCTGCCGGTGAGCGTCGGATCCTGGCCCTGTGAGGTCTCCTACGACCTCGACGCCGTGCTGCCCAAGTCCGACGTGGTGATGATGCTGCGCGTGCAGCGCGAGCGGATGAACGCCGCCTTCTTCCCCACCGAGCGGGAGTACAGCCGCCGCTACGGCCTCGACCGCGAGCGCGTCGCCCGGCTGCACGACGAGGCCATCGTGATGCACCCCGGCCCGATGAACCGGGGCATGGAGATCGCGGCGGAGGTGGCCGACTCGCCCCGCTCGACGATCGTCGAACAGGTCACCAACGGTGTGACCACCCGCATGGCCGTCCTTTACCTGCTGCTCGGCGGCGCCGACCTCGGAGGAGAGATCCAGTGAAGACCATCGTCATCAAGGGCGCCAGGATCCTCGGCGGAGAGCCCGCCGACATCCTGATCCGCGACGGAGTCTTCGCCGAGATCGGCCAGGACCTGAGCGGGGACGAGACCGTCGACGCCACCGGGCTCATCGCGCTGCCCGGCCTGGTCGACCTGCACACCCACCTGCGCGAGCCGGGCCGCGAGGACGCCGAGACCGTGGAGAGCGGCACCCGCGCCGCCGCGCTCGGCGGTTACACCGCCGTGCACGCCATGGCCAACACCGACCCGGTCGCCGACACCGCGGGCGTCGTCGAGCAGGTCTGGCGCCTCGGCCAGGAGGCGGGCCACTGCGACGTGCGCCCGGTCGGCGCCGTCACCGTCGGGCTCGACGGCGAGCGCCTGGCCGAACTCGGCGCGATGGCCGACTCGGCCGCGCGGGTGCGCGTCTTCTCCGACGACGGCAGGTGCGTCTCCGACGCGGTGCTCATGCGCCGCGCCCTGGAGTACGTCAAGGCCTTCGACGGCGTGGTCGCCCAGCACGCCCAGGAGCCGCGCCTGACCAAGGACGCGCAGATGAACGAGGGCGCGGTCTCCGGCAGACTCGGGCTGACCGGCTGGCCCGCGGTCGCCGAGGAGGCGATCATCGCCCGCGACTGCCTGCTCGCCGCGCACGTCGGCTCACGCCTGCACGTGTGCCACCTGTCCACCGCGGGCTCGGTCGAGATCGTCCGCTGGGCCAAGTCGAAGGGCTGGGACGTCACCGCCGAGGTGACCCCGCACCACCTGCTCCTGACCGACGACCTCGTCGAGGACTCCCCGGTCGGCTCCTACAACCCCATCTACAAGGTGAACCCGCCGCTGCGCACCCGCGCCGACGTCGAGGCGCTGCGCGCGGGCCTGGCCGACGGCACGATCGACTGCGTCGCCACCGACCACGCCCCGCACCCGGTGGAGGACAAGGAGACCGAGTGGGCCGCCGCGGCCATGGGCATGATCGGCCTGGAGACCGCGCTGTCCGTCGTGCAGGAGGCCATGGTCGAGACCGGGCTGCTCGACTGGGCGGGTGTGGCCGAGCGCATGTCGTCCGCCCCGGCCAGGATCGGCCGGGTGGCCGAGCACGGCGGGCCGATCGAGGTGGGGGCCCCGGCCAACGTCACCCTCTACGACCCGGCCGCGCGCGCCGAGGTCGACCCGGCCGGATACGCCTCCAAGAGCCGCAACACCCCCTACCAGGGCAGGAGCCTGCCCGGCAGGGTCGTGGCGACCTTCCTGCGCGGCAGGCCGACCGTCCTGGACGGAAAGATCGCGTGAGGCCCGGCCCGAGCGGGCCTGCCGTACGGCTGTGCCGTCCCGGCGTCGCCCCGGCGGCGTCAGGGCGCCGTCGCGACCCCGCAGCCGCAGGGTGTCGCCGCGGGTGGCGCGAGGCCGTCCCACATCATGGAGAGACACCTCTCAGGTGCGCCAGATATTTCATACTTTGCGGAGCAATGACCGAGATGATCGGGGTGTTCGAGTGACCGCAGTGCTAGTGCTGGAAGACGGCCGCGTCTTCCACGGGACCCCCTACGGGGCCCAAGGTGAGACCTTCGGCGAGATGGTCTTCAACACCGGGATGACCGGCTACCAGGAGACGCTCACCGACCCCTCCTACCACCGCCAGATCGTCGCGATGACCGCGCCGCACATCGGCAACACGGGGGTCAACGACGAGGACCCCGAGTCCTCGCGCGTCTGGGTCTCCGGCTACGTGGTCCGCGAACCCGCCCGCATCCCCTCCAACTGGCGTTCGAGGCGCTCCCTCGACGACTACCTGAGGGACCAGGGCGTCGTCGGCATCGCCATCCCCGGCACCCGCGCCCTCACCCGCCACCTGCGCGAACGCGGCGCCATGCGCGCGGGCGTCTTCTCCGGCGAGGCCCTCGCGCCGGTGGAGGAGCTCCTCGCCCGGGTCAGGAACAGCCCCGCCATGGAGGGCGCCGACCTCGCCGAGGCCGTCTCGACCGCCCAGCCGTACGTGGTGCCGGCGGTCGGGGCAAAGCGCTTCACGGTCGCCGCCGTCGACCTCGGCATCAAGGCGATGACCCCGCACCGGATGGCCGAGCGCGGCTGCGAGGTGCACGTCCTGCCCGCCTCCAGCACCGCAGAGGACATCCTCGCCCTCGACCCCGACGGGGTGTTCTTCTCCAACGGCCCCGGCGACCCGGCCACCGCCGACCACCAGGTCGAGGCGCTGCGCGGCGTCCTGGAGGCGGGCAAGCCGTTCTTCGGCATCTGCTTCGGCAACCAGATCTTCGGCCGCGCCCTCGGGCTCGGCACCTACAAGCTGCGCTACGGCCACCGCGGGGTCAACCAGCCCGTCCAGGACCGCCGCACCGGCAAGGTGGAGATCTCCGCGCACAACCACGGCTTCGCCGTACGGGCCCCGCTCGACGGCTCCTTCGACACGCCGTACGGCCCGGCGGAGGTCAGCCACGTCAACCTCAACGACGACTGCGTCGAAGGACTGCGGCTGATCGACAGGCCGGCCTTCAGCGTCCAGTACCACCCGGAGGCCGCGGCGGGCCCGCACGACTCCGCCGGGCTGTTCGACCGCTTCTGCGCCCTGATGGAAGCGACGCAGGAAGAGACAGGGAACACGACGAGGGGGAACAAGGGTGCCTAAGCGTACGGACATCCAGTCGGTCATGGTGATCGGCTCGGGGCCGATCGTGATCGGGCAGGCCTGCGAGTTCGACTACTCGGGCACCCAGGCCTGCCGCGTGCTGCGCGCCGAGGGCTTCCGCGTGATCCTCGTCAACAGCAACCCGGCCACGATCATGACGGACCCCGAGTTCGCCGACGCGACCTACGTCGAGCCGATCACCCCGGAGATCGTCGAGAAGATCATCGCCAAGGAGCGCCCCGACGCGCTGCTGCCCACCCTGGGCGGTCAGACCGCGCTCAACACCGCGATCGCCCTGCACGAGGCCGGTGTCCTGGCCAAGTACGAGGTCGAGCTGATCGGCGCGGACGTGGACGCCATCCAGGCGGGCGAGAACCGCGAGATGTTCAAGGACATCGTGACCAAGGTCGCCGCCGAGCACGGTCTCAACGCCGAGTCGGCCCGCTCGTTCGTCTGCCACACCATGGACGAGTGCCTGGCCGCCGCGGGCGAGCTCGGCTACCCGCTGGTCGTGCGGCCCTCCTTCACCATGGGCGGCGTCGGCTCCGGCTTCGCCCACGACGAGGAGGGCCTGCGCAGGATCGCCGGCGCCGGCCTGGACGCCTCCCCGACGACCGAGGTGCTCCTTGAGGAGTCCATCCTCGGCTGGAAGGAGTACGAGCTGGAGGTCATGCGCGACAAGGCGGACAACGTCGTCATCGTCTGCTCCATCGAGAACCTCGACCCGATGGGCGTGCACACCGGCGACAGCGTCACCGTGGCCCCCGCGCTGACCCTCACCGACCGCGAGTACCAGAACATGCGCGACGTCGCCATCGCGGTCATCCGCGAGGTCGGCGTCGACACCGGCGGCTGCAACATCCAGTTCGCGGTGAACCCGGCCACCGGGCGCATGATCGTCATCGAGATGAACCCCCGCGTCTCCCGCTCCAGCGCCCTGGCCTCCAAGGCCACCGGCTTCCCGATCGCCAAGATCGCCGCCAAGCTGGCCGTCGGCTACACCCTGGACGAGATCCCCAACGACATCACCAGGGAGACCCCGGCCTCCTTCGAGCCCTCGCTCGACTACATCGTGGTCAAGGTGCCGCGCTTCGCCTTCGAGAAGTTCGCCGGGGCCGACCAGACCCTGACGACCCACATGAAGTCGGTCGGCGAGGCCATGGCCATCGGCAGGTCCTTCCCCGAGGCCCTGCAGAAGGCCCTGCGGTCCCTGGAGAAGAAGGAGTCGACCTTCACCTGGGCCGGGGAGCCCGGCGACAAGGACGCGCTGCTGACCGCCTGCCGCACGCCGCACGACGGCAGGCTGCGGACCATGCAGCAGGCCATCCGCGCGGGCGCCACGGCCGAGGAGCTGTTCGAGGCGACCGCGGTCGACCCGTGGTTCCTCGACCAGCTCTACGCGATCGACGAGATCGCCGCCGAGGTGCGCCAGGCGGAGGACCTCACCGCCGAGATCCTCGTCAGGGCCAAGCGGTACGGCTTCAGCGACACGCAGATCGCCGAGCTGCGCGGCGCCGACGAGCCCGGGATCCGCGCCCTGCGGCACGCGCTGGGCGTACGGCCCGTCTACAACACCGTGGACACCTGCGCGGCCGAGTTCGCCGCCCAGACCCCCTACCTCTACTCCACCTACGACGAGGAGACCGAGGTCCCGCAGGGCGAGCGCCCCAAGGTCCTCATCCTCGGCTCCGGGCCCAACCGCATCGGCCAGGGCATCGAGTTCGACTACGCCTGCGTGCACGCCTCCTTCGAGCTTTCGGCCGCCGGGTACGAGACCGTCATGGTCAACTGCAACCCGGAGACCGTCTCGACCGACTACGACACCTCCGACCGGCTCTACTTCGAGCCGCTCACCCTGGAGGACGTCCTGGAGGTCGTCCACGCCGAGCAGCAGAGCGGCCCCGTCGCGGGCGTCATCGTCCAGCTCGGCGGCCAGACCCCGCTCGGCCTGGCCCAGGCGCTCAAGGACGCCGGGGTGCCGATCGTCGGCACCTCGCCCGAGTCGATCCACCTCGCCGAGGAGCGCGGCGCGTTCGGCCGGGTCCTGGCCGAGGCCGGGCTGCCCGCGCCCAAGCACGGCACCGCCGTCACGGTCGAGGAGGCGCTGGAGATCGCCGAGGAGATCGGCTACCCGGTGCTGGTCCGGCCCTCCTACGTCCTCGGCGGCGCGGGCATGGCCATCGTCTACGACGACAGCACGCTGTCCACCTACATGGCCAGGGCGGGCGCGGCCAGCGACCACCCGGTCCTGGTGGACAAGTTCCTCGACGAGGCCGTCGAGATCGACGTGGACGCCCTGTTCGACGGCGAGGAGCTCTACCTCGGCGGCGTGATGGAGCACATCGAGGAGGCCGGCATCCACTCCGGCGACTCGGCCTGCTCGCTGCCCCCCATGACGCTCGGCAGTCACGACATCAAGCGCATCCGCGCCGCGACCGAGGCGATCGCCAGGGGCGTGGGCGTGCGGGGCCTGCTGAACGTGCAGTACGCCCTGTCGGCCAACATCCTGTACGTCCTGGAGGCCAACCCCAGGGCCAGCCGTACGGTGCCGTTCGTCTCCAAGGCGACCGCGGTCCCGCTGGCCAAGGCGGCGGCCAGGGTGATGATGGGCGCCACCGTGGCCGAGCTGCGCGCCGAGGGCATGCTCCCGGCGGAGGGCGACGGCGGCACCCTGCCGCTCGACGCGCCCATCGCGGTCAAGGAGGCCGTGCTGCCGTTCAACCGGTTCAGGGGCGTCGACACCGTGCTCGGCCCCGAGATGCGCTCGACCGGCGAGGTCATGGGCATCGACGAGTTCTTCGGCACCGCCTACGCCAAGTCGCAGGCCGCCGCCTACGGCTCGCTGCCCACCAAGGGAAGGGCGTTCGTCTCGGTCGCCAACCGCGACAAGCGCGCGATGGTCTTCCCGGTCAAGGCGCTGGCCGATCTCGGCTTCGAGATCCTCGCCACCGAGGGGACCGCCGAGGTGCTGCACCGCAACGGCGTCCAGGCCAAGGTCGTGCGCAAGCAGAGCGAGGGGCCGGGGCCCGACGGGGAGCCGACCATCGGCGGGCGCATCCTGGACGGTGAGGTGGACCTCATCGTGAACACGCCCTTCGGCAGCCCCGGCCAGTCCGGACCCAGGCTGGACGGCTACGAGATCCGCACCGCGGCGGTGCTGCGGGGCGTGCCCTGCATCACGACCGTCCAGGGGCTGGCGGCGGCCGTACAGGGCATCCAGGCCATCGTCCGCGGTGACGTGGGCGTGCGGTCGCTGCAGGAGCACGCGCGGCGGCTGCGGGGCTGAGCCGGCCCGGTTCGGCCCGGTGGTCCTCCCGCGGCGGACGAGGACCGGTCCCGGGCGTGGAGAATGAGGAGCCGGACGCGGACCGCGGGCGCGTCCGGCAGGCGGGACGGGTGAGCGGCGGCAGGCCGCGGGGCCCGCTCCGCGCCGGGCGAGGGACCGGACGTCACGGAGACGAGAACACCTGCGGGGTCGACGCCTAGGCGGAGGTGAGAGAGACGGCTGTTACTCCCGTGCAGGTGACGGGCACGGTGCTGACGACGCGCCGGGTCGACGCCTACCACGCGCTGACCGTGGTCGCGCCCGGCGTCGCCGAGCGGTTCAGGCCGGGCCACTTCGTCTCGGTCGCCGTCGGCGGGCCGCAGACGTCGATGCTGACGCGCCGGGTCTTCTTCGTCCACGACGTCAAACCCGACTACGGCGGCACGGTCGAGTTCGTCTTCACCGTCAGGGGGCCGGGCACGGCCTGGCTCGCCGAGCGCCGCGCCCGCGACACCCTCGACCTGGTCGGCCCGCTCGGCAGGCCGTTCCCGCTGCCCCGCGACCCCGCGACCTGCGTCCTGGTCGGCGCCGAGTACGGCTCGGCGACACTGTTCACCGTGGCCGACGCCCTCCAGCAGCGCGGCTGCCGCGTCGACTTCGTGCTCGGCGCGGCCTCGGCCGACCGGGTCTTCGGCGCGCTGCGCGCCAGGAGGATGGGAGAGACGACCACCCTGACCACGGAGGACGGTTCCCTCGGTATGCGCGGCAGAGTGGCCGACGTGCTGCCCGGTGTGATCGCCGACGTCAGGGCGGACGCGGTCTACGCGTGCGGCCCGATGGAGACGCTGCGCGGCGTCACCGCCGTCGCGGTCGAGTTCGACATCCCGGTGCAGGTGGCCGTCGAGGAACGGATGGCCTGCGGGATCGGCGTGTGCATGACGTGTGTGCTGCCGGTCATCGGAGACGACGGCGTCACCCGGATGGTGCGCTCGTGCGTCGAAGGACCGGTCTTCAGAGGCGAGCGCGTCCGCTTCGACGACGTGGGGACCATCCCGTTCGACGCGCTGGGAGCGCCGGGTGGGGGAACACGGAATGTCGGTTGACATGCGGACCTACCTGGGGCACGTGGAACTGGCCAACCCCATGACCACGGCCGCGGGGTGCGCCGCCTCGGGGGCCGAACTGGCCCAGTTCTTCGACCTGGCCAGGATCGGCGCCCTGACGACCAGATCGATCACCATGGCCCCCAGGGCGGGCAGGCCGACCCCCAGGGTCGCCGAGACCCCCTCGGGGCTGCTCAACGCCGTCGGCCTGCAGGGGCCGGGCATGGACGCCTTCCTGGAACGCGAGCTGCCCTGGCTGGCCCAGCGGGGGATAAGGACCGTGGTCTCCATCGGGGGCGGCACCGTCGCCGAGTACACCGCGCTGGCCCGCAGGCTCACCGACGCCCCCGGGGTGACCGCCGTCGAGGTCAACCTGTCCTGCCCCAACATCGAGGACCGGGGCAGGGTCTTCGCCCGTGACGGGGCCGCCTCCGCCGAGGTGGTCGCCTCCGTCCGCTCGGTCATGCGTTACGACGTGCCGGTCGTGGCCAAGCTGTCGCCGGACGTGATGGACATCGTGAGCGTGGCCAGGGCGTGCGTCGACGGCGGCGCCGACGCCCTCTCGATGATCAACAGCCCGATCGGCATGAGCATCGACACCGAGGCCATGCGGCCCTCCCTGGCCGCGGTCACCGGCGGCCTGTCGGGACCGGCCATCAGGCCGCTGGCCGTACGCTGCGTGTGGCAGGTGCACGCGGCGCTGCCCAGCGTGCCCATCATCGGCATGGGCGGCGTGCTGACCGGCAGGGACGCCTTCGAGCTCATCCTGGCGGGCGCCTGCGTCGTCGCCGTCGGCACCGCCCTGTTCCACGACCCCTACGCCTGCCTGCGTGTCCTGAGAGAGCTTGAGGAGCTCCTGGCGGCGCGCGGTTTCCACCGGCTGGCCGACGCGGTCGGGCTGGCCCATCGCCCGCCGGGCGCTTCCGCCCGGAACCGGATAGACCTGGAGGAGAGTTCCCTGTGACGCCCGCACCCATCGCCGTAGCCCTGGACGCGCCCGACCTGGAGACCGCAGCCCGCTGGGCGGGCATGGTCACCCCGCATGTCAGCACCGTGAAGGTCGGGCTCGAACTCTATCTCCGCTACGGCCCCGAGGTGATCGCCTCGGTCAGGGGCGCCAGCGGCGTCCAGATCTTCCTCGACCTCAAGCTGCACGACATCCCCAACACGGTCGCCGGCGCGGCCAGGGCCGTGGCACGGCTCAAGCCCGCCATCCTGACCGTCCACGCGGCCGGAGGCCCCGCCATGATCAGGGCGGCCGTCGAGGCGCTGCCCGACACCCGGATCGCGGCCGTGACGGTGCTCACGTCGCTGTCCGCGGCCGATCTGGAGCGCGTCGGCCTGGAGGGCTCTCCCGACGACGCCGTGCGCCGCCTGGCCTCGCTGGCCGTGGGCGCGGGTGCCCAGGCCCTCGTGTGCTCACCCCGCGAGGTCGCCGCGGTGCGGGCAGAGGTCGGCCAGGACGTCACCCTGATCACCCCCGGCGTCCGCCCCGCCGGTTCTGAGACTCAGGACCAGGCAAGAGTAGCGACTCCGGAGAGGGCTTTGGCCGACGGGGCCGATCTTCTGGTGATCGGCCGCCCGATCACCGGCGCCGCCGACCCCGGCGCGGCCGCCGCGGGAATCGCCGCCGCGCTGCGCAGAGCCCTCTCCTCGGCCGGTGGGAACGCCTGATCCGGGATGTGATCCACGCCCCCGTAAAACACGGAGTTGAGGGTTGTTTCATCGACACTCGGCGACTTTCACGCTACACAAAGTGACGAAGTAGATTTTCTAAGGGAAGAAACTGGTCTTGACGTTGCTTGAAGCGCGATGACCAGCTAGTTTCCCTTCCCGTCCGAGTACATCGACAGGAAATTCGAGGTGACCCGGCGTGGCTCTTCCTCCCCTTACCCCTGAGCAGCGCGCCGCAGCCCTAGAGAAGGCTGCCAAGGCCCGCCGAGAGCGTGCCGAGGTTAAGAACCGCCTGAAGCACGGCGCTATCTCTCTGGCTGAGGTGCTCAAAGACGGGCAGGCTGACGACGTCATCGGCAAGATGAAGGTGTCGGCTCTTCTGGAGTCGCTCCCCGGCGTGGGCAAGGTCCGCGCCAAGCAGCTGATGGAGCGGCTTGGCATCGCAGAGTCCCGCCGCGTGCGGGGCCTGGGAGCCAACCAGCGGGCGTCCCTTGAGCGTGAGTTCGGCGGGGCCGAGGGCTAGTCTCGGTCCGGTACGGACACGCTCATCCGCGCCTGGCGCGGGAACGGCATCACGGGGGGTTGTGGAGTTGACCGGAACATCGTGGTCCGACGGGAGTCGGGCTCCGGGGAAGACCGCTGAGAGCGGGTCCGGCGGCTCCGTGTCCCCGGTCGAAGGTCCGGAGGGGGCTGGAGCCTTCCCCGGGCCGACCGGCAACCGCCTGACGGTCCTCTCAGGGCCGTCAGGCGTTGGCAAGTCCACGGTCGTCGCCGAGCTTCGGCGGGCACACCCCCAGGTGTGGCTGTCGGTCTCGGTGACCACCAGGAGGCCCCGGCCGGGTGAGACCCACGGGGTCGAGTACTTCTTCGTCGACGACGCGGAGTTCGACCGCCTGGCCGCCTCGGGCGAGCTGCTCGAATGGGCGGAGTTCGCGGGCAACCGGTACGGCACGCCGCGCGGCCCCGTGCTCGCCAAGCTCGCGGCCGGGGTGCCCACACTCCTGGAGATCGACCTGCAGGGGGCCCGTCAGGTCCGGGCGAGCATGCCGGAGGCCCTGCTTGTCTTCCTCGCCCCGCCGAGCTGGCAGGAGCTGGAGAAGCGCCTGCGGGGCAGGGGCACCGAGCCCGAGGACGTCATCGCCCGCCGCCTGGCCGCGGGCCGGATCGAGATGGCCGCGGAGCAGGAGTTCGATCTCTCCCTGGTGAACACGTCCGTCCAGGAGGTATGCCACAGGCTGATAGCCTTGTTGGCTGATGCTCCCGAGGCTTCGAGCCCCGGACGTTCACCTAACTAGGGGAAAACACAACGTGGCAACGAACGCGGCCTACTCCGAAGGCATCACCAACCCGTCGATCGACGCCCTGCTGGAGATCGTCGACAGCAAGTACAGTCTGGTGATCTTCGGTTCGAAGCGCGCCCGTCAGATCAACGCCTACTACTCCCAGCTCGGCGAGGGCCTGCTGGAGTACGTCGGGCCGCTCGTGGAGACCCACGCCCAGGAGAAGCCGCTGTCCATCGCGCTGCGCGAGGTCAGTGAGGGTCTGCTGACCTCAGAGCCGATCGAGGGCTAGTCCCGCCGATGCGGACGCCTGGCGAGGGCGAGACCGCCCTCCCCTCCTCCCTCGCGGAACCATCCCGGACGGAGCCCGTCCCGGCGGAGCAGGCGGTCCCCGGCCCGCGCCGCCGACCGGCCGTCGTCCTGGGGGTCGGCGGCGGCATCGCCGCCTACAAGGCCTGTGAGCTGCTGCGCCTGTTCACCGAGTCGGGCCACGACGTGCGCGTCGTGCCCACCAGGCAGGCCCTGCGCTTCGTCGGCGAGCCCACCTGGGCCGCCCTGTCCGGAAACCCCGTCGCCGCCGACGTCTGGGAGTCGGTGCACGAGGTGCCCCACGTCAGGATCGGCCAGGGCGCCGACCTGGTCGTCGTCGCGCCCGCGACCGCGGACCTGCTGGCCAGGGCCGCCCACGGGCTGGCCGACGACCTGCTGACCAACACGCTGCTCACCGCGCGCTGCCCGGTCGTCCTCGCGCCCGCGATGCACACCGAGATGTGGGAGCACCCCGCCACCCGCGCGAACGTGGCGACCCTCCGCGAGCGCGGCACGCTCGTCGTCGAGCCCGCCGTCGGCCGCCTCACCGGCGCCGACACGGGCAGGGGACGGCTGCCCGACCCCGTGGAGATCTTCGAGTTCTGCCGGGGCGTGCTCGCGGGCAGGCCCGCCGACCTCGCGGGCCGCAGGCTGGTGGTCTCGGCGGGGGGCACCCGCGAGGCCATCGACCCGGTCCGCTTCCTGGGCAACCGCTCCTCCGGCCTGCAGGGCTACGCGCTGGCCCGTACGGCCCTGGCCCGCGGCGCGGAGGTCACCCTGGTCGCCGCCAACGTCACACTGCCCGATCCGGCGGGGGCGACGGTCGTCCGGGTCGAGTCGGCGCTCGAACTGCGCGAGGCCGTGCTGAAGGCGGCCGAGGAGGCCGACGCCGTGGTCATGGCCGCCGCCGTCGCCGACTTCAGGCCCGCGCGGCGGAACGAGTCGAAGGTCAAGAAGACCTCGGCCGATCCCGACCCTATCCATTTGGTGAAAAATCCGGACATCCTTGCTGAGCTGGGTGAGCGCCGGAGGCAGGGGGAGGGGCCGAGCCCGCGGGTCATCGTGGGGTTCGCGGCCGAGACCGACGACGTGCTCGCCAACGGGCAGGCCAAGCTCGCCCGCAAGGGCTGTGACCTGCTGGTCGTCAACCAGGTCGGGGAGAATCTCGCCTTCGGGACACCTGACAACGCGGCGGTCGTGCTGGCCTCGGAGGGCGGCCGGGTCGAGATTCCGCGCGGCCCCAAGGAGGCCCTGGCCGACGTGGTCTGGGACCTCGTCGCCGAACGCCTGGCCTGACTCCCTTGCCGGAGATCGGCCGGCGGCGGATACTGCGTCCGGAGCGACCTGGAACGTCACGCCCGGAGGGTTCCCGACCATGCCGGTCTCCGCTGCCGTCAGGGCGCGCTGCCGCGCCCTGCTTCCGCCGGGGGAGGACATCAGTTACGTCCTGCCCGCCCTCTCCGTGAGCTCGCCGGGGACGGCGGCCTTCCTCATCGTGGTCACCGACCGGTCGATCCTGGTGATGTCCACCAAGTTCTTCGACCACGGCATGCCCAGTTCGGTCTACGCGACGCACGCGCGCCGTACCCGGCTCGGCCCGGTCGAGTTCTCCTCGAGCGCGGCCATCGAGTTCGGCGGGATGGTCTTCGAGATCGACGAGGAGTACGCGGCGGTGGTGTGCGCCGCGGACGCCGAGGTCTTCGCGCCGGAGACGCTGCCCGCCGACCCCCTGCCCGACCTCTGAACCCTGCTCTCCGGTCGCCGTCCGTAGCGTGATATCCCGGTAAATGGGTTGGTTTAGTGTGATTTTGGGCTGGTTGGACGGCAAGGCGTCAGGATTCGGGCACGCCGGATTCAGGGTGATTTCGCGGCGCCGTACCTGGTGGGGCTAGAATTCGGCGAGCGCTTCGGGTGCCGTGTGCCCCGAAGTCCCAGACGCCAGCAGCCGCTGCATGAGGAGCCACTGACTTGTCCCGTCGCCTGTTCACCTCCGAGTCGGTCACCGAGGGCCACCCGGACAAGATCGCCGACCAGATCAGTGACGCGATTCTCGACGCCATGCTCAAGGGAGACCCCCGGAGCCGTGTCGCGGTCGAGACGCTGATCACCACCGGTCAGGTCCACGTCGCCGGAGAGGTGACGACGGAGACCTACGTCGACATCCCCGGTCTCATCCGGGCGAAGATCCTCGAAATCGGTTACGACGCCTCGCACAAGGGCTTCGACGGCGCCTCCTGTGGCGTCTCGGTGTCCATCGGCGCGCAGTCGCCCGACATCGCCCAGGGCGTCGACGCCGCCTACGAGGCCCGTGAGGGCGAGGGCTCCGACGAGCTCGACCGCCAGGGCGCGGGCGACCAGGGCCTGATGTTCGGCTACGCCTCGCGTGAGACCCCCGAGCTGATGCCGTTGCCGATCCAGCTGGCCCACCGCCTGGCCGAGCGCCTGTCGGAGGTCCGTAAGAACGGCACCGTCCCCTACCTCCGCCCCGACGGCAAGACCCAGGTCACCATCGAGTACGACGGCGACAAGCCGGTCCGCCTCGACACCGTGGTCGTCTCCACCCAGCACGCGGCCGAGATCGACCTCAAGGAGATGCTCGCCCCGGACATCAAGGAGCACGTGGTCGATCCGGTGCTCGCCGGTCTTGAGATCGAGACCGAGGGCTACCGGCTGCTGGTCAACCCCACCGGCCGTTTCGAGATCGGCGGCCCGATGGGCGACGCCGGTCTGACCGGCCGCAAGATCATCGTCGACACCTACGGCGGCATGGCCCGTCACGGCGGCGGCGCCTTCTCCGGCAAGGACCCGTCCAAGGTCGACCGCTCGGCCGCCTACGCCATGCGCTGGGTCGCCAAGAACATAGTGGCCGCGGAGCTGGCGGACCGCGCCGAGGTCCAGGTCGCCTACGCCATCGGCAAGGCGCACCCGGTCGGCGTGTTCGTCGAGACCTTCGGCACCGAGAAGGTCCCGGTCGAGAAGATCCAGGAGGCCGTGCTCAGCGTCTTCGACCTGCGCCCGGCCGCGATCATCCGCGACCTCGACCTGCTCCGCCCGATCTACTCGGCGACCTCCGCCTACGGTCACTTCGGTCGTCCCGAGTTCTCCTGGGAGGCCACCGACCGCGCCGACGCCCTGCGCAAGGCCGCCGGTCTCTGACCCCGCAGGCACGGCCCCCGCGAGCATCCCTCGCGGGGGCCGTGCCGTTTTTCCCGGCCTTCTCCCCGTGTGGTCCTGACCGTGTCCGGCTCCGCGTGCGGGGCCGGAGGCGTGGCGGTGACCGGCTGCGTCCCGCCTTTCACGGGTCAAGAGCGCACATATGGAGCCTGACCACCAACTGTGTCCCCTGAACCGTCCAATTCTGTGTAACTTCTCTTTTGGAGATCTTGGGGGAGAGACGTGATCAGGCGGTTTGGGACAGGCGAACTGCCCATGGAGGCGACAAGCTTCGTGGGCCGCAAGGAAGAGCTTCGTCAGGTCAGGCGTCTGCTCCAGGTCTCCAGGCTGGTCACCGTCACCGGGGTCGCCGGCATCGGCAAGACCCGGGTGGCGGTCAGGGCGGCCTCCGAGGTGCTCGCGACCTTCGCCGACGGCGTCAAGTTCGTCGAACTGGCCGGGGTGAGCGACCCCGACCGTCTCGAACAGGCCGTGGCGTACGCCCTCGAACTGGTCGACCTGTCCGTGAGGCCGGACACCGAGGTCCTGGTCGAGCACCTCCGCGACCGGCAGATGCTCCTGGTCCTCGACACCTGCGAGCACCTCGTGGACGCCTGCGCCCGGTTGGCCCAGACCCTCCTGGAGAGCAGCCCCAACCTGCGCATCCTGGCCACCAGCAGGCAGTCGCTCGGAGTGCCCGGCGAGCACATCGTCGCCCTGCCGCCGATGGCCCTGCCGGGGCCGCGCGCCATGAAGTCGGTCGGCGCGCTCTCCCGGTGCGAGTCGGTCACGCTGTTCCTCGAACGTGTCGCCGCCGTCAAGCCGGACTACGCCCTCACCGGGGAGAACGCCGAGGAGATCGCGGAGATCTGCACCAAGCTCGACGGGATCCCGCTGGCCATCGAACTGGTCGCCGTCCGGATGCGCGCCTTCACCCTCGGCCGGGTCCGCGACCTGCTGGACGACCGGCTCTGGCTGCTGTCCGGCCGGGTGACGGCCAGCAGGCACCCGACGGTCGGCGCGACCGTCGACTGGAGCCACGACCTGTGCACCCCCGACGAACGGCTGCTGTGGTCGCGGCTGCCGGTCTTCGTCTCCGACTTCGACGCCGCGGCGGCGGAGGGGGTCTGCGCCGACGAGGCGCTGCCCGCGGAACGGATCCTGCCCACCCTGCTGGGCCTGGTGGACAAGTCGATCGTGATCCCGGTCAAACGCGAGGAGGGCACGGCCTACCGGCTTCTGGACATCATCAGGGAGTACGGCGCGGCCAGGCTGGCCGAGACCGGGGACGAGGGATGGCTGCGCCGCAGGCACCTGCGCTACCACTTCGAGCTGGCGCTCAGGGGCAAGGAGTCGGGCCGGCACGGCGACCAGGTCGAGTCGTGGAGCCGGGTCCGCAGGCAGTGGCCCAACATCCGCGCCGCCCTGGACCTGTGCGTCCAGGACCCCGAACTGCGTGAGACGGGCCTGATGATGGCCGCGGGCCTGTGGTACCTCTGGGTGGCCTGCGGGATGCTCAGGGAGGGCCGCGACCAGCTCGAAAGGCTGCTCGCCCAGCCCATGCCGGGCAGTCAGGCCTGGTCGTGGGGGCTGCTCACCCTCGTCTACATCGCCAACGCCAGAGGCGACCTGGACGAGGCGCGGCTGCTGCTGGAACGGTGCAGGGCGCACAGTCCGCCGGGGACGCCGGGCGCCGAGCTGGTCGAGCTGGTCCAGCTCAAGATGAACGGCACACTGGCCTCGGTCGAGGGCGACCCCCGGGCCGCGGAGGACATGCTCGGCACGGTGATCGAACGGCTTCGCCCCAACCGGGAGCTGCCCGAGGTGCTCCTGCCCGCGATGGTCGAGCTGGGCACCTGCCTGGTGCTCGGCGGCGAGCCCGAGGCGGCGGGCCGGATCCTGCTCGAATGCCGCGAGCTGTGCGACGAGCTGGGAGAGGTCTGGGCGAACGCGCACGCCGACTACGTCCTCGGCCTGGTGGCGCGGACGGAGGGCGACGCCGCCAGGGCGGTCGGGCACGCCCGCGACTCCCTGCGGGTCAAGACACGCTTCTCCGACACCATGGGCGTCGTCTCCTGTCTGGAGCTGCTGGCCTGCGCCGCGGCCGACGAGGGCGACCTGGCCAGGGCAGGGCGGCTGTTCGCCGCGGCGCGCGCGGAACGGCTCGACAAGGGGCTGATCGAGCAGGGCTATCCGGTGGTGATCGAGGAGAGCGCCCGCTGCGCCCAGCGTGTCGCCGCGGAGCTGCCTCGAAGGGAGGCCGAGCAGGCGGTCAGGGAGGGGGCCGCGCTCGGCTCGGAACGGGCGATCGCCTACGCGCTCGGCGAGGACGTGGCCACGGGGCCCGCCGTACGGGACTCCCGCTGGGCGCCGCTGACCCGCAGGGAGCGCGAGGTCGCGGAACTGGTCGCCGAGGGGCTGACCAACCGGCAGATCGCCCACCGGCTGGTGGTCGTCCAGCGCACGGTCGACTCCCACGTCGAGCACATCCTCGCCAAGCTCGGTTTCTCCGCGCGCACCCAGATCGCGGCCTGGGCGATCAGGCAGCGCAGGGGACACGTGTGAGGTCCGGCCGCACGGACGGCTGACCGGACATCAAGTACAGGTGGGCATGAAGTGTCCGCGTGTACAGGTATGCCTTGAGAGCCGGCGATTTTGCTGGACGTGAATGTTCTGGTCGGCGTGAATTTTTTGCCGTAGACGGATGTTCCAGAAGAGCACGGCCGATTCGGCGCCAAGGGCGTTCGCCTTTCGCCGGGCACGGCACCAAGCGGAAGCGGAGGATGAACATGGTGCGGGGGCCGGGAAACCTGCCGGTTGACCTGTCCAGTTTCGTGGGACGGGCGGAGGAGCTGGCCGAGGGCCTGCGCCACCTCACAGAGGCCAGGATCATGACCGTCACAGGACCCGCGGGCGTCGGCAAGACCCGTACGGCCCTGCGCCTGGCCGCCAGGCTGCGCCGCCGCTTCCCGGGCGGGACCTGGCGGGCCGAACTGTCCGGTACCGCCGACCCGGTGACCACACTGGCCGAGGCGCTCGAACTGCCCCGGACGTCGTCCGCCAGGGAGATCGGGGCCGCCCTGCGCGAACGGCGCCCGCTCGTCGTCCTCGACACCTGCGAGCACATTCCCGGTGAGGTCGCCGCGCTGACGGAGGACCTGCTGGCCGAGGCGCCCAGGGCCGCGATCGTCGTCACCGGGCGCAGGCCGCTCGGCCTGCCGGGGGAGCGGGTGCTGCAGCTCGCGCCGTTACCGCTCACCTCGGCCGTGCGACTGTTCGAGGACCGGGCGATGGCGGTCGACCCCCGGTTCGCGCTGACGCCGGCCACGGCGCCGATCGTGGCGGAGATCTGCGGCAGGCTCGACGGGCTGCCGCTGGCGATCGAGCTGGCCGCGACCCTGGTGCGGTCCATGCTGGCCAGGGACCTGCTTGAGGAGCTCAGGCACCGTTTCACCCTGCTGACCGGGGTCAGCAGGACCGTGCTGCCGCGCCACCGTGACCTGCGGGCGGCCGTCATGTGGAGCTACGACCTCTGCGACGCCGAGCAGCGCGAGCTGTGGGCCCTGCTGTCGGCCCTGCCGGGCTCCTTCGGCCTGGCGGACGCGCGCGCGGCGTGCCGGGGACACCTCCCCGGGGAACGGGTGGCCCCCGTCCTGGCGAAGCTGGTCGAGGGGTCCGTCGTACTCCGCGAACCAGGCGAGAGGTACCGGATGCTGGAGGCCTACAGAAGGGTCGGCCTCGAACCCTCGGGAAGCCCGTGGCGGCCCGCCGTACAGCGTCCGCTGCGGGGCGGGGGACGGCTGCCCTCCCCCCGGCAGCCGGGCGGGACGGCCAGGCCCGCGGGCACACTGAGCGCCAGGGAGCTCCAGGTGGCCAAACTGATCACCGAGGGACTCTCGAACCCGGAGATCGCCGTACGGCTTGACATCGCCAAACGCACCGTGGACGCCCACGTCCGCAACATTCTCGCCAAGGGCGGCCTCGCCTCCCGCACCCAGGTCGCCGCCTGGGTCGCGGAAAGCGATTATCAGTCCTCGACATAGGCACATCGCCCGATGCGGAAGGGGGGTGGTGGCGGTCATCATGGTGGTGGCCAGTGGGACACCGTGTGCTCCAGCGTTCCGCAGCGTCGGGTGGTCTTGAGGGAGGGGTCCCCTTCCACCTGAAGTATGTTGGGGTTTTCCCTGTGTCGGGCGTGACCCACTGGCCGAACCCCTCCCACGTCTGGCGGGACGGTCCCCGCGCATCTGGTAGGACAAGTGGGTGACCCACACCAGCCTCCCCGCGGACGACGGCGCCCTGCTTCCGCTCGACGCCGTGCGTCGCGGGCCCGTCCCCGCCGCCAGGTCCGCCAGGGGGGTGCCGGAGCCGGCCGCGACGCTGCCGGTCGCACGGGTCGTCGTGGACACGCCGTTGCCGCACCTGGACCGGCCGTTCGACTATCTCGTGCCCGCGTCCATGGACGCCGAGGCGGTCCCGGGCGCGCGGGTCAGGGTCAGGTTCGCGGGCAAGCTCGTGGACGGCTTCCTGCTCGAACGGGCCGAGGACACCGAGCACGAGGGCGGACTGGCCAGGCTTGAGCGGGTCGTCTCGCCGGAGCCGGTGCTCGCCCCGGAGATCGCCCTGCTGGCCAGGATCGTGGCCGACCGCTACGCGGGGACCATGGCCGACGTGCTCAGGCTCGCCGTCCCGCCCCGCCACGCCAGAGTCGAGGCCGAGCCGCAACCCCAGCGGGAACCGGCAGAGAAGCCGTCCGGGGAGAAGACCGGCGGAGACCTGGGGCCGTGGGCCGGCTATCCGGAGGGGGCGGCCTTCCTCACGGCCCTGGCCCAGGGCCGCTCACCCCGCGCGGTGTGGAGCGCGCTGCCCGGGACGGGACGGGACGGCCTCGAATGGCCGAGGGCGGTCGCGGTCGCCGTGCGGGAGACCCTCCGGGGGGACAGGGGCGCCCTCGTCGTCCTCCCCGACGGCAAGGACGTCGCGCTGGCCGACGCCGCGCTCGGCGCGGTCCTGGACCCCGGGACGCACGTCGCGCTCACCTCGGACCTGGGCCCCGCGGAGCGCTACCGGCGCTGGCTGCGTGTCCGCAGGGGCCACGTGCGCGTCGTCGTGGGCACCAGGGCGGCCGTCTTCGCGCCGGTCAGGGATCTGGGCCTGGTGGTGATCTGGGACGACGGCGACGATCTGCACGCCGAACGGCTCGCGCCTTATCCGCACGCCAGGGAGGTCCTCGCGCTGCGCGCCCACCACGGCAGGGCGGGACTGCTCATCGGTGGCCACGCCCGTACGGCCGAGGCCACCAGGCTCGTCGCCACCGGCTGGGCCGGTGCCATCGTCGCGGACCGGGAGACGATCAGGGCCAGGGCGCCCAGGGTCCGCCCCGCGGGGGACGACGCGGAACTGGCCAGGGACGAGGCGGCGCGGGCGGCCAGGCTGCCCAGCCTCGCCTGGCGGGCGCTGCGCGCGGGCCTGGAGACGGGGCCGGTGCTGATCCAGGTCCCCCGGCGGGGATACCTGCCCGGCCTGGCCTGCCAGAGTTGCCGGACCACGGCCAGGTGCGGGCACTGCGGAGGGCCGCTCGCGCTGCGCGGGGGACACGCCATGCCGTACTGCCGCTGGTGCGGCCGGATCGCGGGACAGTGGCGCTGCCAGTCCTGCGGCGCGGCGCGGATGCGGGCGCAGGTGGTCGGCGCCCGCCGTACGGCCGAGGAACTCGGCAGGGCCTTTCCCTCGGTGCCGGTCAGGACCTCGGGCAGGGACGGGGTGCTCGCCGCGGTCGGTGACGCGCGTGCCCTGGTCGTGGCGACCCCGGGGGCCGAGCCCGTCGCGGAGGGCGGCTACGCGGCGGCGGTGCTGCTGGACGGCTGGGCCATGCTGGGCAGGCCCGACCTGCGGGCCGCCGAGGAGACGCTGCGCCGGTGGATGAACGCGGCCGCGCTGCTGCGGCCACGGGCGGAGCTGGTGGTGCTCGCCGACTCCTCGGTGCCCGCCGTGCAGGCGCTGCTGCGCTGGGACCCGGCCACCCACGCCGAACGTGAACTGGCCGACAGGACAGAACTCCGTTTTCCCCCGGCGGTAAGGATCGCCACCCTGACCGGGTCCCCCGGCGCGGTACGGGAAATGCTCGGCGACGTCGAACTGCCCGGGCAGGCGCAGGTGCTCGGGCCCGTCCCCCTCGACACGCCAAGGGGCGACCAGGTGCGGGAACGTGCCATGGTACGGGTCCCGCAGGCGGCGGGGGCGGCGCTGTCCGCGGCGCTGAAGGGGGCGGCGGGAGTACGCTCCGCCCGTAAGTCACCGGAGGTGGTCCGGGTGTGCATTGACCCCCTGGACGTCATTTGAGTTGTTTCCCCGATTCGCGGTGCTGACAGTAAGCCGTTAATTTTCCTCTGTGTCGATCGAATGGGTGAATCAGGCCGTAGACGATCTGCGCGCGTGGGGGCGTGCGCACGGCCTGGCCGTTGACGTGGACGAGGTACGTCTGCTCTGCGACTACGCGAGCGACTATCTGGACGTGAACGAGCTGGGCGACTTCACCCCGGGCACCTTCGAGGAACTGCTGCTCAACATCTACCCGCGGAAGGTCATCGCCCCGCCGGAGAGTGCCCCAGAGACCGTCGCCGCCGCCCGTACCCTGGTCGACTTCCTCCTCGCGACCGAGGAGATCGGCGGCAAGATGGCGACCAGAATGCGATCCGTACTGGACCGAATCGAACCGGAGATGCCGATCGCGCTCGCCGACACCTCCCGGTTCGGCATGGCCAAGAGCCTGTTCAGCGCGATGGGCGCCGAAGCCCTCGAACAGGGCTTCTCCCTCACCCCGGCCGAACGGCCCGCGGCCCAGGCCGTCCGGGAGGAGAGCGAGGACGGGCCGTGCGACTGCCCGGGATGCGCCCCCCTGCCCCCCGTACGGCTCGCCGCCCGCGAGGCACTGGCCGAGGCGGCGCTACGGGTCCCCATGGTGACCGACGCCCGGCGGCTGGTGCAGTGGATGCTCGCCGGAGGCCGCACTCCGACCGTCAAGGGGCGCCTCAGAGTCCGCGACGCCGCCGAGGCCACCGCCCAGCTCTCGGTCGCCGAACCCGCCCTGCTGTGGGACCTGGCGGTCTACGCGGGACTGG
Organism: Streptosporangium jomthongense; assembly: GCF_042650425.1. Taxonomy (NCBI): domain Bacteria; kingdom Bacillati; phylum Actinomycetota; class Actinomycetes; order Streptosporangiales; family Streptosporangiaceae; genus Streptosporangium; species Streptosporangium jomthongense. The sequence continues at coordinate 493,041 of NZ_JBHSBC010000012.1, read as the reverse complement.
TCGAGATCGAGGGCACCGCCGTCTTCGACGCCGACGACCTCGACCCGCTCGACGTCTGGGCCTCGGTGGTCGAGTTCGTCGTGGAGAAGGAGACCGGCGGCGCCGTCACCGGCAATCCGGCCCTCGACGAGGAGCTCTACGGCCTGTGCGACGTGCTCTACCGGCTGCAGACGCCGATGCCGGTCCCGCTGCTGATGGAGTACGCCCAGGAGGCCGGGCTGACCGACGAGGCCGAACTCGACCCTGAGGAGGCCATCGGGCGCCTGGCCTACTGCGGCGTCGTCGAACCGGACCGGATGGAGCTCGCACTGACCCCGCAGGCCGTGTGGGCCCTGCGGGAGCTCTACACCGGGCTCGGCATCGACGCCCCCGAGGCCGCCGACCTGGCCGCCGTGGACGCCTCCGAACTCATCGAGGGACTGCTGTCCGGCATCCCCACGGAACTGGCCGAGGCCGAGATCGAGGAGTGGCTGCGGAGCAGAAGCGCGGCCGAGGCCGCGGCCGAGCTCCTCGGCGCCGTCACCGGCGCCCCCTCCGTCGCCAGGGGGATCGCCGTGACGATCGTCGACAGGCTCGGCCCCGAGGCAGAACGGGCGGTCAGAGGGCATCTGCAGGAGGCGGAGCTGCGCCCCCACGTCATCCACTGGCTGTCGGCGCGCGGCCTGCCCGCCCCGGCGCTCACCCAGGAGGAGGTCCTGTGGATGAGCGTGGACACCCTCGCCCTGGCCGTCTCCGCGGCCGAGGACGACCCCGAGACGTTCGCCGAGAACATGGCGGCGTCCGGTCCGCCCGCCCATATGATCGACGAGATGTGGCGGGTCGACCACCCGGACGTCGTGCAGGTCCTCGAACTGCTCGGCCGCTCCCTGCACGACCAGAACGTCGCCAAGGCCGCGCGCAAGGCCGCCTTCAAGGCCAGATCGCGCGCGATCGGCTAGCCGTACACCCGTGGGGCCTGAGTGCAGTAAGTTTCACGAGTGGCAAAGAGCGGGAACACGGGCAACGTCTTCGACCTCGGCGAGTTGCGCAGGCTCGTCGGCGAGCTCGGGGCGGCACCCGGAGAGCTGCGCGCGGCCGTGCTCGACGCGGTCGGCGCCACCGAGGCGGACGGCGACTGCGACTGCTCCGACTGCGGCACCGAGGTGCTGAGCTTCCCACCGGTCGAGCTGGCCGCCGACGGCGAGCTGGCCGAGGCCGTGCTGAGGGTCCCCCTGGTGCTGGACGCCCAGCGGCTGGCCGTCTGGACCGGCACCAGGCCGGTGACCCCGGAGGGCCTGCTGCCCGACCCCTTCCTGGCGTGCGCCGAGCTCGGCCTGCCCGGCCCGGCTCGGTTGCACCTGCTGTGGGTCGTCGCGGTCAACACCGGCATGCTCCGCATCTCCAGGGGCATGGCGACGGAGGGCCCGCTGGCGCTGTCGGCAGAGCTGCCGCACCGGGCGATGCTGGAGTTCTGGGACGGCGTGGTCATGGACGTGCTCGACCGGGCGGACGAGGGCCTCACGGGCTCCGCCGTGGTCGACGACCACCTGGCCGAGATGCTCGCCACGATGTACGCGGTGAGCGACGGCCTGTCCGCCGCCACCCTCGTCAAGGGCATCCTCCAGTCGCACGAGGTGGCCTGCCAGGCCCGCCCCGCCGAGATGCGGGCGCTGAGCGCCTCCCTGCCCGGCGAACTGGACGCCGCGCTGTCCCTGCTCGGCTACTGCGGTCTCATCGAGCCGTCCGAGACGGGCAGGCCGAGGCTGACCCCCCTGGGCGTCTGGGCCGTCCGCCAGGACCTCATCCGTGAGGGCCACGACGCGCCGACGGGGGCCGAGGTCGCCGTCTTCGCCGACCTGGGCGCAACCGAGCTGGTCGACGCCATCATCAAGCGCTCCGCGGCCCCCAGCGCCGTCACCGTCTGGCTTGAGTCCCGCACCCCGGAGACCGCCGCCCGCGAACTGGTCAGGGTCGCCGCCTCGGGTACGGCCGGCCAGCGCGGCACCGTCGGCACGATCCTCGAAGAGCTGGGCCCCGAGGCGGAGGCCCCCCTCAGGGAGGCGCTCCAGGAGCCGTCCCTGTGGCGTTACGCCGCCTCCTGGCTGCACATCCGCGACCTCCCGGCCCCGGCCCTCGCCCAGGAGGACCGCACCTGGAGCGCCGTCGACACGCTCGCCTCGCTGGCCCAGCTCGGCAGGACGGCCGAGGCGATCCGCGAGTTCGACGCGCTCGAACCCGGTGAGGACCTGGTCAGGCTGGCCGAGGAGATGGCCGCGGCCGACCACCCCGACACCATCGCCGTGCTCGACCTGCTGGGTGCCCGTCACCCGGACCCCACGGTCGCCAAGGCGGCCCGCAAGGCGGCGATGAAAACCCGCTCCCGTTAGTCCGGCGGCGCCCGAGGGGCGCCGCCGGACTAACGGGGTGCCTTTTTGCGCCGCCTTCGGCGTCGCGGGCTTGGGCGCTTCGAGCCGGCGCTTTCCCTCGTCGCTCATCCGCTTCGCTCCTGCGTTCCTCAGTCCAAGCACCGACGCGCCCAAGCCGGAACCCCTCACTCCCGGCACCGGTAAAGCACAAGATCAAACCCCTCACTCCCGGCACCGGGGCGTCGGAACCGACTCTGAACAGGACGGCCGACAACGTCCGAGAGCGAGGAGTCCAGCGTGGACTTACCGACACCGGGCGCGAGGGGTTGGCCTGTGCCTTACCGGTGCCGTGTGTGAGGAGTGTCCGGCTTGGGCGCCGTCGGCGCTTGGACTGAGGAACGCAGGAGCGAAGCGACGGAGTGACGGAGTGACGAGGGAAAGCGCCGACTCGGAGGCGCCCAAGCCCCGCGACGCCGTCAGGCGGAGCAAGGAGACACAGTGACGAGGGAAAGCACCGACTCGGAGGCGCCCAAGCCCGCGACGCCGCAAGGCGTCGCAAAGAGACACAGCGCCCGAGCCCGCGACGCCGAAGGCGGAGCAAGGAGACACAGATACACTGAGGCTTCCGAAAAGCACTGAGGAGATCCCTGTTGGCCATTCAGCCGATCCGTCTTTTCGGCGACCCGGTGTTGCGTACGCCGGCGGAGCCGGTGAAGGACTTCGACAAGGAGCTGCGCAGGCTCGTCAAGGACCTCACGGACACGATGATGGACGCGCCGGGGGCCGGGCTCGCGGCGCCGCAGATCGGGGTCGGCCTGCGGGTGTTCACCTACTACGTCGACAACCAGCTCGGTCATCTGATCAATCCCGACCTCGACCTGTCCGAGGAGAAGGACGAGGAGGGTGAGGAGGGCTGCCTGTCCTTCCCCGGTCTGTCGTTCCCGACCCCCAGGGCGATCAGGGCCGTGGCGACGGGGTTCAACATGCACGGTGACCCCGTCACGCTTGAGGGCACCGACCTCATGGCGCGCTGTTTCCAGCATGAGACCGACCACCTCGACGGGGTGCTCTTCATCGACCGGATGGACCTCAAGCAGCGCAAGCTCGCGATGAGGGAGATCCGCGCGGCCGAGTGGAGCGGTCTGTCCGCCCCCGCGTTCAAGTTCTCCCCGCACGCGACCCACGGGAAGGCTCTGTAGGAACCTTGCGTCTGGTCTTCGCCGGAACTCCGGAAACCGCCCTGCCCTCGTTGAGGGCCCTGCTCGACTCGCCGCGCCACGAGGTCGCCGCCGTCGTCACCCGCCCGGACGCCCAGTCGGGCCGGGGCCGCAAGCTTCAGCCGAGTCCGGTCGCCGAACTGGCGCAGGAGGCGGGGGTGGAGATCCTCAGACCGGTCAGGGCGGGGGACCCCGAGTTCCTCGACCGGCTGCGGCTGATCGCCCCCGACTGCTGTCCCGTCGTCGCCTACGGGGCTCTGCTGCCGCAGAGCGCCCTGGACATCCCGCCTCGCGGGTGGGTCAACCTCCACTTCTCGCTGCTGCCCGCCTGGCGGGGCGCCGCGCCCGTGCAGCACGCCGTACTGCACGGTGACGAGATCACCGGCGCGGCCACCTTCCAGATCGTCAGGGAGCTGGACGCGGGACCGGTCTACGGCGTGGTCACCGAGGAGGTCAGGCCCGCCGACACCAGCGGGGAGCTGCTGGCCAGGCTCGCCGAGTCGGGCGCCGGGCTGCTGGCCGCGACCCTCGACGGCATCGAGGACGGCACGCTGGAGGCGGTGCCCCAGCCCGCTGAGGGGGTGAGCCTCGCCCCGAAGATCACTGTGGACGACGCCAGGGTCGACTGGTCGGCGCCGGCCATGCGGGTCGACCGGCTGATCCGGGCCTGTTCCCCCGCTCCCGGCGCCTGGACGGAGTTCCGCGGCCTGCGGGTCAAGCTCGGCCCGGTGCGGCCCGCCCCCGGGGCGCCCTCGCTCGTCCCGGGGCGGATCGCGGCCTCGAAGAACACGGTGCTGGTCGGCACCGCGACGCACCCGGTCGAGCTGGGTGAGGTGCGGCCACAGGGCAAGCGCGCGATGAGCGCGGGGGAGTGGGCCCGCGGCGTGCGGCTCACCGAAGACGATCGGCTGGGCTAGGACATGAACGAGCGGGGGAGCGGTGGCCGCCGTGCGGCGGGCCACTCACGGGACGATCAGACCGCCTCTCGCGGCGGAGAGCGGCGGGGGGCGGGTCGTGGAAGCAGGCGCCCGCGCCCGCCGAAGCCGGTCCGTGACGAGGCCAGGAACGTCGCCTACGACCTGTTGCGCGCGGTGGACGAGCGGGACGCCTACGCCAACCTGCTGATGCCCGCCCTGCTGAGGGAGCGCCGCCTCTCCGGGCGTGACGCGGGCCTGGCGACCGAGCTGGCCTACGGGACGCTGCGCGGGCTGGGCACCTACGACGAGGTCATCGCCGCCTGCAGTGACCGTCCCCCCGAGGACCTCGATCCGCCGCTGCTCGACGCGATCCGGCTCGGTGTGCACCAGTTGCTCAAGACGCGTGTCCCGCCGCACGCCGCCGTCGGCACGACCGTCGACCTGGTGCGGCTGCGGGTGGGGACAGGCGCGTCGAAATACGCCAACGCGGTGCTCAGGAAGGTCGCGGGCCGTTCGCTCGACCAGTGGGTCCCGATCGTGGCTCCCGATCCCGGGCAGGATCCGGTCGGCCACCTGGCGGTCGCCCACAGCCACCCCCGGTGGATCGTCAACGCGCTGCGCGACGCCGTCGGCGGTGGTTTCGACGAGACCGCCGCCCTGCTGGCCGCCGATAACGAGCGTCCCCGCGTCACCCTGGTCGCCCGTCCCGGACGGGCCTCGGTCGAGGAGCTCCTGGCCTCGGGCGCCGAGCCCGGCGAGTACTCCCCGTACGCGGCCTACCTGAAGGAGGGTGATCCGGGCTCCATCCTGGCGGTGGCCGAGGGGCGCGCCGCCGTACAGGACGAGGCGAGTCAGCTGGTCGCGCTGGCGCTGACGCGGGTCCCGGTCGAGGGCGGGGACAGCCGCTGGTTCGACATGTGCGCCGGTCCCGGCGGGAAGGCGGGCCTGCTGGACGCGCTGGCCGTACGGGGCGGGGCGAGGCTGCTGGCGGCCGAGCTGCAGTATCACCGCGCCCGTCTGGTCAGGCAGGCCACCCGTCAGGCCGCGGTGGTCGCCGCGGACGGTACGGTGCCCGCCTGGCGGCCGGGTGTCTTCGACCGGGTCATGGTCGACGCGCCCTGCACCGGTCTCGGCGCGCTGCGCCGTCGCCCCGAGGCGCGCTGGCGCCGTGATCCCCGTAGCCTTCCCGAGCTGGGCGCGCTCCAGCGGGAGCTGCTCTCGCACGCCCTGGAGGCCGTCCGTCCCGGAGGGGTCGTCGCCTACGTGACCTGTTCGCCGCATCTGGCGGAGACGGTGGCCGTCGTGGGTGACGCGCTGCGCAGCCGTGCGGACGCCGAGGCGCTGGACGCCCGTGCCTTCCTGCCCGGCGTCGAGGGGCTGGGTGAGGGGCCGTACGCGCAGTTCTGGCCGCACCGCCACGGTACGGACGCGATGTTCCTCGCCCTGCTGCGCCGCCGGTAACGGGATTTGAACTCTTTGTGAAGATAGGTTAAGGAAGTCCGAATCTTGCCCCCACGTTGAGATGAATATCGGTTCTGCGGACAATGCAGGAAATCGCCGATGGGACGTGGGGATTTACTGATGTGTGGAATCTCCGGGTGGGTGGACTTCGAGCGTGACCTTGGGCCGTCCCGGGACGTCGCGCAGGCCATGACCGACACGATGGCCTGCCGGGGGCCCGACGACGAGGGGTTGTGGACGGCCCCGCACGTCGCGCTCGGCCACCGCAGGCTGGCCGTCATCGACGTCGAGGGCGGGCGTCAGCCGATGGTCGCCGACCAGGACGGTGAGCCGCTCGCCGTCCTGGTCTACAGCGGGGAGCTGTACGACTTTCCCGAGCTGCGCGCCGAGCTGGCCGCGCGGGGCCACCGCTTCCGCACCCGGAGCGACACCGAGGTCCTGCTGCGGGCCTACCTGGAGTGGGACGAGGACCTCCTCGACCGCCTGAACGGCATGTTCGCCTTCGCGATCTGGGACGTCCGGCGTCAGGAGCTGCTGCTGGCGCGCGACCGGATGGGCGTCAAGCCGCTGTACTACCACCCGACCCCCTCGGGGGTGCTGTTCGGTTCGGAGCCTAAGGCGATCCTCGCCAACCCGCTCGCCCAGCCCGCCGTGGTCGATCTCGACGGCCTGCGGGAGATCTACGCGTTCAGTAAGACGCCCGGACACGCCGTCTACCGGGGAATGCACGAGGTGCGGCCAGGCCAGGTGATCCGGGTGAGCCGTGCGGGCCTGAGCAGGCGGTTCTACTGGCGGCTTGAGGCCCGCGAGCACCCCCACGACCTCGGGACGACCGTACGGACGGTGCGCGGGATGCTGGAGGACGTCGTCGGGCGCCAGCTGGTCTCCGACGTGCCGCTGTGCACCCTGCTGTCCGGCGGCCTCGATTCGAGCACGGTCACCGCGCTGGCCATGGACCGGCTGCGGAAGGACGGCAAGGAGGGGGTCCGCTCCTTCTCCGTCGACTTCGCCGGCTACGACGAGAACTTCACCCCGGACGCGATTCGCTCGACCCCGGACACGCCGTACGTCCTCGACGTCGTCCGGCACGTCGGCTCCGACCACACCTCCATCGTCCTGGACCCGGCCGACCTCATGGACCCCGCCGCGCGCGCCGCCGTACTGCGGGCGCGCGATCTGCCGCTCGGGCTCGGCGACATGGACACCTCGCTCTACCTGCTGTTCAGGGCGATCAGGGAGCACTCGACGGTCGCGTTGTCCGGGGAGTCGGCCGACGAGGTCTTCGGCGGCTACCGCTGGTTCCACGAACCGGCCGCGGTCGGCGGCGACACCTTCCCGTGGCTGGCGATGCCGGGCGTCGAGCGGTTCAACGGGGTGGTCGGGATCCTCAGCGAGGAGCTGCTGCGGGAACTCGACCTGCCCGCCTACCGCGCCAGGCGCTACCGGGAGGCGCTCGACGAGGTGCCCAGGCTGCCGGGGGAGGGCGGGCTGGAGCGGCGGATGCGGGAGATCGGCTACCTGAACCTGACCCGCTTCGTGCAGAACCTCCTCGACCGCAAGGACCGGATGAGCATGGCCGTCGGCCTTGAGGTCCGGGTGCCGTTCTGCGACCACCGGCTGGTCGAGTACGTCTTCAACATCCCCTGGTCGATCAAGAGCTTCGACGGGCGCGAGAAGAGCGTGCTGCGCGCCGCGGCGGCGGACATCCTGCCCGGTTCGGTGCTCGAACGCCGAAAGAGTCCCTACCCCACGACCCAGGACCCCGCCTACGACCAGGCCCTCAGCAAGCAGGTCGCCGGGCTGCTCGACCGGGGTGGGGTCGCGGCCGCGCAGCTGGCCGACCTCGGCAGGGTGCGAGCCGTCCTCGACCGGCAGGAGGGGGAGGCGGACCTGGACGGCAGGGCGGCGCTGGACGGCTTCCTCGGGCTCAACGCCTGGCTTGAGGAGTACGACGTGCGGCTCAAACTCTGAGCGCGCGCGGGGGCTCCGCCCGCCCGGTGACCGGAGGGCGGCGCCCAATAGACTCGGCCGCACTATGGCCGTACAGATCTCGCCCAGCATCCTGTCCGCCGACTTCGCCCGCCTCGCGGAGGCGGCCGCGGCGGTGCCCAACGCCGACTGGTTGCACGTGGACGTCATGGACAACCATTTCGTGCCCAACCTGACTCTTGGCCTGCCCGTCGTCGAGTCGCTGCTCAAGGCGACCTCGACGCCGCTCGACTGCCACCTGATGATCGAGGACCCCGACCGCTGGGCACCTGCCTACGCCGAGGCGGGGGCGGGCAGCGTGACGATCCACGTGGAGGCCGCCAAGGCCCCGGTGCGCACCCTGCGGCAGATCCGCGCCGCCGGGGCCCGCGCCGGGCTCGCGCTGAACCCCGCCACGGCGGTCGAGCCGTACGAGGACCTGCTCGGCGAGGTCGACATGCTGCTGATGATGACCGTGGAGCCCGGCTTCGGCGGCCAGCGGTTCCTGGACATCGTGCTGCCCAAGATCCGCCGGGCCCGCGGGCTGATCGACGGGCACGGCGGCCAGATCTGGCTGCAGGTCGACGGCGGGGTCTCGGCCGAGACGATCGAGCGCTGCGCGGAGGCCGGGGCCGACGTGTTCGTCGCGGGCAGCGCCGTCTACGGCGCCGCCGACCCGGCCCGTGCGATCGACGAGCTGCGGTCGGCGGCGGAGAAGGCCTGACGGCCTCCAGATGTTCGAAGGCCCCGGGACGCCATTGGGCGCCCCGGGGCCTTCGAGAAGCCGCGAGAGTGCGTGGAGCGGGCGGGCTAGCCCTGCAGGGCCGGGTCGAGGATCACGCCCTCGCCGCTGACGGTCGGCTCCTCGGGGAAGTGGCAGGCGGTCAGATGCCCCTCCTTGTTGCCCTCCAGCCGGACCAGGGGCGGCTCCTCGGTCGCGCACTTGTCCTGTGCCTTCCAGCAGCGGGTGCGGAAACGGCAGCCGGACGGCGGGTCGATGGGGGAGGGCACGTCCCCGGCGAGGCGGATGCGCTCGCGGGCACCCGCCTCCGTGGTCGCCTCGGGCACCGCCGACAGCAACGCGTGGGTGTAGGGGTGCCGGGGGCGCTCGTAGAGGGAGGACCTGTCGGCTATCTCGACGATCTTGCCGAGGTACATGACCGCGACCCGCTGCGAGAAGTGCCTGACGATGGCCAGGTCGTGCGCGATGAACAGGAACGCGATCCCCAGGTCCCTCTGGAGCTGCTGGAGCAGGTTGACGACCTGCGCCTGGATCGAGACGTCAAGCGCGGAGACCGGCTCGTCGGCGATGATCAGCTTGGGGTTGAGGGCCAGCGCGCGGGCGACCCCGATGCGCTGGCGCTGACCGCCGGAGAACTCGTGCGGGAAGCGGTTGTAGTGCTCGGGGTTGAGACCGACGGTCTCCAGAAGCTCCTTGACGCGCTTCTCCCTGCCACCGGGCGGCTCGATGCCGTTGATCTCCATCGGGCCACTGATGATCGTGCCCACGGTGTGGCGGGGGTTGAGCGACGAGTACGGGTCCTGGAAGATCATCTGGATCTCGGACCTGATCGGCTTGAGCTCCTTGCGGCCTGCGTGCGTGATGTCGTGGCCCCGGTAGCGGATGGAGCCCCCGGTGGGTTCGAGCAACCGGGCGGCGAGCCGTCCCGTGGTCGACTTCCCGCAGCCGGACTCGCCGACCAGGCCGAGGGCCTCACCGGTGTGCACGGTCAGGTCGAGCCCGTCGACCGCGTGCACCTTGCCGACCTGCCGCTTGAAGATCAGCCCGCCCGTCACCGGGAAGTGCTTCTCCAGCCCGGACAGCTCCAGCAGTTCCTCGCTCACGCGTCCTCCCTCGCAGACGGCGTCCGCGAGCCGCCAAGCCCGTTCACTGGCCGTCCTTGCTTCACTTGTGGATCTCCCGCTTCTGGGCGAGGGTCAGATAGCACGCGTCGCCGTGGCCGCGGTGCGGGGACAGTTCGGGCCGCTCACCCTTGCACAGCTCGGGTCCCGCCTGGTCCATGTAGTCGCACCTGGGGTGGAACGGGCAGCCGGAGGGAACGTTGAGCAGGCTCGGCGGGGTGCCGCGGACCGGCTTGAGCGGGATGTCGACCGAGGAGCTCAGCCGCGGCATCGAGCCGAGCAGACCCCAGGTGTAGGGGTGACGCGGGGTGTCGAGGACCTCCTTGACCGTGCCGCGCTCGACGGCCCGGCCCGCGTACATCACCAGCACGTTGTGCGCGGTGTTGGCGACCACGCCCAGGTCGTGCGTGATCATGATGATGGAGGTGCCGGTCTGGTCCTGGAGCTCCTTGAGCAGGTCCAGGATCTGGGCCTGCACGGTCACGTCAAGCGCGGTGGTCGGCTCGTCGGCGATCAGCAGGTCCGGGTCGCAGACCAGGGCCATCGCGATCATCGCGCGCTGCCGCATGCCGCCGGAGAACTGGTGCGGGTAGTCGTCCACACGGGTCTTCGGCTGCGGGATGCCGACCCGGGTCAGCATCTCGATCGCGCGGGCCCTGGACTCGGACTTGCTCGCGCCGGTGTGCTTGCGGTAGACCTCGCCGATCTGCCTGCCGATCGTGTGGTACGGCGAGAGCGCGGTCAGCGGGTCCTGGAAGATCATCGCGACCTTGTTGCCGCGAAGCTTCTCCATGGTGGACCGGGAGGCGCCGATCAGCTCCTGACCGTCGAGGTGGATCTCACCGCTGATCTTGGTGGTCTCCGGGTTGTGCAGGCCGAGCACGGTCAGGTTGGTCACCGATTTGCCGGATCCCGACTCGCCCACGATCCCCAGGGTGGTGCCCTTCTCCACGTCGAAGGAGAGCCCGTCCACCGCGTGGACGAGGCCGTCCTCGGTGTGGAAGTCGACGGTCAGGTCACGGACCGACAGGAACGGGTTCGACACTTCTTCCAGCTCCTAGCTCAGCCGCACGCGGGGGTCGATGACGGCGTACAAGACGTCCACGATGATGTTGAACACGACGATGGCGCCTGCGGCCACCATCACCGTCGCCATCAGCATAGGCAGGTCCGAGCTCCAGACGGCCCTGATGGACAGCTGCCCGATTCCCTGCAGGCCGAAGGTCTGCTCGGTGATGATCGCGCCGCCGATCAGGGTGCCCAGGTCGACGCCGAGGATGGTGACGATGGTGATCAGGGTGCCGCGCAGCGCGAACCTCATCACGACCGAGCGGTTCTGCATGCCCTTGGCCCGAGCCGTCCTGACGTAGTCCTCGGAGAGCTGCTCCACCATCGTCGAACGGGTCATACGGGTGTAGTTGGCGGTGAAGATGATCGCCAGCACCACCCAGGGCAGCATCAGCCCCATCGCCCAGTCCAGCGGGTTCTCGGTGATGGGGACGTAGCGCGGCTGCCGCAGGATGTGGTTGTGGTAGACGAGGAAGTACAGCGCCAGCGTGCCGACGAAGTAGATCTGCAGCGAGGCGCCGATCAGGGAGGAGACGCTGGCGATCTTGTCCAGCGCCTTGCCCTGCCTGAGCGCCGCGACGATACCGGTCGCCACTCCGAACAGGAGGAAGACGATGGCCGCGCCGATCGTCAGCGAGACGGTCAACGGCATGCGGTCGAGGATCGTGTCCAGCACCGGGGCCTTGTTGACGAAGGAGAACCCCAGGCAGGGGGCGGCGCAGTTGCCCAGGCCCTCGTAGTCGCGGCCGACGAAGATGCCGGCGACCCAGGTCAGGAACTGCACGAACAGCGGCTGGTCCAGTCCCAGGTTGTGCCGCGCCTGCTCCAGCAGCTCGGGCGGGCAGACCTTGCCGCAGGCGAGCCGGGCGGGGTCGGCTGGAACGGCGAAGAAAAGGAAGAACGTGCACGCGGCGATGATCAGCAGGGTGACCACGGCGCCGAGGGTGCGGCGAGTGATGAATCGAAACATGGCCCGTTTCCCGACGGTTGCTGGGAGACCGCCGCGGGGGCCGTGAAGCCCCCGCGGGCCGTGGCCCCGCCTGTCAGCGGGGCCACGGCCTTTGCCGTCTCTACGGCTTCACGAAGATGGTGTCCGGCTGAACGATCCACTGCTGCGGGTCGATCTCGGCACCGCCCACCTTGGAACCGTGGAGCATGGTGGCGATCCGGTTCTCCGCGACGACCAGCGGGGTGATCGTCTCCTGGATCTTCTTGTCGAGCGCCATCCACGCGGCGTTGGCCGCGTCGATGTCCGTCATGGCGGTGATCTTGTCCATCTCGGCGGTGAGCGCCGGGTCCTTCAGGTGCGAGTAGTTGGGCGCACCCTCGGCGACCGGGCCGAAGATGATCGGGAGCACCGTGGAGCCGGACGGCCAGTCGGCGCCCCAGCCGCCCCAGTACATGTCGAACTGGTTGCCGAGCTTGCCGATCGAGTCGTAGTAGGTCTTGCGGTCGAGCGGCTTGGCCACGACGTTGATGCCGGCCTTCGCCAGGGCGCTCTTGATCGCGACGGTCACCTGCTCCTGGACCGGCGTCTGGTTGTAGGCGTAGACGATGGTCGGCGTCGGGGTGCTGGTCTGAGCCAGCAGCTCCTTGGCCTTCTCGACGTCACCCTCGGGCTTGGTCTCCTTGTTGAACAGGTCGTAGGACTGGTAGCCGACCGTGGTGTTCTCGTTGAGAATCGTGGTCGGCAGCGCCGCGGCGGCCGGGCCGCCCATGACCTGCTGGATCTGCTTGGACGGCCAGGCGTAGTTGATGGCCTGACGGACCTTGGGGTCCTTCACCCGGTCAAGGTTGAAGTAGTAGTAGTTGCCGTACGGCGAGGGGCTGTTCATCCGGCGGGAGGCCAGGTTGGGGTCGCTCAGCACCTGCTGCAGACGCTCCGGCGGCGTCGAGGCGTAGAAGGTGAAGGCGGTCTGGTCGGCGCCGGAGTCCGCCACGAGGCGGTCGGTCACCTGCAGGGCCTCGAAGCCGAACTCAAGGTGCCACTTGTCCGGGTAGGCGCCGCGGATCGGGTCGGTCGCCGGGTCCCAGTTCGGGTTGCGCTCAAGGTCCATGGTCTTGTCGACCACGTGCGACTTGATGATGTACGGCCCGCTGGAGACGGGCTCCTTGTCGTACTGCTCCTTGGTGTCCTTGGCCTTGGGCACGATGCCGTAACCGGCCATGGCGAAGGCGTAGGCCGCGTCGGCGTGCGGCGTCTTGAACTTGTAGATGATCGTCTTGTCGTCCGGCGTCTCGATCGCGTCGAGTTCCTTGCCGTCGTACGGGCCGGGGTAGGCCTTCTTGAAGTCGACGTCGGTCAGCCACTGCTGGATGTAGGTGGGGCCCTGGGTGACGAACGGCGCGAAGGTCCGCTCCATGCTCCACTTGACGTCCGCGGAGGTGATCGGCGTGCCGTCCTGCCACTTCACGCCGTCCTTCAGCGTGAACTTCCAGGTCTTGCCGCCGTCGGACTGGGTGCCGGTGTCGGTGGCCAGGTCGCCGACCAGCTTGAACTCGCCCTTGGCGACGCGCTTGTAGCCGGTCAGGGTGCGGGAGATCAGCCGGGCGAAGTTCGCCTCGGTGTTGACGTAGATCTGCGCGGGGTCGAGGTGGGAGAAGTCGTCACGGTCGATCATCGTGACCGTTCCGCCCTTGACGACGCCCTCCGGCGGGATCGCGGGGCCCTTGGAGTCCTCCGCGGTGCCCTGGGTGATGACCGCGGGCTTGTAGGCGGCGGCGGGGGCCGAGGAGGCACCGTTGGAGCTGCCGGACGGCTGGGCGGCCGGAGCCCCCTGGTTGCCCTCGGCGCAGGCGCTGGTGACGGCCAGCACACCGATGGCCAGGACGGCCACGGCTGACCGCTTTCTGACTGTCATCTCTCTCCTATCTGTTCAGCGCTTGAGCTGGGGCTAGCGCTTGAGCTTGGGGTCGAAGGCGTCGCGGACGGAGTCGCCGAGAAGGTTGAAGGCGATCACGAAGATCACCAGCGCGACGCCCGGGAAGATCAGGTACGTGATGTCGTTCTGGTAGACCTCGGTACCGCGCCGGAACATCCTGCCCCAGTCGGGGATCGGCTCGATCATGCCGACGCCGAGGAAGGACAGGGCGGCCTCCGAGGTGACCAGCGCGGGCAGCAGCAGCGTCGCCTGGATCAGGATCGGCGTCCACAGGTTGGGCAGCAGTTCCTTGAACACGATCCGCGCGGGGGAGGCGCCGGTCACCCGGGCGGCCTCGATGAACTCGCGTTCGCGGAGCGTGAGGACCTGGCCGCGCAACAGGCGGGCCAGACCGGCCCAGCCGAACAACGTCAGCACGAGCACCAGCGTCACGGCGCGCAGCCAGACCGGCGTCTCCTGGTCGGGACTGACGAAGAGGTTCTCCACCACGGGCATGAACGCGATGATGAACAGCACCGAGGGGAAGGACAGCACCGTGTCGATCACGCGGCCGATGACGTAGTCCGTCTTGCCGCCGGAGTATCCGGCCACGATGCCGATCACGATGCCGATCAGCGTGGTGAGGATCGTCGTGATGAGCGCGATCAGCAGCGAGGTCCTGATTCCGTAGACCAGCTGGGTGAACACGTCACGGCCGAGGTTCGGCTCGATGCCGAACCAGAACTCCGAGCTGATGCCGCCGTTCGGGGCGATCGGATAGCCGAAGTCATTGAGCAGGCCCGGGGTGTCCTGGCCGTAGAGGGTGTACGGGTCCTTGCCGTACAGCCAGGAGATCACCGGTGCGAGTATCGCCACCAGGATGAAGAAAATCACCACGATGGCCGAGGCGACCCCGGTCCGGTCACGGCGGAAGCGGAGCCACATCAGCTGCCCTGGTGAGCGGCCCACCGTTTCCGGTGCCTTCACCACGGGCGCCTCATCGGCGGTGGTCGCGGCAGGTGCAGGGATGGTCATCGTGCGGGAGCCCCCAACGAGCATGACTGAGCGGGATCTGGGGGAACCATTGCAAAACAGTCAGGGGCAAATCAATGGCCTAGCTGTTACTTGTTTTTTTGTTGTGCAATATAGATCAGGTTGTGGCTGCAATTCCATTGACCTGGGTGGGGGGTCGGATGGAATGATGAGATTCCCCACCGTCTCTTATTCACGGATTTGTGACATACCTATGACACGACCATGACGGTCTGTGTGGTCGTCGTGTCACCTCTCGTCGTGTGGTGTCCGCAGGTGGGGCGGAAGGCGGTCCGGCCGCCGGGTGAGTGCGTGAACGCGTGTTGACTACGGGTGACCCGTCCGGGTCCCGCTCGGCCCCCTGTGGCCCCGCGCCCCCTTCGTCCCTGTTCCCTTCGTACCACCGTGCCCGGCCCGGGCGCGAGGGTGCGCGGCGTGCCTCTCCCCGATGTCCGGTTGTTCCATCTGGTGGGAGGGGGACACGTCATCTTTTGCCGGACGTGGCACACTGGAGGGAGAGCAGCGTGCTCCGGGGTCGGTGAAATTCCGAGCCGGCGGTTACAGTCCGCGACCCGTCCGAAGCCATCGGCCGGTTGACCTGGTGAAACTCCAGGACCGACGGTCAAAGTCCGGATGGGAGGAAGCGCGCGGGCGGCAGGGACGTCCCTTGGCGGGGCGCCTCGCCGCCAATGGGTGTACGTGCCTGTGATCCCCCGGGGCCCGCCGTGGCAGAAAGCTACCGGCGAGTAGGAGTCCCGGATGTGTGGTCGGGCGCACCCGCGTCAGCCGACCGGCCTGCCCGCGCGTGGTCGCGGCGCCGCCGGTCCCCTCTTCCGTCTCGCCCGCCGTGTCCCCGCGATCTCCACGGCCTCTCCCGGTGAGCCCGTACGGCCTGGCCGGCTTCCACGTGCCCACGTCCTGGGAAACGCCCGCCGTACCGGCTCCCCGGTCCCGGCGGGCCCCGTGAGGCCAGGAAGACGGGCGGCCCCGCGCGGGTTCACTCCCGATGTCATCTACGCACGCCCTGCGAAGGAGCTGTGAATGTTCACCGGAATCGTTGAGGAACTCGGCGAGATCGCGGAGATCGAGACGCTGCGCGACGCCGCCAGGCTGTCGATCCGCGGCGGGGTCGTCACCGGCGACGCCGGGCACGGCGACTCGATCGCCGTCAACGGGGTCTGCCTGACGGTGGTCGACGTCGAGGGGGAGGTCTTCACCGCCGACGTGATGAAGGAGACCCTGGACCGCAGCAGCCTGGGGGCCCTGCGCCCCGGCTCCAGGGTCAACCTGGAGCGCGCGGTCCGCGCCGACCAGCGCCTCGGCGGCCACATCGTGCAGGGCCACGTGGACGGTACCGGCGTGCTGCTCGCGCGTGAGCCGGACGAGCACTGGGAGGTCGTGCGGATCTCCCTGCCCGCCGCGCTGAACCGCTACGTGGTGGAGAAGGGCTCGATCGCCGTCGACGGGGTCAGCCTGACCGTGGTCGGCGTGGACGACGAGGGCTTCTCCGTCAGCCTCATCCCCACCACGCTGCGGCTGACCACCCTCGGCGCCAAGCAGCCGGGCGACCCGGTGAACCTCGAAGTCGACGTGATCGCCAAGCACGTGGAGCGGCTCGTCGGCGCCTACGCCCCCGGGAACGGGTCATGAACTGGGTGAACGAGGGCTTCCAGCTTCTCGGGGTCAAGGTCCTGTGGACCGACCTGGTCGGCAACGTGGCCGCGCTGGCCACCGTGCTGCTGGCGATCCGCAGATCGATATGGACCTGGCCGGTGCAGCTCACCGCCGCGGTCCTGCTGTTCGTCACCTCCCTCAGCGCCCACATCACCGGCAACGCCCTCAAACAGCTCATGTTCGGCGGCCTGGCCGTCTACGGCTGGTGGCGCTGGACCCGCGGCACCCGGGCGGGCCAGGGCCTGGCCGTACGGCCCGCGACCGGCTGGGAACGGCTGGCGATGGCCGCCACGATGCTGCTGGGCACGGCCGTCGTCGGCGTGCTGTTCTTCGTGACCAAGCTCTCCTGGGGCGCGCTGGTGCCGCCGCCGAGGGGCTATCTGCTGGTCGCGGCGGACGCCTACATCTTCGTCGGCAGCGCCGTCGCCACCTGGGCCCAGGGGCGCGCGCTGGTGGACTTCTGGATCATCTGGGTGGCCGTGGACCTGGTCGGCGTGCCACTGGCCTTCAGCTCGGGTCTCGTCGTCTCGGGGGCCGTCTACGGGGTCTTCTTCGTCCTTGTCCTCATCGGACTCTTCAACTGGCTCAAGGAGTACCGGTCCAGGACCGTGCTCGTCCCCAAGGAGGCTGTGTGACCGAGCTTGACCCCATAGAGCGGGCGATCGCCGACATTCGCGAGGGCAGGCCCGTCGTGGTGGTCGACGACGAGAACCGTGAGAACGAGGGTGACATCATCTTCGCCTCGGCCAAGGCGACACCGGAGCTGCTGGCCTTCACCATCAGGCACACCAGCGGCGTGATCTGCGTCTCGCTGCCCGGTGAGGACCTCGACCGGCTCGGCCTGCCGTTGATGGTGCACGAGAACAGGGAACGCCTGCGCACCGCCTACACGATCAGCGTCGACGCCCGCGACGGGGTGACCACCGGCATCTCCGCCTCCGACCGCGCCAGGACGATCCGCACCCTGTGCGACTCGGCCACCGAGCCCGACGATCTGGTACGGCCCGGCCACGTCTTCCCACTGCGCTACCGCGAGGGCGGCGTGCTGGTCAGGCGCGGCCACACCGAGGCGGCCGTGGACCTGGCCAGGCTGGCGGGGTTGCGGCCCTCCGGAGCCCTCGCCGAGGTCGTCAACGACGACGGGACCATGAAGCGGCTGCCCGAGCTGCGCGAGTTCTGCGACGAGCACGACCTGGCGCTGGTCTCCATCGAGCAGCTGGTCGAGTTCCGGCGCCGCACGGAACGGATGGTGAGCAGGGTCGCGGAGACCCGCCTGCCCAACGCGTACGGGATGTGGCGCGCCTACGGCTACGCCAGCGCCCTGGACGGCGGCGAGCACGTCGCCCTGGTCTACGGCGATCTGGAGGACGGGGAGAACATCCTGGTCAGGGCGCACTCCGAGTGCCTGACCGGGGACGTGTTCGGCTCCCTGCGGTGTGACTGCGGGGTCCAGCTCGACCACGCGATGTCGGAGATCGCCGCCGAGGGCCGTGGTGTCGTGGTGTACCTGCGCGGGCACGAGGGCCGTGGCATCGGGCTGCTGGCCAAGCTGCGGGCCTACGGCCTGCAGGACGCGGGCAGCGACACCGTGGACGCCAACCTGGAGCTCGGCCTGCCGGTCGACGCCAGGGAGTTCTCCAACGCCGGCCAGATCCTCGCCGACCTGGGGGTGAAGTCGGTCAGGCTGCTGACGAACAACCCCGCCAAGCTGCGGGGCATGGACGGCTACGGGGTCAAGGTCCTCGGCCGTGAGCCGATGCCCGTGGCGATGAACCCCCACAACGAGAGGTACCTGACGGCCAAGCGCGACCGTCTGGGCCACGAGATCAACAAGGAGAACGTATGAGCGGCGCGGGACGTCCCCAGGCCGAGGCCGTCGAAGCGGCCGGGCTGACCGTCGGCATCGTGGCCGCCCGCTGGCACGAGAAGATCACCGATCAGCTCGTGGCGCGGGCGGTGCTGGCCAGCGCGGACAGCGGGGCGAGCGCGACGGTGATCCGCGTCGCCGGGTCCCTGGAGATCCCGGTCGTCGCCCAGGCGCTGGCCAGGCGCTGCGACGCCGTGGTCGCCCTGGGCGCGGTGATCCGCGGGGAGACCGCCCACTTCGACTACGTCTGCGAGTCGGTCACCTCGGGGCTCACCCGTGTCTCGCTCGACGAGGGAACGCCGGTCGGCAACGGGGTGCTGACGTGTGACTCCCTCGACCAGGCCCTCGACCGCTCCGGACTGCCCGGCAGCCACGAGGACAAGGGCTACGAGGCCACCGTCGCGGCCCTGGAGACGGCGCTGCTGCTGCGGGACCTCAGGGACGCCTGAGGTCCCCGAGCGTCTTGGACGCGGGGCCGGCCGGGGCGTGCGGTAGGTTTCCTATCGCCGTGACCGGTGCTTTTCCCGAAGGAACGTGATCTCCAGGTGAGTCAAGAGAACGTCTCGCCCCCCGAGCTGCCCGTCGTGTGGCGGCCGAGGAAGGGACGCGTCGTGGCGTACGGCTTCGCCGGTTTGATCATCGTTGGAGCCGTGGTCCTGGCGATCCTCCTGCCGCCGCCGTTCACCGTGGTCGACAAGGTCGCGATGGTGGTGCTCGGCGCCGCCGTCGCCGGGGTGCTGCACCTGCTCGGCCGCTGCCGGGTCGAGGCGGACGAGACGGGCGTCACCCTGGTCAACGCGCTGCGGGTGCACCGCTACGAGTGGCCGGAGGTGCTCGCGGTGACGCTGACCGACAGCGAGCCCTGGGCGAAGATCGACTTCACCGACGGCGCGACGATCGGCGCCATGGGGCTGCAGGGCTCGGAGAAGGAACGGACCGTCCAGCAGGTCCGTCAGCTCGCCGCGCTCATCAGGGAACGCGGCGAGGCCAGGGACGAGGGCGGCAACGGCGGACGGGCTGGGGACGACGACTGAGGCCCGGCCTGCGCGGCCGGGCCGGAGACGACGCCGGGCGTCTCAGGTCTCCTCGGCGAAACGCTCGGCCATACCCGTCTCGCCCGCGACCAGCAGAACCGTGTTCCCGTGGATGGCCGTGTCGGAGGTGGCGTAGGTGAACCTGCCGCCGGGGCTCTTGATCCCGACCACGGTCACGCCGTACTTCGTGCGGATGCCCAGCTCGCCCAGCGTCCTGCCAACCGCCCAGCCCGGCGCCTTGGTCTTGACCAGGGCGTAGCCCTCGTCGATCTCGACGTAGTCGAGCATCCGCCCGGTCACCAGGTGCGCGACCCGCTCTCCCATGTCGTACTCGGGCTGCACCACGTGGTGCGCGCCGACCCGGTCCAGGATCCGGCTGTGCTGGCGGCTGATCGACTTGGCCCAGATGTCCGGCACACCGAAGTCGGCCAGGATCGAGGTGGTCAGGATGCTCGCCTCGATGTCGCCGCCGATGCCGACCACGACCCTGCCGAACTCCTCGACGCCCAGCTGGGTCAGCGCGTCCGGGTCGGTCGAGTCCGCGCAGGCCACGTGCGTGAGCTGCCCGGACAGCTGCTGCACGATCTTGGGGTCGCTGTCCACGCCGAGCACCTCGACGCCGCGCTCGGCCAGTTCGAGCGCCAGCGCGCTGCCGAACCGGCCGAGGCCGATCACCGCGACTGCGTCGCCGCGGTCCTTCCTGTCAGCCAACGAGAGGGCCCTCCTCCGGATAACGGAACCTGCGGGTCTGGACGTGCAGCGCCAGCGCCGCGCCGAGTGTCACGGGCCCCAGTCTGCCGACGAACATCAGAACCGTCAGCACCAGGTGTCCCGGGGCGCCGAGATCGCCGGTTATCCCGGTGGACAGGCCGACCGTGCCGAACGCCGAGACCACCTCGAACAGCACCCGGTCGAGCTTGAACGGGGTGAGGGCCATCAGGACGAACGTGCCCAGCGCCACCGAGGCCACACTGAGCAGGGCGATGGTCAGCGCCTGGCGCTGGAGTTGCTCGGGCAGGCGGCGGCGGCCGACCGTGACGTCGGGCTCACCGCGCAGCTCGGCCAGGATGACGTAGCCGAGGAGCGCGAACGTCGTCACCTTGATGCCGCCGCCGGTGCTCGCGCTGCCCGCTCCGACGAACATCAGCACGTCGCTGATCAGCCAGGTGGTCTCGTGCATCTGCGAGACGTCCACGGAGTTCATGCCGCCGCTGCGGGTCATGGAGCTGTGGAAGAACGCCGCCATGATCCGCTGCCAGGGCGGCAGCCCGCCCAGGGTCGCGGAGTTCTCCCACTCGGTGAGGGCGACGGCCAGCGCCCCGCCGAACAGCAGGACCGCGGTCATCCCCACGGTGATCCTGGCGTGCAGCGACCAGAGCCTGGGACTGTGCCAGCTGCGGCGGAGCGCGGTGTAGACGGGGAAGCCGAGCCCCCCGACGACCACGGAGATCGCCAGCGGCAGGCAGATCCACGGGTCGTGGACGAAGCGCACGACGCCGTCCGGCCACAGGGTGAAGCCGGCGTTGGTGAAGGAGGAGACCGCGTGGAAGAGCCCCTGGTACAGGGCGCGGCCGGGCGACTCGCCGTACCCGATGAGGAAGCGGGCGGCCAGCACGGCCGTGGTCAGCGCCTCGGCGGCCAGCGTCACCTTGGCGACGCCCGCGATCAGGCGGCGCACCTCGCCGGGACCCAGGGTCCGGGTCTCGGCCTGGGCGTTGAGCCTGGCGCGCAGGCCGAGCTTGCCCGAGACGACCAGCGCCAGGATGGAGGCCATCGTCATGATCCCGAACCCGCCGATCTGCATCAGCGCCAGGATCACCAGCTCACCGAAGACCGACCAGTGCGTCGCGGTGTCCTGTACGGCCAGGCCGGTCACGCAGACCGCCGACGTCGCGGTGAAGAGCGCGGACGTCCACGACGCCGCCCGCCCGGCCTCGACCGCGACGGGCAGCGACAGCAGCGCCGAGCCCGACATGACCACGACCAGGAAGGCGGCCACGACGACCCTCGACGGCGTGTTGATCCGCCGCAGAACGTTCTTCACGAGGGGTGAGAATACGCCGGGGAGACGACCGCCACGTCCGCCCCACGTGCCCTGTCCCGTCAGCGCCCCATCAGTGCCCCATCAGTGCCCCGTCGGTGCCTCGTCAGCGGCCCCCGCGGCGTAGCCTGAGGTGATGCTGAGGGGGACGGTCAAGACCTCTGACGTGGAGTCACCGGGACATCTGGGGGAACTCCTCGACCGGTGCGCCTACCTCGCGGACGAGGGGCTGGCCACGGCGGCGTTCCTGGCGCTGCGGATGGGCCGCCCGCTGCTGCTCGAAGGTGAGGCCGGGGTCGGCAAGACCGAGCTGGCCAGGACGCTCGCCACGGTGCTCGGCGCGCCGCTGATCAGGTTGCAGTGCTACGAGGGGCTCGACGGCCCCCAGGTGCTCTACGACTGGGACTTCGCCCGCCAGCTGCTGCACCTCAAGGCCGCGGAGGCGAGCGGGATCACCGACGCGGCGCGGCTTGAGGGGGAGGTCTACGACCGGCGCTTCCTGATCGCCAGGCCGTTGCTCAAGGCGGTGGAGACCCAGCCGAGCGTGCTGCTCGTCGACGAGGTCGACCGGGCCGACGTGGAGTTCGAGGCGATCCTGCTTGAGGTGCTGTCCGACTTCGCGATCTCCATCCCCGAGCTCGGCACGGTCCGGGCGCAGAGCCCGCCGGTCGTCGTGCTGACCTCCAACCGCACCCGCGAGCTGCACGACGCGCTGAGACGCCGCTGCCTCTACCACTGGCTCGAACACCCCTCCTTCGAGCGGGAGGTGACGATCCTGCTGCGCAGACTCCCGGGCTGCTCCAGGGCCCTGGCCGAGCAGGTGGCCGGGGCCGCGGGGCGGCTGCGCGAGGCCGGTCTGGTCAAGCCGCCGGGCGTCGCCGAGAGCCTCGACTGGGCCGAGGCACTGCTGACCCTGGGCGCCAGGGAGCTGGACCCCGGCCTGGCCGCGGCGACGCTGGGTGCCCTGCTCAAGCACCGCGAGGACCACGAGACGGTCCTCGGGAACGGATTCTTCGATGTCTCCCGTGGCTGAGGGCCCCCTGGAGGGGCCGGTGGACACAGTGGAGGACGCGGTGGAGGACGCGGGGCGCGACCTGGTCGCGGTCATGACCGGGTTCGCCAGGACGCTGCGCGCCGCCGGGGTGCCCGCCGACCACGAGCGGACCCAGGCCCTGTTGCGCGCGCTGGCCGTCCTCGGCGCGGCCGTCCCGCGCGGGGTCTACTGGGCGGGCAGACTCACCCTGTGCGCCTGTCCCGACGACCTGCCCCGCTACGACCGTGTCTTCGACGCCTACTTCGGCGGCACGCGGGCACGTCCGGTTCCCCCGCCCACGGTCAACGTCACCCGGGGCGTCACGACCCTGACCGGCACCCGGGGACAGGCGGGGGACGGTGAGGAGCGGGCGGCGGCCGCCAGCCCGGCGGAGGTCCTGCGCAACAGGGACGTGGCCGCGATGACCGGTGCCGAGCTGGCCGAGGTACGACGCCTGCTCGCCCTGCTGCGGGTGGATCGCGAGCGGCGCGGGTCACGACGGTTCGGCCCCTCCCACAGGGGGCGCCTCGACGGCGGGGCGACGATCCGCGAGACCCTGCGGCACGGCGGCCAGACCGTACGGCTGCGCCGCCGCGCCCACCGCACCAGGCCCCGCGGGGTCGTGCTGCTCGTCGACGTCAGCGGCTCCATGGCCCCCTACGCCGACACACTGCTGCGCCTGGGACACGCCCTGGTGCGCGCGGAGCCGAGGGCGACCGAGGTGTTCAGCGTGGGCACCCGCCTGACCAGGATCACCGCCGAGCTGCGCCCGCGTGACCCGGCGGCGGCGATGGAGGCCGTCTCCGCCGCCATCCCCGACTGGAACGGCGGAACCCGCCTCGGTGAGGAACTGCGGAGCCTCCTGCGGCTGCACGACGCGGCGGGCGCGACCGTCGTCATCGCCTCCGACGGGTGGGAGCGGGGCGACGCCTCGCTGCTCGGCGCGCAGATGGCCAGGCTGTCCAGGACCGCCCACCGGGTGATCTGGGTGAACCCGCACAAGGGGCAGGAGGGCTACCGCCCGCTCACCGCCGGGATGCGGGCGGCGCTGCCGTACGTGGACGACTTCGTGGCCGGGCACAGCCTGGCGGCCTTCGAGGCGCTGGCCCGGCTGCTGGGAGGGCGGAATGCGTGACATCCTCTCGCAGATCACGCGCTGGTGGGAGGCGGGTGAGACGTTCGGCCTGGCGACCGTGGTCGAGACCTTCCGCAGCGCGCCCCGGCCACCGGGAGCCTCGATGGCCGTCCTCGGGGAGGAGGCGGCGGGCAGCGTGTCCGGTGGCTGCGTCGAGGGAGCCGTCTACGAGCTGGCCCGTGAGGTGGCCGCCTCGGGGACCCCGGTGCTGCGGCGCTACGGGGTGAGCGACGACGACGCCTTCTCCGTCGGGCTGACCTGCGGGGGGATTCTGGACGTCTTCGTCGAGCCGGTCTCGCGCGGGACGTTCCCCGAGCTGGGGGAGGTCGCCGCGGCGGTGCGGGAACACGAGCCGGTCGCGGTCGCGACCGTGCTGTCCGGCCCGGGCGCCGTCGGGGCCCGCCGGGTGGTCGGCCCTGAGCGCGCCTCCGGCTCGCTGGGCCCGGCCAGGCTGGACGACGCGGTCGACGACGACGCCCGCGGCATGCTCGCCCAGGGTCTCACCGGGATCCGCCGGTACGGCCCGCATGGTGAGCGGCGCCTCGACGACCTGGCGGTCTTCGTGCACTCCTTCGCCCCGCCGCCCAGGATGCTGGTCTTCGGCGCCATCGACTTCGCCGCCGCGGTCGCCAGGATCGGCAGGTTCCTCGGCTACCACGTGGTGGTGTGCGACGCGCGTCCCGTCTTCGCCACGGCCAGGCGCTTCCCCGAGGCCGACGAGGTGGTCGTCAAGTGGCCGCACGACTACCTCAGCTCGGTCACCGTGGACGAGCGGACCGTGATCTGCGTGCTCACCCACGACCCCCGCTTCGACGTCCCGCTGCTGGAGGTGGCGCTGCGCACCCCGGCGATCTACGTCGGGGCGATGGGCTCCCGCCGTACGCACGAGGACCGGCTGGCGCGGCTGCGCGAGGCGGGCCTGGGGGAGGAGGAGCTCGGGCGGCTGCGCTCGCCGATCGGCCTCGACCTGGGCGCGCGGACACCGGAGGAGACCGCGGTCTCCATCGCCGCCGAGCTGATCCAGTTGCGCTGGGGCGGCTCGGGACGGCCGCTGAGCGACGGCTCGGGCCGCATCCACGCACCCGGCCGCCGGACATGACGCGGGCGGCGAGCGCGGGGCTGCTGCTGGCCGCAGGCGGCGGTTCCCGGCTCGGCACCCCCAAGGCGCTGGTCGAGCTGGACGGTGAGCGGCTGGTCGACCGGGGGGTCAGGCTGCTGCGTGAGGGCGGCTGCCATCCCGTGGTCGTCGTGCTCGGGGCCGCGGACGCTCAGGTGCGCGGGGCGGTCGTCGTGCGCAACCCGGACTGGCGGAGCGGCATGGGCTCCTCACTCAGGACCGGCCTGGCGGCGCTTCCCGGTGACGCGGAGCGGGTGGTGATCGCCCTGGCCGACCAGCCGTCCATCGGGCCGCGGGCCGTGCTCCGGCTGGTCGAGGCCGCGCGCCTGGGGGCCTCCGTGGCCGTCGCGACCTACGCGGGCAGGCGGCGGAACCCGGTGCTGGTCGCCAGGGAGCACTTCGCCGAGGTCGCCGGGCTCGCGGCCGGTGACGTGGGCGCCAGGGCCTTCCTCAGGGCGCACCCCGAACTGGTCGTCGAGGTGCCCTGCGACGACGTGGGCGACCCGGCCGACATCGACACCCCCGGCGACCTGGCGGCTTGGCGACGGCGGGGCTGAGATCAGGGGGTCTCCCGGTGCAGCCGGAAGGAGGCGACGGCGGCGCGGTGGTCACTGCCCGCCGCGGCCTCGACGCCCGCGGTGGCCGCGGTGAGGCCCCGGTAGAGGATGTGGTCGGGCCTGGTCACGGGGAAGGAGGCGGGCCAGGTGAAGCCGAACCCGGTCCCGGCCTCCTGCTGGGCGTCCAGGAGCGGCGGCACCAGGCCGGAGCGCTTACGGTCGGTCGTGGCGGTGTTGAGGTCGCCGAGCAGGAGAAGGCGCCGGCTGCCGTCGCGCTCGACGAGCCTTCCCGCCTGGGTGAGGGTCTCGTCCCGCTGGGCGGTCTGGCCGGGACGGGCCGAGGCCAGGTGCATCACGTAGACGGTCAGCCTGCCCTTCGGCGTCTGGACGACCGCCCGCAGCGCCCTGGTCCAGCCGAGGCCGATGTCCACCCGGCGAGCCTGCAGGATCGGGAACCTGCTCCACAGGCCGACCGTGTTCACCTGGTAGCGGTGCGGGAAGCGGTTGTCGAGCTCCTTGGCCGCGGGACCTCCCTCGGTCAGCTCCTGCACGGCGACCAGGTCCCGTCCGCCGGAGACGGTCCGTACGGCCCGCGCCGAGTCGCCGTTGGCCGCCCCCACGTTGATCGTGGCGACCGAGACGTCGCTCGGGCCGCCGGGGACGGCGCGCAGCAGCGTGGGGCCGAACATGATCCCCCAGACGGTCGCGGGCAGCAGCGCGGCGACGATCACCGGCCATGACCGGGTGACCAGGGCGCCGAGCAGCAGGAAGGGGACGGTGACGCCGAGCCAGGGCAGCAGGCTCTCCAGCACCGGGGTGAACCCTCCCAGGTCGGGCAGGAGTCCGTGGCCGCCGAGAACGAGGGCGAGCGCCCCCGCAAGCACCATGATCGCCCGCCTCAGCACACCGCTCCTCGTCCGCGCCACCATCGCGGGCCGTCCGCCCCCGCCCGCACGGGCCTCCCGAGCCCGAGACCCGTACGCTACCGGCCTCGTGCGGGCGGCGCGGGTCTTGGAGCGGGCCGGAAGGAGTCGATAGCCTTCTGGGCAGAGAGAACGGAATAACATTCGGTTCCTGTGGCGCGGGAAGGACGATCCTGACGATGCGTATCGGTATGGCCCTGAGTTACGCGGGGGGCTTCAAGGAGACCGTGGACGAGCTGGCCGACTACGAGAGGGCGGGGCTGGACATCGTCTTCGTCGCCGAGGCGTACAGCTTCGACGCGGTCAGCCAGATGGGCTACATCGCGGCCAGGACCGAGCGGCTGCAGATCGCCTCGGGCATCCTGCCCATCTACTCGCGCACCCCCGCCCTGCTGGCCATGACCGCGGCCGGCATGGACTACGTCTCGGGCGGCCGTTTCACCCTGGGCATCGGCGCCTCGGGGCCGCAGGTGATCGAGGGCTTCCACGGCGTGCCGTACACCGCGCCGCTCGGCCGCACGCGGGAGGTCGTCGAGATCTGCAGGCAGGTGTGGCGGCGCGAGCGCCTGGAGTACGAGGGAAGGCACTACACCCTTCCGCTGCCCGAGGGGGAGGGGACGGGGCTGGGCAAGTCGCTGAAGCTCATCAACCACCCCGTCCGCGAGCGCATCCCCATCGTGATCGCGGCCATCGGCCCGAAGAACGTCGAGCTGTGCGCCGAGCTGGCCGAGGGCTGGGAGCCGATCTTCTACATGCCGGAGAAGGCCGCCGAGGTCTGGGGGGCCTCCCTGGCCGTGGGAGGGGCCAGGCGCGACCCCTCGCTGGGAGCCCTCGACGTCATCGCCCAGGCCCCGCTGGCCATCGGCGACGACGTGTCCGGCCTGGTCGACCTCGGACGTCCCGTCGCGGCCCTCTACATCGGCGGCATGGGCGCCAAGGGCAGGAACTTCTACAACGACCTGGCCCGCCGCTACGGCTACGAGAAGGAGGCCGAGGAGATCCAGGACCTCTACCTCGCGGGCAAGAAGGAGGAGGCGGCCGCGCTGGTCCCCAGGGAGCTGCTTGAGGCCGTCTCGCTGATCGGGCCGGAGGGTCATGTGCGCGACCGCCTGCAGGCGATGCGCGACTCCGGCGTCACGACCGTCAACGTCACCCCGCTCGGCCGTACCCACGCCGAGCGCGTCCGGCTCGTCGAGAAGGTCGGGGAACTCGCCTCCTGAGCCCTGTCCGGGCCTTCTCTGGCCGGGGAGAACGTGATACTGATCACAGGTATAGATGAAATTTCCTACCAGAATAGGTGGTTTCACGCCCTGTGAGGTTCTCCCCGGTGACCCCTCTGCTCGTCGGGCGGCCGTATGTGGATCTGTGCCGCCTGAACGGCCAGCTCTGTCACTGAACGCATTTCCCGCTCCCTCCCGCCCCGCGCGGGCACGTTCTCACGTCGGAGTCGCGTTCATGAAGAAAGTCTCCTTCTCCCTGCAGTTGCTGCTCGGCCTGGTGGCCGGTGCCGCACTCGGCTTCCTCGCCCGCGCGGGCGAGATCGCCTGGCTGACCACCACCCTGACCGAGGTCGGCAGGCTCTTCGTCCAGCTCCTCAAACTCGCCGTCCCGCCGCTCGTCCTCACCGCGGTCGTGGTCAGTGTCGCCAACCTGCGCAACGTCGGCGGAGCCGCCAGGCTCGCGGGCAAGACACTGCTGTGGTTCCTGGTCACCTCGCTGATCGCGGTGGTCATCGGCCTCGGCCTCGGCCTGGTCATCAACCCCGGCGAGGGCGTCACGATCTCCACCGCCGGGGCCAAGGCCCCCGACCTCGACGGCGCGGGGACCTGGCTCGACTTCGTGACCGGGATCATCCCGACCAACGTCGTCACGGCCTTCACCGAGCTTAACGTCCTGCAGATCGTCTTCATCGGGGTCGTCCTCGGCGCGGCGGCCCTGGCGGTCGGCGAGGCGGCCGAGCCGTTCCTCGTCCTCAGCCGCTCGGTGCTCGAACTGGTGCAGAAGGCCCTGTGGTGGGTCATCAGACTGGCCCCGATCGGCACCGCGGGCCTGATCGGCAAGTCCGTCGCCGCCTACGGATGGGACCTGCTGGCCCCGCTGGCCAAGCTCGGAGCGGGCGTCTACATCGGCTGCCTGCTGGTGCTGCTGGTGAGCTACCCGCTGCTGCTCGCCCTCGTCGGCCGGGTCAGCCCGCTGACCTTCTACCGCAACGCCTGGCCCGCGATCGAGCTGGCCTTCGTCTCCCGCTCCTCGATCGGGACCCTGCCGCTGACCCAGCGGGTCACCGTCGAACGCCTGGGCGTCGACCGCGACTACGCCTCCTTCGCGGTGCCCTTCGGGGCGACCACCAAGATGGACGGCTGCGCCGCGATCTATCCCGCCCTCGCCGCGATCTTCGTGGCCCAGGTGTACGACGTCCCGCTCGGCCTCGGCCAGTACCTGCTGATCGCGTTCGTCTCGGTGGTCGGCTCCGCCGCGACCGCGGGCCTGACCGGCGCGGTCGTGATGCTCACCCTCACCCTGAGCACGCTCGGCCTGCCCCTTGAGGGCGTCGGCCTGCTCCTGGCCGTCGACCCGATCCTCGACATGATCCGTACGGCGACGAACGTGGCCGGGCAGATCGTGGTGCCCGTGCTCGTCGCCCGGTCCGAGGGCCGTCTCGACGAGGCGGTGCTGAACGCCCCGCCGCTGCCCCTGGACGAGACGTCCGCCAGACCACTGGTCACCGGGGGCGCCCCCGCCCCCGCCTGACGCCCCGAGATGGCGGGCGGCACCTGCGGCCCGCCACCGCCTCTCCCGCCCGCCGCCGCCCAAGGTGTGGCGGGCGGGGGTGGAGACAGGGGCGGAGGAGGTCAATAGCATGCGAGGCATGACCGCCACCCACGCCACGCGCCGTACGCGTCTGGCGGAGCTGCTGCCCGCCCACGACGTGGACGCCGTCCTGGTCACCCGGGGGGTGAACGTGCGCTACCTGACCGGCCTGGCGAGCTCGAACGCCGCGGTGCTGGTCACGGCGGACGGCACCGCCACGCTGGCCACCGACTCCCGATACACGGAGACCGCCAGGCGCCTGTGCCCGGATGTCGAGGTGCGCCAGGAACGCGACGTCGCGGGAAGCCTGGTCGCGACGGCGGCGGGCCGGGTCGGCGTCGAGGCGCACCACATGTCCGTGGCCGACTACTTCCGTCTCGGCGGGGACCTGCCGCGGCTGAGCGGGCTGGTCGAGTCGGTGCGCAGGGTCAAGGACGAGGAGGAGATCGACCTCATCCGCACCGCCTGCGCGCTCACCGACCAGGCCTTCGGCGACGTGCTGCCCAGGCTGCGGCCCGGAGTGACCGAACGGGAGGTCGCCAGGGCGCTGGAGACCCGGATGATCGAGCTGGGCGCGGACAAGCCCGCCTTCGACTCGATCGTCGCCTCGGGCCCGAACGGCTCGATCCCGCACCACTCGCCCTCGGAGCGTCCCCTGCAACGGGGAGACCTCGTGACCATGGACTTCGGGGCGCTGTACGACGGCTACCACGCCGACATGACCAGGACCGTGGCGATCGGGGAGCCCGCCGCCTGGCAGCGGGAGCTCTACGACCTGGTCAGGGCCGCCCAGCGGGCCGGCCGCCACGCCGTACGGCCGGGCGCGCTCACCCACGAGGTGGACGCCGCGGCCCGCGACCTGATCACCGCGGCCGGGCACGGTGAGCGCTTCGGGCACGGCCTGGGACACGGCGTCGGGCTGGAGATCCACGAGGTGCCGTTCCTGGCTCCGCCGAAGCCAGACAGCGATGCCGGGCACGCTAGACTAGAGGATCGAGTTCCGGTCACCGTCGAGCCTGGTGTCTACCTGCCGGGTATGGGCGGCGTCCGCATCGAGGACACGCTCGTGACGCGTGATGCCGGACCGGAGCTTCTCACACGGACGACCAAAGAGCTGCTTGTCCTTTAAAGAGCGGCCGTACGCAGGAGAAACTAGTGGCGACGACGAACGACCTCAAGAACGGCCTGGTGCTCAAGCTCGACGGCGGTGAGCTCTGGACGGTTGTGGAGTTCCAGCACGTCAAGCCCGGTAAGGGCGGTGCGTTCGTCCGCACCAAGCTGAAGAACATCAAGTCGGGCAAGGTCGTCGACAGGACCTTCAACGCGGGCGTCAAGGTCGAGGTGGCCAACGTCGACAAGCGCGAGATGCAGTTCTCCTACATGGACGGCGAAGAGTTCGTCTTCATGGACACCGAGACCTACGACATGCTCAACGTCTCCCGGGTGGCCGTCGGCGACAGCGCCAACTACCTGCTGGAGAACATGCTCGCCACCGTCGCGGTCAACGAGGGCAACGTGCTCTACGTCGAGCTGCCCGCGGCCGTCGACCTGATCATCGCCGAGACCGAGCCGGGCCTGCAGGGCGACCGCTCCACCGGCGGCACCAAGCCCGCCAAGCTGGAGACCGGCGCCGAGATCAAGGTGCCGCTGTTCATCACGACCGGTGAGAAGGTCAAGGTCGACACCCGCACCGGCGAATACCTCGGCCGCGCCTGATGTCCGCACGGGGTAAGGCGCGCAGGCGCGCGCTGGACATCCTCTTCGAGGCCGAGGCGCGCAGCCAGGACCCGCTCGCGGTTCTGGCCGAGCGTCTCGAAAGGGCGGAGCCGCCCGTCAACGAGTACACCGCGACCATCGTCGAGGGCGTGTGCAGGCACCGCGCGCGCATCGACGAGCTGATCACCACCTACGCCGAGGGATGGACGCTCGACCGCATGCCCGCGGTCGACCGCAACCTCCTGCGCGGCGGCACCTACGAGCTGCTGTGGATGCCCGACGTGCCCGAGGGCGTCGTCATCAGCGAGTGGGTCGGGCTGGCCTCCGAGCTGTCGACCGACGAGTCCCCGCAGTTCGTCAACGGCCTCATGGCCCGGTTCAAGCAGCTCAAGCCGTCCCTGGCGCTGTAGGTCACATCCGTGGGGAGGACCCCTCTCCGGTCCTCTCCACGGACGCGCCCGCGGGAGCCGTGAACGGACCTTTCCGTTCCGACCTCCTGAACCACGCGGCCCCGGTCCGAACTCCTTCCACGCCGGGGAAAGAGCAGATCGAGCCCGGCCCCGGTTCCTCCCCGGACGGCACCGGGTACGGCCCGGCGTAGGCTGGGGCTCGTACCGCGAAAGAGGAGGCGATCTTAAGTTGCGCGCCGTAGGCATCTCACGCCCGTCGGCCACTCCGGCGGTCCGCACCGCCGTCGTGTGGGACGTGTTGCGGGCAGTGCTCGCCGACCGGGTGGCCGCGACCGGCAGGGATCGGCTCGACATCGTCGACGCCGGAGGGGGCACGGGCGGCTTCGCCGTACCGCTGGCCGGGCTCGGGCACGCCGTCACCGTCGTCGATCCCAGTCCCGACTCGCTGGCCGCGCTCGAACGCCGGGCCGCCGAGGCCGGGGTCGGCGTTCGCGCCCTGCAGGGGGACGCGGCCGACCTGAAGGAGATCCTCCCCACGGACGGGGCGGACCTGGTGCTGTGCCACAGCGTCCTGGAGTACGTCGAGGACCCGGCGGGCGCCCTGGGCGCCATCGCGGGCCTGCTGCGCGAGGGGGGCGCCATCAGCGTGCTGGCCGCCAATCCGCTCGCCGCGGCCCTGCATCGTTCCATCGCGGGCCGGTTCGAGGAGGCACTGCAGGTCCTGGACGACCCGCAGGGGCGCTGGGGCGACCGCGACCCCACGCCGCGGCGGTTCACCTGCGAGACCCTGGCCGTGCTACTGTCCGCCGCCGGGCTCACCCCCGGTGAGGTCCACGGTGTGCGGATCTTCGCCGACCTGGTGCCCAGCCGCCTGCTGGACGGGGAGCCGGGGGCCGCGCGCGCCCTGGTGGCCCTCGAACAGGCCGCCGCGGCCCACCCCGTGCTCAGGGACATCGCCACCCAGCTCCACGTCCTCGGCAGAAAGTGAGTTCTCGCCGAACGTGTGTTCCCATGTGTCTCGTACAATGGCCTCGTGTCGAGGAAACAGCAGGTGCCGCGTCCGGTCTCGGCGCTGGGCACGGACGACACCGGTTGTCCGATCCTCCACGTCGACATGGACGCCTTCTTCGCCAGCGTCGAGTTGCGTGAACGTCCCGAACTGCGCGGCCTGCCCGTCATCGTGGGCGCCCCCGGCCCGCGGGGGGTGGTGCTCAGCGCCACCTACGAGGCCAGGCGGTTCGGGGTGCACTCGGCCATGCCCATGATCCGCGCCCGGCGCCTGTGCCCCAGGGCCGTGATCATCCCGCCGAGCCGGGGAAAGTACTCCGAGGTCTCCAGGGGCGTCATGGAGATCTTCCGGACCTTCACCCCCGAGGTCGAGCCGATCGCCTCCGACGAGGCCTTCATGGACGTCGGCGGAGCGCGCAGAAGGCTCGGCCCGCCCGCCGCGATCGCCGCCATGATCCGTGAACGGGTCGCCGGCGAGCACGGGATCACCTGCTCCGTCGGGGTCGCCAACAGCAAGTTCGTGGCCAAGCTCGCCTCACAGCACTGCAAGCCGGACGGCCTGATGGTCGTTCCCGCGGACCAGGTCGTCGACTTCCTCCACCCGCTGCCCATCGCGGCGCTGTGGGGCGTGGGGGAGCGCACCGAGCGCTCCCTGGCGCGCCTGGGCGTCAGGACGGTCGGCGACCTCGCCAGGATCCCCGTCGAGACCCTCCAGCACGAGCTCGGCCAGGCCGTGGGAACCCACCTGGCGGCGCTGGCCTGGGGCCGTGACGAGCGCCGGGTCACCCCGCACACGCCGGACAAGAGCATCGGCGCCGAGGAGACATTCGCCACAGACGTCGACGACCCGGAGCGGATCCACCGGGAGCTGCTGCGCCTGTCGGAGCGGGTCGCGGCCAGGCTCAGACAGGCCGGTCACGCGGGCCGCACGGTCAGCGTCAAGCTCCGCAGGGCCGACTTCACCACCATCTCCAGGTCCCGCACCCTCAGAGAGCCGACCGACGTCGCCCGCGTCCTGTACGCCACGGCCCGCGACCTTTACGGCGCCTCCGGCCTGCTGGGAGTGCGGTTGCGCCTGGTCGGGGTGCGGGTCGAGAACCTCGTGCCGGCGGCCGGGGTGACCAGGCAACTCGGCCTGGGGGAGCGCGAGACGGGCTGGCGGGAGGCCGAGCAGGCGATGGACAGGGCGGCCCGCAGGTTCGGTCAGGATGCGGTGCTCCCGGCGTCGCTTGTTCGCCCGTCGTTTGGTGAAATAGATCTATGACACCGCCTCCGGTTTGGACTACGTTGGACGTTTTCTTTCGTCTACGTCTACAGCCTCGTATTCTGGGGATAACCGACCGCGAGGTTCGGACACCCCGTGTCGTCCGTCACCGTCTTCCCCGTACTGGGGCTGTCCTTGGGAGGCGCCGTGCCGCTCTCTGAGCACGAGCAGCGCTTGCTCGACCAGATCGAGCAGGCCCTCTACGCCGAGGACCCGAAGTGGGCCAATACCGTAAGGATCAGTGATCCACGCAGCCATTACAAGCGCCGCCTGGTGAAGGCCTCCATCGGCTTCGTCCTGGGCGTCGTCCTGTTGATGGTCGGCGTCGTGAACTACATCCCGCTCGGAGTCGGCGGTTTCGTGGTCATGCTCGCCGCGTGTCTGTGGGGTCTGTCCAGCTGGAAGCGCATGAACGGCTTCGGTGAGACCTCAGGGGCCGGCGGCCCCTCCCGCCAGACGGGCAGGGCGGGCCGCAGGAGTGGTCCCAAACCGAGTTTCATGGAGCGGATGGAGGAGCGCTGGCGCCGTCGTAACGACGAGCGCTGAGCCTCTCCCCGCACCCTCTGGGACGGCACGCCCTCGGGGCACGGAGTCCGGCCGGGTCCTGTGCCGGCTGGACCGTGCCACCTGGGTCATGCCGTCCGGACGTCTCCCCGAACCGTCCCCCGTGACCGCCTCCCTGTGACCGGTCCCCGGCCGGTGCCGCCGAACGGACCACGCCCGCGCCCGGATCTGTCCGGACGCGGGCGTGTGGGCGCTTCGCGGTGGGGTCAGGCCTTCCTGCCGGTGAGGCGGAGGTTCTCCAGCCGGTCGAAGACGTCCAGCAGACGTGTGCCCAGGGTCCGCATCCCGGTCAGCGTCGAGGGCGGCAGCAGCACCGCGCGGATCCTCCTGCTCCGGGGCGCCGAGGCCGCCAGCGCCCGCCGTACCACGCGCAGGTCCTCACGCGGGGAGCCGGTCTCGCCGGGGGTCCTGGCGAAGAGCATCCGCTCGGCCGAGGCGGCGATCCGCGTCACGGCGGCCTCCGCGTCCGCGTCGAACCCGTGCTGGGCGCTCAGCCGTACGGCCAGTGCCCTGGGGGTCTCACTGGGCGCGCGAGACACCCCGTAGTCGTACAGCGTGTCACCGAGCTCCGCCCAGACGGCCGTCGTCGCCTGCTTCCACAGTCCCGTCCTGACCGTGACGGTTCCCGGCGCCTCCGCCAGAACGACGGCCGGTCGTGCCGCGCGGGAGCAGATCCGGCGGCGGTGCCCGCGCAGCCGCAGCCGCAGCATCGCCGGGATCAGCACGACGAACGCCACGGCCGCGACACCGAGGCCGATCCTGACCGCGAGAGGGGTCTCCTCCTCGACCACGATGGGCCCGCTGCCGCCGTAGTCGAGCTCGGGCCTGCGGTTGCGGGGGTTGCTCGCCGACCCGTTGGCCAGGTCGGAGGAGCCGGAACCGATCGCGGGAGCGGCCGAAGGCTGGTCGCCGGGCTCGTTCGCCGCCTGCGCGCGGCTGTAGGAGGGAACCGTGGCGCTGCCCTGCCCGGTGAGACCGGTGGGGGTCGGCTCGAAGCGCAGCCACCCCGTCCCCTCGAAGTAGAGCTCGGGCCAGGCGTGGGAGTCGTGCGTGCCCACCTGCCAGTGGTCTCCGACCCTGCTGCCGCCGGTGTAGCCGACGGCCACCCTGGCCGGGATGTGGAGCACCCTGGCCAGCACCGCCATCGCGGCGGCGAACTGCTCGCAGTATCCGGCCTTGTTGCGGATCAGGAAGTCCGTCAGCGCCTGCCCGCCGTGTCCCTGAGCGGCCAGGGTGTAGACGAAGCCGCCCTTGCTGGTGAAGAACTCCTGCAGCCGGACCGCCCGGTCGTAGGGCGTCCTCGCGTCCTTGGTCTCCCTCGCCGCCAGTTCCTTGACCTCCCTGGGCAGGTCCCTGGGCAGCTGCAGGTAACGGTCGGTGATCTGCTGGGGCGCGGCCGCGGCCGACCTCAGCCTCTCCGCGGTCGGCCTGGGCTCGTCGCTGACGACCGTGTAGGTCATCCCCTCCGCGGTGTCCTCGGTGGAGAAGACCATCAGGGAGTCACGGTCCGGCCGCCAGTCGCCCTCGATCCCGATGCGGTTCGGCGGGTACGGCAGCGGCAGGAACTCCAGCCCCTTGAGGGTCTTGCTCACCGTGATCCTGGTCGTCACGGTCGCGACGGGCGTCTCACGGCTCTGACCGGGAGGCGGGGGCAGCGGCCCGCGTGAGATCCGGTCCTCGGGAAGGCCGCTGGGCCCCGCCATCGTCCACTGCTGGCCGTCGAAGATGTCCAGCGAGTACATCCGCAGGTAGCGCGGCAGGTTGTCACTGGTGGTGTAGCTGAGGACGTCGGCGTTGGCCGGCAGCGACAGCGAACCCCGCAGGCCGACGATCGGGTTGGAGATGCTGATCGAGTTGTTGCCCTTCCCCCTGCCGTTGCCGACGCCGAAGCCGAACAGCGGGGAGGGTTCGAGTGTGGGCAGCAGCGCGGGCAGCAGGACGGCCAGCACCACCGCGGTGAGCCCGATGCGCTTGCCGGACAGGCGCAGCGGGCCGACGTCGGCGACGGTCCGCGCCGTCACCGAGGCACGGCGCACCAGTACGGCCCTGCCCCAGTGACCCACGCGTTCCCTGCCGTCGGCGACCAGCAGCCCGAGGTAGCCGGCGGCCGCGACGATGAACGCGGGCCAGCTGACCGGCTCGGTCGCCACCGCGGCGGGGACGGTGAACAGCGCCAGCAGCGGCAGCCCGCACAGCGCCGCCCTGCGCGCGCGGGAGGCGAGCAGGTCCACCAGGACGGCGATCAGGGCGACGCCCCCGCAGGTCAGCAGGGTGATGGAGGTCGTCGCGGGCACGGGCGCCGCGAAGCGCTGGATGTCGGCGAAGCCGCCGACCAGCATCCTGGCCAGCGCGACGACCGACTCCCTGGTCGGGACGACCCTGCCCCACGCCTTCTCCGGGGTGAAGACGGCCGTCAGATAGATCCAGATGGCGACGACCTGGCCGAGCGGCGCCAGCCAGCCCGGCAGGCTGTAGCGGCTGGCCGGTACGCCGACCGCCGTCACGACGACGACGGCCCCCAGACTCGCCCAGAACCAGGCGCCCCCCTGGAAGAGGGGGTAGAGCGAGACGGTGACCGCCATGGTCGCCGCGCCCGCCGCGATCGGAAGTCTCATGAGCCGCCCCCACTGAGTACGAATCGCCCGCCCTGCGCCGCCTTCGGCCACACGTTCGCGATCGTCGCGCCAGAGGGCAGTGGCACGACACGCCATCCGGCCCCGGCCAGCACGGCCTGGGCCGCCTGGTGGCCCTCATCGTCGCCGAGTTCCGGCCGTTCCCAGCCGGCGACGTCCAGCAGCACGGCGACCCCGGTCATGTTGCCGTGCCTGAGCCGGGCCAGTTCCCGGGCCTGCTCGGCGTCGACCGTGCCGAGCACGGCGACGATCAGGCCCTCGCCGCCGCCCTGCCGGAGAGCGGCCACGCCGTACTCCAGGGAGCGGGCGGAACTGGTGCGCATCTCGGCGAGGGTGTCGAGCAGCGCCCAGCTCAGCCCGGTCTCCGGAAGCCGTTCCGCGCCCTGGTCGGTGACCAGGCGCAGGCCGAGCCCCTCGTGCGCCAGATGGAGCCCGATGGAGGCCGCGGCGGAGACCGCGACCTCGAAGGAGGAGCGGGGTCCCTCACCCCGGTGGGCGTACCTGCGGGTGTCCAGCAGCAGCGCGCCCCTGCTCTGCCACTGCTGCTCCTCACGCCGCACCATCAGCTCGCCGTACCTGGCGGTCGAGCGCCAGTGCACCCGCCGCAGGTCGTCGCCCTGCCGGTACTCGCGCGGCGCGACGTCGTCGTCACCGGCCGCCGCCACACTCCTGGTACGGCTCTCGCCCCCGCCCGCGAGCTCCCCGGAGAGGCGGACCCGGGGCAGCGGGACGACCTGGGGCGTCACCACGAGCGTGTCGCTGATGGTGAAGGACCTGGTCAGCTCGACGAGGCCGAACGGGTCGGTGATCCGCACGGTGAGCGGGCCGATGCCGAACCGGCCGCGCAGGTCGGACCTGACCCGGTAGTCGATCTCGCGGATTCCCAGCGCCTCCACCCGGTCCAGGACGAACCTTGGACGGGCGCCCAGGGCGTACGGGACGGTGTCCTCGATCATCAGCAGACCGGTGGGCAGCCGGGTGACGTTCTCCAGGCGCAGCGTCACGGTGGTCTCGCCGCCGACCGGGACCCGGGGCGGGTCAAGGCGGCGCGCGCAGCTCAGCCGGTAGCGGGTGCGGCTGACCACCATCGCCGCGAGCAGCGGCAGCGAGATGATCAGCACCCCGATCCTGAGCAGGTCGTGCTCGCCGAGGAAGAAGGCGCACAGCAGCGCCGCGGCGCCGGAGGCGAGAAATGACCAGCCGCGGGCGGTGAGCGCTCTGAGGCCCGAGGTCACTTCGTCTGGACCTCGGGCACGGGCACCCGGCGAACCAGGTCTGCCACCACCTGCTCCGGCATGCGTCGCTGCCCCTGGGCCTCGACACTGGGCAGCAGCCGGTGCGCCAGCACCGGCACGCACAGGTCCTGCAGGTCGTCGGGAATGACGTAGTCACGCCCGGCCAGCGCGGCGTGCGCCCTGGCCGCCCTGACCAGCTGCAGGGTCGAGCGCGGGGAGGCGCCCAGCCGCAGCTCGGGGCTCTGCCGGGTCGCGGTCACCAGGTCGATGGCGTACTTCTTGATCGGCTGCGAGACGTAGACCGCGCGCACCGCCTCGATGAGCGCCCGCACCTCCGCGGTCGTGGCGACCGGCTCCAGCTTGTCCAGCGGCGAGGCCGCCCCGTGAACGTCGAGCATCTCCAGCTCGGCGCCGGGTTCGGGGTAGCCCATCGCGATCCTGGCGGTGAAGCGGTCGCGCTGCGCCTCGGGGAGGGGGTAGGTGCCCTCCATCTCGATGGGGTTCTGCGTCGCGATCACCATGAAGGGGCTCTCCAGCGCGTAGGTCGCGCCGTCCACGGTGACCTGGTGCTCCTCCATGCATTCGAGCAGCGCGGACTGCGTCTTCGGCGAGGCGCGGTTGATCTCGTCCCCGACCACGATGCTGGCGAAGACCGGGCCGGGCTTGAACTCGAACTCCCGGGTCTGCTGGTTGTAGGCGCTGACCCCCGTGATGTCGCTTGGCAGCAGGTCGGGGGTGAACTGGATACGGCGGACCGGACAGTCGATGGAACGGGCCAGGGCCTTGGCGAGCATCGTCTTGCCGACACCGGGCACGTCCTCGATGAGGAGGTGCCCTTCCGCGAGGAGAACGGTCAAGGTCAGGCGGACGGCGTCCCCCTTGCCCTCGATCACCGACTCGATCGCCTGGCGGATGCGATGCGCCGTGACGACCAGATCATCGAGCCGAGGTGAGATGTCATGGGTTACTGCCACCAGGCCTCCATGAAGCTGCGGCGGTTTCACGCCGGGGGTTGGTATTTGGGGGTCTTTATAGGCCCTTTTCCATTGTGCGTACCGACACTACGACGCCCGAGGTTCCAGAGCGACTCTATGTGGGTATTAGGGCTGTTTCCGGGTGGACAGCCACAGTGTGTGAGCTGAGCGTTCTGTTCGTGTGGAGGACGTGTCCGGATCTTGTGACGGGCCGTGGGGCAAGGCCTTCCGGCGGTCGCGCGCTCCACTTTCCCTCTGCGGTGCCGCCGATTGGTTCATTCCTCGATTGTCCGACTATCGCTTACCTTCTCGACACGCCCGTGACATACCGGAGGCGCCTTGCCCCTCCACTCCGCTCCACCTGTTCTGAGCTGGGAAAATGGCGGCGAAACCCATCGTTAAGAGCCGCGGAATCAGTTGACGGTGGAGAGAAGTGGAGTATGGTGGTGCGCAGTGGAGGGCAGGGGCCACAGCGCCAGGTGCTCCGCTAGGCACGGGAGGTGAGGCCGATGTTCCTCGGCACCCACTACCCGCGCCTCGATGACAAGGGACGGCTGTTCCTGCCGGCGAAGTACCGTGAGGAGCTGGCGGAGGGTCTGGTGATCACCAAAGGCCAGGAGCGCTGCCTCTACGTTTTCCCCGTAGAGGAGTTCCAGCGCATAACCGAGGCTCTGCGCACAGCGCCGGTGACCGCCAAGGCGGTCCGTGACTACAGCCGCGTCTTCTTCGCGAGCGCCTCCGACGAGGTCGCCGACAAACAGGGTCGGGTCACCGTCCCGCAGGCCCTGCGCGATTACGCCGGGCTCAGCCGTGACTGCGCCGTCATCGGCGCCAACACCCGGCTGGAGATCTGGGACGCCCAGGCCTGGGACAAGTACCTGGCCGACCAGGAACAGGCATTCTCCGACCTGTCGGAGGAGGTGCTGCCAGGGATTCTGTGACTGCACGGTCGACTCATCGGTGAAAACGTCGTTCGGCGAGGTCTCCACCCGCAACCACATGTTCGTCAGCTGATGCACCTTCCCCGGTGTCAGGTGGCGACGGAAAGCGGGTGCGGATGGGGACCTGGCCGGACGGCCCCCGGGGGTGGGAGCCAGGAGAAAGACACCGATGGGCGTCCGCCGCGTGACCGCGCGGGAGACGCGGCGAGAGGGGGGTTGGCGCTTCATGCGCGCCGAAGACGACAAGAGGGATTCCCAGGGCCGGGGCGGCCATGTTCCCGTGATGCTCGACCGGGTGCTTGAGCTGCTGGCGCCCGCGCTCTCCGGACCCGGCGCCGTCGTGGTCGACGCCAACCTCGGCCTCGGCGGTCACGCGGAGGCACTGCTCGCGGCCCACCCCGCGCTGCACCTGGTCGGAATCGACCGGGACCCCACCGCCATCGAACGCTCCACCGCCAGGCTCGCGCCGTACGCCGACAGGATCACGCTGGTCAAGGCCGTCTCCGACGAGCTGGCCGAGGTGCTGGCCGACCTCGGGCGCCCCCGGGTCAACGGGGTGCTGTTCGACCTGGGTGTCTCCTCTCCTCAGCTCGACGAGGCCGAGCGCGGCTTCGCCTACTCCTACGACGCGCCGCTGGACATGCGGATGGACGGGGGGCAGGAGCTGACCGCGGAGATCGTGGTCAACACCTACCCGATCCCCGAGCTGATCCGGATTCTCCGGGATTACGGCGAGGAGCGATTCGCCCCGCGTGTCGCGCACCTAATCGGCAAGGAACGGGCCAAGGAGGCCATAACGTCGACTAAGCGGCTTGCGGAGATTGTCCGTGAGGCCATCCCCGCCGCCACTCGACGAACCGGGGGCAACCCCGCCAAAAGGACCTTCCAAGCGTTGCGGATCGAGGTGAACGCGGAGTTGACGGCACTGGAACGCGCCCTCCCCGCGTCGCTCGACGCGCTGACGCTCGGCGGGCGCGTGGTCGTGCTCGCCTACCACTCCCTTGAGGACCGGCTGACCAAACGGGTCCTCGCGGCGCGGACCAAGGAGACGGGCCCTCCAGGGCTGCCCGTCCCGCTGCCGGCTCACCAGCCGCGGTTCGCCCTCCTGACAAGGGGAGCCGAGCTCCCGAGCGAAGAGGAGGTCGCCCGCAACCCGCGGGCCGCCTCCGCCCGGTGCCGGGCGGCAGAGAGGATTCGTGAGGCAGTTGACGAGGAGTGAGCAAGACGTCCGCCGCGGTGCACCGGTCCGCGGCGGGCGGCCCACGCGCGTTCCCCGCACGATGCCCCAGGTGCGCAGGACGCGTCCGGCCAGGAACGTTCCCGCGACGGCAGCGGCGGGGGCGGCCAAACCGTCCGCGGCCCGCGGGCGGAAGGCGCCGCGCACGCCGTTCGTGCTGCTCGTCATCGGCCTGCTCTGCGGTGGCCTGGTCAGCCTCCAGCTACTGAACACGATCCTCAACCAGGACTCCTTCAGGGCCACCGAGCTGCGTAACGGCAACAACCAGCTCCGCCAGAAGAAGGAGTCGCTCAAGCACCAGAACGCCCTGATGGACACCCCGGAGTGGCTCGCGGGCAACGCCGAGAAGCAGGGACTCGAACCCGACTGGGACAACCCGAACGTCATGGTCCCCGGCCGCCCCACTCCGGGAACGCCCAAGGAGGGCGCCCCGGTGGGGGCCGCGGGGGAGAGCCCCGTGGGCGCCGCCGGAAACGACGGCCAGACGCCCGCGGGGCAGGAGCGAGCGCCGGGCACGGGCCGGTGAGAGAGGCCGGCGGGCGGGGTCCGAGACCCGGCAGAGGCGGCTCGGGCGGCGGTTCCGCCGGAAACCCGGGCCGCAGGGGACCGGGCGGGCCGGGCCGTACCGGCAGACCCTCGGGCCAGGACGGCGCGGGGAAGCCGGGGCCGCAGGGCCGCCCTCCCCGCCAGGACGGGCAGGGTGAGCCCGGCCGCCCCCGGCGCCCGGAGGGACAGGGCGGCCACGACGGCGGCAGGCAGCAGGGCTCAGGACGGCCAGGCGCCCCCGGCCGTAAGGACGGTACGGGCAGGTCACGCCCCGACGGCTCGACCGGCAGGCCGGGCGGTACGGCACGGCAGGGCGGGCAGGGAGCCCAGGGCGGCTCCGGCAGGCAGGGCCGCCCGGAGGGCGCATCGGGCAGGCCGGGTGTTCCCGGTAAGCAGGGCGGTTCCAAGGGCGCTTCCCCGAACAGGGGCACCGGGTCCCAGCCGGCGGGCAGGCCGCGTCAGGAACGGCCGCCGGCCGGGGCGGACCTCAGAGTGGGTCTGCGGGCAGGCCCGCGAACGGGCAGCCGGGCCGTCCGCGCCAGGCAACCCCCCAGGACGGCTCCACGCGGGGCGGCAGGCCGGCGGGCCCCAGAACGACCGGGTCACGGGCGGAGGCCCCTCCCCCCGGGCAGGCACGCCAGGCGCGCCGGACGCCGGCGTCCGGGCCGGGGCCGGTGGGCGGCGGCCCCGCGCGACCGAGGGCGGCGGGGCAGGCACGCGCGGAGGCACCGGGCAGACCGGGCCCGCCGCGAGGCCGCAGGCCTCCGCGACCCTCACCCTTCTCCCAGATGGTCCAGGGGCTCGTCTCCAGAGCCGGCTGGACGGGTGATCCCGGCTCCGGCAGGGGCAGGCCTCCGGCGCGTCCGCCGGCCGTACTGCGCCTGGGCAACCCGGGACGGCGGATCAGCATCGGCCTGATCGGGATGACCTTCGTGCTGTCCATCTTCGCCGGGCGGCTGATCCAGCTCCAGGGCCTCGACTCCAAGGTCTACGCGGCCAAGGCGGCCGAGCGGATCAGGCCGGAGAAGCTGCCCGCACGGCGTGGGGCGATCACCGATGTCAACGGCCACGAACTCGCGCTGACCCTGGAGGCGCGCGAGATCTTCGTCGACCCCGGCGTGGTGACCACCCCGCAGCAGCGCGACCGGGTGGCCACGGCCCTGGCCGCGGAACTCAGCGTGCCCAAAGAGCAGATCATGGCGAAGTTCGCCGCGGGCGGCCGCTACCAGCAGGTGGCGGCGGCGGTCGACCCCGTCGTCGCCCAGCGGATCATGGACCGTGACTTCAAGGGCGTCGGCAGCAAGCACCGTTACCGGCGCGACTACCCGGGCGGTAACCTCGCGGGCACCCTGCTGGGCTTCATCGGCGCCGACGGCAGCGGCCTGAGCGGGCTGGAGAGCACCTACAACAAACTGCTCGCGGGCCGTGACGGGGAGCAACTCGTCGAGACGGGCGCCGGGGGGCAGCGCATCCCGATGACCGGCAGCACGCTGCAGACGCCGGTGGACGGCGGGAGCGTGCGCCTGACCATCGACCGCGACATCCAGTGGGCCGCGCAGAAGGCCATCGCCGACCAGGTCAAGGCCGTCGGCGCGCGCACGGGC
Source organism: Streptosporangium jomthongense (assembly GCF_042650425.1). Taxonomy (NCBI): domain Bacteria; kingdom Bacillati; phylum Actinomycetota; class Actinomycetes; order Streptosporangiales; family Streptosporangiaceae; genus Streptosporangium; species Streptosporangium jomthongense. The sequence continues at coordinate 449,985 of NZ_JBHSBC010000012.1, read as the reverse complement.
AGCGCCATCGTCCTGGACGCGCAGAGCGGGCACGTGCTCGCCATGGCCAACGCGCCCGAGCTCGACCTGAAGAACTGGCAGAAGACCGCTCCGGAGGACTGGGTCAACCGCTCGGTGACGGACGTGTTCGAGCCGGGCAGCACCAACAAGGTCATCACGGCCGCGGCCGCCCTGGAGTCCGGGGCGGTCAACCCGGACAGCGTGTTCTCGGTCAGGGACAACATCCGCTGCGCCGACCAGGTGCTCAGGGACTCCCATCCGCACCCGGTCGAGCGGCTGACCTTCTCCGGTGTCGTGGCCACTTCGAGCAACGTCGGCACGATCCTGGCCGCGCAGAAGGTCGGCGACCAGAAGCTCTACGAGATGCTGAAGCGCTTCGGCTTCGGCACCAGGCCGGGCACCGGCCTGCCGGGCGAGGAGGCGGGACTGCTGCCCGACTGGCGCAAGTGGTCGGGCAGCCAGCGCTGCACGGTCGCCTACGGCCAGGGCGTCTCGGTGACCGCGCTGCAGACCGCCAGCGTCTACCAGACCATCGCCAACGGCGGGGTACGCGTGACCCCGCAGATCGTGGCGGGGACGACCGGCGCAGAGGGCGCCTTCACCCCCGCCGCGCCCGCCGGGCGGACCCGGGTGATCGGGCAGGACACCGCGGCGCAGATCTCGGGCATGCTCGAGGCCGCCGTGAGCGAGGAGGGCACCGGTAACCTCGCCGCCATCGACGGTTACCGTGTGGCCGGTAAGACCGGTACCGCGATGCGCTATGACGCCAAATGTCAGGGCTACTGTGGATACACTGCGACATTCGTGGGCTTCGCCCCCGCGGACAAGCCCCGCCTGGTCGTTCTCGCGGTGGTCCAGGACCCCCACAGGGGGTACTACGGTGGGGAGATCGCCGCTCCCGTCTTCAAGAAAGTGATGACGTTCGCGTTGAAGAGCAAGAAGATCCCGCCGACCGGAACCAAGCCGCCCGCGGTGCGGATACGCGCCGGGGAATGAGCAGGGAAGGTACGCTCTCGCCGTGCGTTTCCCGTCGTCCATGCGACCTTCGAACAACTCATCCCGCCCGCTCTCGGGACTGGCGAGCCTGCTCGGCGTGCCCTCGGGCGCGTCACGGGCGCCGCTGGCCCCGGTCTCCGGGGTCACCATCGACTCGCGTCAGGTCCAGCGCGGCGATCTCTACGTGGCCCTGCCGGGAAACACCTCCCACGGCGCGGACTTCTCCGCGCAGGCTCTGGCCGCGGGAGCCTGCGCGATCCTGACCGACCCCGACGGGCGTGAGGCGGCGGCCGCGACCGGCCTGCCCGTCCTCGTCGTGCCGGACCCGCGCGCCGTCCTCGGCAGGGTCGCCGTCTGGGTGTACGGCAGGCCCGCCGACGCCGTGACGGTCATCGGTGTGACCGGGACAAGCGGCAAGTCCACGATCGCCTTCATGCTGGAGGCGGGGCTGCGGGCCGCGGGCCACCGGGCGGGCCTGATCGGCGGCGTCGAGATCCACGCGGGCGAGCTGTGCCTCACCCCGAAGCTCACCACTCCCGAGGCCAGCGACCTGCAGGGATTGTTCGCCCTCATGCGGGAGCAGGGCGTGACGGCGGCGGCGATGGAGGTCTCAAGCCACGCCCTGGCGCTGGGCCGCGTCGACGGGGTCTTCTACGACGTCGCGCTGTTCACCAACCTGTCGCAGGACCACCTCGACTTCCACAAGGACCTCGACGACTACTTCGCCGCCAAGACCCGGCTCTTCACCCCGGAGATGAGCCGGGTGGGTGTCGTCAACATCGACGACGCCCACGGCCGGGAGCTCCTGGCCGTCGGCAAGATCCCGATGACCACCTTCTCCGCGTCGGGCGCGGCCGAGGCCGACTGGCGGGCAGTGGACGTCCGCCTGGACGCCGAGGGCAGCGCCTTCCGCGTGGTGGGCCCGGGAGGTGTCGAGGAGGAGGCGACGGTGGCCCTGCCGGGGCCGTTCAACGTCGCCAACGCGCTGGGCGCGATCGTCGCCCTCGTCGAGTCGGGGGCGCCGCTGCGCGCCGCGATCGCGGGCGTCGCGACGCTGACCGGGGTGCCGGGCCGGATGGAACGGGTGCCGGGCGGCGACGGTTTCCAGGCGATCGTCGACTACTCCCACAAACCCGGCGCGGTCGAGTCGGTGCTGAACGCCCTGCGCGAGGTCACCACGGGCAGGCTGACCGTGGTGCTCGGCTGCGGCGGTGACCGCGACAAGGGCAAACGGCCGATGATGGGGGAGGCGGCGGCCAGGCTCGCGGACGTGGCCATCCTCACCAGTGACAACCCGCGCTCCGAGGACCCGCTGCGGATCCTCGCCGAGATGCTGGACGGGGCCCTCGCCGTGTCCCCGCACGAACGCGCACATGTGATCATTGAGCCGGACCGGGCCGCCGCCATCGACCTCGCCGTCGCCGGGGCGGGCCACGGCGACGTCGTCGTCGTGGCGGGCAAGGGGCACGAACAGGGCCAGTACGTCGGGGACCAGGTGCTCCCGTTCGACGACAGGCGGGTCGTCGCCGACGCGATCGTCAGGCGACGCGACCGGCCCGGGCACGCAAGCACGTATGGAGAGTAGGGAAGACTCATCATGATCCCGTTGCCGCTGGCCAGGATCGCCGAGATCACCTCGGGCGCCCTCGCCGGCATGGCCGATCCCCGTGCCGTGGTGCGCGGCCCGGTCGTCATCGACTCCCGGGCCGTGGAGCCGGGGTCGCTGTTCGTGGCAATCAAGGGCACGCGGGCGGACGGGCACGACTTCGCAGCCGGGGCCGTCGAGGCGGGAGCCACCGCGGTTCTGGCCTCCAGGCCCGTCGACGCCCCCGCGGTCGTCGTCGGCGACATCCTGGCGGCGCTCGCCGCGCTGGCCAGCGCCGTGGCCGCCGAGCTGCCGCTGGCCACCGTCATCGGCGTGACCGGGTCGGCGGGCAAGACCACGACCAAGGACCTGCTGGCCCGGCTCGCCGCCAGGCTCGGTCCGACGATCGCCCCCGTCGAGTCGTTCAACAACGAGATCGGCCACCCCCTGACCGTCATGAGGGCCGATGAGGAGACCCGTTACCTGGTGCTCGAACTCAGCGCCAGGCACGCGGGTCACATCGCGGACCTCGCCCGCGTCGCGCCGCCCAGGATCGGTGTCGTCCTCAACGTCGGAACCGCCCACCTGGGCGTCTTCGGCGGCAAGGAGGCCATCGCGCAGGCCAAGGGTGAGCTGGTCGAGGCACTGCCCGCGGACGGCGTGGCCGTACTGAACGCCGACGACCCGCTGGTCGCCGGGATGGCCGGGCGCACCGCCGCCCGCGTCACCTGGTTCGGCAGGGGGCCGCGGGCGGCGGTGCGCGCCGAGGAGGTGACCCTCGACGAGCGGGGCCGTGCCCGTTTCACGCTGCGCACCCCGTCGGGGACCGCGCCGGTCGCCCTGCGTCTGTACGGCGAGCACGCAGTGGAGAACGCGCTGGCCGCCGCGGCCGTCGCCTACGAGCTCGGCCTGCCGGTCGCCGCCATCGCCGAGGAACTGTCAGAGGCCGAGCCGCGCAGCCGCTGGCGGATGGCGGTCAGCGACAGGCCGGACGGCGTCACCGTGATCAACGACGCCTACAACGCCAACCCCGACTCCATGCGCGCGGCCTTCGGCGCCCTGGACGCCCTGGCGGGCGGCAGGCGCAGGTTCGCGGTCATCGCCGCCCTGCGGGAGCTCGGTGAGGACGGCGACGCGCTGAACGCCGAGGTCGGGCGGATGGCCGCGAGCTCGGGCCTGGAGGCCCTGTTCGTGGTCGGCTCCGACGCCGCCCCGGTCCTGGCGGGCGCGGCGTCCGTCACGGACGCGCCCGAGGCGGGGGCACCACCGGGGGCACCTCGGCAGGCGCTGCCGGGAAGACCGACCAGAGTCGTTCACGTGGCCGACGTCGAGGAGGCCTCGGCCGGGCTCGAGGCGCTGCTCGCCCCAGGGGACGTGGTGCTGATCAAGGGGCCGCGCGTCACCGGCCTCGAACGCGTCGCGCAGGCCCTGACCGGGGGTGAGCGCCAATGATGGAGATCCTCATCGCGGCGGCGGTCGGACTGCTGCTGTCGATGTTCGGCACTCCGCTGGCGATCCGTCTGTTCTCCAGGCGAGGCTACGGCCAGAGCATCCGTGAGGAGGGGCCCTCCGGCCACCACGACAAGCGCGGCACGCCGACCATGGGCGGAACCGTCATCGTGATCGCGGCGCTGCTCGGCTTCACCTGCGCCCACCTGTACAGCAGGACCCTGCCGACCCCCTCCGCGAGCCTGGTGCTGTTCCTGATGACGGGCCTGGGCGCGGTCGGTTTCCTCGACGACTTCATCAAGATCTACAAGCAGCGCAGCCTCGGCCTGCGCAGCGGCGCCAAGGCCCTGGGCCAGCTCATCGTCGGCGCCGTCTTCGCGATCCTGGTGACCCGCTTCCCCGACGGCCACCTGATCACCCCGGCCGACACCCGCGTGTCGTTCCTGCGGGACTTCGGGCCCTCCATCGGCATCGTCGGGTTCACGATCTGGGTGCTCATCATGATCGTGGGCTTCTCGAACGCGGTGAACCTCACCGACGGCCTGGACGGCCTGGCCAGCGGCGCGACCGGCGTCGTGCTCGCCTCCTACGTCCTGATCGGCAACTGGCAGCTGCGCAACAACTGCACCACCCAGCTCGGTCCCAACTGCTACTGGGTCCGTGATCCGCTGGACGTGGCCGTCGTCGCGGCGGCCGTACTCGGCGCGTTGCTGGGCTTCCTGTGGTGGAACGCCCCGCCCGCCAAGATCTTCATGGGCGACACCGGGTCGCTGGCGCTGGGCGGTGTGATCGCGGGCCTGGCCATCACCACCCGCACCCAGCTCCTGCTGATCATCCTGGCCGGTATGTGCGTGCTCATCACCCTGTCGGTGATCATCCAGGTGGGCTCGTTCAAGATGACGGGTAAACGCGTCTTCAGAATGGCCCCCCTCCAGCACCACTTCGAGTTGTCCGGCTGGGCAGAGACGACCATCGTGGTCCGTTTCTGGCTCATCGCGGCCCTGTGCGCCGCCGCCGGTCTCGGGCTGTTCTACGTGGAATGGATGCCGAAGCAGTGATGATCTGCGTCGCCGGACTCGGCGTCTCGGGCGCCGCCGCCGCCCGTGCCATGGCCGCCAGGGGAGAGAAGGTGGTCGTCGTCGAGAGCGGCGACGGCGAACGGGTCAGGAAGACCGCGGCCGAGCTGGCCGAGGCGGGCGTCGAGGTCCGCCTCGGCGCCTCCACGCAGGAGCTTCCCGAAGGCACCGGCCTGGTGGTCACCACCGGCTGGCCGCCGGGTCACCCGTTGATGCTCGCCGCGGCGCGGGCGGGCGTCGAGGTCGTCAGCGAGGTCGAGCTGGCCTGGCGGCTGCGGCCCGAGGGCGCCGCGCCGTGGCTGGCGCTGACCGGCACCAACGGCAAGACCACCGCGGTCAGGATGCTCACCTCGATGCTGAAGGCCGCCGGGCACCGGGCGCTGGCCGTCGGCAACGTCGGCACCCCCGTCGTCGAGGCGGTCACCGGCCCCTGGGACGTACTGGCGGTCGAGTTGTCCAGCTTCCAGCTGCACCGCTCGCCGGGTCTGGCCCCGCACGCCGCGGCCCTGCTCAACGTCGCCCCCGACCACATCGACTGGCACGGCTCCCTTGAGGAGTACGCCCGGGTCAAGGGGGAGATCTTCGCCAGGGCGGGCACGGTCGTCTACAACGCCGACGACGACTGGCCCGCCCGGCTGGCGCTGCCGTACCTGGGGGAGGGGCGGGCGGTGGGGTTCACCCTCGGCGTGCCGGGGCCGGGACAGGTCGGGGTGGTCGAGGACCTGCTCGTCGACCGGGCCTTCGTGGCCGACCCGGTCCGTGCGGCCGAGGAACTCGCCTCCCTGTCCGACGTCAGGCCCTTCGCGCCGCACAACGTGGCCAACGCCCTGGCCGCCGCGGCGCTGGCCAGGTCCTACGGGGTCCCCCCCGAGGCCGTACGGCGGGGCCTGCTGGACTTCGTCCCCGACCCGCACAGGATCGCGCACGTCGCCCGGATCGGCGAGGTCGACTACGTGGACGACTCCAAGGCGACCAACCCGCACGCCGCCGCGGCCTCCCTGGCCGCCTACCCGTCGATCGTCTGGGTCGCCGGAGGGCAGCTCAAGGGCGCCGAGGTGGACGACCTGGTACGGCGGGCCGCCCCCCGCCTGCGTGGCGCGGTGCTGCTGGGTGCCGACCGTGAGCGAATTCGTCAGGCTCTGGCGCGACACGCCGAGAATGTTCCGGTGGTTGAGGTGGCGGGGCAAGACACTGGGGTCATGGACCGCGTCGTCACCGAAGCCGCCAGGCTCGCAGCCCCCGGGGACACCGTGCTGCTGGCTCCGGCGGGAGCCTCCCTCGACATGTTCGCCGGCTACCCAGCGAGGGGGGAGGCGTTCGCGCGGGCCGTACACCGGCTCGCGGACGGACGTGACGGCGGGCCGGAGTGAGCACCGCGGCGCAGGAGGACGTCGGTCGCCGCAGGACCGCGCGCCGCGCGGAGGCCGGGGGGACGGCGAGGACACACGAGCACCTGACCGCCTTCCGTGAGCTGCTCAACCGTCCCCTGACCTCCTACTATCTGATCCTCGGCTGCAGTGCGCTGCTGCTGGCCCTGGGTCTGATGATGGTGCTCTCCGCGTCGAGCATCGAGGCCATGCAGGAGATGGGGAGCCCGTTTTACTGGTTCTTCAAGCAGTCGATCTCGGTCGGCCTCGGCATCCCGCTCATGTGGATCTGCTCGCTGCTGCCCCAGCGGTTCTTCAGGCTCGCCGGATACCCGTTGATGGTCCTGTCGGTGCTCGCGCTGGTCCTGGTGCTGTTCGTCGGCACCTCCCAGCTCGGCGCGCAGCGCTGGATCGACCTGGGCCCCGTCTATCTGCAGCCCTCGGAGCCGGCCAAGCTGGGGCTGCTGCTGTGGGGCGCCGACCTGCTGGCCCGCAAGGCGCGGGGCGGGATGATCGAGTGGCGCAACCTGTTCATCCCGCTGATGCCGGGCACCGTGATCCTGGCCGTCATGGTCATGCTGGGCAGCGACCTCGGCACCACGCTGGTGCTGCTGTTGATCTTCCTGTCGCTGCTGTGGGTGGTCGGCGCCCCGCTGCGGCTGTTCGGCGGCGTACTGGCGGTCGCCTCGCTCGCGACCGTCATCATGATCAGCACCGAGGGCTACCGCTCGGACCGCATCGAGGGCTGGCTCAACCCGTGGGCCAACGCGCAGACGACCGGCTACCAGGCGGTCCAGGGACAGATCGCGATCGGCAGCGGCGGCTGGTTCGGGCTGGGGCTCGGGTCGAGCAGGGCGAAGTGGGGCAGACTCCCGCACGCGGAGAGCGACTTCATCTTCTCCATCCTCGGTGAGGAACTCGGCCTGATGGGCACCCTCGTGGTGATCGCCCTGTTCGGTCTGCTCGGCTACGCGGGACTGCGGGTGGCGACCAGGGTCAAGGACCCCTTCGTCCGTCTGGCCTCCGCGGCCGCCGTCGCCTGGATCGCCGGGCAGGCGATCGTGAACATCGGGGCGGTCATCGGGGTGCTGCCCATCACCGGCATCCCGTTGCCCCTGGTGTCCTACGGAGGGTCGGCGCTTCTGCCGACCCTGGCCGCCCTCGGCATGCTGCTCTCCTTCGCCAAACAGGAACCCGGAGCGCGCGAGGCTCTCGCCCTGCGTGGCCCCGGACCGGTTGCGCGGGGCCTAAGCTGGCTTGGCCTGGGTGGTCCGGCGCGGAAACGACGGCCGGCCCGAGAGAGACGATAAGTGAAAGGACCGACATGAGGGTGGTCCTCGCAGGCGGCGGGACGGCCGGTCACATCGAACCGGCGCTGGCTCTGGCCGACGCGCTGCGCCAACTGGACCCGAACATCGGGATCACCTGCCTCGGCACCGAGCGCGGCCTGGAGACCAGGCTGGTGCCCGCCCGGGGCTACGAGCTACAGCTCGTGCCCGCCGTCCCGCTGCCCAGGGCCCTCACGCCCCAGCTGCTCACCGTGCCGGGACGCCTGGCCGGGGCCATCAACACGGCCGCGAGCATCATGGAGCGGGTCCAGGCCGACGTGCTGGTCGGCTTCGGCGGTTACGTGGCGACCCCCGCCTACCTGGGGGCGCGCAGACGTGGTGTGCCGATCGTGGTCCACGAGGCCAACCCGAGGCCGGGCCTGGCCAACCGGCTGGGCGCCCGGCTCACCGACCACGTGTTCACCGGGCACCCGAACACGCCGCTGCCCAAGGCGCAGCACGTGGGCATCCCGCTTCGCCGGGAGATCGTGGGGCTGGACCGGCTCTCCATGGGGGACAAGGCGCGTTCCTGGTTCGGTCTTGAGGCCGACCTGCCGACGCTGCTGGTCACCGGCGGCTCGCAGGGCGCGCGGTCCCTCAACGGGGCCGCCCTGGGCGCCGCCGCCGCGCTGCGCCGGGCGGGGGTGCAGGTGCTGCACGTCATCGGCCCGAAGAACACACTGGAGTACGAGCCTCCTCGCGGTGACCCGCAGTACGTCGTGCTGCAGTACGTCGACCGGATGGACCTGGCCTACGCGGCGGCCGACTTCGCGCTGTGCCGGAGCGGCGCGATGACCTGCGCCGAGCTGACCGCCGTCGGCCTGCCCGCGGCCTACATCCCGCTTCCGCACGGCAACGGCGAGCAGCGGCTCAACGCCGAGCCGATCGTGCAGGCGGGCGGCGGTCTCATGGTCGACGACGCGGACCTGTCGCCGGAGTGGATCATCCAGAACGTGCTGCCGATCCTGTCCGACCCCGAGCGCGTGGTCGCCATGTCGGAGGCCGCGGTGCGGATGGGCCGCAAGGACGCCGACGTGACGCTCGCCCGCAGGGTGCTGCAGATCGCGGCAGAGGCGAAGCGGTGAGCCGGGAGCGAGCGGGAGTGACCCACGGGCGGGAACGAGCCCGGCGGAGTGAGTGGAGTGGTCGGCTGAGGGACGAGGCCGACCGCGGAGTGAGCGAGCGGGGGGAGCGGTTCATGGCGGGAAGGCGGGTCCTCGAAGGGCGGGAACGCCCGCGCGGCGGACGAGGAGGGGCGGACGAGCGATGAGCCTGGTCAAACTGGTCGACCCGGTCGCGGCCGAGGATCTCGGCCGGGTGCACTTCATCGGGATCGGCGGCGCGGGGATGTCCGGCATCGCCCGCATCCTGCTCAAGCGCGGCGTGCCCGTCTCGGGCAGCGACTCGCGCGGCTCGGAGCTGGTGACCGAGCTGCGCGAGCTGGGCGGCAGGATCCACATCGGTCACGCCGCCTCGCACATCAAGAACGTCGACACCGTCGTGGTCTCGACCGCGATCCGCGACTCCAACCCCGAACTCGGCGAGGCGCTGCGGCAGGGGTTGCGGGTGATCCCCAGGGCCGCCGCGCTGGCCTCCGTCATGGCGGGCCGTACCGGGATCGCCGTTGCGGGGACCCACGGCAAGACCACCACGACCTCGATGCTCACGGTCGCGCTGCAGAAGTGCGGCACCGACCCGTCCTACTGCGTCGGCGGCCAGCTGGTGACCACCGGTCTCGGCGCGGACGAGGGCGCGGGCGGGGTGTTCGTCGCCGAGGCCGACGAGAGCGACGGCTCCTTCCTCATGCTGGCCCCCGACATCGCGGTGGTGACCAACGTCGAGCCGGATCACCTGGACAACTACGGCGACCCCAGGGCGGTGTACGACAGCTTCGCCAGGTTCACCGAGCGGGTAGGACGATCGATGATCGTCTGTGCCGACGACCCCGGCTCGGCGGCCCTCATCCCGATCGCCCGCGCGCGCGGCCTGAAGGTGACCACGTACGGCGTGGCGGAGGAGGCGGACCTCAGGATCACCGATGTCGTCCCCGACGGTCTGGGCGTGTGCTTCACGATCGTCGACCACGGGGAGGTCAGGCTCTCGGTCCCGGGCCGTCACAACGCGCTCAACGCCGCGGCGGCCGTCGCGGTCGCGGCGGAGCTCGGGGTGTCCTTCGACGAGATCCGGGACGGGCTGGCCGCCTTCACCGGGGCCAAGCGCCGTTTCGAGGCCAAGGGCGAGGCGGGGGGAGTGGCGGTCTTCGACAGCTACGCCCACCACCCGACCGAGCTGGCGGCCGACCTGCGGGCGGCGCGTGACGTCGTGGCGTCCTTCTCCGGTTCGGGGCGGGTGATCGCGGTCTTCCAGCCCCACCTCTACTCGCGCACCAGGTTCTTCGCCGACGAGTTCGGCGTCGCCCTCGGCCTGGCCGACGAGGCGGTCGTCCTGGACGTCTACGGCGCCCGCGAGGATCCGGAACCGGGTGTCTCCGGCGCCATGGTCGCGGAAAGGGTGCCGCTCCCCGGGGAACAGGTGGTCTACGCGCCGCAGCGGGAGAGCGTCCCCGCCCTGGTCGCCGGGCGTGCCAGGCCGGGCGACATCGTGCTCACCATGGGCGCCGGTGACGTGACCGAACTCGGCCCCCTGATCGTGGCGGAGCTGGCCGTACGGTGACCCGGGCCGGGGGGCGGGACGGGGTGAGGCGGTGAACGGCGTGTGGCGGCCCGCCTTCCTGGCGCTGCTCACGGCGGGGGTGGTCGGCAGCGCCGCCTGGCTGGTGTTCCTCTCCCCTGTCCTGGGGGTGCGGGACATCCAGGTGGTCGGCAACCTGACCGTCCCCGCCGAGCAGATCCGGCAGGCGACGGGGGTGGCCGACGGCGCGCCGCTGGCCACCGTCGACGTGGCCGAGGTCACGGGCAGGCTCAGGCGGATCAGGCAGATCGAGTCGGCCTCGGTCAGCCGGGACTGGCCGGGCACCCTGAGGGTGAAGGTGGTCGAGCGCGAGCCGGTGGCGGCGATCCCGGTCGGCGGGAAGTTCGCGGTCGTGGACCGGCACGGCGTGGTCACCGAGGTCGCGGCCACCAGGCCGCCGATGCTTCCGCTGCTGCGGGTCGACCGTCCGCAGACGGGCGACCCGGCCACGTTGGCCGCGCTGAGCGTCATAGGCGCGCTGCCGCCGAGTCTGGCCCCGAGGGTGGCGGAGGTTCTCGCGCCCTCGTCGGAGACGGTCTCGCTGCGCCTCAAGGACGGCAGGGAGGTCGTGTGGGGAGGTCCCGACCGTCCGGCCGACAAGGCGGACATCCTCCTCACGCTGCTGAAACGTCCTGCAGACAGCTACGACGTGAGCTCTCCGGACGTCGTGACGGTGAAGTGATCCACGGCAGGACGGGCCTTCCGGGAAAAGGACGGCCCGCGACACGCCGGACACGCCTTGCGGCGCGGTTAGTTGACCCACCTGGAGGCAACTCCTACTGTCCGTATCACTCCTCAGGTTGACATAAATCTAAATCTCAACTTGAGGGTGAGGGTTTTGGAAACGACGGCACGGGCCCCGTGCCGCATGAAATGGCAAGTCAACGAGCGGAAAGGCCCCTCGTCGTGGCAGCACCGCAGAACTACCTCGCGGTCATCAAGGTTGTAGGAATCGGCGGAGGCGGAGTCAACGCCGTCAACCGGATGATCGAGGAGGGACTCAAGGGCGTCGAGTTCATCGCCATCAATACCGACGCCCAGGCGCTGCTGATGAGTGACGCCGACGTCAAGCTCGACGTCGGACGCGAACTCACCCGCGGCCTCGGCGCGGGGGCCAACCCCGAAGTCGGGCGCAAGGCGGCCGAGGACCACCGTGAGGAGATCGAAGAGGTCATCAAGGGCGCCGACATGGTGTTCGTCACCGCCGGAGAGGGCGGTGGCACGGGCACGGGCGGCGCTCCGGTCGTGGCCAACATCGCGCGCTCCCTCGGCGCGCTGACCATCGGTGTGGTGACCCGGCCCTTCAGCTTCGAGGGCAGGCGCCGGGCGATGCAGGCCGAGGCGGGCATCGAGACGCTCCGCGAGGAGGTCGACACCCTCATCGTGATCCCCAACGACCGGTTGCTGTCGATCTCCGACCGGCAGGTGAGCGTGCTCGACGCCTTCAAGGCGGCCGACCAGGTGCTGCTCTCGGGTGTCCAGGGCATCACCGACCTGATCACCACCCCCGGTCTGATCAACCTGGACTTCGCCGACGTGAAGTCGGTCATGTCCGGGGCGGGCTCGGCCCTGATGGGCATCGGGCACGCGCGTGGCGACGACCGGTCGGTCGCGGCGGCGGAGATGGCCGTCTCCAGCCCGCTGCTTGAGGCCAGCATCGACGGCGCGCACGGTGTGCTGCTGTCGATCGCGGGCGGCTCCGACCTCGGTCTCTTCGAGATCAACGAGGCGGCCCAGCTCGTCTCGAACGCGGCGGCGCCCGACGCCAACATCATCTTCGGTACGGTCATCGACGACGCCCTGGGTGACGAGGTACGTGTCACGGTGATCGCGGCCGGGTTCGACGAGCCCGTGGCGGAGGACAAGAAGGAGGCCGCGGCGCAGCCACCGCCGCGTCAGCAGCCCCAGGCACGCCCGGCCCAGGCCTCCCCGCCTCCCTCCGTAGGCGTGCAGATGCGCCCGCCCGCGCCGACGGTGAAGGCCGAGCCCAGGGTGGAGCCGAGGGCCGAGCAGTCCGCCGCCCAGGTCAGGCCGGTGGTCAGCACGTCTCCGCCGCCCGTCGTGGAGACCCCGCCGCACCACACGCCCCAGCCGGTCCAGCACGTTCCCCACACGCCGCCCGCGGCTGAGCAGGCCGAGCCGCCCAGGGCGGAGGAGCCTCTCACCCCGCCGGTGTCGATCCCGCGTCCGGCGCCCGAGCCGCCTCAGCCGACCCCGATCTCCGCCAGGGTCCCCGACCCCGCCAGGCGGCGTCAGGTGGTCTTCGAGGAGCAGGAGGAGGAGCTCGACGTCCCCGACTTCCTGAAGTGACATTGCTCACGGCCAGGCGGGCGACGGGCCACCTGGCCGTGGCGGGAAGAATGGGCTCCGCCGGTTTCCCAGCGTTCGAGCGGCGGAGATGTGACGGAGACAACACGACGTGACGAGATCGCGGCCGGGATGGCCGTGGTCGAGGCGACCATCACCGAGGCCTGCAAGGCCGCGGGCCGTACCCGCGAGGAGTTGACGCTCGTCGCGGTGAGCAAGACCTACCCCGCCTCCGACGTGCGCCTGCTGGCGTCGCTCGGGGTGCGGAACGTGGGGGAGAACCGTGACCAGGAGGCCTCCGCCAAGGCCCGCGAGTGTGCGGACCTTGGGCTGACCTGGCACTTCATCGGTCAGTTGCAGACCAACAAGGTCCGTTCCGTGGTCGGCTACGCGGACGTCGTCCACTCGGTCGACCGCCCACGCCTGGTGACCGCGCTCAGCCACGAGGCGGTCCGGGCGGGCAGGGAGATCACATGTCTGGTGCAGGTGGCCCTGGACGACGACCCGGGGCGAGGCGGGGTCGTTCCCGCCCAGGTCACGACCCTGGCGGACGCCGTCGCAGAGGCCGGGGGGATACGCCTCGGCGGGGTGATGGCCGTGGCACCGCTGGGGCAGGAGCCCGGCAGGGCGTTCGCGAGGCTTCGGGAGATCGCGGAGGCCGTACGGGCGGACCACCCGGAGGCGGTCGTCATCTCCGCAGGGATGAGCGGTGATCTGGCGGAGGCCGTCGCGAACGGCGCGACACACCTGCGTGTCGGTACGGCGTTGCTCGGTCGTAGAAAGCCCTTCGTCAGGTAATGTCCCTCCAAGTGGACCTTGGCGTCCACATGCCCACACAGAGGTCGTTCGGTGGTGAGCTCCAAGGGGGTGCGGCTACCGCCCCAGACAGGTCGAGGTAAGGCGGAGGAAGAAGTAGCGATGGCCGGCGCGATGCGCAAGATGGCGGTCTACCTCGGTCTTGTCGAGGACGACCGTTATGAGAGGTACGACAGCTATCCCGACGACGAGTACGAGGATTTCGAAGACTCGCGCAGACCCGGCGAGGAGAGGCCTGGCACGGTCCACGACCGTGAGGACGAGACCGACCCGGGGGTTCCCGCCCCGAGGCCCTCGACGGCCGTTCTGGAGCGCCGTACGACCGATCTGGCACGCATCACCACGCTTCATCCCAGGACCTACAACGAGGCCCGTACGATCGGTGAGCATTTCCGCGACGGTACTCCGGTCATCATGAATTTGACCGAGATGGTTGACAGTGACGCGAAGCGCCTTGTGGATTTCGCGGCAGGTCTTGTCTTTGGCCTACACGGCAGCATTGAACGTGTTACCAACAAGGTGTTCCTGCTGTCCCCTGCCAATGTCGAGGTGACCGCTGAGGACAAGGCTCGAATAGCGGAACGCGGGTTCTTCAACCAGAGCTAGAGTTCCACCATGAACAGTTACCGGCCGGACGGGTCCGTACGAGACCGGGGGCGGCGGAGCAGCGGAATGGAGGTGGGTACGGGCCGTGGGGATCATTAGCGAGATCGTGGTCGCCGTCCTGTCCCTCTACCTGGTTCTGCTGATCGGCAGGATCGTGCTTGAGATGGTGCAGTCGTTCGCCCGCCAGTGGCGTCCCACCGGGGTCGTCCTGGTCCTGGCGGAAGTCGTGTACACACTGACTGACCCACCCCTCAAGTTCCTCCGACGTTTCATTCCACCACTCCGGTTGGGTACGGTGGCCTTTGACCTAAGCTTCACCATGCTGTTCATTGGGGTCTTGGGCTTGATCCAACTCGTGTCCGCGCTTCGTTGATCGGGTACCGTCCTCCGGACAGACTCCAAGCGCGCCAAGGAGACCGAAATGCCGCTGACGCCCGCTGATGTGCGGAACAAGCAATTCAGTACCACCCGGCTGAGGCCGGGCTACGACGAGGAGGAGGTTGACGCCTTCCTCGACGAGGTCGAGTCCGAGCTCGACCGCCTCATCCAGGAGAACGAGGAGCTCCGCGCCAAACTGGCGGAGTGCCTCAGGGGCAAGGTGCCCGGCGGGATGGGCATGGCCATGGCGCCCGCCCCGGTGGCCGAGCCCAAGCCCGAGATGATGATGCAGCAGCCCGAGCCGATCAGGCCCCCCGAGCCGGCGCCGCACCAGCAGCCCGTCCCCGTCGCGATGGGCATGCCCCCCGCCGAGGACAACATGGACACCGCCGCGCGCGTCCTCGCCCTCGCCCAGCAGACCGCCGACCAGGCGATCGCCGACGCCCGCCGGGAGGCGGACGAGACGGTGACCAGGGCCCGCCGCGAGGCCGACGACATCCTCGGGAAGGCGCGCCGCCAGGCCGAGCAGGTCATCGGCGACGCCCGCGCCCGCGCCGAGACGCTTGAGCGTGACGCCCAGGAGCGCCACAGGCAGGCCATGGGGTCGCTGGTGCAGACCCGTGACGAGCTTGAGCGCAAGGTCGAGGAGCTGCGCAGCTTCGAGCGGGAGTATCGCAGCCGTCTGAAGCTGTACCTGGAGAACCAGCTCGCCGAGCTGACCGTCGCCGCTGAGGGCAGTGGTGGGTTCCCGATCGTGGGCGGCCCGCCCGCGATGTCCCACGCCGGCGCCCCCGGTGTCCAGCCGTCCATTCCGGCCGCCGCCAGCCCGTTCGGCGGAGAGCCCGCGCAGCACTCGGGCGCCTTCCAGGGAGTCGACGGCCCGCACAACGACCGCCGCTGACGACCGCCGCCGCTAGGGTTTCGGGTCATCCGTCTGACCCGTATCCAGGAGTTCCTCTGTGATCCTTATCAGCGCTGGGCTGGTGCTCACGGCCATAGTCCTGCTCATCGCAGGGTTCGTGATGTCCCAGCCGTTCCTGGTCATGTGGTCGATCGCGGTCAGTGTGCTGTCCGCGGTCTTCCTGGTGATCGGTGCGTTGCTACGCCGCCACGAGTTGTTCCCCGCTGGCGGACGCGGCGGGGCAGCTCCGCCGCCCCCGCCGAGGGGATCGGTCCCTCCGGGGCCGCCCGTGCCGAACCAGCCCGTCATGCGGACACCGCCGCCTACGGTGCCGCACGGTGTCAGGCAGACGGTTCCCGTCGCCCCCCAGCAGGGGCCGGGCCGTACGGCGGCCGCGAGGCGGGGTCACCTCGGTGACGACGCGATCGTCCTGGTGATCCCGGGCCGTAAGCGGTACCACGTCGCCGGGTGCCGCCAGCTGGCCGGACGGGATCATGAGGAACTCACTCACGAGGAGGCGCGGGAGGAGGGCTTCACGCCCTGCACCACGTGCCTGCCCGAGTTCACCGGAGGACTCCAGCAGGGAGCCCCGCCGGAGATTCGGGAACCCGTGTCCCCTTCCCCCCGGGGGCCGGGCTCCTCCGACCGGGCGGACGCCGCAGAGGCGGGCGTCCGTGACCCGGCCGGACTCGCCTCCCACGCCGCGGTCCCGCCGGACGTCCGCGACACCCCGGTGACCCGCCCCTACGTCCAGAGTCCCTCGGCTCCAGCCGAGCAGACCCGCAGGACGGAGCCGGAGCCGGGCCCCGCGCAGCCGCCCTCGGCAGGACAGCCGGACCGGCCACAGACCGAGGAACGGGTGGTACCGCCTCGCACCGCGGAAGCACCCGCCCACCCCCAGCCTTCGCAGGCCCCCGCCCCCGGTCCCGAGAAGACAGAGGACTCAGGGGAGGCGGAGGACCCCAACGCCACCAGTTGGTTCAGCCGTGACATCGTCCGGCACCTGGTGCCCGACGACGCCTCGGCTGAGTCCAAGGAGCCCGCGACCGGCCAGGAGAAGAAGGGCGTCCCCGCCGAGGCAGGCGACCGGGAAGCGGCCGAGGCTCAGAAGGAGCCCGCGGAGCCCGCCCGGAAGACGACGTCCCCGGCCAAGGCGGCCGAGCCCTCCCAGACCGAGTCCGCTCCTGTGAAGCCCGCCTCCACGGAACCGGCCGTCACGAAGCCCGCCGACGCCGGACAGGCCCCCGCGGAGGGAACCAAGCCGGTGGAGCCGGCCGAGACCGGACCCGGGCGCGCCGGGCGGCCGGTGCCGGTCGGCTCCACCTCGGCGGCCCCCGAGCAGGTCGCCGTACCCGAGAGTCCCGCGAAGCCGGAGGCCCAGGCGCCGGACGCGAAGGAGACCGGAGAAGGCGGTGCCGCGCCGGAGAAGAAGCCGGACGCGGGCGAGCCCGAGATGGTCAAGATCATCGTCGGCACCCGCCGCTTCCACAGCCCCACCTGCCCCCTGATCAGGGGCCTGGACGCCATAAAGGGCGTCGAGGGCAGCGGCCTTGAGACCATCTCCCTTGCCGACGCCGAGGCGGCGGGCATGCGCAGCTGCTCCGTCTGCCGGCCGATCACCTGAAGAACCTGAGGGTCCCCGGAAGGCCCCGGAAGCCCCGGAAGGCATGGTCTCCCGTGAGACGGACAAGGGGGCGGGTGGCGTATGACGCCACCCGCCCCCTTGGTTTCCCGAGCCGGATCAGACGCTACGGCGGAGCTTGAAGGTCAACCCCAGGTCGGCGTCGTGGTGGACGGGGAGGTCCTCGGCTGTGCCCTCGGTGCCCTCGGTGAGGGAGTCGGCGAGGATCTCACCGGCGACCGTCGCGCCCTGGGCCCGCAGGGCCTCGGCCAGCTCGGCGTCGGCGGCCGACCACCACACCTCGATCCGGTCGGTGATGGCCAGACCGGTGGACTTGCGGGCGTCCTGGAACAGACGGATGGCGTCGCGGGTCAGGCCCGCCCGGCGCAGTTCGTCGGTGATGGCCAGGTCGAGCGCGACGGTCTCGCCGGTGCCGGTGCCGATCGCCCCGGTCTCCACCGCCCAGCCGGCCTTCGGCTGCTCGGTGACGATCACGTCCTCGGTCGTCAGCTCGACCGTGCCCAGCTCACCGGCCTCGACCGTGACGGCCGATCCGGAGCGCAGCGCGCGGGCCAGCCCGGCCGCGTCGGCCGCGCCGACGGCCGAGGCGACCAGCTTGGTCTGCGAGCCGAACCGCTTGCCCAGGGCCCGGAAGTTGGGCTTGACGGTGAAGGAGACCAGATCGGCTCCGACGGCGCCGAGGTCCTCAAGCCGCTGCACGTTCAGCTCGTCGGCGATCAGGTCGCGCAGCTCCTGGGAGAGCGCGCCCCAGCCACGGGCCCCGACCAGCGCGCGGCCGAGGGGCTGGCGGGTCTTCACCCCGCTGGAGGCACGGGCCGAACGGCCCAGCTCGACCAGGCGGCGCACCAGAGCCATCTGCTCCGACAGCTCCCCGTCGAGCAGCTCCTCCTTCACCGTGGGCCAGGTGGCCAGGTGGACGGAGGAGGGGGCCCCGGTGTCGCGGAGCACGTCCCAGACGTAGTCGGTGACGAACGGCGTCACCGGTGCCATCAGGCGGGTGACGGTCTCCAGGCACTCGTACAGCGTGGCGAACGCCGAGGTGTCGCCGGACCAGAAACGGCGGCGCGAGCGGCGTACGTACCAGTTGGACAGGTCGTCGAGGAAGTCGGCCAGCCGCCGCCCGACCCTGGCGGTGTCGAACTCCTCCATCGACGCGGTGACCTCGGCCACCGTGCGGTGCAACTCGGCCAGCGCCCAGCGGTCGATCAGCGGGCGCTCGCCGTACGGCAGGGCCTCGGGGAGCTGGGACGGCGACCAGGACTCGGCGTTGGCGTAGAGGGTGAAGAAGGAGGCGGTGTTCCAGTAGGTCAGCAGGACCTTGCGGACGATCTCCTCAAGGGCGCCGTGCCCGACCCTCCGGGCGGCCCAGGGGGAGCCGGAGCAGGCCATGTACCAGCGCAGCGCGTCGGCGCCGTGCTTGTCCATCAGCGGGATGGGCTGCAGCACGTTGCCCAGGTGCTTGCTCATCTTGCGCCCGTCCTCGGCGAGGATGAGGCCCAGACAGAGCACGTTCTCGTAGGACGACCTGCCGAAGACCAGCGTGCCGACCGCCATGAGCGAGTAGAACCAGCCACGCGTCTGGTCGGTCGCCTCGCAGATGAACTGCGCGGGGTAGGCCTGGGTGAGCATCTCCTCGTTGCGGTACGGCGCGCCCCACTGGGCGAAGGGCATGGAGCCCGAGTCGTACCAGGCGTCGATCACGTCCGGTACCCGGCGTGCCTCGGCCCCGCAGGTGGGGCAGGGCAGCGTCACGTCGTCCACGTAGGGGCGGTGCGGGTCGAGGGCGGAGACGTCCTGGCCCGCCAGTCTGCCGAGCTCCTCCATCGAGCCGACGCAGGTGATGTGGGAGTCGTCGGCCGAGCAGACCCACAGCGGCAGCGGCGTGCCCCAGTAACGTGACCGGGACAGCGCCCAGTCCACGTTGTTGCGCAGCCACTCGCCGAAGCGGCCCCACTTGATCGTCTCGGGGTACCAGTTGGTCTTCTCGTTCTCGGCGAGCATCTGGTCCTTGACCGCGGTGGTGCGGATGTACCACGCGGGCAGCGCGTAGTACAGCAGCGCGGTGTGGCAGCGCCAGCAGTGCGGGTAGCTGTGCTCGAAGTGATCGCCCCGGTACAGCAGGCCGCGTTCCCGCAGGTCGGCGGTCAGGCCCTCGTCGGCGTCCTTGAAGAACTGGCCGCCGACCTGGGGTACGTCGTCCAGGAAACGCCCGTCGGGACCGATCGGGTTGACCACGGGCAGGCCGTACCGGTTGCAGGTGGTCATGTCGTCGGCGCCGAAGGCGGGCGCCTGGTGGACCAGGCCCGTGCCGTCCTCGGTGGTGACGTAGGTGCCGAGCACCACGTAGTGCGCGCCGGGGATGTCGACCAGGTCGAAGGGGCGTGAGTAGGTGGTGTGCTCAAGGTCGCCGCCCAGGAAGGAGGCCAGCACCTCGGCGCCCTCGCCCAAAGCCGCGGTCAGCAGCGGTTCGGCGACGACCAGCACCTCGTCGGAGCCCGCGGGGCGCGCCGCGACGTAGGTCACCTCGGGGTGCACGGCCACGGCGGTGTTGGACACCAGCGTCCACGGGGTGGTGGTCCAGATCAGCAGCGAGGCGCCGAGCTCGGCCAGCGGGCCGGAGGTCGCG
This sequence comes from Streptosporangium jomthongense, assembly GCF_042650425.1. Lineage (NCBI taxonomy): Bacteria > Bacillati > Actinomycetota > Actinomycetes > Streptosporangiales > Streptosporangiaceae > Streptosporangium > Streptosporangium jomthongense. The sequence continues at coordinate 430,217 of NZ_JBHSBC010000012.1, read as the reverse complement.
GGCATGCGGACGTAGACCGACGGGCTGGTCACGGTCTCGTAGCCGCCGGGCTGGCCGAGTTCGTGGTCGGACAGGCCGGTGCCGCAGCGCGGGCAGTACGGCGTGATCCGGAAGGCGCGGCTGAGGAGGCCCTTGTCGAAGATGACCTTGAGCGACCACCAGACGGACTCCACGTAGGAGGGGTCCATCGTGCGGTAGGCCTGGGAGAGGTCGATCCAGTAGCCCATGCGCTCGGTCAGCTCTTCGAAGGCGTCCACGTGCCGCAGCACCGACTCGCGGCACTTGGCGTTGAACTCGGCGATGCCGTACGCCTCGATGTCCTTCTTGCCGGACAGGCCGAGTTCCTTCTCGATGCCGACCTCGACCGGCAGGCCGTGACAGTCCCAGCCGGCCTTGCGGGGCACGTTGTAGCCGAGCATGGAGCGGTAGCGGGGGAAGAGGTCCTTGAAGACGCGGGCCTCGACGTGGTGCACGCCGGGCATGCCGTTGGCGGTCGGCGGGCCCTCGTAGAAGACCCAGTTGGGGCCGTCGGCGTTCTGCTCGACCGAGCGCTCGAAGACCTTGCCGTCCCGCCAGCGGCCGAGCACCTCGTGTTCGAGCGCGGGCAGATCGACCTGCGCGGGAAGAGAGCGGAAATAGGCGGACATGACCGGGCTGGACCTCCACGCTGGTGCTGGCAGTGGCGTGGAGGGACGAGACCGTACGGCCCCGCGGTACCACCCTCCTTGACCTTCGCGAGAAGGCCCTCTTCCTTTGAGTCTGCTGCCGGTTCTACTGGGCGGCGCCGTTCGCGCGGCCGTTCCTCCGGCGGCTCAGGGGTGATCTTCCCTCCGGGCATCGCCCCGGGCTCGCACCGTCCCCGGGTCGCTCGTGCGAGGGGCTCGGAGGTACTCGTCCCCATCAACGCCTTGCAGGCTCACACCCTAACGTACGTCCCCGCGCGAAACTTCCCGATTTTCTCCTGCGATGTCAAGGCGCGGGCGGAATCCGGTGAGGGGGACCGGATGTTACGGGAGTGGTAAACATCCCGGCGGGTCGTTTGCCGTTCCGTTATGGGGGACCTAAGCTGCCCGCACCGTTTACCACACCGGATACGGTCCGATCGAGCAAGGAGGCCGCCATGGCCGCGACCGTACGCGCGGACGAGAGCGCGGTAGCCCCGTCGGGGAACGGCGGCACCGTCACCTGGACGGCCGAGGAGCTCGCCGAGGTCCGCACGAGGCTGAGCGTGGAGATCGACGAGCTGAACGAGGAGATCCTCAAGGCCGAGAGCGAGATCGCCTCGGGTGACGTCACGGACGGAGCCGGGGACGATCAGGCGGACGCGGGCGCCCGGACGTATGAGCGGGAACGTGAGATCGCCCTTACCCTGAATTCGCGCGACCTGGTCGCGCAGAACGAACGGGCGATCGCCCGGATCGACGCAGGGACCTACGGAGTGTGCGAATCGTGCCACAAGCCGATCGGCAAGGAGCGTCTTCAGGCGTTCCCGAGGGCGACGCTGTGCGTGGCCTGCAAGCAGCGGGAGGAGCGGCGCTGACGGGAGAGGCCGCCGGCTCGCGGACGCCTCCGCCCAGGAGGCGGCGTGTCGCGCTGCTGGCGGCTCTCGCGGTGGTCGTCTACGGCCTTGACCTGGCGACGAAGACGGCCGTGCTGCGGACCCTGGAGGGCAAGGACCCGCTCGTGCTGATCCCCGGGCTGCTGCAGTTCCGGGTGATCTTCAACGCGGGGGCCGCGTTCAGCATCGGCACCGGCATGACCATCGTCTTCACGATCATCGCGGCCGGCGTCGTGGTGGCCATCCTGCGTACCGCGCGCAAGCTGCGCAGCCTGCCGTGGGCCGTCACACTCGGCCTGATGCTCGGCGGGGCGCTGGGCAATCTGACCGACCGGCTCTTCCGTGCTCCCGGCGGGCTGCAGGGGCACGTCGTCGACTTCGTCGAGGTCTTCCCCAGCCATTTCCCGGTGTTCAACGTCGCGGACTCGGCGATCGTCTGCGGCGGGATCCTGGCGGTCTTCCTCGCCTGGCGCGGCTACCAGCTCGACGGCACGCGCGACGGCGGGCAGGAGACGGCGCCGGAGACCCACAAGGCCGAGGAAGGTTCCCAGGACAGGGCGGAGAGCAGGAATGATGGCTGAACAGCGGAGTCTTCCCGTCCCCGACGGGCTTGAGGGCGAACGCCTCGACGCGGCCCTGTCCCGGCTGTTCGGGCTGTCGCGCACCCGTGCGGCGGAGCTGATCGTCGACGGGGACGTGCTGGTCGACGGCTCGCCCGCGGCCAAGTCCGACCGGGTCCACGCCGGCGCGTGGCTGGACGTCACACTCCCGCCCCCGCCGAGCGCGCCCACCCCGGTCGCCGAGCCGGTCCCCGGAATGACGATCGTCTACGAGGACGACGACATCGTCGTGGTCAACAAGCCGATCGGGGTGGCCGCCCACCCGACCACGGGCTGGACCGGGCCGACCGTGATCGGCGGCCTGCTCGGCACCGGGCACCGGGTCGCGACCAGCGGCGCCGCCGAACGTCAGGGCATCGTGCACCGCCTGGACGCCAACACCACCGGTGCGATGGTCGTGGCCAAGAGCGAGCACGCCTACTCACGGCTGAAGCGGGCCTTCAAGGAGCGCACCGTGGACAAGCGCTACCACACGCTGGTCCAGGGGCACCCCGACCCGCTGCGCGGCACCGTCGACGCGCCGATCGACCGCCACCCGGCGGGGGACGGCCGTTTCGCGGTCGTGGCGGGTGGCAAGGACTCGGTCACCCACTACGACACGATCGAGGCCTTCCGGGCCGCCTCGCTGCTCGACATCAAGCTGGAGACCGGGCGGACCCACCAGATCAGGGTCCACATGTCGGCGCTGCGCCATCCGTGCGTCGGCGACATGATGTACGGCGCCGACCCCACGCTGGCCGCGCGGCTCGGTGTCTCCCGCCAGTGGCTGCACGCCGTCTCCCTGGCCTTCGAACACCCCGTCACGGGCGAGTGGATGACCTTCACCACCGACTATCCCGACGATCTCGCGCACGCGTTGAAGGTCGTCGGCGAAGAGTCCCGGTAGCCAGGTAGGGGTCAGGAGAGCACGGCGAGGGCGTTCAGGGCGTCGCCCGGGGCCACCTCGCCCACCGGCTCCTGCTCCTGGTCGTCCTCGGGGGCAGGCTCCTGAGTGTCCTGGCCGCCTTCCTCGGGCGGACCGGCCTCCTGCCCCTCGTCCCCACTCTTGTCTGGTTTGTCATCCTTTGGGGGCTTTTCTTTCTTTGGGGGATCGGGGGACTCGCTCGGCTTCGGCTTCTCGGTCCTCTCGGGCTTCTCCGGGCTCTGTGGGTTCTGTGGCTTCTCGGGCGGCGCCTCGGGGACGGTACGGCGGTCGTCGCTCTCCTGCGTCCGCTCGGGGGCGGGGTCCTTCCTGGCCGGAAGCCGTGCCTGCTCCGGCTTCGTCGCGGGGGTGCGCCCGCTCGGAGAGACCCCGGCCGGGGTGACCGGTCCCCGGGTCGCCGGGGGAACGGAGTTCATGGCGACCCAGGCCGCCGCGCTCGCGCTGGCGGCGACCGCGAGCGCCGCCGCGGCCACGACCGCCGCCCCTCTCCGCGGTCTCCGGGGGGCAGGAGGGCCGGACGCGGCCGCCTGTCCGGTCACGGCCACGCCCACGGGCCCGGCCACCGGTCCGGTCTCCGGCGGTGAGGACGGTGAGGGCGGTGAAGGCGGCGCGGGGACGGGCAGGTCGATCGGCATCGTCTCCTGCGGGGCGATCCCGTTCACGATGGAGCGCAGGCCGACCTGCACCTCCTCGGCGGACATCCGCTCGGCGGGGTCCTTGCGAAGCAGTCCGTGGATCACCGGCCCGAGCGGCCCGGAGAGCCGCATCGGGGCGGGTTCCTCGTGCATGACCGCGCTGAGGGTGGCCAGCGGGTGGGCGCGTTCGAAGGGGGAGCGTCCCTCGACCGCCACGTAGAGCGTCACCCCGAGTGACCACAGGTCGGAGGCGAACACCGCAGGTCCTCCGCCCGCCCGTTCCGGCGCGATGAACGCCGGGGTGCCGATCAGGGCGCCCGTCCTGGTGACGGAGGAGTCTCCTTCGAGCACCGCGATGCCGAAGTCGGTCAGCACGGCCCGGCCGTCCCTGGCCAGCAGTACGTTGTCCGGTTTGACGTCGCGGTGCAGCACACCCGCGTGACCGGCGGCCACCAGCGCCCCGAGCACGTCGAGCCCGACGCGGGCCGCCCTGCAGGCGGGCAGCGGCCCGTCCTCACGGACCACCGCCCCGAGCGTCCTGGACTCGACGAGCTGCATGACGATCCACGGCCGTCCGCGCTCCTCGATCACGTCGTAGACCGTCGCGACGCCGGGATGGCCGATCCTGCCCGCGGCCCGTGCCTCCCTGAGCGTCCTGATCGTGAAGACCTCACGCTCCGGGCCGGTCAGGTCGGGAGAGGGGATGACCTCCTTGACCGCGACGTCACGGCCGAGTACCTCGTCCTTCGCCCGCCAGACCGTGCCCATTCCCCCGCGGCCGATGGGTTCGATCAGCCGGTAACGCGTGCCGATGACCTCTCCAGAGTCGGACATGGGCCTCGTCTACCCGTGATGTGTCCCGGTATTCAGGATGAACTACGCAGATCACCGCAATAGTTGGCGCCGGGGGTCGCCGTCACGCTCCGGGTACGGTTCCCGCTCAGCCGATCAGCCACCGCAGCGCCGCGGTGACGACGGCCGCACCGGCGAGCACCACCAGGAAGGGCGCGCGCAGCAGCAGCGCGACGACGGCGGCGCCCAGCCCGGCGGTGCGCGGCCAGTCCAGATACAGCGACTGACCGTGGGCGAACATCTGCACCGCGATCAGCGCGGCGAGCAGCGCGACCGGGACCAGAGCGGCGAAACGCTGCACCCTGGGGTGGTCGAGCAGCCTGCGCGGCGCGGAGATTCCGGCCAGCTTCAGCGCGTAGCACCCCGCGCAGGTGGCGATCACGGCCCACCACACGGCACTCATCGGGGCCTCCTCAGGGTCACCGCGAGTACGGCGGTCGCGGCGATCAGCACGGGAACCCCGGGCGGGGCGAAGGGGGTCACGGCCAGCGCGATCGCGGCGCCCGTCCCCGCGACCAGTCGTAGCGCGCCGGTCTCCCGGCCGCCGCCGGTGAGCCTGGGCCACAGGATCGCCAGGAAGGTCGCGGGCCCGACCACGTCGAGGCCGAGCAGCGCGGGATCGGCCACCCAGGAGGTGCCCGCCGCGCCGAGCAGGGTGGTGAGGTTCCAGGTCAGGTAGAGGCTGGCGAACGTGACGAGGAAGCCCGTCCTGGCCGACTCCTCGTCGGGCTGGGCCAGGGCGACCGCCGTCGTCTCGTCGATCACGCCGTGGGCGGTGACGAACCTGGCACCGCCCCTGGCGCCGAGCACGTCGGCCATGCGCAGGCCGTACAGGCTGTTGCGGGCTCCCAGCAGCAGGGCGCCCGCGGTGCCCGCGACGAGGTTGCCGCCGCCCGCGATGACGCCCGCCAGGGCGAACTGTGAGGCTCCGGTGAAGGCGAACAGGCTCAGCACGCATGCCTGGGCGACGCTCAGCCCCGCGGTGACCGCGCTGGCGCCGAACGCGACGCCGGACAGCCCGACCGCGATCCCCACCCCCAGTCCGTCCCTTGTCGCTGAGGAACGAGTGGATATTTCCATGATGGTGAGGTTATGTGGAGTTTTCTGCCTCGGTCTTGTACGTTCCTGCACGTTGGTAGGCGGCCGGAGGGACACCGACGACCCGCTTGAAATGCCTGGTCAGATGCGCCTGGTCGGTGAAACCGACGTCCGCGGCGACCTGGGCCGCGGGTACCCCGGCGTCGAGCAGGCCACGCGCCCGGCTGACCCGCAGCGTGTTCAGGTAGGCGTGCGGCGGCAGCCCGGTGACCGCCTTGAAGGCCCTGATCAGCCCGAACGGCTTCGCCTTCACGGCCAGCGCCAGGTCCTCGATCGTGGGCGGATCGATGAGTCTCTCGTGCAGGATCTCCCGCGCGAGCCGTACGGCCAGGTCGTTGCCGACGGAGCGCGTCTCCGGCGGACGCCGGGCGGCGTGCAGGCGCAGCAGCGTGCCGAAGGCCGTACGGGCCAGCGTCGAGGAGGCCAGGCTGTCGCCGCGCTCGGCGGCGTCGTGCGCCCTCCTGAGCAGCGCGGCACCGCGCGCGCTGGAGACGACGGGTTCGGGGAAGTACGGCGTGCCCCGCCCGGCGAGCAGTTCCTCGGCGATCCCGGACAGGACCTCGACGGAGGGGTAGAGCATCCGGTACGCCCAGCCGTCCGGCTCACCCGCGTGACCGTTGTGCGCCTGGTCGGGGTCGACCAGCACCACGCTTCCCGCGCCCGCGCGGTGCCGGGCGCCCCGATAGTCGAACTCCTCGATCCCGGTCAGGATCACCCCGATCGCGTAGCCCGCGTGGGCGTGCCGGGTGAACCGATGGGTCACGTATCTCGCCTTGAGCAGATCGACCCCGGGCAGCGCCGGATTGCGCCAGAAGCGTGCCGCCTCCAGGCTTCCGCTCCCCGGCTCCAGCCCCGTCTCCGTCTCCAAGGACCGCGGTCGTGTCTCCAGTGGTGTCTCCCGGCCCGACCCCCGGCCGGTCACGGACGGAAGGTCTCGGTGAACCTGTCGAAGAACGCCCGGTCCCACTCGGACTCAGGACTCTCCCAGTAGATCGCGTAAGGACGGCCCGTGATCGTGTGGAACCCCCGGTCCAGGACGTGTGTCCGGACGCCGTTCTTCAGGTAGGTGAACTCCCAGTCGGCCGCCTCCACACCACGGTATCGCAGCGGGGTTATGCCGATGCGTTCGTAGCCCGGCCAGAGCTTCTTGACCACGCGGTCCTTCTCAAGGTTCTCCCAGTGTTTGACCGGGTCCTTCTCCGGATCGGCGGTCGACTCGATCCACAGCAGGGCGGACGAGCCGGGCCTCCTGAACTCCACCCGGTCACGCCCGGAGAAGCGCTTGCTCGTCCAGCCGCGCGGCAGGGCGACGGTGAAGCCCATCACCGGGTCCTTGTAGTACTGCCAGCCCTCGGGCAGCCTGGACGGGCGCACCGTTGGGGAGGCGGTGGGGGACGGGCGCGGGCTCTTCGACGGCTTGGCGGACGGAATCGACGGGGCGGAGGTGGCGGGGGGCGTCGGGGTCGCGGTCCGGCCGGCGCCGAAATTGTCCGCCAGCAGCCACCCTCCGGCGCCGAACCCCGCGACCAGTACCGGTATCCCCACGATCAGAACCGCCCGCCGTACGGCCGGCCGTCGCGGGGACGTCTGCGAGCCGGGCGCGGCACGCCTGCCCCGCCGTCTGCCGGGCCCCTGGTGGGCCGGTTCGGTGCCGTGGGGGAGGCCGGGAAGGGGGCCGCCGAACGGGTTTTCGGGCAGCGGGTGTCCGCCCTGGCCGTGCGAGGACGGATCGCCGGGATGAGCCTGGCCACCCGGGTGATAGGCCTGGAAGGGGTCGTTGGGGTAGGACGGCCGCCCGACCCGGGTCGCGTCGTCACGGTAGGGGGAATGTGCCGGATCTCCCGGGTATGGCGCCTGCCCGGCGGACGACGGGTCGCCGTGAGAGGCCCCGGCCTGGCCGGTGTGCCACGAGGCCGCCTGTCCCGGCCCCACCGGCTGCCCGGCCGGCTGCCCGGTCCACGGGGAGGCGTCCCACGGGGCCGCGCCCGGCCGCGTTCCCGGCTGGGGTCCTGGTTGCGGCATCGGTTGCGGGCCGGGCTGGAGTGCCGCCTGCCGCCAGGGCTCGCCGCCGTGGCGAGGATCGGCTGTGTGCCCTCCCGCGTACGGGCCCTCGTTCGGGTGCGGGAAGGCGCCGTTGCCGGTGTGGGGCGCCTGCGCCGGGTGGGGGCGGCCGTGCCGGGGGGCCGGGCCCGCCTGGGGAAGGCGGTCGTCCGTACCCGCCGCGGCCCCCGGGGCCTCGGTGCAGGCGCGGGTGAGCAGCGCCTCGGCCGCGTCGGCGGTCAGCCGGGCCGCGGGCTCCCTGGCCATCAGGCCGAGGATCGCCGAGACGAGGGAGCCGGTGTGCGACATGGGGCTCGGCTCGCCGTTCAGGACCGCCATCATGGTCGCCGCGGCCGTCGGCCGTTCGAACGGCGGACGTCCCTCAAGCGCCGCGTACAGCGTCGCCCCCAGCGACCACAGGTCCGACTCGGGGGTGGCGGGCATGCCGTGCAGCCGCTCCGGGGGCAGGAAGGCCGGGGTGCCGACCATCCCCCCGGTGCGGGTGATCCCGGTCTCCTGGGTCATCGAGGCGATGCCGAAGTCGGTCAGCACCACCCGGCCGTCATCGGCGAGCAGCACGTTCTCCGGCTTGACGTCCCGGTGCAGCACCCCGGCCGTGTGCGCGGCCCGCAGCGCGCCGAGCACCTGCAGCCCGACCTCGGCGACCCGCGACGGGGGCAGCGGCCCACCCCGGCGCACCACCTCGCCCATGGAGCGCGAACGGACCAGCTGCATGACGATCCAGGGCCTGCCCTCCTCCTCGACCACGTCGTGCACGATGATCACAGAGGGGTGGTCGAGCCGTCCGGCGCTCCTGGCCTCCCGGATCGTCCGCCGGTTCAGGTCGGCCCGCGCGGCCTCGTCGATCCCGCGGTAACGAACCTCCTTGACCGCCACGACCCGGTCGAGAAGCTCGTCGTGGGAACGCCAGACGACGCCCATCCCGCCTTCGCCGATGGGTTCGAGCAGGCGGTACCGGCCCGCGACCTTCCGTTCGGTCATTCTCTCCAGCCCCTCCCAAACCCACGCATCGTAGCCGGTCGGGAGGCTCGCCTACTTTTTCGAGGAGAAGGTCTCCGTGAATCCCTTGAAGAGGGCGAGGTTCTTGTCCCACTCGTCGGCCATGGTGTGCCAGTAGATGGCGTAACCCCTGCCGCCCTCGGTCACGAAGCCCCGGTCGATCACCCGCGCCTTACCGGCGCTCGTGTCCCAGGTGAACTCCCAGTCGGCGGCCTTCTTCATGTAGTCGACCTTCTCGATCCGGATGCGCTTGTAACCGTTGAAGTTGCCCCTGCTGTAGCGCTCCTGGTCCTCCCAGTCCTTCTTCGGGTCGGAGTTGGGAGTGTTGGTGTACTCGATCAGCAGGTAGCTCACCCGGTCGGGGCCGCGGAACCACACCGAAGGGCCGGAGCGCCTGTCGACGTCCCACCCCTTGGGCAGGCCGACGGAGAACCCGTTGGAGTCCTTGTGCGTGCGCCAGCCCTCGGGAAGCCCGGAGTCCTTCTCCTTGTCTTCCTTCTTCTTGTCGTCCTCATCGTCTTCGTCGTCCTTGGTGGGACTCTCGACGGGGCTGGGACTCGCGCTCTGGGAGGGGGAGCGTTCGGAGATCGGCTCGGTGGTCGTCTCCGCGGGCCGGTCGGCCGCCCCCACGGTCTCACTCGACTCACTCGTCCTGGGCTCCGGCAGCCCGACCTCCCTGCCGTAGCGCATTCCGAGATAACCCGCGACGAGCACGATGATCACCAGTACGGGCACCAGCAGCAGCGACCACCGCCGCAGCGGTGGCATGGAGTCCCAGCTCCAGGAGGGCTTCCCCGTCCCGGAGGGCGACGTGGGGAAGAACTCCGCCGCCGAGGGCGGCGGAGTGACGGGCGGAACGGCGGGGGGAGCGGAGGAGGGCTCAGGCCGCGAGACGGGGACCGGCGGCCGTACCGGTGCGGGCTCACGTCTGGCCGAGGGCTTGGAGAGCGGCGGCTGAGCCACCTTCCCGGCCTGGGCACGCGGCGGCGCCGGAGTCGCGGAAACCGGCTTCGCGGCGGGCTTCGGCGTGACCTTCCGCGTCGCGGCGGCCTGCTGGGCCTGCTGCGAAGCCTTCGGCACGGCCTGCCGCGGGGCATTCTGGGCGGGTTCGGCGGCCGGTTTCCGCGCTCCCTGCGCGGCGGCTCCCTGCCCCGTGCCGGAGGGCCGGTCCCTGCGCGCCTGTGTCGGAGGCTCCTCCGCGGGGGAGGCCGGGGCGGGCGCGGCGGAGCCCAGCTTCAGCCCCGTCGCGGGCACCCCCTCCGGGCGGTACCGGATGTCCGGATCGGTCTCGGCACCCGCCTCACCCGCGACGGCGGGCATGACGGTCGTCCTCGCGGGCTGCCGCCGTTCCTGAGGCCCCTCGGCCACCTGGCGCAGCAGCCGGGCCGCCTCGTCGTAGGACATCCGCAGCTCGGGGTCCTTGCGCAGCAGCCCCTCAAGCACGGGCGCCAGTGGCCCGGCGTGGACGGGGGGCTCCGGCTCGTCGTTCAGCACCGCGTGCATGGTCGGCAGCGCCCCGCCCCGATCGTGCGGGGGCTTGCCCTCCACGGCGGCGTACAGCGTCGCCCCGAGGGACCACAGGTCTGACTCGCGTTGCGCGGTGCCGGTCTTGATCCGCTCCGGCGGGATGAACGCGGGCGTGCCCGCGATCCCCGTCATGGTCAGCGCGGTCTCCGTCTCCAGAGTCGCGATGCCGAAGTCGGTCAGGACCACCCGGCCGTCGTCGGCCAGCAGCACGTTCTCCGGCTTGACGTCCCGGTGCAGCACCCCCTGGGCGTGGGCGGCGCGCAGCGCCTCAAGCACCTGCGACCCGATCTCCGCCACCCGCCGGTACGGCAGCGGCCCCTCCTGGCGCAGCACCTTGCCGAGCGAGCGGGACTCGACCAGCTGCATGACGATCCAGGGCCTGCCGTCCTCCTCGACCACGTCGTGGACGACGACCACGTTCGGATGCGTCAGCCGTCCCGCCGCCCTGGCCTCCCGCTTGGTGCGGCGGTTGAAGTCCTCCTGGCTGTCCTCGCCGAGCATGTCGGCGTAGCGGACCTCCTTGACGGCGACCTCACGGTCGAGGAACTCGTCGTGCGCCCGCCAGACGATGCCCATGCCACCACGGCCGATGGGTTCGAGCAGGTGGTAACGGGAGGCGACGCGACGTCCCTCAGGCTGTGCTTCGGCCATCGATCGCACCTCCCCCTCTCTTGGCCCCTTTCCGGAACCACCGAATACTCTCATAGGCCGAGGAGGGTGATCGACTCTCCGGAGATCTGGATCTCCCTCCCCCCTGCAGCCCCCTGGCCTGCGAGTGGCGCCTGGGGCGAGGATGCCCTATCGTCGTTTTCATGACGTTCTACTTCGTGTTTACCGAGCCGGCTCCGGGGAGCCGGTCGTGACAGCGTGACGTAGCGACCGTTCGGAGCCGGCACCAGGCAGAGACAAGGTCTCTGCCTTTTTTGTTTCTTACGATTCGCCGGCCCGGGGATGCGTGCCGGCTGAGCATGGGAGCCGAGATGTCGTTGACCGCAGACCTGGAGCGAAACCTGGAACGCGGAGCCGTACGGGTGGGGACGCTCAGCGTGGGAGCGGGACCGGCCGTGGTGATCGGCGGAGAGGGTGCCGACGCCCGCTGGATCAGCCTGCGCGACCACCACGGGCGGGTGCCCGCGGCCCAGACCGTGGCCGAGGCACGCGCCGGGTGGTCCGGGCCGCTGCTGGTCGAGCCCTTCTCCGCGGCCGATCTGCCGGAGATCGCGGCCCACGCCGACGGGATCGTGATCGGTGCGGCATGGATGCAGGACTTCCAGCTGGTCAGGGCGGTGGCCAGACTCGGGCTCCCGGTGCTCGTGCAGCGGGGACCCGCCGCGACCCTCCAGGAGTGGCTGGCCATCGCCGACTACTGCGTGGCCGAGGGCAACGACCAGGTGGTGCTGTGCGAGAGCGGCAGCCGTACGCACCAGGCGGACACGACCCTGGACCTGGCCCTGATGCGGGCGGCGCGGCGGACTTCGGGCCGCCCGGTGCTGGTCGGCCTCGGCGAGGACCCCTCGCTGGCCGCGGCGGCGGTCGCCGCGGGGGCCGACGGCCTCCTGCTCGACCCCGGCGCTCCGGAACAGGCCGCCCTGGACGCCGGGGAGGTCGCGCGGATCGTCGGCGTGGTCGTCCGCAGGGAGACGCCGGGCTCGGTGCCCGAGGCGCGTGGCGCCATCGACCGGGTGGACGCCGTCCTGGCCGTCCTGCTGGAACGGCGCGCCGAACTGGCGGGGACCATCCAGCGGCTCAAGCCCGTCGGCGGCTTCGCGGGGCGCGACATGGACCGTGAGCGCCGTCTCGTCGCCGAGATGGCCCGCCGCGCCCCCACCCTCGGTGAGGAGCGCCTGGCCCCCATCATGAACGCCGTCATCGAGGCGGGGCTCCACCTCGCCGAGGAACGCGCCGGGACGCGCCGGGACTGACCGGGACTCACGGCTCAGGCGCGGGACGGAGGGCGAGACGGCGGCGGGCGGTCGCGGTGAGGCGGATCAGGCGGGCGGTCTCCTCGGTGAGGATCTCGCGGCCGCGCTCCGTCAGATCGTAGTAACGGCGGTGACGGCCGTCGACGACCTCCTCGCCCGCCATGGTCACCAGACCGTCCGTGGCCAGCCGGTCCAGGGCGCCGTACAGCGTGCCCGCGCCGAGCCGTACCCGTTCCTCGGACAGTTCCCGCACCGTCTTGGTCACGCCGTATCCGTGCAGAGGCCCCTGTGAGAGGGCCAGCAGGATCAGATAGCTCTGCTCGCGTAAGCCCACGGTCGATATATATCGTGCAACGTACTATTGATCAAGAGGTGTTCCGGTGGAACGGCGTGAGCCGACGATCCGCCACCCGGCGGCGATCCCGGCGACCAGCAGCGGGACGCAGAAGAAGGCCACCCGCTGGTCGGCGTCGGCGAACGGCATCAGCAGCACCACCAGGCCGAGGAAGGCCAGACTGCCCCAGCCCGTGTACGGCGCGCCCGGCATCCGGAAGGAGGGGCGCACGAGCAGGCCCTTCCCGGCCGCCTCACGCAGGCGGATCTGGCACAGCAGCAGGGTTCCCCAGGTGGTGACGACGCCGAGGGAGGCGACCGCGGTCGCGATGTTGAAGGCGCGCTCCGGAACGAAGTAGTAGAGGACGACCCCGGCCACGAACACGCTCGCCGTGATGAGGATGCCCCCGTAGGGGACGTGGCGGGAGCCGATCCGGCCCGCGAACGCCGGGGCCTCGCCCTTGACGGCCATGGCCCGCAGGATGCGCCCCGTGGAGTACAGGCCGGAGTTGCACGACGACAGGGCCGCGGTGATCACGATGAGGTTCATGACGTCGGCGGCCCAGGGGGCGCCGAGAGCGGCGAAGACCGTCACGAACGGCGACTGGCCGGGGCCGTACGCGGTCCACGGCAGGACCATGGCCAGCAGCAGCACCGAGCCGACGTAGAAGATCGCGATCCGCCAGATCACACCGTTGATCGCCCTCGGGATGACCTGCCTGGCGTTCTTCGTCTCACCGGCGGCGATGCCGACCAGCTCGATCGCGGAGTAGGCGAAGATCACCGACTGCATGCTCATCAGGACCACGGGGAAGCCGTTGGGGAAGAAGCCCTTGTGCGCGACGAGGTTGCCCAGGCCCGCGGTGCCGCCGCCCAGCGAGGTGCCGAAGGCGACCAGGGCCAGGGCGACGACCAGGAAGGCGCAGATGGCCAGGACCTTGAGCATGGCGAACCAGAACTCGAGCTCGCCGAAGAGCCGTACCGACAGCAGGTTGACGACCAGCACGGACGCCAGCGCGATGAGCGCGGTGAGCCAGCGGGGGAAGTGCGGGGCCCACAGTCCCACGTAGGTGGAGATGGCGGTCAGTTCGGCGATGCCGGTGAAGGCCCAGTTGACCCAGTACATCCAGCCACTGGCGAAGGCGGCCCACGGGCCCAGGAAGTCGCCCGCGTACTCGACGAACGACCCGGAGGACGGTTTGTAGAGCACCAGTTCGCCCAGGGCCCGCATGACGAAGAAGGCCACGAGCCCGCAGGCGGCGTACGACAGCACAAGGGCGGGACCGGCCGCCTGCAGCCGCCCGCCCGCCCCGAGGAAGAGGCCGACGCCGATCGCGCCGCCGATCGCGATCATCTGCACCTGGCGATTGCCGAGCGCGTGGACGTAGCCCTCGTCCGTCTTCATGGGTCCCCCCGCCAGTCACCAGGAAACGACGTTACGGACAGTATCCAATCGTCGCTCAGGGTGTTCGCGCCGGGTGCCCCGAAGGCCGGAGAAGGACGCCGGCCTCCCCTCGCTCTCACGTTCTGCGCGAGGGTTTCCGGGAGGTCAGTCTTTCGCGGAGGGCCCGGCGCTCTCCTCCCGGTCCTCCGGGGAGAACAGGAGGGTGGGCTCGGAGAGGATGTCCCGGCCCGTCTCGCTGCGGTAGATCACGTCGACACTGCCGAAACGGGCCGTGGAGTAGTCGAATCCGAGCAGGGCCGAGGCCTGGCGGACCGCGGCCTCGTCCGGCCCCTCGACCTCGACGAAGGTCGGCAGGCCGGGCCAGGTGTCGATGTCGAAGACGACGTCGCCGAGTTTCCACTCCTCCCGGTAGTTCTCCTGGTAGCGGGCCTCCCGGAGGCCGAGACGCCGCAGGATCTCGGCCATGGCCCGCGCGTCGCCCACCTCGGTCTCGACCTCGACGGTGCCGTCGATGACGGTGGCGTCCGTGACCTGCTTGAGCGTGAGGGTCGAACGGCCCCCCTCGTCGCGCAGCCGGAGCCACTGGCCGTCGCCGAAGACGTCGCTCTCGAAGATCTTCCTGGTCAGGAGGGTGCGGGGGAACACCTGGACGGCCCCCAGGGAGATCAACCTGGTCCGGAGGTCGGCGACTTCGACGGACAGGAACGTGGCCTCGTACTCGTGCTTCATGGTCTCTTTCCTCCGGTGTCGGTCGTCCGGACGCGCGGGTCCTTGCGGCAGGCGGTCCGATGGGGCTCGCCCGGGGAACCCGTCCGTCCTCAAGATCAGCAGGATCTCACGGCCAGGGGAGGGCGGAGTGACTCCAGACCGGGTGCCGGACGTCGCGTGGATCCGATGGTCCCGGCGGTTTCCTCTGGCTCTCCTGGCCCTCCTGGCCGGAGGTAAACGGTGAAGTACGGGGCGGGGCCGTGTCACCACGTATACGTGTTTTCCTTTTCCCGTCGTGCACCGATTGCACGGTGGGATTCTTCGATTTTGACCGGGCGGAATATTCGGGAGGAGAAAGCGGATTCCTCTGCCCCTCGCGGCTTCTCTGGCTTCGAGGAGAGGCCGCCGCTCGGTGCGCGGTCCCGGACGCCGTGGGAGGTGCGCATCGCCGCCCGCGCCGACGATGCGGGGCCACCCGTGGCGAACCGGTGACCGGCCACGAGGCGGTGGCATCCGTTTCGCCCGCCACGGCATTCGGCCAGACACGCGACGAGTCGCGGGCGGACCGGTACGCGGTCGTTCGGCGGCGATTGTCATTCCTGAGAACGAACGTCGATTCGTCCGGAAAGGGGAGGCCCCGGGGCGGTGATTTTGTGATCGTGATGAGGTCGTGTTCCCGGTTCCGAGGAGATGGTGAATGGCGGCCTTCATGAGGCGTCGTGGGGTTGTGATCGTTGGGCTTGGGCTGAGCGCCGCGCTCGTGGCGGGCGCCGCCCTGCCCGCGCAGGCGGCGGGGCCGCCGGAGTCCGGCCCGGTGGCGCCGCAGGGTCTCGATCGCGAGGGACTGGAGGCGACCCTCAACGCGGTCCGTGACGCGGGCATGTACGGCCTCTACTCCAGCGTCCGGAACGGCAGGCAGGCGTGGGACGGGGCGGCCGGGGTCGCCGACGTGGAAACCGGCAGACCGGTACGGCCGGGCATGCGCCACCGGGTCGGCAGCATCACCAAGACCTTCACCGCGGTCGCGATCCTCCAGCAGGCCGGGAAGGGGCGCCTCGACCTGGACGCGCCCGTCGCGCGTCATCTGCCGAGGCTGCTTCCCGCCGACCTCGGGCGGAGGGTCACGGTGCGGATGCTGCTCAACCACACCAGTGGCATCGGCGACTACGTCCTGGGCGCCTTCCCCTCCCTGGCCCAGGGGTCGGCCGCGAGCCTGGACGAGGGGCGCTTCCGTTCCATCGCGCCGGCGGAACTGGTGAGGCTCGGCCTGCAGGCCCAGCCGACGGGGGAGCCCGGGGAGCGCTGGTCCTACTCCAACACGAACTACGTCATCGCGGGGCTGTTGCTGGAGGCGGTGACCGGCGAACCGGCGCAGCGGTACATCACCCGTGAGGTCATCCACAGGGCCGGGCTGCGCGAGACCTCCTTCCCCCGCACGCCGGTCATCCCCGGGCCGCACTCCAAGGCCTACGAGTCGCTCTACGGGCTCATCGACCCGCCGCGTGACTACAGCGTCTACGACATGTCGTGGGCGTACACCGCGGGCGCCGTCGTCTCGACGACCGGCGACCTCGACCGGTTCTACCGGGCGCTGCTCGAAGGCAGGCTGCTGCCCAAGGCCCAGCTCGCCCAGATGCAGACCACGGTGCCCGTCACCGACGGTCAGGGCAACGTCCTGGTGAACTACGGTCTGGGCGTCTACGCCCAGGATCTGCCCTGCGGCCGGTTCTGGGGCCACGACGGAGGGGTCTTCGGCATGGGCACCTTCTCCCTGTCCAGCCAGGACGGCCGCCGCCAGATCTCCCTCGGGATCAACCTGATGAAGTACCAGCGCCTCGACGCCCAGGGGATTCCGCAGCAGCATCCGATCGACCAGGCGCTCGGTGATCACATGCTGCGGGCGCTGTGCGGTCCCGGTGCCGCCCTGGCCCGGGGAACGGCCCTGGTGCCCTTCCCGACCCAGCAGGTCTTGGTCAAGAGGTAGGCCTTCGGGGCCGTCCCGCGCGGGGACGGCCCCGGGGCCCCTCAGCGGGCCCGGTGGCCGGGACCGGGCCGGTGATGTCGCTGCCGCCGGTGCGGCTGTTGCTGCCGCTGCTGGTGGCGGGGTTTCCTCCAGTGGGCCCTGCCGCCCCGGTAGCCGTGGTCGGCGCCGAGGCTGTGCCGTTCGTCCGGCTCCCCGGCGTCCTGCCCGTCCGCCCCGCCATCCCCGTCACCGCCCCCGTTCCGGCCGTCGCGTTTCTTCTCGGCCTCCAGCAGTTTGTCCATGCCCGGGGTGTATCCACCACCGAAGCGTGACATGTCCGGGTGGTGGAAGGAGGACGCCTCGACGTCGCGCAGGGCGGCCTCCATGGAGGAGACCCAGATGGGGCCCGGCAGGGAGGCGCCCTGCACCTGCCCGTAGTACTCGCCGCCGATCGTCACGTCACGCAGCGGGTAGCGGTAGGCGCCCCTGATGTCGCCGACACTGACCGCGGCGGCCAGGTCGGGGGTGTATCCGGCGAACCAGGCGGAGGTGTAGCCGTTGTTCGTGCCGGTCTTGCCCGCCGCGTCGCGCCCGATGTCCTGTCCCGTCATGGTTCCCTTGCTGAACACCCCGGACAGCACGTGGTTGACCGCGTCGGCCACGTCACGCTCGATCGCCTGCACACAGCTCGGCGGCACCGGGACGTGCGTGCCGTCCCGTTCGACGATGTCGACGATCGCCATCGGCCTGCAGTAACGGCCCCGCGCGCCGAACGCGGCGAACGCCGCCGCGACCGTCACCGGGTCCATCTCGTTGACCCCGAGCGTGAAGGTCGGCACCTCGCGCAGCGGCGTGCCGTCGGCGCGGACCACGCCGAGCGCCTTGGCGGTCTTGACCACCTGGCACAGGCCGACCCGGCGCTCCAGCATCATGTAGAAGATGTTCACCGACTTCCAGGTGCCCGTCGAGATGCTCTGCGGTCCGCCGCTGCCCTCGCCGCTGGCGTTGAAGATCTGGCTGCGCGGGTCGTTCACCCGGTGTCCCCGGCAGTCGAAGTAGCCCCCCGAGGGCACGAACCTGCCCGGCGTCATGAAGCCGTCGTCGAAGCGCCAGCCCCTGGCCAGGGCGGTCGCCAGGGTGAACGCCTTGAAGGTCGACCCCGCCTGGAAGCCCTGCCCGCCGCCGTGCGCCATGTCCGCCGGGAGGTTGTAGGTGGTGCTCGGGCCGTTCCTGGCGTTGCCCGAGTTGACGCCGTACCTCTTGCTGGCCGTCATCGCCCTGATCCGGCCGGTTCCCGGCTCGACCATCGCCTCCGCGGCGACCTCGGTGTCCTTCGGCGAGACGTGGGAGGAGACGGCGTGCTGCGCGGCCCGCTGGGCCGTCGGGTCGAGGGTGGTGCGCAGCACGATGCCGCCCCTGGCCAGCAGCCGTTCCCGCGCGGCCCTGGTGGGGCCGAAGGCGGGGTTGGTCACCAGTTCCTTGTGGACGTAGAGGCAGAAGTAGGGGTAGGCGCTCCCGGCGCATCCGCCGGGCTCGGGCCGCATGCGGATGTCCAGCGGGGTGCGTTTGACCGCCTCGGCCTGCGCCACCGGGATGTCGCCGAGCTGGGCCATCCGGTCGAGCACGATGTCCCTGCGCTCCCGCAGGCGGTGCCTGCGCTGCGGGCCGAGAGAGGGGTCGGTCGAGTACGGCGTCCGCACCGCCCCCGCCAGCGTCGCCGCCTGCTTCAGGGTCAGGTCGGCGGCCGAGACGGAGAAGAACCGCTGGGCGGCCGCCTCGACCCCGAAGGCCCCGGCGCCGAAGTAGGCGATGTTGAGATAACGCTCCAGGATCTCCGCCTTGGAGTACTTGTCCTCCATGGCCAGCGCGTAGCGCAGCTCGGTGATCTTGCGTCTGAGGCTCGGCTCGCGGGCCCTGTCCCGTTCGGCGTCGGTCTCGGCGCTCTCGACCAGGATGTTCTTGACCAGCTGCTGGGTGAGGGAGGAGCCGCCCTGCCGTACGCCGCCCGCCTGGGTGTTGGTCACCAGGGCCCGCAGGGTCCCCTTGATGTCCAGGCCCGCGTGCTCGTAGAAGCGGGAGTCCTCGATCGCCACGATCGCCTGGCGCATGGCCGGGGCGACCTGGTCGAGCTTAACGATCTTCCGGTTCTCCGTGTAGAACTGGGCGAACTGCTTGCCGTTCCTGTCCAGGAGGATCGTCCGCTCGGGGAGCGGGTCCTCCCTCGGGCTGGGGGGCAGGTCGATGAACAGGTGTGTGACCGTGTTGGTGGTGATGCCCGCGCCGCCGACCGCCGGCAGGGCGATGGCCGCGACCAGGAGCCCGCCGAGCACGCCGCAGGCCGTCAGACCCCACAGGCACCCGGCGAGCCCGCGTCTCACCTCGGATGATCGAAATGTCACAGACAGTAACGTGCGGCCGGACGGGCTGGGGCAAACGCCCGGCCGTGAATCTTTACCCTTCCCCGACCGCTTCCCTGCTGACCTGCAGACCCAGGGAGGCGAACTGCTCGAACGGGCGGTGGTAGCCCCGCTCGATGTGGTGCACGCCGCGTAGCGTCGAGGTGCCCTCGGCCGCCGCGGCGGCCAGCACGGCGGAGAAGCCGGCCCTGATGTCGGGCAGCGTCACGTCGGCGCCGCGCAGCTTCGACACGCCCCGCACGACCGCGGAGTGCTTGGCGTTGGTGTCGTGGTAACGGCAGGCGGGGCCGCCGAGGCACACGTCGAAGACCTCGATCTCGCAGCCCATCCGCTGCAGCGCGGGCACGTAGACCAGCCGGTTCTCGAAGACCGTCTCGTGCAGCACGGACATGCCCTGGGCCTGGGTGAACAGCACCATCAGCGGCGTCTGCCAGTCGGTCATGAACCCCGGGTGCGTGTCGGTCTGCACCGCGGCGGCCCGCAGCCCCTCGGGGGCCGAGGCCGAGACGTAGTCGTCGGTGATGTCCATCTCCGCGCCCATCCTGGCGAGGGTGGTGATGGCCGTCACCAGGCGGTCCTGCGGGCAGCCGTGCACCCTGACCTCGCCACCGGTGATCAGGCCCGCGGCGAGGTAGGAGAAGGCCTCGATCCGGTCGCCGTTCAGCCAGGTCGAGGCGCCGCGCAGCCGCTTGACGCCCTCGATGACGATGCGCCGGTCCGGGCTGAGCTCGATGCGCGCGCCCATCCGCTGCAGGAACAGGGCGAGCTCCACCACCTCGGGCTCCATGGCGGCGCCCTTGAGGACGGTCTTGCCCTCGGCGAGCACCGCCGACATCAGGATCGTCTCGGTGGCGCCCACACTGGGATAGGGAAGCTCGATCCGGGTGCCGCGCAGCCTCCTGGCCTTGGCGTAGACCCCGGTGTCGCTCACCTCGACCTCGGCGCCCATCGCGCGCAGCGCCTCGACGTGGAAGTCCACGGGCCTGCGCCCGATCGGGTCGCCGCCGACCAGCGGTACGAACGCCTCGCCGGCCAGGTGCAGCAACGGGCCGAGCATCAGGATGGGGATGCGGTTGAGGCCGGTGAACGCCGCGGGGACGTGCGGGTTGATCCGCTCTCCCCGGGCGACCCTGATCTCCCTGGGCGTGATCTCGACGTCGATGCCGAGCGCCCGTAGCATCTGCGCGGTGATGCCGACCTCACCCACGTCGGGGGCGTTGTGAATCGTGCTCTCCCCGGCGCCGAGCATCGCGGCGACCATGTGCTTGGACACGGCGTTCTTGGAGCCGCGGACCTCGACGTCGCCGCGGAGCGGTCCGGAAGGCTCGATCAGCCACACCTCTTCGTTCACCCGGACAGCGTAACGGGATTCGCCCTGACTCTCCGGGAACACGACCCGGGATCGGTAACATCGGGCACATCAGCACAGACATCAGTACAGCGGGTAGGGGGAGACTTTGCGGCATGCGCGCGACTTCGCCGTCACCGTACTGGCCCTGGGGATCCTCGGGGTGGTGGCAGGTGTCCTGTGGTCGACGCTCGCGCCGCGCCCGCCGTACGTGATGACCGGGCAGGGCCCGCTGCTGGCGGATCCCTCCACCCAGGCGCTGATCGCCGACGACGGCCTGTTCGCGGCCGTCACCGGCGTGATCGGGCTGGCCTGCGGCGCCGTCGGCTACAGCCTCTCGCGCCGGGGCAGGCCGCTGGCGATCGTCCTCGGCCTGGCGGCGGGGGGCCTGCTGGGGTCCTACCTCGCGAGCCTCACCGGAGGGGCCGTCAACCTGGCCCCGGCGGCCGACGTCGTGGCCTCCGGCACCTCCGTCTCCCTGTTCCCCGGCCCGCTCGCCCTGACCGCCACCGGAGTCATGTTCGCCTGGCCCACACTGGCGGTCGGCCTGTTCTTCGTGCTTGAGGGCGTCGCGGGCTACCGTGACTCGCCGCTGCGCACGCCGTTCGGCGGCCGGGACCCCTACGGCCCGCTGTCCGGCTACGACATCAGCGGGCACTGACGATCATCCGGGCGGGGGAGGCGGGATCACCCTCGCGGCGGGTTCGGCCGTCCTGGGCGCCGCACTACGTTCCTCTGCCATGACGACGGCGAGACGTATGTGGTTCGGAGCGGCCCTGGTGGCCGTGGCCCTGGTCCTGGCGGGACTGAGCACCCTGGCGTTCCTGCGGGCGGGCGAGACGGGGGAGCGGCTCGACGGGCATCGGCAGAAGGTGTCCGACCTGCTCGCCGAGGCGGAGACCGTCAAGGAGAAGGACCAGAGGCGATACGACGAGCTGACGGCGGAGGCGGAGCGCTACCTCGGCTTCGCCGGGACCGACGACGAGGAGCACCGCTCCCAGTTCACCTCCGCCGCGCTCCTGGGCGCCGGGGCCTCCGCGAGCCTGGCCGGATGCCTCATCCTGTTCCTCGTGCGCACGCGTGCTCCGAGGCCCCGGGGGGCCTGAGGGGGTCGTTCAGCGCAGGTCCGGCCTGCGCGCGCCGTGGCCGGTCACCTGTTCGAAGAGGCGGGCCAGGCGCAGCACGCCCAGGTCGTCGAACGGCCGTCCGACGATCTGCACGCCGACCGGCAGGCCGTCCCGGGTGAAACCGCAGGGCACGGAGATCGCCGGGGCGTGCAGCACGCTGATCCAGTAGGCCGAGCGCATCCACGCCAGATAGTCGGGCATCGGTTCGCCGTCGATCTCCGAGACGTACGGCTCGCCGACCGGGAACGGAGGCACCTGGCTGACCGGCGCCAGCAAAAAGTCGTGGTCGCCGAAGAAACGGCCCATCCGCCGGTACAGGCCGCTGCGCAGCCGTTCCGCCCTGGCCAGGTCGGCCCCGGTGACCTTCAGGCCCTGTTCGACGTTCCAGCGCACGTTGGCCCCGAGCCGCTCGGCGGGCATGCCGCCGTAGGACAGCGCGTAGTACCAGGCCCGGTAGACGCGGAAGGCCTCCTCGGCGTCCGACAGGTTGAGCCTGACCTGCTCGACCCGGGCGCCGAGCACCTGGAGGACCTCGGGGGCCGACGCGGTGACCCGGGCGGTCTCCGGGTCGACCGGCAGGCCGCCGAGGTCGGGGCTCCACGCGATCCGCAGCCGCGCCGGGTCGATCTCCAGCGACCCGGCGAACGCCTGCCCGCTCTCGGCGATCGAGAGAGGGGAAACGGCGTCGAAACCGGAGATCACGCTCATCAGCAGCGCCAGGTCCGTGACGGTGCGGGCCATCGGCCCCGGCACGCCGAGGGTGAACCACGCGGCGGTGGGGGAGGGGGCGGGCACGCGTCCCGGTGTCGGCCGCAATCCGACCACGTTGCAGAATGAGGCCGGATTGCGCAGCGAGCCGCCCATGTCGGAGCCGTCGGCCAGCGGGATCATCCCGGCCGCGAGCGCCGCCGCGGCCCCGCCGCTGCTGCCGCCCGCCGAACGCGACAGGTCGTAGGGGTTGCGGGTCACGCCGAACAGTTCGTTGACCGTGTGGGAGCCGGTGCCGAACTCGGGGGTGTTCGTCTTGCCGACCGTGATCGCCCCGGCCTCGCGCATCCGCCGTACCAGGATGGAGTCGCGGGGCGGGACGTGGTCGGCGAACAGCGGCGAGCCGTAGGTGGTGCGGATGCCCGCGGTCTCCGTCAGGTCCTTGTGCGCGACCGGCAGGCCGTGCAGCGGGCCGCGCGGGTGGCCCCGCGCCAGGTCGCGGTCGGCCTGCTCGGCCTCGGCGAGCGCGCGCTCGGCCGCCAGCGTGACGATCGCGTTGACGCGCGGGTTGACCTCCTCGATCCTGCGCAGGTGCGCCCGCAGCAGCTCCACGGCCCCCACCTGCCGGGTCCGCAGCAGCTCCAGCATCTCCAGGGCGGTCAGGTAGAACATCAGCCCGTCTTGCCGATGGGGGCCGTGACGGCCTGCGTCAGCCGTACCAGCCCGGCGGGGGCCGTCTCGATCTGCAGGCCCCTGCGCCCGGCGGAGAAGTAGATCGTGTCGAACTCCAGGGCGGAGTCGTCGACCACGGTCGGCAGCCGCCTGCGCTGGCCGAGCGGGCTGATCCCGCCGACCACGTAGCCGGTGACCCGCTCGACCTTGGCCGCCTCGGCCATGGCCGCCCGCTTGCCGCCCAGCGCCGCGGCGAACGCCTTCAGGTCGAGTTTGCCCGCGACCGGTACGACCGCGACGGCCAGAGCGCCCTCGACCTCGGCGACCAGTGTCTTGAAGATCCGCTCGTACGGCACGCCGAGCGCGTCGGCCGCCTCCTCGCCGTAGGTCTGGGAAGCCGCGTCGTGCTCGTAGGGGTGGAGGGTGAAGCCGATCCCGGCCTGGGCCAGCGCGACCGTCGCCGGAGTGCCCTGGCCGCCCTTGTTCCTGCTCTTGCTCACGGGGGGAGTCTAACCACCACGAAAAATCTACAACGTAAAGGACGTGTCCGTATGATGGTACGGAACAAGACCGGGTGCCGGACGTCCGTAGACTGGGCGGGTGATTTCTCGTACCGACCTGCGCGGGTCCCTGCCGAGGGACCTCCGCGCCGTGCTGCCCCGTGCCGAGCTCGACGTCGAAACCGCCCTGGAAGCGGTCCGGCCGATTTGCGAGGACGTGCATCATCGTGGGGTCGCGGCCGTACGGGAGTTCACCGCCAGGTTCGACGGTGTCGAGCTGGACTCCACCCGGGTGCCCGCGGAGGCGATCGCCCGCGCGCTGGAGGACCTCGACCCCAGGGTCAGGGCCGCCCTTGAGGAGTCGATCCGCAGGGCCCGCCTGGTCCACCGCGACCAGCGCCGCACCGACGTCACGACCCAGGTCGTGCCGGGTGGCACCGTCACCGAGCGCTGGGTCCCCGTCGAACGGGTCGGCCTGTACGTGCCGGGCGGCAGGGCGGTCTACCCGTCGAGCGTCGTGATGAACGTCGTGCCGGCTCAGGAGGCGGGCGTGCCCTCGCTGGCCGTCACCTCGCCCGCCCAGAAGGAGTTCGGCGGCCTGCCGCACCCGACGATCCTGGCCGCGTGCGCGCTGCTCGGGGTCGAGGAGGTCTACGCCGTCGGCGGGGCCCAGGCGGTCGCGATGTTCGCCTACGGCACCGAGGAGTGCGAGCCGGTCACCATGGTCACCGGCCCCGGCAACATCTGGGTCGCCGCGGCCAAGCGGCTGCTCAAGGGTGTCATCGGCATCGACTCCGAGGCGGGCCCCACCGAGATCGCGATCCTCGCCGACGCCACGGCCGACCCGGTGCACGTGGCCGCCGACCTGATCAGCCAGGCCGAGCACGACGTGATCGCCGCCTCGGTGCTGGTCACCGACTCGGTCGAGCTGGCCGAGGCCGTCGAGCGTGAGCTGCCCGGCCAGGTGGCGGCGACCAAGCACGGCGAACGCGTCACCGAGGCCCTGTCCGGCCGTCAGTCGGGCATCCTGCTCGTCGACGACATGGAGGCGGGGCTGCGGGTGGTCGACGCCTACGCCGCCGAGCACCTGGAGATCCAGACCGCGGACGCCGCCGCGCTCGCCGCCCGGGTGCGCAACGCGGGTGCGATCTTCGTCGGCGCCCACGCGCCGGTCTCGCTCGGCGACTACCTCGCGGGCTCCAACCACGTGCTGCCGACCGGCGGCTGCGCCTGTCACTCCTCCGGTCTGTCCGTGCAGACCTTCCTGCGCGGCATCCACGTCGTCGACTACAGCCGCGAGGCGCTGGCGCGCTCGGCCGCGCACGTGTGCGTGCTCGCCGACGCCGAGGACCTGCCCGCGCACGGCGCCGCCGTACGAGCCCGTTTCGGATGGGAGATCCCCGATGAGGCTTGAGGACCTGCCCATCCGTGACGACCTGCGGGGACGCACGCCGTACGGCGCGCCCCAGATCGACGTCCCGGTGCGGCTCAACACCAACGAGAACCCCTACGGCCCCTCCGAGTCCCTGGTCGCCGACCTGGCCGAGGCGGTACGGTCCCAGGCGGGCGAGCTCAACCGCTATCCCGACCGGGACGCGGTCGCCCTGCGTGAGGACCTGGCCGCCTACCTCGGGCACGGCCTGACCCACGAGCGGGTCTGGGCCGCCAACGGCTCCAACGAGGTCATCCAGCAGATCCTGCAGGCCTTCGGCGGGCCGGGGCGCTCGGCGCTCGGCTTCGAGCCGTCCTACTCGATGCACCCGATCATCACCACCGGCGCCTCGACCGAGTGGATCGCCGGGTCGCGTGAGGACGACTTCGGGATCGACCCGGACAAGGCCATCGCCGCGATCGAGGAGCACCGGCCCGCGGTCGTCTTCCTGACCTCGCCGAACAACCCGACCGGTACCGCGCTCGACCCCGAGGTCATCGCCAGGATCGTGGAGGCGGCGCCCGGCATGGTCGTCGTGGACGAGGCCTACTTCGAGTTCGCCCGTGAGGGAACGCCGTCCGCGCTGACGCTGCTGCCGGGCAACCCCCGGCTCATCGTGACGCGGACCATGTCCAAGGCGTTCGCCATGGCCGGGACCCGGCTGGGCTATCTCGCCGCCCACCCGGCGGTGATCGAGGCGCTGCTGCTGGTGCGGTTGCCGTACCACCTGTCGTCGCTCACCCAGGCGGCCGCGCGCGTCGCGCTCGCCCACCGCGGGGAGCTGCTCGGCACCGTCGACACGCTGCGCGCCGAGCGCGACGCGACGGTCGGATGGCTGCGGGCCAAGGGCCTTGAGGTGGCCGACTCCGACGCCAACTTCGTGTTGTTCGGCCGTTTCACCGACAGGCGCACCGTCTGGCGGGACATGCTCGACCGCGGGGTGCTGATCCGCGAGGTCGGGCCGCCCGGATGGCTGCGCGTGTCCATCGGAACGACCGAGGAGATGGCGGCCTTCCGCGCCGCCCTGGAAGGAACCCTGTGAGCAGTTCTGCCGGAGCCGAGCCCACCCGGCGCCTCGGCCGCGTCGAGCGCGCGACCAAGGAGACGTCCGTGCTGGTCGAGGTCAACCTCGACGGCACCGGATACGTCGAGGTGTCCACCGGGGTCGGCTTCTACGACCACATGCTGAACCAGCTCGGCAAGCACGGTCTGTTCGACCTGACCGTGAAGACCGAGGGCGACCTGCACATCGACTCGCACCACACGATCGAGGACACCGCGCTCGCGCTGGGCGCCGCGTTCCGGGAGGCACTGGGCGACAAGTCGGGCATCAGGCGTTACGGAAACGCGTCGTGCCCGCTGGACGAGGCCCTGGCGCAGGTCACGGTCGACCTGTCGGGCAGGCCGTACCTCGTGCACAGCGAGCCCGAGGGAATGGCGCCGATGATCGGCTCCACCTACGACACGACGATGACCAGGCACATCCTGGAGTCGTTCGTCGCGCAGGCCGCGATCTGCCTGCACGTCCACGTGCCCTACGGTCGCAACGCGCACCACATCGTGGAGGCGCAGTTCAAGGCGCTGGCCAGGGCGCTGCGGGAGGCCAGCGAGCCCGACCCCCGCGCCAGCGGCGTGCCGAGCACCAAGGGCGTCCTGTGACCGGCAACTGGACGGCCGTCGCCATGGCCTTCGTCGCCCTGTTCATGGTGGGCGGGATCGTGTCCTTCCTCAAGCAGGGCCTCAAGAAGGGCGCGCTGCTCCTGGGCGCGCTCGCGGCCCTGGCGACCACCGCGGCGGTGTTGTGGTGGTGAGGGTCACGGTTCTCGACTACGGGTCGGGCAATCTCCGCTCCGCCGAGCGGGCACTGGCCAGGGTCGGCGCGACCGTCACGGTCAGCTCCGACTACACGCAGGCGCTGGAGGCCGACGGCCTGGTCGTCCCGGGCGTCGGCGCCTTCGCGGCCTGCATGGCGGGACTGCGGGCCGTACGGGGAGAGCGGATCATCGACCGTCGCCTGTCCGCGGGCAGGCCGGTCCTCGGCATCTGCGTCGGCATGCAGATCCTCTTCGAGACGGGCATCGAGCACGGGGTCACGACCGAGGGCTGTGGCGAGTGGCCGGGCACCGTGGAACGGCTCGACGCGCCGGTCCTGCCCCACATGGGGTGGAACACCGTCAGCGCGCCCGAGGGCAGTGTGCTGTTCGACGGGCTCGACCCGCAGACGCGCTTCTACTTCGTCCACTCCTACGGCGTGCGCGACTGGGAGCTCAAGGCGGGCCCGGGGTTCACCGACCCCCTGGTCACCTGGTCGGAGCACGGCGTGCCGTTCGTCGCCGCGGTGGAGAACGGCCCGCTGACGGCCACCCAGTTCCATCCGGAGAAGTCGGGCGACGCGGGGGCGCAGCTGCTCACCAACTGGCTCGGCACCCTCGGGTGACGTCTTTCTCGCAGAGGTCGTCGTGAGCAGGGAACGGGCCAGGCGCAGGGCGGAACGCGAGGCCGAGCAGGCCAGGCAGGCCGCCCTGCGCGCCGTGCGGGAGGCCAGGCTCGCCCGGCGGCGTGAGCTGGCCGGGCGGGTCACCGCGTTCCTGCCCGGCAGGCCCGTCAGAATCGCAGCCCAGCGCGGCATCAAGGCTCGCCGCCGCAGGGCCCAGAACGGCGTCGTGGCGGTCCTGTTCCTCATCGCGCAGGTCATCGCCTGGCTGTTGTGGTCCTCGTGGACCGCACGGTTCGGGGTCTTTGTTATTTCTGTTCTTCTCGTACCGCTTTTTGTCACTCTCGTCTTCGACCGGAGGTCCTGATCAGATGTCGCTAGAGTTGCTGCCCGCCGTGGACGTCGCGGACGGCCAGGCGGTCCGCCTGGTCCAGGGGGCGGCAGGCACCGAGACCTCCTATGGCGACCCGCTGTCCGCCGCGCTCGCCTGGCAGGAGGCGGGCGCCGAGTGGATCCATCTGGTCGACCTCGACGCGGCCTTCGGCCGGGGCTCCAACCGTGAGCTGCTGGCCTCGGTGGTCGGCGCGCTCGACGTGAAGGTCGAGATGTCCGGCGGCATCCGCGACGACGCCTCCCTGGAGTCGGCGCTGGCCACCGGCTGCCGCCGCGTCAACATCGGCACCGCGGCGCTGGAGAACCCCGTCTGGTGCTCAAAGATCATCGCTGAGTACGGCGACCGCATCGCGATCGGCCTGGACGTGCGCGGCACCACCCTGGCCGCGCGAGGCTGGACCGAGGAGGGCGGCGACCTGTGGGAGGTGCTGGAGCGGCTCGAACGCGACGGCTGCCCCCGCTACGTCGTCACCGACGTCACCAAGGACGGCACGCTGCGCGGCCCCAACCTCGACCTGCTCCGCGAGGTCTGCTCCCGCACCGACCGGCCGGTGGTCGCCAGCGGCGGCGTCTCCTCCCTGGACGACCTGCGCGCCCTGGCGGAGCTGGTCCCGCTCGGCGTCGAGGGCGCGATCGTCGGCAAGGCGCTCTACGCCCAGGCCTTCACCCTTGAGGACGCCCTGGCGGCGGTCAGATGACTGTCGCGGTACGTGTGATCCCCTGCCTGGACGTGGACGCCGGACGGGTGGTCAAGGGGGTCAACTTCGAGAACCTCCGTGACGCGGGGGACCCGGTCGAGCTGGCCCGCCGTTACGACGCGGAAGGGGCCGACGAGCTGACCTTCCTGGACATCACGGCGTCCAGCTCCGACCGTTCCACGACCTACGACGTGGTGCGCAGGACCGCCGAACAGGTCTTCATCCCGCTGACCGTCGGCGGGGGAGTGCGCTCGGTCGAGGACGTGGACAGGCTGCTGCGGGCGGGCGCGGACAAGGTGGGACTGAACACGGCCGCCATCGCCAGGCCCGAACTGCTGACCGAGGCGTCCCAGCGGTACGGCGCGCAGTGCATCGTGCTGTCCGTCGACGCGCGCCGGGTCGTGGACGGCCCGCCGACTCCCTCCGGGTTCGAGGTCACCACCCACGGAGGACGCCGGGGCACCGGGATCGACGCGGTCGAGTGGGCCCGCAGGGCCGAGGAACTCGGCGCCGGGGAGATCCTGCTCAACTCCATGGACGGCGACGGCACCAAGAAGGGCTACGACCTGGAGATGATCCGCGCGGTGCGGGCGGTGGTCTCGGTGCCGGTGATCGCCAGCGGCGGGGCCGGGGCGCTTGAGGACTTCCCCCCGGCCGTCGAGGCGGGGGCGGACGCGGTCCTGGCGGCCTCGGTGTTCCACTTCGGGCAGTTGAAGATCGGCGAGGTCAAGGACACGCTCCGGCGGGCGGGGCATCCGGTTCGCTGACCTCACCGCCGAAGGCGGAGGGAGGGGCGCCAGGGCGGGTTCCGGCGGGCGGGAGACCGGGAGAACGCGGGACCACGGGTGAGCCGTGATCCCGCGTGAAGGTCCGCGGACCACCCCGGATCAGGTCCCGGCGGCGGAGACCGGCGGGAACCGCATCCGGGTCACGGCATCAGCCGTACTGCTGGAACCACGCGTTGACCGTGTGGGCCTTGGGGCTGAGCGTGATGACGGCACGGTAGGTGCCGGCCGGTACGTTGCGGATGCGGTGGTACATCTTCCCCCCGACGCAGTAACCGCTGCTTGATCCGCCTGCCGTTATCCAGAGGCCCGCGTACCTGCGCTGGATGTAGGCCTTGGCACGCGTGCCGTCGCCGCCGTTCCAGCACTGGACGACGATCTGCAGCACCTTGGCGCGGGTGTTCCGGGAGGGGCTCTGCAGCTTCTTGGTGTTCGCTCTGCCGCTCCAGAGGGTGGACCAGCGCGCCTGCGCCGAAGCGTGGACCGCCTCACCGGCCGAGGGGAGGGAGGCCGCGGCCGGCGCGAGCGCGGTTCCGGGGGCGGCCGCGTGGGCCGCCCCAGGAACGAGGAGACCCGCGGCGAGTACGCCGGCGGCGATGGTGGCGGAAAGATTTCTCATCATGTCGCCCTTTCCAATCGTTGTCCCAGGGGGAACGTCGTCTTCCTGGGTCGGAACATAGGACGGAAGATGTTGAGAACGCGTTGAGGATCGGTTGAGGTGGCCGTCCGAACCCGGGTCACCCGCTGGGACGGCCGGGGATCCAGGCGGACGGCTCCACTTCCGGCGGACACGACCGACGGTCCGCGGGGGCGCGGATCCCGGAGCACGTGACGGCCGTGGCAGGTGTGGGCCTCGACCACCTCCTCGGCGCCGGAAGCCGTTCACCGGGCCGCAGTTCGGCGTGAGGAGGCCGTCGGAGAACCGGTGGGCTCCTACCGCCGTGATGGATTCTCACCGGACGATCCACTACGGAACCGGTGACTATGCTGGTGGGCATGACCGCCATGGCACCGACCAGCACAGCGCCCGACCTGTCGTTCCTGCTGGACCACACCGGCCATGTCCTGCGGACCCGGATGTCGGCCGCGCTCGCCGAGATCGGGCTCACAGCCCGCATGCACTGTGTGCTGGTGCACGCCCTTGAGGAGGAGCGCACCCAGATCCAGCTCGCCGAGATCGGTGACATGGACAAGACCACGATGGTGGTGACGGTCGACGCCCTGGAACGGGCCGGTCTCGCCGAGCGCCGCCCGTCCGGCACCGACCGGCGGGCCCGGATCATCGCGGTCACCGAGGAGGGCGCGCGGATCGCCGAGCGGAGCCAGCAGATCGTCGACCGTGTGCACCGGGAGGCCCTCGCCACGATCCCCGACGAGGAACGGGAGATTCTCCTGCGGGCCCTCGGCCGTCTGGTGACCGGCCATCTGGCCACCCCCGTGGAGAACCCCCAGCCGGTACGGCGCGCCCGCCAGCGGACAACTTAGATCCGAAGAAAATCGTCTATTACAAAACCATCTGCTACGTTCTCTCCTGTCGCCTCATTCGACAGGAGAGAACCCATGTCCGTCACCTCCGCCCCTCCGGCAACCGGGTCACGCTGGATCGCCCTCGGAGCGATCGCCACAAGCCTGCTGATGACCGTCCTCGACGGCAGCATCGTGACCGTGGCGATGCCGGCCATCCAGAACGACCTGGGCTTCTCCCCGGCCGGACTGAGCTGGGTGGTCAACGCCTACCTGATCGCGTTCGGCAGCCTGCTTCTGCTGGCCGGACGACTCGGTGACCTGATCGGCCGCAAACGCGTCTTCCTCGCGGGCACCGTGGTGTTCGTCGCCTCCTCGCTGCTGGCGGGGGCGTCCACCGGCGCCGAACTGCTGATCGTGGCCCGCTTTCTGCAGGGGGTCGGCAGCGCCGCGGCCTCGGCGGTCGGCCTGGGCATCCTGGTGACGCTGTTCCCCGACCCCGGGGAGCGCGCCAGGGCGATCGCCGTCTTCAGCTTCACCGGCGCGGGAGGCGCCACCCTGGGATCGGTGCTCGGCGGCCTCCTCACCGACGCCCTCACCTGGCACTGGATCTTCTTCATCAACCTGCCGATCGGGATCGCGGCGCTCGCGGTCGCGGCGTCCGTACTGCCCGCGGACCGGGGACCCGGCCTCTCCGCGGGAGCCGACGTGCCCGGCGCCCTTCTGGTCACCGGCGGCCTGATGCTCGGCATCTACACCGTGGTCGGGGTCGAGGAGCACGGCTGGCTCTCGGCGCGCACCTTCGGCCTCGGCGCCCTCACCCTCGCTCTGCTCGCCGGGTTCGTCATCCGCCAGGCCACCGCTAAGGCCCCGCTCATGCCGCTGCGGATCTTCAGGTCACGCGGTGTCTCCGGGGCCAACCTGGTCCAGATCCTGATGGTCGCCGCGCTGTTCGCCTTCCAGTTCCTCCTGGCCCTGTATCTCCAGCGGGTCCTCGGGTACGGCGCCGCCCAGACCGGCTTCGCGATGCTCCCCGCGGCCGTGGTCATCGGCGTGGTCTCCCTGGGGGTCTCCGCCAGGCTCAACGTCCGCTTCGGGGAGCGCAGGGTGCTGCTGGCGGGGCTGGTGCTCCTGGTCGCGCTCCTCGGGCTGCTCACCCGGCTTCCGGTGCGCGCCGACTACGTCACCGACCTGCTTCCGGTGATGCTGCTGGCGGCGGGCTTCGGTCTCGCGCTCCCCGCGCTGACCACGCTCGGCATGTCGGGCGCCGGGGAGGAGGACGCCGGACTGGCATCCGGGGTGTTCAACACCACGCAGCAGATCGGCATGGCCCTGGGCGTCGCGGTGCTGTCGACCCTGGCGGCCTCCCGCACCGGGGACCTGCTCGCCGGCGGCGCAAGCCAGGCCGAGGCGCTGACCGGCGGCTACCGCCTGGCCTTCACCGTCGGCACGGGACTCCTCGCCACGGCCCTCGTCGTCGCCCTCCTCGTGCTGCGTGAGCCACACCGTACCCGGTGACCTCAGAAGACGCGGAAGTGGTTGAACAGCTCGTAGGAGACGTCCTCGGCCGCGAAGGCGCGGGCCTCGGAGCGTTTGACGGCCAGGTAGGCGGAGGAGCGGAGCGGGCCGAGGGCGTTCATCAGCAGATCGTCGGCCTCCAGGGCGTCCAGGGCCTCATCCAGCGACCGGGGCAGGCGGGGCACGCTCCCCTCGGGGAGGGTGGCGGGGTCCACGTCGACGGCCTCGCCGGGGTCGAGCCCCCTGCGGATGCCGTCCAGGCCCGCGTGGATGACGGCGCCGAGGGACAGGTAGGGGTTGGCGGAGGAGTCGGAGGGCTTGATCTCCAGATTGGCCGACGCCTCGGCCGCCCCTCGCATGGGGGAGCAGATCCGCACCGCGGCCTCCCGGTTGTCCATGCCGTAGCAGGCGTAGGCGCTCGACCACATCCTCGGGGCCAGCCGCCGGAAGCTGTTCACCGAGCCGCAGGTCAGCGCGGTGAGCGCGGGAAGGTGCGCGATGAGGCCGCCGATGAACCGGTAGGCGGTCGCCGACACGCCGTACCGGTCGGCGGGGTCGCTGAAGACGTTGGAGCGCAGCTCGGGGTCCCACAGGGAGATGTGCAGGTGCGCCCCGTTCCCGGCCTGGTCGGCGATCGGCTTGGGGGCGAGGGAGGCCCACAGCGACATGCCGAAGGCGACGCCGCGCACGGTCTCCCGGTAGATGACCTGGTTGTCGGCGGCGCGCATGGCCGGGGCGTGGCGGACGGACAGCTCCTGCTGTCCGTGGCCGAGCTCGGGATGGTAGTGCTCGACCCGCAGGCCCTGCGCCTGCAGGGCGCGGACCAGGCGCATGGCGTAGTCGTGGGCCTGGTCGAAACCGGACGTGGCGTAGCAGAGGCTGTCGTCGAGGGGAAGGAGCCTGTCCGGTTCCCCGTCCGTGCCGGGGACACGGCGGCCCAGGGTGAACTCGGGTTCGAAGGCGGCGACCGCGACGAGCCTCTCCTCGGACAGGGCGGCCACGGCCTCGCGGAGGAAGGTGCGCGGGCACGCCGCCCACGGGGAGCCGTCGATCTCGCGCAGGTCCGCGAGCATGGCCGCGGCGCCGGGGGCGTGGGGAAGGGCGACGAAGGTGGACGGATCCGGAACGAGACGGACCTCACCGACCGGGCCGAGTCCCTCGACCTCCTGAAGCTGGTCGAGCATGTTCATCGCCATCATCGCCACGGTGTGCCCGATGCCGGAGCCGAGCCGTTCCGCCAGCCGGGAGCGTGAGGCGGCCTTGCCGCGGATCACACCGCCGTGGTCGGCGTACAGGAAACGGACCAGCTCGATGCCCTCCGTCTCGACGCGTTCGAGGACGCGCCGCTCTTCGGGATCGAGAGGATGAACCCCGGTGACGCTGTAGCGCTCTGCCATGCTTCCTGCGTAACACGTCCCGCAGGACGGTGGAAGCACATCGCGTGGCGACGCGGCGTCACGGGGTACGCGGTCCCGCGTACGGAATGCGGAAACGCCGGAGAAACAGGTCAGGGGTGGGGCAAACCCCCACCGTCGGTCAGCTCAACACACGTGTGAAGAACAGCGACAGTTGGTCCGCCGCCCTCACGATCCCGTCGAAGACTCCGTTCACCGCGTTCGCCGCATCGGCGGGCCTGGTGAACAGATAAAAGGCCACGAACGCCACCGCTACATAGGTGGCGACCTTCTTGACCTGCATGGGGGGCCTCCTGCTGCTCCAGTCCCAGCCGTTATACCCGGATTTTAATGATCTTTGGCATCTTCGGCCCGGGTGGCTCCCGGATTTTGATGATCATACCTGTTGAGCGGTGGGAATCCATGGCCAGATCGTGAGATTGGCATGAGTCACCTCCGCAATGGTGCGGTGGCGAAGCGGTTCTGTCCAATCCCGAATGCCAGATATACCGCTAGCGTTAGGGCGCCGTGAAGATCGTTGACACCCGGGCAGGGGGTGTGACCAGCGAACCGGCCCCTCGCGCCGGCCGTGGAACCTCTCCCTCGTGCTGAGGCCCCTGAAGACCCCTGGCAGCCCTACGCCTCGACCGCGGCGGCCTCCCGCGCGTCGTCCGCGGACTCGGCGGGTTCGAGGGCGGGGGCGGGCGTGGTCGCGGCGGGGCTCACACGCCCGCCACGCAGCGGCAGCAGGCACAGGGGTACGGCGATCGCCGTACCGGCCAGCAGCAGGCCCGCCACGCCCAGGGTGAGGGCGTCGGGCCGTACCAGGGGCTGGCCGCGCAGTGCCTGCCAGGTCACCAGCGCCACCAGGCCGGTGTAGGAGGCTCCGGCGGTCAGGACCAGGCGCAGCCGGACGGCCTGGTCGCGGATTCCCCGGGTGAGCAGGGCCACCAGCGGCAGGGCCTGCAGGGCGTGCATGCCGAAGAAGTGCGGCACGCGCAGGTCGCCGCCGGTGGTGCTCCAGCCGAGCAGGGACAGGCCGGGACCGCCGTCGGGGACGCCGACGCCGTGCGCGCCGAGGACCGTGGTGGTGACGTCCGCGAGCTGGGCGGAGGTCGGCGGGAGCATCAGGACGGCCACGCCGAGACCGGCGGCCGAGACGACGAGCCCGACGCGGATCGCCCAGGTGTCGGCCGGGGTCGCCTGGCGCTCACGCAGCACCAGGAAGGCCGCGGCCAGGTTGACCAGCATGAGGAGCATGACGGTCGTGCCCATCAGGGCGTACAGGGAGGAGTCCAGCGCGGTGGAGAAGTTGAAGTGGCTGCGCCGCCCCCGGATGACCTGGCTGATGATCACCGTGATCTCGACGACGCACGCGATCGCCATCACGTTGCCCAGCAGCCGGCTCGCGCGCTGCGCCGTACGCCTCAGGGACAGCAGCCAGGCCCAGGTCAGCCCGTAGGCGACGAAGGAGAGGGTGAACTTCAGGGGCTTGAGCCAGATGGGCAGGCCGTCCAGGGTGCGGTGGTCGAGGAGGACACCGAAGAGGGAGATCACGGACAGGACGGCCATGATCGCGGACATGAGGAGGAGCGGGCGATGCCAGCGGGTCATCCAGAAGATCCTTCAATAGATAACGGATTTATCCGTTATCTATAGCTAAACTCAGGTGCGATCACAAGAGGAGGCAGTTGCGGTGCGGATGGCGGACCTGAGTCGGGCGACGGGTGTCTCGGTCCCGATGATCAAGTTCTACCTGCGGGAGGGGCTGCTCCCCAGCGGGGAGCGGACCAGTCCTAACCAGGCGAAATACGGCCAGGAGCACGTGCGGCGGATCAAGCTGGTACGGGCCATGGCCGACTACGCCGGTCTGTCGATCGCTGAGATTCGCGACGTGCTCGGTCATCTCGACGACCCCTCGCACGGTCTGCACGACCGTCTCGGTCACGCCCAGACGAGCATCACGCCCAAGCGCGAGCCGGGGGAGGGGGAGGAATGGGCCGCGGCGATGCGCGAGGCCGAGGAACTGATCGCCCGGCACGGCTGGCGGCATCACCCGGACAGTTCTCCGATGCGGAGCGTGGCCGGGGTGCTGCTGACCCTGCGCGGGCTCGGCTACGACGGCATCCTCGACCGGCTCGACGACTACGCGGAGGCGGCGGGCACGATCGCCAGGGCCGACGTCGCGGGCATGGCCGAGGAGCCGAACCTGGAACGCATGATCGAGATCGTCGTTGTCGGGACCTCGCTCGGGGACGCGCTGGTCGCGGCGCTGCGCCGGGTCGCGCAGGCCAACGTCTCGGCCCGTCTGTTCGGCGACGACTGGAAGGTCGCGCAGTGGGAGAACGTGGACTGGGA
This sequence comes from Streptosporangium jomthongense, assembly GCF_042650425.1. NCBI lineage: Bacteria > Bacillati > Actinomycetota > Actinomycetes > Streptosporangiales > Streptosporangiaceae > Streptosporangium > Streptosporangium jomthongense. Next base: position 394,366 of record NZ_JBHSBC010000012.1, on the reverse strand, counting down.
GGACGTCCGGCGGCAGGGGGGCGCCTTCGAGGGGCCTGCTCCCGAAGGGGAGATCTGCGGTGGGCCGGAGGCCTGAGTGTCCCGGGCGTGGCGGACTTGGGCAACGCCCGCTGTGTGGTGTCTTAGTACGAAAAATCACTTCAAGTAAGTCTCATAGAGACATCAACTGAAAAAGCAGATTCATGTCAACTGAGTATGTCAGGGTTGACGGGCGTATGTGGCGGCTTTAATGTCTGACACTGATCAGGGCATCTTGGTAAATCGGTCAGTATGTACGACGGGGTAGCTTTTTGTGATCAACGGGGAGTTGAGGGGGTGTGCCGTGCGGGTCAGGCGTTGTGTCGGGGTGACCGCTGTTTCTGCCGCTCACCGATGATGTGACCGGTCATGACCGACCAGGGGGGTCGGTGTCCTTGATACGGGCCTTCCTCCCGTGTGTCATCTCGCTTCGGGCGTTCTCCGACATCAAAGGACATTGACATTGGCTGTGAACTTCCTCCCGGTAAAGCCTTGTCTGCGAGCCTCCCTTCGCATCGGTGAGAAGGGTGAGGCGGAATTGCATACCCCCTCGGGGGTTCTGGAGGTCGAAGTCCCGGAGGGCATGAGCAGGGACGATTTTCTCGACCTGCTCAGGCGTCTCGACGGCAGCAGGACCATCGAGGACCTGGAACGCGAGACCGGCCTCGACGGTGAGGCGGTACGCGAGGTCGTCGAGCCCGCCGTGGTGCAGGGGCTGATCGACGAGGGCGCCGCCGTGCCGGCCTTCTCCCCGGGTACGGCCGCCCTGGCCCGCCTTGAGGGCCTCCTCAACCACCTCCTTGAGGACCTGGTCCTCACCGGCCCGTTCTGGAGGCGCATCCTGGAGCGCCCGCAGCGGTTGCACCCCAACGTCTTCTTCGGCTTCGGGCTGGAGAACTGGTTCCTGCTCTCCAGGGAGAGCGAGCTCGGCTCAGCCGTACGGGCTCTGGCGGAGAACGCCGACCTCAGAGGGGCGCTCGACGACTTCGACCGTAGGGGAAGGCGTCACGACGACGTCGCGGTCCACGCCTTCAGGTCTCTCGGCGCCACGCGCGGCGACCTGCTGCGCGCCCGTCCGCTGCCGACGACCGCCGCCCTGATCAAGATGTTGTCCTGGTGGGCGCGGACCGACCCGCTGTTCTTCGTCGCCACGATCGGCGTCATCGAGGAACGTCTCGAAGCGGAGGACGAGGGGCCCGCCGCCCGCTGTCCCTTCCTGGCCGCCTGTGACCGGGTGGGGCTGACCCCCGGCTTCGTCGAACCGATGCGCGCGCACGCCAGGGCCGGGGCGGCCCGTCGTCACGGGGCGCTCAGCCGCGCGCTGTTCGCCCGGATGCCCGGGATCGACGAGGGGACGGAGCAGAGCTGGCAGGCCAAGGCGCACCTGTTCATGGAGACGTACGCGGGCTTCTGCGACGGGGTCCTGGACCACTACTCCGACCCGCATCGCCCGCTGCTGCGCCTGTGCGGCTGACCGGCGTTCACGCCGGTGCCGGTCACAGGTCCAGCGGCGCGCCCAGCAGCCGGGAGACGGCCTCGTCGCCGCCGATCGTCTCGACCCTGGCGTGCCGCTGACGGCCGAGGCAGAACAGCGTCAGCTCACCCGCGGTGCCCCGCACCTCGACCCGGGGGCCTCCCCGGCCGCCGCCGAGGACGACGCCGCCGCCGGTGCGGTGCAGCACCACGCCGACCGGGGACCTGCGCAGTTGCAGGCGTCCCACGATCCGCAGCCGCCTCCAGAGGACCTCGTCGAGGCCGGGGGGAAGCTCGCGTGGCTCCCAGTCTGGACGGGCGCGCCGGACGTCCTCGTGGTGGACGAAGAATTCGAGGGGGTTGACCAGTTCGTCCAGCCGGGGAACCAGGCGGTAGACGCCTCCGGGGCCGGTGCGGATGAGCCGGGTCAGGCCCGCGTAGCCGTACCTGGCCTTCAGGGACTCCTGGACCGAGGCGGTGCGGCGGGCCAGCGGGGCGAGCGCGATGCCGCCCGCGGCGTCCGGGCGCCTCTCCCGCAGCACGAGATGGGCGGCGAGGTCGAAGGTCGTCCAGCCCTCGCAGAGGGTCGGGGCGTCCTGGCCGAGCCGGTCGAGCAGGTCGGCGAGCGCGGCGCGTTCGGCGCTGGCATGCGTCATCCGGCGATCCTAACAATGCCGCGTCGTGACAAATCGTGATATGCCCGACACTTGGTGAAGCCGGGGCCGGAAGCGGGTGAACCTCGTGGCCTCCACGCCCGAGAGGTGTCACTGATGCTACGAAAGCAGTTGATCCATGGGCGTGGGGGAATAAGTGCTTGATTGAGAGTGATAGTCACATAAGTAGTGACAACCTCAACGAAAGGACACCCCCCGAGTGGCGAGCAAGGTGACCTCCGCCGTCATGCGTCAAGGGTTCCGCGTCCTGGGGGTGGCCATCCGGTCCGAGAGAGGGGTCTTCGCCGTCGCGGTCCTGTCAAGCGCCGTCTACGGTGTCATGACGGTCGCCTCCGCGTGGGCTCTCGGGTGGGCCACCCAGAACCTCGTGCTTCCCTCCCTCGCCGAGGGCCGGGTCGCGGACGGCGCGCTCACCACCGCCGTCCTCCTCATCCTCGGTGTCGCGCTGCTCAAGGCGACGGGCGTCGCGGGACGACGCTACTTCGCGGGCGTCATGCAGTACCGGATGCAGGCGCGCTCCCGCAGGGAGGTCACCCGCCAGTACCTCAGGCTCCCCCTGGCCTGGCACCACAAGCACCCGACCGGCCAGCTGCTGTCCAACGCCAGCGCCGACGCCGAGGCGGCCTGGGCGCCGCTCGCCCCGTTGCCGATGGCCGTCGGCGTGGTCGTCATGCTGGTCACCGCGGCCGTGGCGCTGGTGGCCACCGACCCGGTCCTCGCCCTGGTCGGGTTCCTGATCTTCCCGGCCATCGCCGTGCTCAACTTCGTCTACCAGCGCAGGCTCAGCCCACTGGCCACCAGGGCCCAGCAGCTGCGCGCCGAGGTGAGCGAGGTCGCGCACGAGAGCTTCGACGGAGCCCTGGTCGTCAAGACCCTCGGCCGTGAGGACGAGGAGACCGCCAGGTTCCGCGCCGGAGCCGAGGAACTGCGCGACGCCAACATCGCCGTCGGCCGGGTGCGGGGCCTGTTCGACCCCCTCCTCGAAGCACTGCCCATCCTGGGCGTGCTCGCCGTGCTGCTGGTCGGCGCCGGACGCCTGGAGAGCGGGGCGATCACCCCCGGCGTGCTGGTCCAGGTCGCCTACCTGTTCACCCTGCTCGCCTTCCCCATCCGCGCCCTCGGCTGGGTCCTGGCCGAGCTGCCCCGCGCCGTCGTCGGCTACGAGCGGGTGCGGGCCGTGCTCGACACGACCGGCTCCATGGAGTACGGCTCGGCGACCCTGACCGGGGAGAAGCCCGCGGGCCTGCGGGTACAGGGCCTCGGCTACTCCTACGGGGACTCCGCGGTGCTGCACGAGGTCGACCTCGACGTACCGCCCGGCCGTACGGTGGCGCTGGTCGGGCCGACCGGCTCGGGCAAGTCCACGCTCGCCCAGACCTTCGTCCGCCTGGTCGACCCGGCGCGGGGGGCCGTTCTCATCGACGGGGTCGACCTGCGCGAGGTGGCCCGCGGCGGGGTCAGCGAGGCGGTGGCACTGGTACCGCAGCAGACCTTCCTGTTCGACGACACCGTGCGGGGCAACGTCACCCTCGGCCTGCCCGTGGGAGACGAGGAGGTCTGGGCGGCGCTGCGCCTGGCCCAGGCCGACGGCTTCGTCAGCGCCCTGCCCGGAGGGCTCGACACCAGGGTCGGCGAGCGGGGCACCTCCCTGTCCGGGGGCCAGCGCCAGCGCCTGGCCCTGGCCCGCGCGCTGGTCCGCCGCCCCAGGCTGCTCGTCCTGGACGACGCGACCTCCAGCGTCGACCCCCAGGTCGAGGCCAAGATCCTGCAGGGCCTGCGGGACACCGCCCAGGCATCGACCGTGGTCGTCGTCGCCTACCGGATGGCCACCATCGCCCTGGCCGACGAGGTCGTCTACCTCGAACACGGCAGGGTGACCGACCAGGGCCCGCACGAGCTGCTGCTGCCGAGGTGCGAGGGGTACCGCAACCTGGTCACCGCCTACGAACGTGAGGAGGCCGAGCGCGAGGCGCTCGACGCCGAGGAAGCCGAGAAAGAGGAAGAGGTCAGCGCGTGAGTTCGCTCCACGGCGTCGAAAGGTCGGCGCTGGCCACCGTACGGCACGGCCTGTCGCTGACACCGGAGTTCCGCAAGGGGATCGCCGGGACGCTCGCGCTCGCCGTGCTGGCGACGATCGGCAAGGTCATCGTCCCGATCGCCGTCCAGCAGACCATCGACACGGGACTGAAGGGCGCGGTCCCCGACCTGCCCTACATCCGCGGCGCCGTGCTGCTGTGCGCGGCGGCCGTCGTGCTCACCGCGCTGTGCGCCTACCTGATGAACGTGCGTCTGTACCAGGCGACCGAGGCCTCCCTCGCGACCCTCAGGACACGCGGCTTCCGGCACGTGCACGACCTGTCGGTGCTCACCCAGAACTCCGAGCGGCGTGGCGCCCTGGTCTCCAGGGTCACCGGGGACGTGGACCAGATCAGCGTCTTCATGCAGTGGGGCGGGCTGATGATCATCATCGCCCTGGGCCAGCTCCTCGTCGCGACCGTGCTGATGTTCGTCTACTCCTGGCAGCTCGCCCTGACGGTCTGGCTGTGCTTCCTGCCGCTCATGATCGTGCTGCCGCGCTTCCAGCGGTGGCTCTCCGGCGCCTACACGCAGGTGCGTGAGCGCGCGGGCGACATGCTCGCCGCGGTCGGCGAGTCGGTCGTCGGGGCGGCGGTGATCAGGGCCCACGGCTCGGAGGCCCGCACCGCCGAGCGGCTGGATGTGACCATCGAGGCGAACAAGGCCGCGCAGGCCCGCACCCAGCGCATCGTCGCCACGGTCTTCCCGGTGACTGAGATCGTCGCGGCGCTGGCGACGACCGCGGTCGTGCTGATCGGCGTACGGCTGGGCGTCGCCGGCGACATCACCGCGGGGCGCCTGATCGCCTTCCTGTTCCTGATCACGCTGTTCGTCTCGCCGCTGCAGACCGCGACCGAGATGCTCAACGAGGCGCAGAACGCCATCGCCGGCTGGCGCCGCATCCTCGGCGTGCTCGACACGCCGCCGGACGTCGCCGACCCCGGCGAGGACGGCGTCGAGCTGCCGCGCGGACCCATCTCCGTGTCCTTCGAGGAGGTCGGCTTCTCCTACCCGGGTGGCGCGCCGGTGCTGACCGGCGTCACGGTGGACATCCCGCCGCGCTCGCGGATCGCGGTCGTGGGGGAGACCGGTTCGGGCAAGACGACCTTCGCCAAGCTGCTGACCCGCCTGATGGACCCGGTCACGGGCCGGGTCACCGTCGACGGGCACGACCTGCGCGGGGTCCGTTTCTCCTCGCTGCGCGAGCGCATCGTCATGGTGCCGCAGGACGGCTTCCTGTTCGACGGCACCCTGGAGGAGAACATCCGCTTCGGCCGTCCCTCGGCGACGAGCGAGGAGATCCTGCTCGCCCTGACCGAGCTGGGGCTGGCCGACTGGCTCGAAGGACTGCCCGAGGGCCTGGCCACCCCGGTCGGTCAGCGGGGGGAGTCCCTGTCCGCGGGGGAGCGCCAGCTCGTCGCCCTGGTCCGCGCCTACCTGGCCGACCCCGACCTGCTGCTGCTCGACGAGGCCACCTCCGCCGTCGACCCGGCGACCGAGGTACGCCTGGCCCGCGCGCTGGACGGGGTGACGCGGGGCCGTACCGCGGTCTCCATCGCCCACCGCCTGTCCACCGCGGAGGCCGCCGACGAGGTGCTGGTCTTCGACGGGGGCCGCATCGTCCAGCGCGGCCCGCACGCCGAGCTGGTCGGCGAGCCCGGCGTCTACGCGGGCCTGCACGCCTCCTGGGTCTCGGCCGCCAGATCCTGACCACGGGTTCCCGGGCGGCGGCGCGCCGCCCGGGGCCGTCACTTCGCCGTCTGCCTGGGCAGGCCGGGCGGGTTGACCAGCGACTCGGGGATGGCCTCGTTGGAGAGGTTCCAGCGCTTGAGCACCTCGCCGTACTTGCCGTTCCCGATGAGTTCGTTGATCGCGGCGTTGAGCGGTTTGACGAGGCCGTTGTCCTTCTTGGTCATGGCCGCGATCAGGCCCTGCAGGTCGGGGCCCGCGCCAGAGACGGTGCCGACGATCTTGGTGTCGCCGCCGACGGCGTCCTGGTGGGAGAGGGAGGGGTTGGGGCCGAAGTAGGCCTCGATGCGGCCCGACTTCAGGGACAGCAGGGCGTCGACGTACTTCTGGTAGTTCTGGATCTGCGCGGGCTTCAGGCCCGCCTTCTGGTTCTGCGTGTCCCAGTCGACCAGGATCTTCTCCTGGTTGGTGCCCGAGCCGACCGCGACCCGGCGTCCGGCGATGTCCGAGGGCTGCTTGATCGAGGTGATCGGGCTGTTCTTCGCCGTCTGCCAGGCGAGCTGGTCGACCCGGTAGGTGGCGAAGTCGTAGATGTCCTTGCGCTCCTCGGTCACCGTGACGTTGTTGAAGGCCACGTCGTACTTTCCGGACTTCACCGAGAGGAACAGGTTCTCCCAGGAGGTGACCTCCTCCCTGGCCTTCAGGCCGAGGACGTCGGCCACGATGTGGGCGATGTCGGTCTCCACGCCGATGACGGTGCGGTCGTCGTCGGCGAGGAAGGTCAGCGGCGGCGCGCCTTCCCCGCTGAAGCCGACGACCAGCTCACCCTTCGCGCGGATCGCCTCGGGCACCTGGGCGGCGATCGCGTCGACCTTCTCCGCCCGGATCCGGTTCTGCTGCGGAGAGATGTTGATCTTCGAGCCGCCGGTTCCCGCGGGGGCGGAGGCCTGTTCGGCGGGCTTGGCGTCGCTCCGGGGGGCGGCGGAGGTGGTCCCGGTCGAGCCGCAGGCGGCGGCGAGCAGAAGCGGTGCGGTGAGGAGGGCGGGCTTGAGCCTGGAGAGGAACGACATTTCAGTCCTGTTTTTCTGGGAATCGCAGGGAGGGTTGTCACGGATCAGAGGACCTTGCTGAGGAAGGAGCGGGTCCGTTCGTGCCGGGGGGAGTCGAGAACCTGGGCGGGCGGGCCCTGTTCGACGACGCGCCCGTCGTCCATGAAGACGACGGTGTCGGCCACCTCGCGGGCGAACCCGATCTCGTGGGTGACGACGATCATGGTGGTGCCGCTCCTGGCGAGGTCCTTCACCACGTCGAGCACCTCGCCGACCAGTTCGGGGTCGAGCGCGGAGGTCGGCTCGTCGAAGAGGATGACCTTCGGCTCCAGGGCGAGCGCGCGGGCGATGGCGACCCGCTGCTGCTGCCCTCCGGACAGCTGCCCGGGGTAGGCGTTCTTCCTGTCGGCCAGGCCGACCCGGTCGAGCAGCCGTACGGCCAGCCGGTGCACCTCGGCCCTGGGCCTTCGCTGCGCGGACAGAGGCGCCTCGACGACGTTCTCCAGCGCGGTCAGGTGCGGGAAGAGGTTGAAGTGCTGGAAGACGAACCCGATCCGGGTCCGCTGCCGCAGGATCTCGCGTTCGCGCAGTTCGTAGAGCCTGTCGCCGGACTGCCGGTAGCCGACCAGCTCACCGTCGACGCGCACCGATCCGCTGTCCACCTTCTCCAGGTGGTTGACGGTGCGCAGCAGGGTCGACTTGCCGGAGCCCGAGGGGCCGAGGATCACGGTGACCTCGCCCCTGGCGACCCGCAGGTCGACGCCACGCAGGACCTTCAGGGGGCCGAAGCTCTTGTGCACGCCCCGCAGGTCGACCATCACGGCGCTCATCTGCGACCCCTGGCGTAGTGACGTTCGACGTAGTACTGCGCGACGGACAGCACGGAGGTGATGATCAGGTACCAGACGGTCGCGACGAGCAGCAGCGCGATGACCCTGCCGTTGCGGCTGTAGATCACCTGGATCTGGTAGAAGAGCTCGGGCAGGGCCATGATGTAGACCACCGAGGTGCCCTTGACCAGGCCGATGATCTCGTTGCCCGCGGTGGGCACGATCGAGCGCATGGCCTGCGGAAGGACGATCCTGAACAGCTGTCTTCTCCAGGGGATGCCCAATGCGGCGGCGGCCTCGCGCTGGCCCGGGTCGACCGAGAGCAGCCCCGCCCTGACGATCTCGGAGCAGTAGGCGGCCTGGTGCAGCCCGAGCCCGAGCACGGCGGCGGTGACCGGGCTGATCAGGTCCATGGTCCCGATGTCGAAGAAGGAGGGGCCGAACGGAACGCCGAAGGAGATCCGCTGGTACAGCAGCGCCAGGTTGTACCAGAACAGCAGTTGCAGGATGAGCGGGATCGACCGGAACAGCGCGACATAGCCCCAGGCGACCGAGGACAGCAGCGGGTTCCTCGACAGGCGCATGATCGCGAGCACGGTGCCGAGCAGGAAGCCGATGCCGATGCCGAGCACGGTGAGCTGGAGTGTGAACAGCACGGCGTGCAGCACCGAGGGCGCGAACAGGTACTCCCCGACGACGTTCCAGTCCCAGGCGGGGTTGGTGATCAGCGCGCTCGCCGCCATGGCGAGCAGCACGCCGACCCCGGCCGCCGCCGCCCACCGGCCGGGATGCCTGGTGGTGACGACCCGCAGCGCGGGCGGGGCGTCCGGGCCTGCCGTCCCGGCGTCCGTGTCGTCCTGCGGCCGGGTCTCGACCGCGGGGCGGCTCACCGGCCCGCCAGACTGGTCGCCGGGTACTGCCGGGACTCGGCGGCCTCACGCTCGCGGTCCCGCTTGGCCACCTCCTCGCGGACGATGGGGATGACGTGACGGCCGAAGTCGACGGCGTCCTCAAGCAGGTCGTAGCCGCGCGCGGACAGGATCTCCACGCCGAGGTCGTAGTAGTCGAGCAGCGCCTGGGCCACGGTCTCCGGGGTGCCGACCAGGGCGGTGGAGTTGCCCGCCCCGCCGGTGGCCGCGGCGGTCGGGGTCCACAGCGCGCGGTCGTACCTGTCGCCCCCGGCGGCGATCGCGACGAGCCGTTGTGAGCCCGCGTTCTCCGGGGCGTGGCCCGCGGGCAGCCGTCGGGAGGAGGCACCACGCGACTTGATCGCCTCAAGCGTGCGGGCCGCCTTCTCCCAGGCCTTCTCCTCGGTCGGCGCGATGACGGGCCGGAAGGCCACCTGGAACCTGGGCAGGTCCCTGCGCCCCGACGCGAGCGCCGCGCTCCTGACCGCGGCGATCTGCTCGGCGGTCTGGGCCAGCGGCTCGCCCCACAGGCAGTAGATGTCGGCCTCGGCGCCGCCCGCCGCGTACGCCGCGGGGGAGGAGCCTCCGAAGGAGACCAGCGGACGGGGCTGCTGCACGGGGAAGACGTCGGACAGGAAGTCGTCGAAGCGGTAGTGCTCTCCCTCGTGGGAGAAGGGGGTCCTGGACGTCCAGCCCTTCTTGACGATCTGGATGTACTCCCGGGTGCGCCCGTAACGCCGGTCCTTGGACAGGCGGTCGCCCTCGCGGGCCTGCTCGCGGTCGTTGCCCCCGGTGATGAAGTGCACGGTCAGTCTGCCGCCGCTGATCTGGTCGAGTGTGGCGAAGGTCTTCAGGGCGAACGTCGGGTAGGAGACGTTCGGCCGGTGGGCGAGCAGGAGCTGTATCCCCTCGACCTGCCCGGCGACGAGGGCGGCCACCTGCGCGGGGTCCGGCGAGCCCGAGCCGTAGGCGAACAGGATCCGGTCCCAGCCGTGCTCGTGGTGGGCCCGCGCCAGCCGTAGCGTGAACTGTCTGTCGAACACGGGCCCGGAGCGGGGTCTGGTCTCCGATCCGTCGTTCGTGGCGCCTATGCCTAGGAACTCGACGGGCATGACTGAGGCCTTTCTGGCAGGTCGTCTGGGCGGGGGCGTCCGGAGCGGGGACGGCGGCACGGTGGCTCGCGGTGGCTCGCGGTGGCTCGTGGTGGCGCGCGGCACCGGATGGGCGGGGCCGGTGGCGCGAGGTCAGTGGCGCGAGGTCAGTGACGACAGGAACGGGACAGCGCGCGGCACGGCGCGAGGTGACCGCGGACCGCCGGTGGGAGCTCAGCCTGCATGGCCTCACTCCAACACAGGAACCAAATCCCGTCAAGACCTACTGGTTTAGTGGGTTTATTGTCATGGGGGAAGTGAGGAGGGATGAACAGTGGCCTACAAGTCGTCAAATGGGCTGTTGATGTCCTTATGTCGGGGATTAACGTGCTGAGATGGAGGTAAGGGAGCCGCGGGACCACCGCCCCGGGCTCCCGCCGGGGGGAAGCGGGAAGGACGTCCATGACCGATCTGGTGGGTGAGGAACCCGCGCGGGGCAGCAGGTACCCCGTGCTCGACGCGCGCTCCGCCGCGTCCCGCAGCGACCTGCTCGACGAACTGCCGAACCTGCGGGTCCTCGACGACGACGATGACGACCCCGTGCTCGTACGGCTGGACGGCACCCCGGTGGACACCTGGCGGGAGAGGTATCCCTACCCGGAGCGGATGGACCGTTCGGAGTACGACAGGACCAAGCGGCTGCTCCAGATCGAGCTCCTCAAACTGCAGTACTGGATCAAGGACACCGGCGGGCGGCTGCTGATCCTGTTCGAGGGGCGCGACGCGGCGGGCAAGGGCGGCACGATCAAGCGGTTCATGGAGCACCTCAACCCGCGCGGGGCCACCGTGGTCGCCCTGGAGAAGCCGAGCGAGCGTGAGAGCACCCAGTGGTACTTCCAGCGCTACGTCTCCCATCTGCCCGCCGCGGGGGAGATGGTCTTCTTCGACCGCTCCTGGTACAACCGCGCCGGGGTCGAGCGCGTGATGGGCTTCGCCACGCCGGGGGAGTACACGGAGTTCATGGAGCAGGCGCCGGCCTTCGAGCGCATGCTCGTCCGCGACGGCATCCACCTGGTGAAGTTCTGGTTCTCGGTCTCCCGCTCCGAGCAGCGCACCCGTTTCATCATCCGCCAGGTCGACCCGGTGCGGCAGTGGAAGCTGTCGCCGATGGACCTGGAGTCGCTGGACAAGTGGGACGAGTACACCCAGGCCAAGGAAGACATGTTCCTGCACACCGACACGGAGGAGGCGCCGTGGACGGTGATCAAGAGCAACGACAAGAAGCGGGCCAGGGTCGAGGCCATGCGCTACCTCCTGAGCCGGTTCGAGTACACCAACAAGGATCACGAGATCGTCGGCGGGCCCGACCCCAGGATCGTCGTGCACGCGGCCGACCTGTTCGACGACGACCGCACCCGCTGACCGCCGGACGCGGGACCTCCGCCCAGGTGCGGCACAATTGCCACATGCCCCTTGACCCGGCCATCGTGGCCCGACTGAAGCGCACCGCCGACGGACTGGTGCCCGCCGTGGTCCAGCAGCACGACACCGGCGAGGTGCTCATGCTCGCCTGGATGGACGACGAGGCGCTGCACCGCACGCTCACCACCGGCCGTGCCACCTACTGGTCGCGCAGCCGCCGGTCCTACTGGGTCAAGGGCGAGACCTCGGGCAACGTCCAGCACGTCAGGTCCGTCGCCCTCGACTGCGACGGCGACACGATCCTGCTGAAGGTCGACCAGGTGGGCGCCGCCTGCCACACCGGTGACCGGACCTGTTTCGACGCCGACCGACTGGCGGTGACCCCGGCGTGAGAGCGGGCCGGGCGCTGTGGACCTGGGTCGCCGCGTGCGCGGCGGGCGCGGGCCTGGTGCTGCTGGCCGCGGGCCGCGACTGGGTCACGGTGAGGTACGGCACGCGCGCCGTGCCCGTCTCCGCCGCCGAACTCGCCCCCGCCCTGGCGCCCGCGGCCTGGGCGGCGCTGGCCGCGGTGGTCGCGGTGCTCGCGACGCGAGGCGTGTGGCGCAGGGTCATCGGCGTCGTGATGGCGCTGTGCGGGGCAGGGGTGATCGTCGCGGTGGCAGCCGGCGGCGGAGCCGACGCCGGTCTCGCCGCCGCGGCCGGGCACGCGCCCATGGCCGCGGCCGCCGGGACGGGGGNCCGCCGAGACGGCGCGGGCCACCGGCCACCTCCTCTGGCCGGTGCTCGCCGGGGTGGGCGGCCTGGTGCTGCTCGCCGGGGGAGCGGTCGCCGCGCTGTGGAGCGTGAACTGGCCCGGCATGTCGGAGCGCTACGAGCGCAGGGGCGCGGCTCGGGGGAGCGAGGCCCTCACGCGCGCCGGAGCCTCGGGCAGCGGCCGGGCCATGTGGGACGCCATCGACCTCGGCGCCGACCCGACAGCCGACCCCGCCACTGATTCCCCCACTGATTCCGCCACGGACTCCACCGCCGAGCCCGCTGCCGACCCAGGACGGGACGGGCGCTGAGCCGCGCCGTACGGTCACAACTTGCCCACGGACTAGGCGGCCCGCCGCCGCGATGATCTGATTTCGCTAGGATTTCGCCGCAACGTGTGTAGAGGGAGTAATTCATGAGCTATGGGAATCAGCCCGGTGGGTACGGGCCCCCGCAGGGCGGCTACGGGCCACCCGGCGGGTACGGCACGCCGCCCGGCGGTGGTTACGATCCCTATGGCTACGGAGCGCCGCCGCCCCGAGGCAACAACGGCATGGCCATCGCCGCTCTCATCATGGGCATCGCCGGGCTCTTCGTCTGCGGCGTGACCTCGATCGTGGGCATCGTGCTCGGTCACATCTCGCTGGGCCAGATCAAGCGCACCGGCGAGGAGGGGCGGGGCATGGCCATCGCGGGCCTGGTCCTGTCCTACTTCGGCGTCGCCTGCTGGCTGGTCGTGCTGGTGGTCTGGCTGGTCGCGATAGGCGTCCTGGCGGGCTCGGCCACCTACGGCTACTAGGACCTCCCGACCGTTCCCCGCCGGGGCGTCGCCGGTCATCCGGCGCCGCCTTGAGTATCGTTGCCGGTGACAGTCGTCGCGGGAGAAGGGGTGCGGGCGGGCAGATGGTGACCGGCGGGGCCGCGAGGGCGGGAGAGCCGAGAGCACGGCGGATGCGAGCCGTGCTGGCGCCGCTCGGCCTGGCCGTGGCGGCGGGTGCGGCAACCCTCCTGGTCGCGCTGGTCGATCCCGGCGAGCCGGGGCACTATCCCGCCTGCCCCTTCCACACCCTCACCGGGCTGTACTGCCCGGGTTGCGGAGGGCTGCGGGCGGTGCACGCGCTCACCCAGGGTGACCCGGCCGCCGCACTGGGGTTCAATCCGTTCGTCGTGATCATGATCCCCGTGGTGGTCCTGCTGTGGGGACGCTGGGCGTTGTTCTCCTGGCAGGGAAGACGAGATGCCGGAAAAGTTATAAATCCTGCCTATGTATGGGCATTTCTTGGTTTAATGATCGTTTTTTGGATAGTGCGGAATGTTCCCTTTGGGGAATTCTTGGCCCCATAGTCACCTATAGGCGTCACCCGGTGGCGGGGCGACCACGGCAAGGCCGATAGCATCGGCGAGACAGGGCAATCGATCGGGAGGGGCCTTACTCGTGAGCGAGTGGAGTGAGCGGACCATGCGTACGGCAGCGTTCGCCGACATGACCTCCGAGTTTCGCGAGGAGGACAGGTGAGCGTACTGGAGGAGATCCTCGAAGGAGTCCGCGCGGACCTGGCCGACCGGCAGCAGACGGTGTCGCTGGCGCAGCTCAAGGAACGCGCGGAGCGGGCGCCCGCCCCCCGCGACGCCTACGCCGCTCTCGGCGGCGACCAGGTGGCGGTCATCGCGGAGGTGAAGCGTTCGAGCCCGTCGAAGGGCGCGCTGGCCGCCATCGCCGACCCCGCCGCGCTCGCCGGTGACTACGAGTCCGGTGGCGCCCACGTCATCAGCGTCCTGACCGAGCGTCGCCGCTTCGGCGGCAGCCTGGAGGACCTGGCCGCCGTCCGCGCCGTGGTCGACATCCCGGTGCTGCGCAAGGACTTCGTCGTCACCTCCTACCAGCTGTGGGAGGCCCGTGCCTACGGCGCGGACCTCGTGCTGCTGATCGTTGCCGCGCTCGAACAGAACGCGCTGGTCTCCCTCATCGAGCGGGCCGAGTCGATCGGGCTGGCCCCGCTGGTCGAGGTGCACACCGAGGAGGAGCTCGACCGGGCGCTCGCCGCCGGAGCGAAGATCATCGGTGTCAACGCGCGCAACCTCAAGACCCTCGAGGTCGACCGCGAGGTGTTCGCCAAGATCGCCCCGAAGATCCCGGACGGTATCATCAAGATCGCCGAGTCGGGTGTGCGCGGTCCCCACGACCTGCTCGCCTACGCCAGGGCGGGGGCGGACGCCGTCCTTGTCGGCGAGAGCCTGGTGACCGGCAAGGACCCCAGGGCCGCCGTGGTCGACCTGGTCACCGCCGGAGCCCACCCCGCATCCCGACCAGAGGGACAGTGAGCACGTGACAGTGACAGACGGCATCCTCACCTCCGCGGACCTCGCGGGCAACGGCGTCCACGGCGACGACCCGGACACCGACGGCAAGTTCGGCGTCTTCGGTGGGCGCTACGTCCCCGAGGCCCTCATCCCCGCGCTGGACGAGGTGGCGGCCGAGTACGAGAAGGCCAGGAACGACCCCGCCTTCCTGCGGGAGTTCGACCACCTGCTGCGCACCTACGCGGGCAGGCCGACCGCCCTCACCGAGATCCCCCGCTTCTCCGAGCACGCGGGCGGCGCCCGGATCGTGCTCAAGCGCGAGGACCTGACCCACACCGGCGCCCACAAGATCAACAATGTGCTCGGCCAGGCCCTGCTCACCAAGCGGCTCGGCAAGAACCGCCTGATCGCCGAGACGGGCGCGGGTCAGCACGGCGTCGCGACGGCGACCGCCGCGGCCCTGATGGGCCTGGAGTGTGTGATCTACATGGGGGCCGTCGACTGCGAGCGCCAGGCGCTCAACGTCGCCCGCATGAAGCTGCTCGGCGCCAGTGTCGTCCCGGTGACCAACGGCAGCCAGACCCTCAAGGACGCCATCAACGAGGCCTTCCGCGACTGGGTGGCCAACGTCGACCACACGCACTACCTGTTCGGCACCATCGCCGGACCGCACCCGTTCCCCGAGATCGTCCGCGACTTCGCCCGCATCATCGGCGTCGAGGCCCGCCGCCAGATCCTCGACCTCGCGGGCAGGCTGCCCGACGCGGTGGCCGCGGCCGTCGGCGGCGGTTCCAACGCCATCGGCATCTTCCACGCCTTCCTTGAGGACCAGGACGTCCAGCTGCACGGCTACGAGGCCGGCGGCCGCGGCAAGGAGACCGGCGAGCACGCCCTCACCCTCACCGAGGGCTCCATCGGGGTCCTGCACGGGTCGCGCACCTACGTCCTGCAGGACGAGGAGGGCCAGACGATCGAGTCCCACTCGATCTCCGCGGGCCTCGACTACCCCGGTGTCGGCCCCGAGCACGCCTGGCTCAAGGACACCGGACGCGCCGCCTACCACGGCATCACCGACGCCGAGGCCATGGACGCCTTCGCCCTGCTCGCCAGGACCGAGGGCATCATCCCGGCCATCGAGTCCTCGCACGCGCTCGCCGGAGCCCTCAAGCTCGGCCGCGAGCTCGGCCCCGAGGCGCTCATCCTGGTCAACCTCTCAGGCCGGGGCGACAAGGACATGGGCACCGCCATGAAGTACTTCAACCTCTGACGACCGACTTGCTTCCCCTCCGCCCCGCGGAGGGGACGGAGGCCACGACCGACAACGGAACCAACGATGACGACTCTTCAGACGGTGTTCGCCAAGGCTAAGGCGGACGATCGCGCCGCCCTCATCGGATACCTCCCCGCGGGTTTCCCCACGAAGGACGGCGCGATCGCGGCCGCGACCGCCATGGTCGAGGCCGGCTGCGACGTGATCGAGATCGGCCTGCCGTACTCCGATCCGCTCATGGACGGCCCGACCATCCAGGACGCCGTGCACCGGTCGCTGATCAACGGCACCCGCATCGCCGACGTGCTGCGCACGGTCGAGGGGGTGGCCAAGACGGGCGCCGCCACGCTGGTCATGACCTACTGGAACCCGATCGACCGCTACGGCGCCGACCGGTTCGCCCGTGACCTGGCCGCAGCGGGCGGGACGGGGACCATCACCCCCGACCTGACCCCGGAGGAGTCGGGGCCGTGGCGGGAGGCCAGCGCGGGGGCCGGAATCGACACCGTCTTCCTCGTCGCACCCAGCTCTCCCGAGACACGCATCAAGGCCGTCGCCGAGTGCTGCACGGGCTTCGTCTACGCCGCCTCCCTGATGGGCGTCACCGGGGCGCGCGCCACGGTCGGTGAGGCCGCCGAAGGCCTGGTCGAGCGGACCCGCAGGCAGACCTCACTGCCGGTCTGCGTCGGCCTCGGAGTCGGCACCGGCGAGCAGGCGGCCCAGGTCGCCCGCTACGCCGACGGCGTCATCGTCGGCTCGGCGTTCATCCGCCGCCTGCTCGACGCCCCGGATGAGGCCTCGGGCCTGGCCGCGGTCAGGGAACTGGGAGCCGAGCTGGCGGCGGGCGTGCGCGCCTGATTCGCCGCTGAAAACCGGGCTTGCCCGGGACACGCCTGAAATCTCATACGACGCGGCCGTCCACACAGGACGGCCGCGTTCTTCGTACGGCGCCGCCCCATGGAGCCGGGGCGTCGTCATGCCCGCCGACCTGCGCGGAAGGCTGCGGCGTACTCTGGAAATGCGTACGCTGGAAGCGGCGCATCGGCCCCGGGGGTGCGAGACCTCTCTCCCGGTTCAGTCCGAACGCTCCCCCCGTTGACCTGAAAACGCCGCGAGGACCGTGCCTCGGCTACGATTTCCCAGTTCGAACAGGCTCGGCCCGCCGATCGCACAGGCGCAGGGACATGGGGGAAACCGGGACGGTCATCGAACCTGGAGGGTGTGTGCCAGTGGCGGAGGAGCCGAGGCGGCGGCCATGCCGTCCCCGCCTTCGCGCCATGCCACGCCCGGCCGGACACTCGGCGAACGGGAGACCGGAGTTTCGGGACCCTCACGGAGCGCGTTACGGTCGGCCGATTGACTTACCCGACGCTTATCCAGCACGTGATGGGGTTCCTCAGGAACGCGTGTAGCCGCCGGCGACGGCCGCGACGCAGGTCCGGAATGGGAGACGATGATGCTCGTGACTTCTGAAAAGCAGGCCCCCCCGAGGTCGCGCAGAGCTAGTTCGACGCTACCCTGGGTGACGACCGTCTCGCGGTTGGTGCTGGCGGGGGTGCTCATTGTCGCAGGTTGGGGCAAGATCGGCACGCCTGTGCTTTCCGTCCAGTCGGTCAAGGCGTACGAACTGCTTCCAGACTCGCTTGCCACGGTGGTCGGCTACGGCCTGCCCATCCTGGAGATCGTCATTGGGGTGTTGCTGGTTGTCGGACTGCTCACCCGCGTCGTGGGCGGCATCTCCGCGCTGCTCATGCTGGCGTTCGTCATCGGCATCGCCTCCGTGTGGGCGCGCGGCCTGCGGATCGACTGCGGCTGCTTCGGCGGCGGCGGCCAGCTCAAGCCGGGGGTCGAGCCCGACTACCTCGTCGACATCCTGCGGGACTCCGGTCTCTTCGTTCTCGGCGTGCTCGTCGCCCGGTTCGGTCCGGGACGACTCGCGCTGGACTCCGCGCTCGGGCTGGCCCCTGAGCGGGAGTCGTACGACGAGGTGGACGGCGAGGAGGAACCACGGAAACAGGAGGATCACTGATGGGCAAGGCCGCACGGGAGCACTCGGTGCGTGAGCGGATCAAGGCACAGCGGGAGGAGCAGCGGCAGAAGGAGCGGCTCAAGCGCGTCGCGACGGTGACGACCGTGGTGGTCGTCGCCCTCGGCGCGATCGGAGCCGGATGGTGGTACGCCGCCAACGGCAGCAAGCCCGAGGAGGTCACCCAGGCGCTCGCGCCGATCACCGCCTCCCCGGACGGTTCCGTCGTGATGGCCGTCGCGGGCGTCGAGAAGCCGGTCCTGGACGTCTA
Source organism: Streptosporangium jomthongense (assembly GCF_042650425.1). Taxonomy (NCBI): domain Bacteria; kingdom Bacillati; phylum Actinomycetota; class Actinomycetes; order Streptosporangiales; family Streptosporangiaceae; genus Streptosporangium; species Streptosporangium jomthongense. Next base: position 376,515 of record NZ_JBHSBC010000012.1, on the reverse strand, counting down.
CGAGGACTTCCAGTGCCCCGCGTGCAGGGCGATGGAGCAGACCAGCGGGCCCACCATCAAGAACCTGGCCGCCGAGGGAAAGGTCAAGGTGGTCTACCACCCCATCACGATCTTCTCGCAGGAGATGAACCAGGGCGTCACCAGGGGTAACTCCCTGCGTGCCGGGGCCGCCTCCCGGTGCATCCCCGGAGGGACCCCGTGGTCGAAGTTCCACGACAAGCTGTTCAAGGAGCAGCCCTCCGAGACCGTCGAGGGCTTCAAGGTGGACGACATGGTCGACTGGGGCAGAGACGCAGGGGTCACCGGCTCGGCCTTCGCCACCTGCGTGACCACCCAGCAGAAGGCCCAGGAGCAGATCGACTACAGCACCAGGACCATGCAGGCCGCCAAGCTCAGCGGCACGCCGACGCTGAAGATCAACGGGACCGAGATCGGCAACGACGTCGCGTTCAAGCCCGCGGATCTCCGTAAAGCCGTTCTCGATGCCGCCAAGTAGCCCGCGACACGGTAACGTCACCTGACATGCCCCTCGCCTCGATTCCCAGCCCCTCGCAGGGGGTCTGGTACCTCGGTGTAATCCCCATCAGGGCCTACGCGCTGTGCATCGTGCTCGGCGTCATCGTCGCCGTCGCCATCGGCGAGCGCCGCTGGCGCGCCCGTGGGGGAACGCCGGGCACCATCGTCGACCTCGCCGTCTGGGCCGTGCCGTTCGGCCTGGTCGGCGGGCGTCTCTACCACGTCATCACCGACTGGCAGCTCTACTTCGGGCCTGACGCCCCTCACACGCCCATCGAGGCGCTCTACATCTGGAACGGGGGGCTGGGCATCTGGGGGGCCGTCACCCTGGGCGCGCTGGGCGTCTGGTTCGGCTGCCGCAATCGGGGAATCTCGGTGTCCGCGGTCGCCGATGTCGTGGCCCCGGCCATCGCGGTCGGCCAGGCCATCGGCCGGTTGGGCAACTACTTCAACCAGGAGCTGTTCGGCAGCCCGACGACCCTGCCGTGGGGCCTGGAGATCGACCCCGACAAGCCGGGAACGCTGCCGGGGGTCTCCACCTACCACCCCGCCTTCCTGTACGAGATGGTGTGGGACCTGGGTCTGGCCCTCGTGCTGGTCTGGGCGGGCCACAGGTTCGCCCTCAGGCACGGCCGGTTGTTCCTGCTCTACATCGCGGGCTACACCCTGGGCCGGTTCTGGATCGAGGGGTTGCGCATCGACACCGCCCACCACATCCTCGGCCTGCGGCTCAACCAGTGGACCTCCATCGTGCTGTTCGTCGCGGCACTCATCTGGTTCTGGAGCACCAGGAACAAGACCGGTGAGGAGCGGGTCGTCGGGGTGACGCAGGACCAGGAGGCCGGCGATCCGGCCGACCCCGCGCACGCCGCCGACCAGGCGGACGAGCACGAGACCGGGCCGCGGGCGGAGTCCGAGGACGACCGGCCCGCTGATTCCGCGCCCCCCTCGGAGCAGGCCGGCGGGCAGGACGGGCAGGATGGAAAGGCGGAGTTCGTGTCCGCCTTCGCCCAGACGGGCGCAGAGACCGACCCCGCCCACGGGTCCGACCAGGCCGACGAGGCCGAGACGGCCGCGGCCGACGGCGAGCGCGCAGCAGGGGAGAAAGGCACGGCGTGAGCCGGGTCTGCCCCCGCTAAGGAACCAGGCGAAGAAAGAGGAACGATGAGTCAGGGCGGCGCCCAGGAGCGCGCCGAGATCCACCACGCCCACCGGGATGTCAACGGCGGCTGGCTGCGGCCCTCCGTCTTCGGGGCGATGGACGGGCTCGTGTCGAACTTCGCGCTGATCGCCGGTGTCGCGGGCGGCACGACGAGCACCCAGGTCGTCGTGCTGGCGGGCATCGCGGGCCTGGCGGCGGGGGCGTTCTCCATGGCGGGCGGCGAGTACGTCTCGGTCGCCAGCCAGCGGGAGCTCGCCGTCGCCGAGATCGACGTCGAGCGGCGTGAGCTGGAACGCAACCCCGAGGCCGAACTGCGCGAACTCGCCCAGCTCTACGAGTCGCGCGGTGTCCAGCCCGAGCTGGCGGCGGAGGTGGCCAGGCAGATCTCCCTCAATCCCGACAAGGCGCTTGAGGTGCACACCAGCGCCGAACTCGGCGTAACCCCGGGGGACCTTCCCTCGCCCAAGGTCGCCGCGGTCTCCTCGTTCCTGTCCTTCAGCGTCGGCGCGGTCCTGCCGCTGCTGCCGTACCTTCTCGGGGTCACCAGCCTGGTCGGTTCCGCGATCGTCTCGTGCCTGGCGCTGTTCGGGGCGGGGGCACTGGTCTCCAGGGTCACCGCGCGCAGCTGGTGGTACAGCGGGCTGCGCCAGCTCGGCGTCGGCGCGCTCGCCGCGCTCCTGACCTTCGGCCTCGGCCACCTGCTGGGCGGGGGCGGCCTGTGAACGCGCCCAGCCCCCAGGCCCCGACCCCGTCGCGCAGGCGCCGGCGCGGCTCCTCCAGGACGGCGCAGCCCGTGGAGGGCGGCAGACTGCGGGAGCTGGGGCTGAGTCGCCTCCAGCAGCGGCTGCTGGTGATCGGCGGTTCCGTCGTCGGAGTGATCGTCACCGCGGTCGTCCTGGCCTTTGTGATCTCCGCGGTCGGCAACGACTTCGTCCCCGAGCGGGCGACCGCCGCCGCCATCGTGACCCAGCCGAGGCCCGACACCTACAAGGGATGGAACTCGCCGAAGCTGTTCGCGCCCATCGAACGGAACACGGCCGACCCGGCGCCGCTCACCCTCAAGGAGATCTTCCCCGTCAGGACCCTCAAAGAGGGTGCGATCACCCTGAAGCTGGGCGCCACCAAACTCGACGCGACCTGCTCGGCGGCGGTCTGGGGGAGGGAACTGGCCGACCAGCTCACCAGGTCGGGCTGCACCCAGGCGCTGCGGGGCACCTACACCAGCGCGGACGGCCGCTACGTCGCGCAGTACACCCTGTTCAACCTGCGTGACACCGCCGCGGCCAACGAACTGGTCCAGTCCCTGACCGCGGGCTACCGGGGAGGCTGGCCACAGCCGCTGGGGCAGGGCGGCAGGGCACCGTTCTCCTCCTCCGGTTACAGCGAGGGCAGCGGCAACGCCATGGGCCACTACGCGGCCCTGGTCTGGATCGGCCGCGCCGACGGCGCCGATCCCGGCGAGAAGGACGACTTCGTCTCCCTGTCCCTGGCGGTCAGGGGCGCGGAGAGGGCCGTTTTCCGCCGTGTCGTCGCGGTGAAGCCCGCCGCGTCCCCCTCGTGACCCCACGGACAGTAGGCTCATCGGTCATGCGTAAGTGGATCATCGCCGTCGCCGTCGTGGCCCTCGCCGCCGCGGGGACCGCGGTGTTCCTGTGGTCACGGGCGGGTACGGACACCCAGCGCCCGGCGACCTTCAGGGCCGAGCGGACCACGGCGCACTACGACCCCATCGCCACCCGGGCCGCCGATCCCGACCCGCTGACCGTCGCGGAGGTCTTTCCCACGGGTTCGGTGAGCGCGGGCGGCGTCACGCTCACGCGCCAGGGCACCGAACAGCTGACCGACTGCGCCTCGGCGGTCTGGGGTGGGGCACGGGAGGCCGTGGCCGGATGCACCCAGGTGTTGCGCGCCCGTTACGCGACCCGTGACGGCCGGGTCCTCGGCCAGTTCGTCGTCTTCAACCTGGCCGACTCCGCCGCCGCCGACCGGCTCGTCGGCGTGCTGGGCCGTGACGGTTTCGTACGGCCGGTCCCGGGTGCCCCGGAGGGCTTCCAGGGGGCCGCGGGCTGGGCACAGGCCCGCGCCCTCGGCCACTACGTCACCGTCAGCTGGGTCGCCCCCGCCGGGAACACGGGGCAGGGGGCGGGTAAGGCCGACCTGACCTACCCGCAGGTGGCCGTCGACAGCCCCAGCCTGCTGCTCCAGCACCGTCTGGTGCGCTGAGCGCGCTCAGTCCGCGGGCACGGGCGCGGTCAGGGAGCGCGCGACCGCGTCCTGGAGCTCCCGCAGCCGGTGCGCGGGCAGTTCGAGGACGGTGACGTCCTGCGCCCACGGCGCGCTCAGCGCGACGAGTGCCCTGGCCTGCCGTTTGGTCAGCTCACCTCTGACCGAGATGAGAGCCTCCCGCCAGGTGTTGGCGACCTTGCCGTGGGCGTTGTCCAGGACGCGCCGCAGGACGCGGCCCTCGTCGGTCTGCGGGGGCGGCAGCCGTACGGCGTGCACGGTCCGGCCCTCGGCGGTCAGCTCGTAGACGGCCGACAGCTCGGCGGGCAGGGCGGTGGGAGGCTCGGCCAGTGTGACCTGGACCCGGCGGGCGCGGGTGGCCAGCAGCAGCCGGGGCAGCGCGGCCTCAAGCCCCGCGGGCACCGCGATCGCCACCTCGGCGGGGTCGGTGGCGTACGGCTTGGCGAGCCAGGTCGACAGGCGGGCCCTGGGGGTGCGGGGCAGCACCTGGGCGGGCCAGTCCCCGACCAGCACCTCGGGACTCCCGGTGACCGGGGGAGGAGGAGCGGATGAGGCCGCCGACTCGACCGCCTGGGGGCCCTGGGTGTAGATGGCGGCGCTGAGGCCCTCGACGCGGGCGGCGACGGCGGGCCAGGTCTTCGTGGTCGGCCGCAGGACGTACAGGTCGGCGGCCGAGCCGATGGCCTCGGCGCCGAGATAGCGGTTGAAGTCGGGGTAGATCGCCTCGTTGACGAGGTTGAGGGCGGACAGGGCGTTCTGCACCTTCAGCGCCAGGGCGGGAGTGCGTTCGCTGGCGCCGTAGGCCAGCAGGACGCGGCCCTGGTCGCGGTCGCGCAGCCCCTCGGCGGCGCGGGCGACGAACAGCCCGACCCCCTCGGGCGTGTAGGGCGGGTCGGTGATCGCCAGGTCGGCCCATCCGCGAGCCGAGGCGGGCAGGCCGAGGCGCAGGTCGGCCCAGCGGGTGCGCACCGGCAGGCCCAGGCGTCCGGCCTGCTCGGCGATGTAGCCGAGGATGCGCTCGTCGATGTCGGCGACGGTCACCTCAAGGCCGGGGCACAGCGCCGCGACGGCCAGCGAGGTCAGGTCGTGGTCGCCGACGCACAGCAGGCGGGCGCCGTCGAGCCAGAACCTCGCCTCAAGCAGCAGGGCCCGTCTGACCACGGTCTCCGCGGTCGCCGACACGTGGTCGAGCGTGTGACGCCCCCGGGGCGCGCCGGTGATCAGCTTCTCCATCGTGGCGACCAGGCCGGCCTGCTCGGGCAGCAGGTGGGCCACCGGGTCGGCGGGCGCACGGGACACGGGTGCCTCCGGCAGCGGGGCCCTGAGCCTGAACCGGTCGCCGGAGCGCTCCAGGTCGAGCTCGCGCAGCAGGGACTCGACCGTCCGCCGTGACGTCGCGGTCAGCCTGACCAGATCGGCGAGGGTCCACCAGCGGCCGTCGCCCAGCGCGGCCAGCACGGCCCTCGGTCTCCTGCCGTCGACTCCCGCCCGCGCGAGGAGATCCGCAATCGCGTCCATGCGCCAACCTTAGGGCGCCCGATGGAATGCCGTGCCGTACGGGCATGTTGACTGAAGTGGGCAAACCTGTACTAAATGGTCGCTATGCGGACCGGGTAGGTAGCTTTCCGGCAGGGTACGGTAATGTCTACCCACCACGCAGCAGGGCCAACGTCGTCCCTAGCTTGATCCAGAGCAGCGAGACGACGGGAGGGATTCGATGCCTGCTGCCCACCTCGGTTTCCCCGAGCCCCAGGGCCTGTACCACCCTTCGAACGAGCACGACGCCTGTGGCGTCGCCATGGTCGCCGACGTCGCGGGCCGCCGCAGCCACGACATCGTCACAAAGGCGCTGACGGCCCTGTGCAACCTCGACCACCGGGGAGCCCAGGGAAGCGAGCCCGACACCGGTGACGGTGCCGGCATCCTCACGCAGATCCCCGACACCTTCCTCCGCGCGGAGGCGGGCTTCCCGCTCCCCGAGGCGGGCTCGTACGCGGTCGGCACCGCCTTCCTGCCCGCCGAGGCGGAAGCCCGCCACGACGCGGTACGGCAGATCGAGCGGATCGCGGACGAGGAGGGCCTCACGGTCCTCGGCTGGCGCGACGTCCCGACCGACCGGGCACTGCCCGGCCCCAGCGCCCGTGCGACCATGCCGCACTTCGCGCAGCTGTTCGTCTCCTCCCCCGGAGGTGAGAGCGGCCTCCAGCTGGACCGGATCGCCTTCTGCCTGCGCAAGCGGGCCGAGCACGAGACGAAGGTCTACTTCCCCTCGCTCAGCTCACGGACGATCGTCTACAAGGGCATGCTCACCCCCGGCCAGGTCGAGCCTTTCTTCCCCGACCTGAGCGACGAGCGCTACGAGACCGCCATCTCGCTGGTCCACTCGCGCTTCTCGACCAACACCTTCCCCTCCTGGCCGCTGGCGCACCCCTACCGCTACGTCGCCCACAACGGCGAGATCAACACGGTCAAGGGCAACCGCAACTGGATGCGCGCCCGCGAGGCCATGCTGAGCACCGCCGCCCTGCCCGGCGACCTGTCGCGGCTGTTCCCGATCTGCGACCCGGACGGCTCCGACACCGCCTCCTTCGACGAGACGCTCGAACTGCTCCACCTCGCCGGACGCGAACTGCCCCACGCCGTGCTGATGATGATCCCCGAGGCGTGGGAGAACAACACCGAGATGGACCCCGCACGGCGGGCCTTCTACGAGTTCCACTCCACCCTCATGGAGGCCTGGGACGGCCCCGCCTCGATCACCTTCTCCGACGGCACCCTCGTCGGCGCGGTCCTCGACCGCAACGGCCTGCGCCCCGGCCGGTTCTGGGTGACCACCGACGGCCTCGTCGTACTCGCCTCGGAGGCGGGCGTCCTCGACATCCCCGCGCAGGACGTGGTCCGCAAGGGCCGCCTGCAGCCCGGCAGGATGTTCCTGGTCGACACCGCCCGCGGCAAGATCATCGAGGACGACGAGATCAAGGCCCGGCTCGCCGCCGAACTGCCCTACGGCGACTGGCTGCACGCGGGCCTGGTCCGCTTCGAGGAACTGCCCGCCCGCTCGCGGGAGATCCCCACCCACGAGGCGCTCATCAAGCGGCAGCAGACCTTCGGCTACACCGAGGAGGAGCTGCGGATCATCCTGGCGCCCATGGCGACCACGGGCGCCGAGCCCATCGGCTCCATGGGAACCGACACCCCCGTGGCCGTCCTCAGCGACCGGCCCAGGCTGCTGTTCGACTACTTCAGCCAGCTGTTCGCGCAGGTCACCAACCCGCCGCTGGACGCCATCCGCGAGGAACTCGTCACCTCCCTGGCCAGCACGCTCGGCCCCGAGGGCAACCTGCTCGCCCCCGAGCCCTCCTCCTGCCGCCAGCTCGTGCTGCCCTACCCGGTGATCGACAACGACGAGCTCGCCAAGATCATCCACATCAACGACGAAGGCGCGCTGCCCGGCTTCCGCCCGCACGTCGTCTCCGGCCTCTACGAGGTCCACGGCGGCGGCGAGGCCATGCTCCACCGCATCGAGGAGATCCGCACCGAGGTCTCCGCGGCGATCGAGGGCGGCGCACGGATCATCGTGCTGTCCGACCGGGGCTCCTCCGACGCCCTCGCGCCCATCCCGTCGCCGATGCTCACCGGCGCGGTGCACCACCACCTCATCGCCGAGAAGACCCGCACCCGGGTCGGCCTGGTCATCGAGACCGGCGAGGCACGTGAGGCCCACCACATGGCCCTGCTCATCGGCTACGGCGCGGGCGCCGTCAACCCCTACCTCGCCATCGAGACCGTCGAGGACATGATCGCCTCCGGCGTCCTGAAGGTCGAGCGCGACAAGGCCGTGCGCAACCTCATCAAGGCGTACGGCAAGGGCGTCCTGAAGGTCATGTCCAAGATGGGCGTGTCCACCGTCGCCTCCTACACCGGCGCGCAGATCTTCGAGGCGCTCGGCCTCGACGAGAACGTCATCGGCACCTGCTTCACCGGCACCACCTCCCGCCTCGGCGGCGTCGGCTTCGACGTCCTGGCCGGGGAGTCCGCGCTGCGCCACGCCCGCGCCTACCCCAGGGCGGAGAACGCCCACCGCAGGCTTGAGGTCGGCGGCGAGTACCAGTGGCGCCGCGAGGGCGAACCCCACCTGTTCAACCCCGAGACCGTCTTCAAGCTGCAGCACGCCACCCGCTCACGCCGCTATGAGATCTTCAAGGAGTACACCTCCCTCGTCGACTCCCAGGCCGAGCGGCTGATGACCCTGCGCGGCCTGTTCACCCTCCGTGAGGGAGTCCGCGAACCGGTCCCGATCGACGAGGTCGAACCGGTCAGCGAGATCGTCAAGCGCTTCTCGACCGGCGCCATGTCCTACGGCTCCATCTCCAGGGAGGCGCACGAGACCCTCGCCGTCGCGATGAACCGCCTCGGCGCCAAGTCCAACACCGGCGAGGGCGGCGAGGACCCCGACCGGCTCCACGACCCCGCCCGCCGTTCGGCCATCAAGCAGGTCGCCTCGGGCCGCTTCGGCGTCACCTCCGAGTACCTCGTCAACGCGGACGACCTGCAGATCAAGATGGCCCAGGGAGCCAAGCCCGGCGAGGGCGGCCAGCTGCCCGGCCACAAGGTCTACCCCTGGATCGCCAAGACCAGGCACTCCACCCCCGGCGTCGGCCTCATCTCGCCGCCGCCGCACCACGACATCTACTCCATCGAGGACCTCGCCCAGCTCATCCACGACCTGAAGAACGCCAACCCGGCCGCCCGCGTGCACGTCAAGCTCGTGGCGGAGGTCGGCGTCGGCACGGTCGCGGCGGGCGTGTCCAAGGCCCACGCCGACGTCGTGCTCATCTCCGGCCACGACGGCGGCACCGGCGCCTCCCCGCTCACCTCCCTCAAGCACGCGGGCGCCCCCTGGGAGCTCGGCCTGGCCGAGACCCAGCAGACGCTGCTGCTCAACGGGCTGCGCGACCGCATCGTCGTGCAGGTCGACGGCCAGCTCAAGACCGGCCGTGACGTGATCATCGCCGCGCTGCTCGGCGCCGAGGAATACGGCTTCGCCACCGCCCCGCTGGTCGTCTCCGGCTGCGTGATGATGCGCGTGTGCCACCTGGACACCTGCCCGGTCGGCGTCGCGACCCAGAACCCCGAGCTGCGCAGGCGCTTCAGCGGCAAGCCCGAGTTCGTCGTCAACTTCTTCGAGTTCATCGCCGAGGAGATCCGCGAATACCTCGCCGCCCTCGGCTTCCGAACCCTCGACGAAGCCGTCGGACACGCGGAACTGCTGGACACCGCCCCCGCCGAGCAGCACTGGAAGGCCTCAGGCCTGGACCTCACGCCGATCCTGCACCGCCCGGAACTCCCCGAGGGAACCGCGCTGCGCCGCGTCACCGAACAGGACCACGGCCTGGAACGAGCCCTCGACCACACCCTGATCCAGCTCGCCGAAGGCGCCCTGGCCAACGGCGACCCGGTCACGCTCGACCTGCCCATCCGCAACGTCAACCGTACGGTCGGCACCATGCTCGGCCACGAGGTGACCAAGCGGTACGGCGGCGCGGGACTACCCGACGACACCATCGACGTCCGCTTCACCGGCTCAGCGGGCAACTCCTTCGGCGCCTTCGTGCCCAAGGGCGTCACCCTGCGCCTGACCGGCGACGCCAACGACTACCTCGGCAAGGGCCTGTCCGGCGGCCGGATCACCGTGAGGCCGCACGAGGAGGCCCCCCTCGACGGCCACATCATCGCCGGAAACGTCGGCCTGTACGGAGCGACCTCCGGCGAGGCCCACATCCGCGGCGTCGTCGGCGAACGCTTCTGCGTACGGAACTCCGGGGCGACCGCCGTCGTCGAGGGCGTCGGCGACCACGGCTGCGAGTACATGACGGGCGGCAGGGTCGTCGTCCTCGGCCCCACCGGCCGCAACTTCGCCGCGGGCATGTCCGGCGGCGTCGCCTACCTCCTCGACCCGGAAACCGCGCGGATCAACCGCGAGATGGTCGAGATCGAGGACCTGGACGAGACCGACGCCGACACACTGCGGGAGATCGTCGAGACCCACCTGGCGGAGACCGGCTCGCCCGTCGCCAAGGAACTCCTGGCCGACTGGGACCCGGCCCGCTTCCGCAAGATCATGCCGACCGACTACAAGCGGGTGCTGCGCGCGGCCGAGGCCGCCAGGCGCGAGGGCAGAGACATCGACGAGGCGGTCATGACGGCCGCGGTGCAGGGATAAGGGGGTACACACCGATGGCTGACCCGAAGGGTTTCCTCACTCACGGACGCGAGCTGCCCGCCCGCCGCCCGGTCGACGTGCGCATCCGCGACTGGAAGGAGGTCTACCAGGACTTCCCCAGGCCCGCCCTGACCAAGCAGGCGTCCCGCTGCATGGACTGCGGCATCCCGTTCTGCCACAACGGCTGCCCCCTGGGCAACCTCATCCCCGAGTGGAACGACCTGGTCTACCGCGACGACTGGCGCGAGGCCGTCGAACGCCTGCACGCCACCAACAACTTCCCCGAGTTCACCGGCCGCCTGTGCCCCGCGCCCTGCGAGGCCGCCTGCGTGCTCGGCATCAACTCGGACCCGGTGGCGATCAAGCGCGTCGAGGTCGAGATCATCGACCGCGCCTTCGACGAGGGCTGGGTCACCCCCCAGACCCCCACGGCCAGGACCGGCAGGAAGATCGCCGTCGTCGGCTCGGGGCCCGCGGGCCTGGCCGCCGCCCAGCAGCTCACCAGGGCCGGGCACGACGTGGTGGTGTTCGAACGCGCCGACCGCGTCGGCGGCCTGCTGCGCTACGGCATCCCCGAGTTCAAGATGGAGAAGCGGCACATCGACCGCAGGCTCGCCCAGATGCGGGCCGAGGGCACCGAGTTCCGCACCGGCGTCAACGTCGGCGTCGACGTCACGGCCGCCCAGCTCCGCGCGGAGTTCGACGCCGTCGTCCTGGCCGGCGGCGCCACCCTGTGGCGGGACCTGCCGGTCGCCGGACGCGACCTCAAGGGCGTCCACCAGGCGATGGAGTACCTCCCCCTGGCCAACAAGGTCCAGGAGGGCGACCACACCGTCTCGGCGATCGACGCCAAGGACAAGCACGTCGTGGTCATCGGAGGCGGCGACACCGGAGCCGACTGCATCGGCACCGCGATCCGCCAGGGGGCGGCCTCCGTCACCCAGCTGGAGATCATGCCACAGCCCCCGGCCGAGCGCCCCGGCAGCCAGCCCTGGCCCACCTTCCCCATCCTGTTCAAGATGGAGAGCGCCCACGAGGAACTGGCCGACGGCGGCGGCGACCGCGTCTACGCCGTCTCGACCACCGAGTTCGTCGGCGACGCCGACGGCAACGTCAGGGCACTGCGTCTCGTCGAGGTCGAGGGCCCCGCGAACGGCTTCAAGCCGATCCCCGGCACCGAACGGGAGATCCCCGCAGACCTCGTCACCCTCTCCATGGGCTTCGTCGGCCCGGAGAAGGCCGGCCTGCTCCAGGACCTCGCGGACTCCGCCGACGGCGAGTTCTTCGACGCCCGGGGCAACGTCGCCAGGGACAAGGGCTACATGACCTCCGCCGAGGGCGTCTTCGTCGCCGGAGACATGGGACGCGGCCAGTCGCTGATCGTCTGGGCGATCGCCGAGGGCCGCTCCGCCGCCGCGGCCGTCGACCGCTACCTCACCGGCCAGACCGCCCTGCCGACGGCGATCCCGCCGACCGCCAGACCCCTGGTCTGAACACGACCCGGCGTTCCCGGTACGGCTCTGCGCCCGCCGTACCGGGAACATCGGTTTGCTTTGCAGGTCGGATGGCTTGAGGATGATTCTCCTGGCTCCAACGGATGTGGAGGATCGATGAACCGCTGGCGCGCACGCCTGACCGGGGCGGCAGCCGTCGTCGCCGTGGTTGCGGGTCTCACCGCGGCCGCCCCCGCGAACCAGGCCACGGCCGGCGGCGGGGCGCTGCGCGACTACCTCGTCTTCTACGCCGACGGCGCACGGACCGGAGCGGTCAAGGCCGTCGAGGAGGCCGGGGGAACCCCGCTCTCCACCGAACCCAAACTCGGCTACGTCGTCGCCAGAGGCCCCGCCGCCGGCTTCGTGGAGAGCCTCGCCGGTGACCCCTCCGTCGCCGGAGTCTCCGGCGACCGCAGGATCGGCCACGCCGCCTCCGTCCCCGCCACGGCGACCGGGGTCAACGTCTCCGACATCAGGACCATCGCCCTCAGCGGCGGCGAACCCCTCGCCGGACGGCAGTGGGACATGAAGATGATCGGCGCGACCGCCACCGGATCGCACGCCACCGCCCCCGGCGACAAGCGGGTGCTGGTCGGCGTCATCGACACCGGCATCGACGGCAAACACCCCGACATCGCCCCGAACTTCAACCGCGACCTCAGCCGCAACTTCGTCACCGACATCCCCAAGGACCCCAACGGCAAGGAACTCGACGGCCCCTGCGAGTTCAAGGGCTGCAAGGACCCCGTCGACCGGGACGACGACGGCCACGGAACCCACGTGGCCAGCACCATCGCCTCCCCGATCAACGGCCTGGGCATCGCAGGTGTCGCCCCCGGCGTCTCCCTCGTCAACCTCCGCGCGGGCCAGGACTCCGGGATGTTCTTCCTCAAACCCAGCATCGACGCCCTCACCTACGCCGCGGACAACGGCATCGACGTGGTCAACATGAGCTACTACATCGACCCGTGGCTGTTCAACTGCACCGCCAACCCCCGCGACTCCAAAGCGGAACAACTCGAACAGCGCGGCGTCATCACCGGCATGCAGCGCGCCCTCGACTACGCCCGCGCACACGGCGTCACCCTGATCAGCGCGATCGGCAACGAGGCCACCGACCTCGGAAACCCGAAGACCGACCTCATCAGCCCCGACTACCCCCTCGACGCGCAGCGCACCCGTAAGATCGGCAACTCCTGCCTCAGCGTCCCCGCCGAGTCCAAGGGCGTCATCTCGGTCTCCGCAGTCGGCCCGACCAAGCGCAAGGCCTCCTACTCCGACTACGGCCTCGAACAGACCGACCTGGCGGCCCCCGGCGGCGACGCCGCCGACGGCGAGAGCGGCCAGGACATCACCAGGACCGTTCTGGCGGCGGCCCCGGAAAACGTGCTCCGCGCCGAACACCTCATCGACGCCGACGGCAAGCCGCGCAGCGGCTCCGTCGTACGTGACTGCCAGGCGGGAACCTGCGCCTACTACCAGTACCTCGCCGGCAGCTCCATGGCCGCCCCGCACGCCACCGGCGTCGCCGCCGTGATCATCAGCCGCTTCGGCAAACCGTCCAAGGACGGCGTCACCATGCGCCCCGCCGACGTCGAACGGCTGCTCTACGCCAGCGCGACCCGCACCTCCTGCCCGAAGCCCCGCCGCTACGTCTACCAGGGCTTCGGCGACGAGGCCGCCCACACCTGCCAGGGCTCCAAGTCCCGCAACGGTTTCTACGGCCGCGGCATCGTCGACGCCGCCAAGGCCGCGACCATCGCCCCCTGACGTTCCGGGCGTCATACCCACACGGGCCGGTGACGCCCCGCGAGGGCGCCTGAACCGGGGCGGAGCCGCGTCCGCCCCGGCCCTGTGAGGCCGGCTGCCACACCCGCGGCGTTGCAACCGTCCATACGACGACGTACGGCACCGCCCCGTCGGGACCCGCTCCGTCCCACCCCGCCACCGGCAGGGGGGGCAGGCCCCTGACCGCCCGCGTCGCCGTACACGGGCACCAGGCCGGAGCGCCGCCACGGCTCACCGCCGCCGGTGCGGCACGACGACCGCGAACCCCCTCGACCACGTACGGCAGGACCAGCACCGATTGCATCGGACGCCCCGAAGAAGTCCGACGGGCTCATCCCGCCGGCCGGATGGAGATCGCCGTACCCGGCCGGTCCCGACGCCCGGCCGTACGGCACCGCCGCGACCGAGACCCCTCGGCCATCATGGTCCGCGCCCGCATTCACAGGCCACGACTCCGGCCGCCGCCTCAACACCCCAGGCACCCCACAGGCGTTCAACGGGAACACCCGGGTCCGCACCGGTGACACGATGTCATCGAGTTTTTCACCCCTGCTCCGGCCAACGTAACGACCAAGTGGTCTGTACCAATTAGGGTGGGACCCGTGACTCGTCGCGCAAAAATCGTCTGTACCCTCGGCCCCGCCACCTCCTCCCCGGAACGCCTCCGCGAACTCATCGCCGCAGGCATGGACGTGGCTCGTTTCAACCTCAGCCACGGCAGCCAGGAACTGCACAAAGAGGTATACGACAGGGTGAGGGAGGCCGCCGCCGAACTCGGCCGCGGTGTGGGCGTGCTCGCCGACCTGCAGGGCCCCAAGATCCGCGTCGGAAAGTTCGAGGAGGGTCCCGTCCGCCTCGGTTTCGGAGACGTCTTCACCATCACCACCGAGGACGTCCCCGGTGACCGCGAACAGGTCTCGACCACCTACCTCGGCCTCCACAAGGACGTCCGCCCCGGTGACAGCATCCTCGTCGACGACGGACGCGTCCACCTGGAGGTCACCCGCATCGACGGCCCCCGCGTGACCACCCGCGTGATCATCGGCGGCATGATCTCCGACAACAAGGGCCTCAACCTGCCCGGCGTCAACGTCAGCGCCCCCGCCCTCACCGACAAGGACGAGGCCGACCTCCGCTGGGCCCTGCGCACCGGCTTCGACCTCATCGCCCTGTCCTTCGTCCGGCGCCCCTCGGACGCCGACGTCGTCCGCAACATCATGGAACAGGAAGCCGTCCGCCTCCCGCTGCTCGCCAAGATCGAGAAGCCCCAGGCGGTCGAACGACTCCCCGAGATCATCGAGGCCTTCGACGGCATCATGGTCGCCCGCGGCGACCTCGGCGTCGAACTACCCCTCGAAGAGGTGCCGATCGTCCAGAAACGCGCCATCCAGCTCTGCCACGAGAAGGCCCGGCCGGTCATCGTCGCCACCCAGATGCTCGACTCCATGATCTCCGCCCCCCGCCCGACCCGCGCGGAGGCCTCCGACGTCGCCTACGCCGTCATGGAGGGCGCCGACGCCGTCATGCTCTCCGGCGAGACCTCCGTCGGCAACTACCCCATCGAGACCGTCCAGACCATGAGCCGCATCGCGGTCGCCGCGGAGAAGACCTCCCTGCACGCCACGCACAGCCTCGACCGGCTGCCCGAGACCACCGGAGGCGCCATCGCCCGCGCCGCGGCCGAGGTCGGCGCCATCGTCGGGGCCAAGGCCCTCGTCGCCTTCACCATGTCCGGCGAGACCGCCCGCCGCCTGGCCCGCTACCGCTCGCCCATCCCGCTGCTCGCCTTCACCTCCGCCCCCCACGTCCGCAACCAGCTGGCCCTCACCTGGGGCGTGGAGACCTTCGAGGTGCCCTTCGTCCACCACACCGACGACATGGTCCGCCAGGTCGAGGCCTCCCTGCTCGCCAACGCCCGCCTGGAGAAGGGCGACAAGGTCGTCATCGTCGCCGGATCCCCTCCCGGCACCGCGGGCTCGACCAACGCCCTGCGCGTCCACACCATCGGCGCGGCCGTCTCCCACCCCGCCTGACCAACCGCACCCAACCGGTACGGCCGGCGCCCCGACGCCCGCCGTACCGGCATCGTGGGCCAACGGCGGGTCAACCGTCGTACTCCCACGTCCGCAGGAACAACCTCCTGCCCTTCTCCTCACCGGGAATCGGCGGCGCCTCCGTCAGGGAGTAACCCGCCGCGCCCGCCACCGCCGCGCTCGCCGTGTTCTCCTTCTCGATCTCCAGCAGCAACCGGTCGATCCCCAGCGTGCCCCGCGCGAACTCCGTCATGACCCGCACCGCCCGCACCGCCAGCCCACGCCCCCGATGGGCCGCACCCACGCTGTAACCGATCTCCGCGACCCCCGAACCGGGCTCGCTCCACATCAGCAGCACCTCACCCAGCGCCGCCCCCGAGCCTTCTGTGATGGCCAGCTGGACGGCCTGCCCCGCCGCCCGGCGCTCCCGCGCACGCTTCAGATAGAGCCGGGCGGCCTCCAGATCGAACGGGGAGACCAGAGGCGTCCAGTAGGCCACCTCGGGATCGTCGAACAGGCCGACCATCGTCTCCAGGTCATCGTCCTCCCACTCCCGCAACACCAGGCCGTGCCCGCTCAGGCGGAGCTCCCCCGGGACGACGCCACCAGTCATGTCTGCCTCTCAGATCGAAGGGCCGCAACCGCCGACTCTTCCCGATGCCTCCCCTCAGCGGCAAGTCGTCCACGCGGACCGTCAGTGCTTCGGGCCGACGAACTCGTCCAGCCTCTCGACGGCCTCCCTGCGGGCGACGGAAACGGTGTTCGGCTTGGGACGACTCCAGGCGACCCCGAGCATGTCGAGGGTCTCCTCACAGAGGGTGAGAATGTCACGGGATTCGTTGACGAAGAGGTAACGCGGATATTCGTACCACTGTGACCGGCCGCCGAACTCTCGCCGGACCCGGTTGTTCGATCTGCATCCGTCGGAGTGGAAAAGGCCCCGTGCAAGGCTGCCGGGATTGGCCTCGACGATCTCTCGCTGCCAGCTCTCCAGACTGATCCGGCGTTCGTGTTTCTTTCCCGGCCCGTGCTGGGGGAACAGGTGAGGCCAGTGCTTGGAGAAGCAGTTGATCTCTGTGCATCCCTGGCGGGGGAGCCTGCGGACCTTGTTGCCCGGTCTGATGACGGTGAGGGCTTGGACGCACTCCTCCTGGAGCCCGGGCCAGGCGTCCGCGCACATGATCCGTAGTGACCACACCTGTTTCGCGGGGTCTCCGACGGCACTGATACAGCCGTCACCGAGATAAAGGCCCAGAAGGTAGGCGTAGACGTCACCGGGTGTGGGAGGCTGCGGGATCTCCTGACACCGGGGACACGAGGCCGTACGGGAGGGCGGACGGTCGGGATGGTCCCGCCACTGCCTGACCGTCGCCCGGGAAACACCCGTCTGGCGACTGACCGAGCTTATGGTCTGCCCGGAATCGAGCAGCCGGAGCACTCTCTGACGCACAGTGAGGTGATACATGCGGAGAGTTTCGCAGGAGGGTGCGACAAAAACGCGCGGTGCGCCGAGGGGTCTGACCTTTGGTGCCCTGAGTGGGATTCGAACCCACACTAGATGGTGTTTGAGACCATTTCCTCTGCCGTTGGGATATCAGGGCATATTTCCGGACTTGTCCGGATTGTGTGCCGGTGGTGAGCTTACCCAGAACTGGATCGGCTGTGGGCACCGGCGTGGTTCTAATCTAGCGGACATCGGTACTCTCTTGCTCGTGAGTACGCAGCGGCGAGTGGTGATCGCGGAAGACGAGGCTCTGATCCGCCTCGACCTGAAGGAGATGCTGGAGGAGGACGGGTACGCCGTCGTCGCGGAGGCCGGGGACGGGGAGGCCGCCGTCGCGCTGGCCGCCGAGCACCGGCCCGACCTGGTGATCCTGGATGTGAAGATGCCCATCCTGGACGGAATCTCGGCCGCCGAGCAGATCGTGTCGCGGCGGATCGCCCCGTGTCTGATTCTCACGGCGTTCTCCCAGCGTGATCTGGTGGAGCGGGCGAGGGACGCCGGGGCCATGGCGTATTTGGTGAAGCCGTTCACGAAGTCGGATCTGGTGCCCGCGATCGAGATGGCGGTCAGCAGGCACGAGGAGATCGTGGCGCTTGAGCGGGAGGTGGGGTCGCTCTCTGATCGGCTGGAGACGCGCAAGCTGGTCGAGCGGGCGAAGGGTCTGTTGATGTCGGAGCACGGGTGGAGTGAGCCGCAGGCGTTCCGGTGGATTCAGAAGGCGTCGATGGATCGCCGGTTGAGCATGCGTCAGGTGGCGCAGATCGTGGTCGACGGGGTGTCCGGGGCCGGGGGTGCGCCGGGGGAGTGAGGGGTGGGCCCGGTGGGGAGGCCCCCCTTCCTTTAGGAAGGTTTCCTGTTTGTTAAGCCCGCGCGGCTCCGGTGACCCCGGTCTGACGCGGGCTTTTGCATCTTCGAAGTGATCTATGTGAGGGTGGTGATGCGCGTGGTGACCATGACTTTTGTCAGTTATAGCTGAAAAGAATCGGTGTAATAACGAAATAGTTACGGTGGCCTGTCCTGTATCGACCCGTGACATCCGCTGGCTGTACTAACCGACACAACCCCCTGGCCACTCCGTCAGGGAGGGCATCTGTGAACCCGCTCCCCATGAGGGGTCGGGCGAAAGGAAGGCAACCTTGCGGCCCAAGACTGCTCGCCTCGGTGGAGTGCTCGCTGCCGGTGTGGCGCTCACCCTCGGTCTCGCTGCTTGTGGTAACAGTGGCTCTGGGACCCCGCAGTCGGACGGTGGCTCCAGTTCCGCCGACTCCGCTGCCGGGACCGTCAAAATCGGTTTCATGGGTGACCTGACCGGCGCCAACGCGGGTATCGTCATTCCGCCGTGGAACGGCGCGAACCTCGTCGTCGACGAGTACAACAAGACGAACCCGGCTGTGAAGATCGAGCTGGTCAAGTACGACAGCCAGGGTGACGCCTCCAAGGCCGTCGCGCTGGCGCAGCAGGCCATCAAGAGCGACAAGGTCGCCGGCCTGATCGGCCCGGCGTTCTCCGGTGAGTCCGCGCAGGTCGCGCCGGTGCTCGAAGAAGCGGGTGTTCCGAGCATCACGGCCTCGGCGACGAACGCCAAGCTCGCGGAGAACGGCTGGAAGTTCTGGCACCGTGTGCTGCCGAACGACGGCGTTCAGGGTCCCGGTATCGCGGACTTCATCGCGGGTGCGGCGGGTGCGAAGAACGTCTTCGTCATCGACGACAAGTCGGAGTACGGCAAGCCGCTGGCCGACGCGGTCCGTACGCAGCTCGGCACCAAGGGTGTGAAGCTGACCAACGACTCACTCGACCCGGCCGAGAGCGACTTCTCCTCGGTGGTGAACAAGGTCGCGGCGGCCAAGCCTGACGCGATCTTCTTCGGTGGTTACTACGCGGCGGGCGGCAACCTGCTCAAGCAGCTGCGTGACAAGGGCGTGAAGGACGCGAAGTTCTTCTCCGGCGACGGTTCGCTGGACAAGGGCCTCATCGACGGCGCCGGCGCGCAGAACGCCGAGGGCGCCCTCGTCGGCTGCCCCTGCTACATCGCCACCCCCGATGTCACCGACCCGAAGGTGAAGAGCTTCGCCGACTCTTACAAGGCGAAGTTCAACGCCGACCCGGCGATCTACGCCTCTGAGGGTTACGACGCCGCGTCCGTCTTCGTCGAGGCGGTCAAGGCGGGCAACACCACCACCGACAAGATCAACGAGTTCATCAAGACCGTTGACCTGGCCGGTGTCTCCAAGCAGGTGAAGTTCGGCGACAACGGTGAGGTCGTCGCCAAGGACATCTACATCTACCAGGTCAAGGGCGGCGCCATCACGCTGCTGGGCAAGGCCACCGAGGCCAAGCTGGGCTAGGGACGGACCGCGAGAAGAGAAGGTAGTTGGCGCACGGGGAGCGGGATCGCCGAAGCGCGGTCCCGCTTTCTGTGTACTTCCACCAGAGTCCACGAGGTTCTGCTGGAAGCGGTGTGCTACCGGCAGTGCAGGCGACCCCCGCTAGAAGTGGTAAACCCTAGTGCTCAATGACTTCATCAATCAGTTCTGGCCGGCCACAATCGACGGCCTGGCCTTCGGTTCGATCTACGCCCTGATAGCGCTCGGCTACACCATGGTGTACGGCGTGCTGCGTCTGATCAACTTCGCGCACTCGGAAGTGTTCATGATCGGGACCTTCGGCGCGATGTTCGTCCCGTTCGTGTTCGGCATAAGTTCACCCCTGACCGGCATCGCGCTGGCCGGGGTGATCCTGCTGATGGTCGTGGCCGGGATGCTCGCCTCCGCGGGAACCGCGGTGGCGCTGGAGCGGATCGCGTACCGGCCGTTGCGCAAGCGTGGGGCCTCCCGCCTCGCGGCGCTCATCTCGGCCATCGGTGCCTCGATCTTCCTGCAGGAGCTGTTCGCGCTCCTGGTGATTCCGAACGTCTTCAACCGCCCGCAGCAAGGCCGCATCCAGATGGGCCTTCCCCGGTTGATGGAACGGAACGAGCTTTTCTCGATCTTCGGCCACTCGGTCCGGGCGGACCAGGTGCTGGTGATCGTGGCGGCGGTCGGCATGATGATCGCCCTTGACGCCCTCGTCAACCGTACGAAGATCGGCCGTGGTATCCGCGCCACCGCGCAGGATCCGGAGGCGGCGGTCCTCATGGGCGTCGACATCAACAAGATCGTCCGGATGACGTTCCTGATCGGCGGCGGCATGGCCGGTGTGGCCGGGGCGCTGTATCTGATCTCGTACGAGAACACGTACTACTACATCGGCTTCCTCTTCGGGATCAAGGCGTTCACCGCGGCGGTCCTGGGCGGCATCGGCAACCTGCGCGGTGCTCTGGTGGGCGGTGTGGTGCTCGGCCTCGTGGAGAACTACGGGGCGATCTTCGCGGGCTCCGACTGGAAGCACGTGATCTCCTTCAGCATCCTCGTCTTGGTCCTGATGTTCCGCCCCACCGGAATCCTCGGTGAATCACTCCAGCAGGCGCGCGCATGAACCAGAAGAATTCACTGGCAGATTTCCGTCACAGGCTCAGCCAGTACGGCGACGCCGTACACGAGCGCTGGCTGAACACGCCGGGCTGGCAGCGCTGGGTCGTCTACGTTCTCCTGATCGTCGGGGCGCTGCTGCTGCCCTCGGAGAGCATCGGCTCGTTCATGTCGCCCTACACGGACTGGGCGAGCATCCTGTTCTTCCCGATCGGCACCTATGTGGTGCTGGCCATCGGGCTCAACGTGGTCGTCGGTCAGGCGGGCCTGCTCGACCTGGGGTTCGTCGCGTTCTACGCGGTCGGCGGCTACGCGATGGCGTTGATCGGCACCAGGCTCGGCTGGAACTTCTGGCTGATCCTGGTCGTCGGCATCGGGCTGTGCGCCCTGTCGGGCATCACGCTGGGCGCTCCGACGCTGCGGCTTCGCGGCGACTATCTGGCGATCGTCACGCTGGGCTTCGGTGAGATCATCCGGATCACGGCGCGTAACACCGACGCGATCGGCGGCCCGAACGGCGTCCGCGGCATCCCGCACCCGCCGAGCTTCCCCGACATCACGATCGGTGACGTGGCGATCTTCAAGTACGGCGTGCTCGACCCGCGGCCCTACTACTACCTGCTGGTCGCGCTCGCGGTCATCGTGATCATCCTGGTGAAGCGCTGGGAGAAGAGCCGGGTCGGACGGGCCTGGGCGGCGATCCGTGAGGACGAGGACGCGGCCGAGGTCATGGGTGTGCCGACGTTCCGCTTCAAGATGCTCGCCTTCGCGATCGGTGCCTCGATCGGCGGCGCGATGGGCGTGCTGTGGGCGGCCAAGGCCATCTCGATCAACCCGAACGACTTCCAGTTCCTGCTGTCCGCGACGATCCTGGCCGCGGTGGTCATGGGCGGCGCGGGCAACCTGCCGGGTGTCATCCTCGGCGCGTTCGTCGTGGCGTGGCTGCCTGAGCGCTTCCGTGGCCTGCAGGACTACCGCATGCTGATCTTCGGCGCGGTGCTGGTCGCTCTGATGATCTTCCGGCCCGAGGGGCTGCTGCCCTCGCGTCAACGCAAGGCGGAGCTGCAAGAGGGATCGGGCGGGATGGGAAGCCTCGGCGCAGAGGTGTCCGGTCCCGAGTCGCATGGTGAGGAGGTGGCCTCCCGATGAGCACCGAGGTGAGCGGGACGGCCGGTGGGCGCGGTGGCCGAGCGATGCTGGAACTGCAGGGTCTTGTCATGCGGTTCGGCGGCGTCACGGCGCTGCGCGAGGTCGATCTGACCATCGGCGAGGGGGAGATCTTCGCTCTCATCGGTCCGAACGGCGCGGGCAAGACCACGGTCTTCAACGTGGTGACCGGGGTCTACCAGCCGACGGAGGGGCAGGTCCTCTTCCAGGGCGAGCGGATCAGCGGTGTCAAGCGCTTCAGGATCACCAAGCGGGGCGTCGCCCGTACGTTCCAGAACATCCGGCTGTTCCACAACATGACGGCTGTGGAGAACGTCATGGTGGGCGCGGACGCGCACCACCGTTCGGGCATGCTGAGCGTGGCTCTCGGGCTTCCCGCGCACCGCAGGGCGGAGCGTGAGGGGCGCGCGCTGGCGATGGAGCTGCTCGACTTCGTCGGCATCTCGCACCGGGCGAACGACCACGCCAAGAACCTGCCCTACGGTGACCAGCGCAGGCTGGAGATCGCCCGCGCGCTGGCGACCAACCCGAAGTTGCTGCTGCTCGACGAGCCCGCCGCCGGTATGAACCCGGCGGAGAAGGTCGCCCTGCAGCAGCTGATCCGCGACATCCGCGACGCGGGGCGGACGATTCTCATCATCGAACACGACATGAGCCTCATCATGGGCATCAGCGACCGTATCGCGGTGCTGGACTTCGGCCAGAAGATCGCCGACGGCCTGCCGGACGAGGTGCGGAGCGACCCCCGGGTCATCGAGGCGTATTTGGGGGCTCCCGCAGATGCTTCTTGAGGTCAAGGACATCCACGTCCACTACGGAAAGATCGCGGCGCTCAAGGGCATCTCGGTCGAGGTGAACGAGGGCGAGATCGTCACGCTCATCGGCGCGAACGGGGCGGGCAAGACCACGACCCTGAAGACGATCTCCGGTCTGCGTGGCCTGACGTCGGGCAGCGTCGTCTTCGACGGCCAGGACATCAGCAAGATGCCGGGTCACAAGAGGGTCCTGGCGGGCCTGGGGCAGGCGCCTGAGGGCCGGGGGGTCTTCCCCGGTATGACGGTGCACGACAACCTGCTCATGGGTGCCTACACCCGTTCCGGTGACTTCGACGCGGACCTGGCCGAGGTCTACGAGCTGTTCCCGAGGCTCGCCGAGCGCAGGACGCAGATGGGCGGCACGATGTCCGGCGGTGAGCAGCAGATGCTGGCCATCGGGCGCGCGCTGATGGCCAAGCCGAAGGTGCTGCTGCTCGACGAGCCGTCGATGGGGCTGGCGCCGCTGATGGTGCAGCAGATCTTCTCGATCATCGAGGAGATCAACCGCCGTGGGACCACGGTGCTGCTGGTCGAGCAGAACGCCCAGCAGGCGCTGAAGCTGGCCCACCGGGCCTACGTCCTGGAGACCGGCAAGGTGGTCAAGAGCGCGCCCGCCGCCGACCTGCTCAACGACCCCGACGTGCAGGCCGCCTACCTGGGCGGCGGGCTCGGGCACGAGGCCTAGGAAGGGTTCCACGTCCTCGCCGCGCGCGTGCGGCGAGGACGTGCCCGGCCTAGCCCAGGGGGACGGTCGCGCCCTGGGTGGTGCCGCCGACGCCGAGGGGCGGGTCGCCGTACAGGCGGACGCCGGTGATCTTCGCGTCCTTGGGGACGTCGAACCACAGGTCCATCTCGATCCTGACCTCGGCACCGAGCGGGAGGGTGTCCGGCTGGCGTTTGATGGCCTGGGCGAACCTGTCGACGGCGTGGGCCGTGCCGTCGGCGGTGAGGAGCCGCTGGCGGCCGGCGACGAAGCGGGAGTTGGTGCGGCCCGGGTTCTCGGCGACGATCCGCACGACCACGTACTGGCCCTTGGCCTGCCACTCGCCGTGGCTGCCGACGAACCCGCTCAGGCCGGTCTGCAGGCCGATCACCTGGAAGCGGATGTCGCCGTCCGTCACGGGCGCGGCGGTGACCGGGTGCTCGCCCGGCCGTACCGGGCGGGGCGTCAGCTGGTAGGTGGGGGTGGGCGAGGGGGAGGGGGCCGCGGAGGGCTGCCCCGAGCACGCGGTGAGGAGCGCGGTGGCCAGGACGGCACCGGTCAACGTCTTTGGGAGGTTGCGCACACCGGGCAAGGTAACCGAGGCGTGGGCTGTTCCTCAATGTACTTTCCCCATGGATTCGGGGAGTTTCGTAGCGGCCTTTACCCCACCTGAAGTGCGAAGATAGAATATTTGCACCGTTTTGTGGCTTGGTGATTTCCTGTCCCGGACCGTATTGGGTGGCAGTGTTGACCACTCGGCGTCCGAAGGTGTCAAGGGCCTGGTGGGGCATGATACCGATCATGGTGGCGCCGAAAGGGGTTGTTGTCCGAATCGTGTTGTAGCGGTGATCCATACGTCCGTACGGGTGGGCAGTATTACCCGGAGGTAACTGTCCACGATGTGACTCTGACCGAAGGAGGCCTTGTGGGCCTGAGTTTTGTTTCCCGTCGTGTGCTCGCGGCGGGGGCGGTGGTGGTCGCCGGCACGTTCGGCCTCGCGGCCTGCGGTACCGAGAACACCGGAGGTTCCTCCGCGAGCGCCCCCTCGGAGGGCGGCGTGAAGGTGGTCCACCCTGGCAAGCTGACCACCTGCACGAACCTTCCCTACGAGCCCTTCGAGTTCAAGGAAGGGGACAAGACCGTCGGCTTCGACATCGACATCGTCGACCTGGCGGCCAAGAAGCTCGGCCTGACCCAGGACGTCGTCGACATCGACTTCGCCGTCATCAAGAGCGGCGCGGCGATGGCCGCGGGCAAGTGCGACGTGGCGGCGGCGGGCATGACCATCACGCCCGAGCGCAAGGCCAACATCGACTTCTCCGTTCCGTACTTCGACGCGACCCAGGCGTTGCTCGGCAAGAAGGGCATCGGGATCAAGACCCTTGAGGAGGTCAAGGCGAAGAACCTGCGCCTGGGCGCGCAGGCCTCGACCACGGGCCTGGAGTACGTCAGGAAGAACGGTTTCGACCCCAAGGAGTTCGCGGACTCGCCCAAGGAGCTGCTCGGCCTGCAGTCCGGCCAGGTCGACGTGATCGTCCAGGACCTGCCGGTCGTGCTGGCCTGGCTGAAGAAGCCGGAGATCGCCGACAAGTTCGAGCTGCTCGCCAGCCTGGACACCGGTGAGCAGTACGGCATCGGCCTGAAGAAGGGCGCCGACCCGGCGCTGCTCAAGGCCGTCGACGAGGCGATCACCACGGCCAAGGCGGACGGAACCTACGAGAAGCTCTACGTCAAGTGGTTCGGTAAGAAGCCCGGAGAGCTCGGCTGATCCATGACCGACCAGTCAACGACGGCTGAGAAACCGGGTCCGGCGGGGCGCGCCCGCAGGACCCGGCTCAGTCCGCGAAAGAGACAACGCGTCAGCCGGGCCGTCCAGTACGCCGTGCTGGTCGCCGTGGCCGTGTTCCTCGTCCTGCGCATCGACTGGAACAGTCTGGCGCAGAACTTCGCCAAGCCGGAGATCGCCGCCGAGGCGTGGCCCGAGGTGATCACGGTCGCGCTGAAGAACACGATCATCTACTCGGTCGGCGGTTTCGTCTTCGCCTTCCTGTTCGGCCTGCTGCTGGCCCTGATGAGGATGTCGTCGGTGCTGCCGTACCGATGGCTCGCGATCGCCTACATCGAGGTCTTCCGGGGCCTGCCCGCGCTGCTCATCTTCCTGCTCATCCTGTTCCTGCCACAGGCGCTGCCCGGCTTCCAGGTGCCCGGCGACACCTACGGGCAGGGCATCCTGGGCCTGACGGTCGTCGGGTCCGCCTACATGGCCGAGACGCTGCGCGCGGGCCTGCAGGCCGTTCCCAAGGGCCAGATGGAGGCGGCGCGCTCGCTGGGCATGTCCCACACCCGCGCCACGGTCAGCATCGTCATCCCGCAGGCCGTGCGGATCGTCATCCCGCCGACGACCAACCAGTTCGTGTCCCTGCTCAAGGACTCCTCACTGGTGCTGTTCCTCGGCGTGACCAGCGAGTACGTCGAGCTCACCAAGTTCGGCAACGACCTGGCCTCCACACACGCCAACGCCACGCCCATCCTGGTCGTCGGCATCACGTATCTGCTCGTCACGATCCCGCTGGGTTACCTCGCGAACCGGCTGGAGAGACGGCAGGGGAGGGGACGGCGATGACCGAGCCGACGACCCAGGCGGCCGCCCCCGTGGCGCACGCGGTCGAGATCAGGGACCTGCACAAGCGCTTCGGCAGGCTGGAGGTGCTCAGGGGGATCGACTTCGCCGTCGACCCCGGCCAGGTGGTGTGCGTCATCGGCCCCTCCGGGTCGGGCAAGTCGACGCTGCTGCGCTGCGTGAACCTGCTGGAGCAGCCGACCTCGGGCAAGGTCGTGCTCGAAGGCGTCGAACTGACCGACCCCGACGTCGACATCGACGCGGCCCGGCGCCGTGTCGGCATGGTCTTCCAGCAGTTCAACCTCTTCCCGCACATGACCGTGCTGCAGAACGTGATGATCGCCCAGCGGCGGGTGCTCAGGCGCGGCGCGGCCGAGGCCGAGCGGATCGCCAGGGAGCACCTGGCGAAGGTCGGCGTCCTGGAGAAGGCGGCCTTCTACCCGGCCCAGCTGTCCGGCGGCCAGCAGCAGCGGGTGGCCATCGCCAGGGCGCTGGCCATGAACCCCGCGTTGATGCTCTTCGACGAACCGACCTCCGCGCTCGACCCGGAGCTGGTCGGCGACGTGCTCACGGTCATGCGCAAACTGGCCGAGGAGGGCATGACGATGCTCGTGGTCACCCATGAGATGGCCTTCGCCAGGGACGTGGCCGACCGCGTGGTCTTCATGGACGGAGGCGTGATCGTCGAGGACGGCCCCCCGGACCAGGTGATCGGCTCACCCCGGTACGAACGGACCAGGAGCTTCCTGCGCCGGGTGCTCGACCCCACGCACACCGACGTGTGACCCTCGGCCCCGTACGGCCCGAGCCCGGAAGGGCCCGGGGCGGGCCGTACGGGGCCGAGCGAACACGAGCCCGGGGAGAGCCTTTGGCGCCGCGCAGGACTTCCCCGACCCTGCGCGTTTTCTACTCGGCTCCCCCACGGGCATCGATGTCACCCACCGTAGCGACTCCTGTGGCAAGAGTGCAAAAAGGGGAGGTCGGGTAATGATCGAAAACCGGTGAGTTCCCGTTCAGGCGTCGCGCAGCATGCAGGTCAGGCGTGAGCTGCACACCCTGCGGCCCCGCTCGTCGGTGATCTCGATCTCGTAGGTCGCCACGCTCCTGCCGCCGTGCACCCGGGTCGCGACGCCGGTGACGTGGCCGGAGCTGACGGCGCGGTGGTGGGTGGCGCTGATCTCGATGCCGACCGCGACACGCCCCTGGCCCGCGTGCAGGGCCGCCCCGATCGAGCCCAGGGTCTCGGCCAGCACACATGAGGCCCCGCCGTGCAGCAGGCCGTACGGCTGGGTGTTGCCCTCGACGGGCATGCGGCCCGTGACCCGCTCGGGGGAGGCCCCGGTCAGCTCGATGCCCATCCGCTCGACGAGCGCGCCACCGGCGCCGCCGAGGGTCTCTTCGAGGATCCGGGCGACTTCCTGTGGGTCTGTCATGGTCAAGGGGGCGTCTCCTTGTCGCGGGACCAGCGTTTTCTGTCGTATCAGGAGACTAGGCTTCCCCTGTGCCGAAGAACGAAGCGACCCCCTCGCGTCCGTGTCTGCTGCTGCTGGATGGACACTCCCTGGCATACCGGGCCTTCTACGCCCTGCCCGAGGAGAACTTCTCCACCACGACGGGGCAGACGACCAACGCCGTCTTCGGGTTCACCTCCATGCTGGTCAACGTGCTCCGTGACGAGCGGCCCACGCACGTGGCGGTCTGCTTCGACCGGTCAGAGCCGACGTTCCGGCATACGGAGTACCCGGAGTACAAGGCCAACCGCAGCGCGGCCCCGGACAGCTTCCGCAGCCAGATGAGCCTGATCCACGAGATGCTCGACGCCCTGCGCGTGCCGTACCTGTCGCTGGCCGGATACGAGGCCGACGACCTGATCGCCACGCTCGCCACCCGCGCCGCCGCGCAGGACATGAACGTGCTGGTCGTCACCGGTGACCGCGACGCGCTCCAGCTGGTCGACGAGCGCATCACGGTGCTGATGACCAGGGTCGGCATCAGCAACATGACCAGGTTCACGCCCGAGGCCGTGCTGGAGAAGTACGAGCTCACCCCCGCCCAGTATCCCGACTTCGCGGCCATCAGAGGCGACAGCAGCGACAACCTCAGGAACATCCCCGGTGTCGGCGAGAAGACCGCGGCCAAGTGGATCCGCGAGTTCGGCTCGCTGGAGGAACTGGTCAACCGGGTCGACGAGGTCAAGGGCAAGGTCGGGGACAAGCTGCGCGACCACCTCGACCAGGTCCTGCTGAACCGCCGTCTCACCCAGCTCACCCGGGACGTCCCGCTCGAAGCCGAGGTCACGGCGCTGACGGTCGGCCAGGGCGAGCGCGCCGAGATCGACAAGATCCTCGACACGCTGGAGTTCAGGGGCGAGCTGCGCGACCGGCTGTTCAAGACCCTCTCCTCGGCCGAGCCGGAGACGGGCGAGGGCTTCGAGGTCGAGACGGTCGTGCTCGGGCCGGACGAGGTCGGGCCCTGGCTGCGGGCCATGCCGGAGGGCCGGGCGGGCCTGGCCTTCCGGGGTTCCCACGGCAGCGGCACCGGGCGGGTCGACAGCGTCGCGATCGCCGCGCCCGGCGACGGCGGGCGCGGCGCGGCCTTCATCGACCAGACGACGCTCACCGAGGCCGACGAGGCGGCGCTGCGCGAGTGGCTGTGCGACGCGTCGCGGCCCAAGGCCGTGCACGACGCCAAGGGGCTGATCCTGGCGCTGTGGGCCCAGGGGATGGACCTGCGCGGGCTGACCAGCGACACGGCGCTGGCGGCCTACCTGGCGATGCCCGGCCAGCGCTCGTTCCCGCTTGAGGACCTCGTCCGGGTCTACCTGCGCCGGGAGTTGCGCGGGGAGGAGGACAACAGCGGCCAGGCCAGCCTGTTCGACGACCAGGAGACCGACGCCGCCCACGACCTCGGGCTGCGGGCCATGGCCGTGCGGGAGCTGGCCGACGCCCTTGAGGACTTCCTCGAACCACGGGGCGGCACCCACCTGATGGGCGACGTCGAGCTGCCCCTGGTGACGGTCCTGGCCGAGCTCGAACGGGCCGGGATCGCCGCGGACGGTCCCTACCTCAGCGGCCTGGAGGCCGAGTTCGGCGCCGCGGTCAAGCAGGCCGTCGACGCCGCGCACGCCGCCGTCGGGGAGCAGTTCAACCTGGGCTCGCCCAAGCAGCTCCAGGAGATCCTGTTCGTCAAGCTCGGGCTGCCCAAGACCAAGAAGATCAAGACCGGTTACAGCACGGACGCCGAACAGCTGGCCTGGCTGGCCACGCAGACCGACCACGAGCTGCCGGCCATCATGCTCAGACACCGTGACCAGGCCAAGCTGCGCGTCACGGTCGAGGGGCTGATCAAGGAGATCGCCGACGACGGCCGGATCCACACCACGTTCAACCAGATCATGGCGGCCACCGGGCGGCTCAGCTCGGAGAAGCCCAACCTGCAGAACATCCCGATCCGCACCGCCGAGGGCCGCAGGATCCGGCAGGGCTTCGTGGTCGGCCAGGGCTACGAGACCCTGCTGACCGCCGACTACAGCCAGATCGAGCTGCGGATCATGGCCCACCTGTCCGGCGACGCGTCGCTGATCGCGGCCTTCGAGTCCGGGCACGACTTCCACCAGGCGACCGCCGCGCGGGTCTTCGACATCGAGCCCCAGCAGGTCACCGGTGAGATGCGGGCCAAGATCAAGGCGATGAACTACGGCCTCGCCTACGGACTGTCCGACTTCGGGCTCTCCGGGCAGCTCGGCATCCCGGTGCAGGAGGCCAGGGCCCTCAAGGACGAGTACTTCGAGGAGTTCGGCGGCGTCCGCGACTTCCTCAACGCGATCGTCGTCCAGGCCAGGCAGGACGGCTACACCGAGACCATCATGGGCCGCCGCCGCTACCTGCCCGACCTCAACAGCGACAACAGGCAGCGCAGGGAGATGGCCGAGCGGATGGCGCTCAACGCGCCGATCCAGGGGTCGGCGGCCGACATCATCAAGGTCGCCATGCTCGGTGTGCACGACGCGGTCAAGGAGGCCGCTCTGCGCTCGCGGATGCTGCTCCAGGTCCACGACGAGCTGGTGTTCGAGGTGGCGCCGGGAGAGCTGGAGACCCTGCGTGAGCTGGTCGTCGACCGGATGAACGCCGCCTACTCGCTGCGCGTCCCCCTTGAGGTCTCCGTCGGGGTCGGCCGCACCTGGGAGGACGCGGGCCACTGAGGGCCGCCTTCCCGGTTCGATCCTCCGCACCCGCCCCGCGACGTTCCGCGGGGCGGGCGTCGTCACGATGTGGTTCCCGTGCGGACACCCAGTGGTGACCAGGTAGATCATTGGTTGTTTGCCCGGCCTGCCCGAGTCTGTTCTAGGGTGGTAATCCAGTCGAGATCTCGATGGGTACGGGAGTTTTGTGCGGAGTTCAGCGCCACTGACGCAGATCATCATGCTCGCCAACGTGGTGGTTGTGATCACCGCGGTGGTGGTGCTCCTGGTGCGCCCCGACGCGGCGCCGACCTCCGTCTCACTGGCGGGTACGGCGACGCCGCTCAGCACACCGCCGGTGACACCGCCCGCCCAGACCCCCTCCCCGCCGCCGTCGCCCGGCCCCTCGCCCGCGGTCACGCTGCCCTCCGCGGAGCTGCCGCCGCCGGTGGTGGCCTCGCCGGAGTTCGCCCGGCAGGTCAAGGCCAACGAGGCCGGAGTGGTCCCGGTGCTGATGTACCACCGCATCCAGAAGAAGCGGCTGGCCTCCATCGACAGGACCCCCGCCCAGGTGCGCCAGGAGATGGAGCGGCTGGCCAGGGACGGCTACGTGCCGATCACCGCGCACGAGTTCGTCACCGGCGACATCCGTGTCCCGGCGGGCAAGCACCCGGTCGTGCTGACCTTCGACGACGGTCACCCGAGCCACTTCGCGCTCGACAAGGCGGGCGTGCCGCTCAAGGACACCGCGGTCGGAATCATCTATCAGGTGGCCAAGAAGTACCCAGATTTTCGGCCTGTCGCGACATTTTGGGTAAATCATCAGCCCTTCGGGCTGCGGGACGCGCGCGCCCAGGAGAACGCGGTGCGGTGGCTGGCCTCGCGCGGCTTCGAGGTGGCCAACCACACCTGGGACCACCCCTACCTGCCGGGCCTGTCGAAGAAGCGGGTCGCCGAGCAGCTCGTCCGCGTCCAGCGGATGCTGGCCAAGTACGGCGCGGGCACCCCGGACACGCTGGCGCTGCCGTTCGGCGCCATGCCGCGCAAACGGTCGACCGTCCAGAAGGGCAAGTGGGACGGCACCTCCTTCGCCTTCAAGGGCGTCTTCCTGGCCGGCGCGCAGCCGTCGGTCTCGCCGTTCACCAAGGACTACGACTGGCGGGCGATCCAGCGGGTCCAGAGCAACGGCAAGAAGGGCGAATGCCGTAAGTGGTGCTCGCAGTACTGGCTGGAGTGGCTCAACAAGCACCCGGGCAAGCGGTACACGGCCGACGGGGATCCCGAACGCATCTCCGTTCCACGGGAACTTCGGGGTAATATCAGCCCGCAGTGGAAGCAGCGGATCAATGCCTACTGACGGCGTTGAGCCATGGCTTTGTCATCGGTGTGTCGTGCTACCGGATTGACCAGGCTCGTCTGTTCTCATATGCTGATCGCTGCGCTGTGGGCTCGCGTGTGTCTCGGACCGAGTGGGCTCGCGCTCGATCAGGCCGGTGGATTCCCGGCTGAACGATAAGAGGCCTGCCGCGTGTTCGCCACATCGACATCTGTCCGCGTTCGGAGCAATTCCACACATGACGAGCAGCACTGAGGCCACCTCGAGCACCCCGCAGGTAGCGGTCAACGACATCGGCTCCGAGGAAGAGTTCCTCGCAGCGATCGACCTGACCATCAAGTACTTCAACGACGGCGACATCGTCGAGGGCACCGTCGTCAAGGTCGATCGAGACGAAGTTTTGCTCGACATCGGCTACAAGACCGAGGGCGTCATCCCCTCGCGTGAGCTCTCGATCAAGCATGATGTCGACCCGGCGGACGTCGTCGAGGTTGGCGAGCACGTCGAGGCCCTTGTCCTCCAGAAGGAGGACAAGGAAGGCCGTCTCATCCTGTCCAAGAAGCGCGCCCAGTACGAGCGCGCCTGGGGCACGATCGAGAAGATCAAGGACGAGGACGGCATCGTCACCGGCACCGTCATCGAGGTCGTCAAGGGCGGCCTGATCCTCGACATCGGTCTGCGCGGCTTCCTTCCCGCCTCGCTGGTCGAGATGCGCCGGGTCCGCGACCTGCAGCCCTACGTGGGCCGTGAGCTCGAGGCCAAGATCATCGAGCTGGACAAGAACCGCAACAACGTGGTCCTGTCCCGCCGTGCCTGGCTGGAGCAGACCCAGTCCGAGGTTCGCCAGACGTTCCTCAACACCCTCCAGAAGGGCCAGGTCCGCAAGGGCGTCGTGTCCTCGATCGTCAACTTCGGTGCCTTCGTGGACCTCGGTGGCGTCGACGGACTGGTTCACGTCTCCGAGCTGTCCTGGAAGCACATCGACCACCCCTCCGAGGTCGTCGAGGTCGGCCAGGAGGTCACCGTCGAGGTTCTCGACGTCGACATGGAGCGCGAGCGGGTCTCGCTGTCGCTCAAGGCGACGCAGGAGGACCCCTGGCAGCAGTTCGCCCGCACCCACCAGATCGGCCAGGTCGTGCCGGGCCGCGTCACCAAGCTGGTGCCGTTCGGCGCGTTCGTCCGCGTCGAGGAGGGCATCGAGGGCCTGGTCCACATCTCCGAGCTGGCCGAGCGCCACGTCGAGATCCCCGAGCAGGTCGTCCAGGTCGGCGACGAGATCTTCGTGAAGATCATCGACATCGACCTCGACCGCCGCAGGATCTCGCTGTCGCTCAAGCAGGCCAACGAGAGCGCGCTGGGCGCCGACGTCGAGTTCGACCCCACGCTGTACGGCATGGCGGCGACCTACGACGACTCGGGCAACTACATCTACCCCGAGGGCTTCGACTCCGAGACCGGCGAGTGGCTTGAGGGCTTCGACCGCCAGCGCGAGGAGTGGGAGCGGCAGTACGCCGAGGCCCAGACCCGCTTCGAGGCGCACAAGCGTCAGATCGAGGAGGCCCGCAAGGCCGAGGCGGAGGCGGGCGAGGCAGCCCCCACCTCCTACTCGGGCGAGACCCCGGCCTCCGGTTCGAGCTCCTCCGCTCCGGCGGCGGGCGCTCTTGCCTCCGACGAGGCTCTCGCCGCCCTGCGGGAGAAGCTCGCGGGCGGTCAGAGCTGACCTCTTCCAGTGGTTGATGTGGCGATCTGAAGATCCGAGGAAGGGCCCCGCTCAGGCGGGGCCCTTTTTCGTTCCCGCCGGTCCGCCCGGGGCGCGCTCCCGGCCTGTCCGGTGCCGGGGGCCGGGTTCACCCGTCGCCGGTCACGCTAGGGTTGGCGGGTGACCATGATCGGGCGGGCGGCCCCCGCGGACGCGGGAGAGATCCTCACGGTCCAGCGGGCCGCGTACGTGAGCGAGGCCCAGCTCTACGGCGATCCGTTCATCCCGCCTCTGGTCGAGTCCGCCGAGCAGGTCGAGCGGGCGATACGGACCGGTGTCGTGCTCGTCGCCAGGCGGGACGGACGGATCGCCGGGGCGGTTCGCGGGCAGATGTCCGGCACCACCTGCCTGGTCGGCCGCCTGGTGGTCGCGCCCGACCTGCAGGGCGGGGGTGTCGGCGGCGCCCTGCTGGACGCCCTTCACGGGGA
The DNA here is from genome assembly GCF_042650425.1 of Streptosporangium jomthongense. Lineage (NCBI taxonomy): Bacteria > Bacillati > Actinomycetota > Actinomycetes > Streptosporangiales > Streptosporangiaceae > Streptosporangium > Streptosporangium jomthongense. The sequence goes on along the minus strand of NZ_JBHSBC010000012.1, from coordinate 343,077 downwards.
GATGGGCTCCGCCCTGGCGTTCGACCTGTTCACCGGGCACCTGTCGGAGGGCAACCTGCGGCTCTACCGCCGGCGCGGCTACCGTGAGACCCACCGGGAGCGGATGAGCGACCACCTGACCCTGGTCCACCTGCGCAGGCAGCGGTAGCGGCGCGTATTCTGCGGACCATGTTGAAGGTGGGGCTCACCGGAGGGATCGGTTCCGGCAAGAGCGAGGTGTCACGGCGTCTGGCCGCCAGGGGCGCCATGGTGATCGACGCCGACATGATCGCCCGTGAGGTGGTCGAGCCGGGAACCGAGGGGCTGGAACGGATCGTCGCGATCTTCGGGCCGGACGTCCTGCGCGAGGACGGCTCGCTCGACCGGGGACGGCTCGGCTCGATCGTCTTCGCCGACTCCGAGAAACTGGCCTCCCTCAACGCCGTCGTGCACCCGCTGGTCGGGGAGCGCGTCGCCGAGCTGCAGAGTCAGGCGGACGAGGACGCCATCGTCGTCTACGACGTGCCGCTGCTGGTCGAGAACAACCTCGCCCCGATGTACGACGTGGTCGTGGTCGTCGACGCGGCCGACGAGACGCGCGCCGGACGGCTGCTGACGCTGCGCGGCATGACCGAGGCCGACGTCAGGGCCAGGATCGCCGCCCAGGCGAGCCGTGAGGAGCGGCTGAGGGCCGCCGACGTCGTGGTGCCCAACGAGGGATCCCTGGAGGAGCTGGAGGCCCGGGTGGAGGCTCTGTGGGCCGATCTGGCCGCACGCGCGAAGGCCTGAGCGCGAGGGCGTACGGCTGGGCTCCGCCTATGGGACGAGAAAGGACGATCCTCTTGGATGAGGACGCCTTACCGTAAATCGTCCAATCGGCTCAGGTGGCCGGGGGATCCGCTCCTTTACCGTCGAGTTACTTTCATCGGCGGCGGCGGGGGGCGACGTGCGGGGCGTTCGAGGTGTGGGCGGGATCATGGCGGCCGTGACGGCCGTCGTTCTTCTCCTCGCGCCGTTGCTGTCGCCGAGCCCCGGCCTGCCCGGGCCGGGAAGCCTGATGTCCGGCGGGACGCCCGAGGGCCTCCACCTCCAGATCGCCGCCCATCCGGACGACGACCTGCTCTTCATGAGCCCCGACCTGTTGAGGCTGCTCGCGCGTGGCGCGAGCACCGTCACCGTCTATCTCACCGCGGGGGAGGGGACGGCGGGGGTCGGCGACGGGCACCCGCCCAGGCGGTACAGCATCGACAGGCAGCGGGGGGTCAGGGCCGCCTACGCCTGGGCCGCCGGGGTTCGTGACCGGTGGCGGCGGAACCTGATGACCGTGGGCAGGATCCGGGCCGAGGTGGACACGCTGGCGGACCGGCCACAGGTCCGGCTCGTCTTCGCCGGACTGCCCGACGGCGGCGACCCCAGGGCGGACGGCGGAAGGAGCGCCCTGAGCCGCCTGTGGGCCGCCTCAGGGGACCTGAGCTGCGTGCGCCCCTTCACCAGGCCCTCCGTCTGCCTGTCCCGCTCCGACGTCCTGGAGGCGCTCCGCGGGCTGATGCGGGTCTTCCGGCCTTCGGTGCTGAACACCCTCGATCCGGACCCGCCGCCGGGCGTCGCCGACCACCCCGACCACATCGCCGCCGCGAGGTTCGCGGCGGCGGCCGCCCCGCCGGGCGTCAGGGTGGTCGTCTACCGGGGCTACACCACGCTGCCCCTGCCCCCCAACCTCACCCCCGCCGAACACGAGATCAAGCGCGAGGCCTTCGCCGTCTACCGGGGACACGACTACCGGGCGGGCTCGGGCCGCCGCTACGACGCCTGGCTGCGGCGGATGTACCGCGGCCCCGGCGCGGCCTCGCCGTGAGGGACGTCACGGCGAGGGGTGGCGCGCCCGTGCGGCGTGGGGGGCGGGGGAGCGGCCCCGGGCGGCGGGAGGCGGCCGCCGGGGCGCAGCCGTGAAAGGCGGGTCAGAACCAGCCGCGGCGCTGGGCCATCGAGTGCAGGCCCGCGCGCAGCGACTGCTCCACCTGGCCGGGGTGGTCGTCGTAGTGGACCGTGAACCGGTTGTAGGTGTCGTGACTTGAGGTCAGGAAGCCGCCGCGCTTGTCGGCCTCCAGGATGACGTCCACCGCCCGCGGGCCCGCGATGAAGGTCAGTTCGAGCTCGCTGAAGTGCCGGGAGTACTCGGGGCCGACGTAGTACTCGATCTCCTGGAAGAACGGCATCCGGGAGCCGTGCAGCGTGCCGCGCTCCAGGTCGGCCTTCTTGAAGCGGAAGCCCATGTTGTCGAGCGCGCCGAGCACGTGGTCCTGGGCGGGCAGCGGGTTGACGAACAGCGCGTCGAGGTCGCCCTTGTCCAGCGCCCCGGCCAGGGACAGCTCGGTGGAGACACCGAGCTGCATGCCGCGCAGCGGGTGGCCGCCGATGGCGCTGATCGGGGTCTCCCACGGGACGGGGATCTCGAACGGGGCCGACTGCGGCGCTCCCGCGGCCAGGTGGAAGGAACCGGTGATCTGCTGGCGCAGGAAGCTGTAGGTGGTCTTGTACTCGTTGTCGCCGCTTTCGACCTCGACGACTGCGGTGAAGTCGATGAAGATGCCCTCCACCCGGTAGTCGGAGCCGCCGCCGCGGAAGTTGACCTGTCCGCGCAAGGTCTCGCCGGGGCGGACGTTGGAGTTCAGCAGCACCGTGTCGACCTCGACGCCGGCGCCGAAGGCGGCCATGAGTTTACGGAACACCATTGGGGGACTCCCGGGGTTGAGATGTTTCAGTTGGGTTCAACGGACGGTTTGGCCTGGCCGTTCCCCGCGCCGCCGTCCGCGCTGAGCTGCGGCAGGAGCTGGGCGAGGAGCAGGGTGGCCAGCGGAGAGGTCTCGCCTGAGGCGCCGCCGGTGCGCACGACGATCGGGCGGGGGGCGTTCTCGGCGAGCTTGGCGCCCACGTCGAGACGGCGGCGGGCCAGCTCGTACTGGAGCACGGCGCGGTTGTCACGGTAGGAGTCGGCGAGCCTGCGCAGCCCCTTGGCCTCGTTCTCCGCCGAGGTCAGCTCGGCCCTGCCCCTGGCCTCGATCTCCCAGCGCACCCGCTGGGCCTGCGTCTCGTGCTCCTCCAGCATGCGGGCGACGTCCTTGCGGGCGGTGTTGGCCGCGGCCCTGACCTCGACGATACGGGCGTCCCTGGTCTTCTTGGCCCGCTCGATCTCCATGAGCAGGGTGTCGATGCGGCGCTTGCGGGTCAGCTCCCACTCACGCTCGAAGGCCGACAGCTCCTTGGCGACCTTCTCCCGGGTCGCCAGGTGCTGCTGGTACTGGTCGGGCAGCTGCACGTCGGGGATGTTCGCGCCGGTGATGCGCACGCCGTACCTGCCGAGCTGGCGGGTCAGCAGCTCCTGCATGTCTCCCACGTCGGAGCCGCGCAGGTCGTAGGCCCGCTCGGTGTGGACCCTGCGGCTGCGCTGGCGGATGGCGTCCTGTACGGCGCTGCTGAGCACGAGGTCGAAGTTGCCCGCCCCGATCGTCCTGACGAAGGCGACCGGATCGACGATGCGGAACTTCAGGAAGAACTCGATCGACTTCAGCGGCACGTTCTCCGCCGTCGGGCAGGCCGCGATCGGCGCCGAGTAGGGGATCTCGGTCGAGGTGTCCACGACCGCGTCGACCCGGTCCCAGGGCAGCCACAGGTAGTGACGGCCGGGGGGCAGGGTGCCGACGATCGCCCCCCACCGGCTGCGCACGCCGGTCGTGCCCTCCTCGATCTCGACGATGGCCCTGCGCCACAGCCAGACCAGGGCGGTCAGCAGGAAGAACACCGCGCCCACGGCGGCCAGGGCGGACAGGACGCCGCCACCGCCGAGCAGAGCGGTGCCCACGAGGTAGAGCGCGAACATCAGCAGTGCGACCCAGGCGAAACCCCTGCGGTCCTTGGGGATCACGACCGGGACGATCTGGCCGGACTCGCCGCCGCGCAGCAGCTGGCGGATCTCCGACCAGGAGGCCAGCGATTCCTTGATCTTGGAGAACTCTCTGCTCATCTTCAGGCGTCTTCCTGCGCGGCGGGCGGTACGGCGTGCGGGGCGTGCGCGGGCTCCCCATCGGTGACCTGGGCGGTTTCCCGGCCGGCGCCCTGGTCGGCGCCCTGACCGGTCTCCTGGCCCGCGTCCTGGCTGAGCAGGGCGGTGATCTCGGCCTCGCGGTCCTCGACACGGCGGCTGATCTCGGTGATCCGCGCCCGGATCGCGGCGGTGTCCGCCTCGGAGAACAGCCGGGCCTCCCCGCCGCCGACGAGCTGCCCGGCCAGGGCGAGCAGGTCGATGTCCGTCGTCTCACCGACCTGCACCACGCGGGGCAGGTGGGCGGCGACGGATTCGAGCCTGTCGAGCAGGTCCTGCTGGAAGCGGTGGTCCAGGATCTCCGGCGCCTGCGCCGCGCTCAGCGCCCTGATGTCCAGCGCCTGGGCCTCAAGCAGCGCCGCGTTGGCCTTCGCCGTCGACTCGGCCTCGACCAGCCGCTGGCCCGCCTGGGCCTTGGCCTGGTTCGAGGCGCGTTCCAGAGCGGTGTCCATCCGGGCCTGGTAGCCCGCGATCTCCGCGTGGATGGCCGAGAGCTGCTCCTGCAGCCCGGCGAGCTCCTTGACCAGGTCGCCCTCGTTCTGCTCCTTGCGCAGCTGCAGCTCGTACTCGTAGGTGTAGGCCTCCTTGGCGACCCTGATCATCTCCGGCGCCGCCAGGTCCATCCGGTACTCCTGGCTGGAGGGCTCGGCGTGGGTGATGTTCACGTCGGTGAGCCGTACGGCGGGCAGGAACTGCTGGTTGAGACTGTCCAGCATGCCCAGGGTGCTCTCGCCGACCAGGTCGTAGATGTCCTCGGCGCGCTGGGCGTAGATGAGGGAGCGGGTCACCTCGCTGATCGCGTTCTGCAGCTTGGCCTGGAAGCCGCCGACCGAGCCGAGGACGAAGATGAACTCGGCCGGGTCCTCGATCCGGAACTGCAGGAAGAGGTCGACGCTCGCCTTGACGCCCTGCTGGGTCGGGGCCTCGCGGATGGGGGCGTTGAAGGGGTACTCACGGGTGGTGTTGACGATGTAGCTGACCCGCTTCCACGGGTTGAGCAGCGTCACCCGCCCGGGTTCGGCGATCTGGACGAGCTTGCCGAACTTGGTGATCAGCGCCTTGCAGCCCTCGGGGACCATGACGACGCTGCGCCGCCACCACAGGAACGCCGCGGCCAGCACCAGGACGGCCCAGTAGTGCGGGCCGAACAGCACCCGCGCGCCCTCGGGCAGGCCGTTGGCGATCAGGCCGACCAGGCCGAGTCCCGCCAGGACGACCAGAGGGATGACGACCCGTGCCGTGGTGCTCTTGGGGATCACCACGGGGGAGATCACGTGGACCGCCTCGCCGTTCTGGCCGCTGCCGCTGAAGCTGCGGTTGACGATCTCCCCGGCCTCGTTCAGTGAGGCGCTGCGGGCTTCGATCAGCGTGCCGACGGACGCGCCCTGCTCACGCGCGGCGAGGAAGTCGGTGGGGTTGAGCGTGAAGCCCTGTTCCCCTGCCTGTCCCGTCACCTGACCGGTGAGCTGGCCTGCGACCTGCCCGGCGATCTGGCGCAGGTCTCCGCCCTGGCCGTACGCCTGGGCGGCCGCGACCGCCGCCTGGATGGCCTCTTTTGGCCGCGACATCACACCTCCGTGGGTCTTGTCCGAAAGCCCGATATATCACGCTTTGTGATTGCCTGCAGGGATGCCAGTAAAGAACATGTGGCTTGCGGATGGCTTGACAGCCGATTGAACGGGTGCTGAACGCCGTGCCCTACGGGGTTCCCGGAGAGGGGACGGGAATGTCGGTGGGGCGTCCTACAGTGGGTGAGGTGAGGCCGGTAACAGATTTGCAGCGCAAGGTGGCCCCCTTCGAGGTCGTCACCGACATGACCCCCTCCGGCGACCAGCCGGCCGCGATCGCCGAGCTTGAGCGGCGGGTGAGGGCGGGTGACAAGGACACCGTCCTGCTGGGCGCGACGGGCACGGGCAAGACGGCCACGGTCGCCTGGCTGATCGAGCGGCTGCAGCGGCCGACCCTGGTCATCCAGCCGAACAAGACGCTCGCCGCGCAGTTCGCCAACGAGCTGCGGGGGATGCTGCCCAACAACGCGGTCGAGTACTTCGTCTCCTACTACGACTACTACCAGCCGGAGGCGTACGTCCCGCAGAGCGACACCTACATCGAGAAGGACTCCTCCATCAACGAGGAGGTCGAGCGGCTGCGCCACTCCGCGACCAACTCGCTGCTGACCCGCCGCGACACGGTCGTGGTCGCCTCGGTCTCGTGCATCTACGGCCTGGGAACCCCCCAGGAGTACGTCGACCGGATGACCGCCCTGAAGGTCGGTCAGGAGATCGAGCGCGACACGCTGCTGCGGCGCCTGGTCGACATGCACTACACCCGCAACGACCTGGCCTTCACCCGCGGCACCTTCCGGGTGCGGGGCGACACGATCGAGATCATCCCGAAGTACGAGGAGCTCGCCGTACGGATCGAGATGTTCGGTGACGAGATCGAGAAGCTGTCCACCATGCACCCGCTGACCGGTGAGGTGATCACCGAGGACGAGGAGCTCTACATCTTCCCCGCCTCCCACTACGTGGCGGGCCCCGAGCGGATGGAACGGGCCGTGCGGGACATCGAGGCCGAGCTGGCAGAGAGCCTGCAGCGGATGGAGCGCCAGGGCAAGCTCCTTGAGGCCCAGCGGCTGCGCATGCGCACCACCTACGACCTGGAGATGATGCGCCAGATCGGCACCTGCTCCGGCATCGAGAACTACTCGCGGCACATGGACGGCCGATCCCCGGGCAGCGCGCCGAACACCCTGCTCGACTACTTCCCCGAGGACTTCCTGCTGGTGCTGGACGAGTCGCACCAGACGGTCCCGCAGATCGGCGCGATGTACGAGGGGGACGCCTCCCGTAAGCGCACGCTCGTCGAGCACGGCTTCCGGCTGCCCTCCGCCCTGGACAACCGCCCGCTGAAGTGGGAGGAGTTCCTGGAGCGGATCGACCAGACGGTCTACCTCTCGGCGACGCCCGGCTCCTACGAGCTGGGCCGCTCCGGCGGCGACGTCGTCGAGCAGGTGATCAGGCCGACCGGCCTGGTCGACCCCGAGGTGGTCGTCAAACCCACGAAGTCGCAGATCGACGACCTGGTCCACGAGATCAGGACCCGCGCGGAGAAGGACGAGCGCGTCCTGGTCACCACGCTGACCAAGAAAATGTCGGAGGACCTCACCGACTACCTGCTCGAACTGGGCATCAGGGTCCGCTACCTGCACAGCGAGGTCGACACGCTGCGCCGCATCGAGCTGCTGCGAGAGCTGCGGCTGGGCGAGTACGACGTGCTGGTCGGCATCAACCTGCTCCGTGAGGGCCTGGACCTGCCGGAGGTCTCCCTGGTGGCCATCCTCGACGCCGACAAGGAGGGCTTCCTGCGCTCGGAGACCTCGCTGATCCAGACCATCGGCCGCGCGGCCCGTAACGTCTCCGGCCAGGTCCACATGTACGCCGACCGGATCACCCCCTCCATGGAGCGGGCGATCGAGGAGACCAACCGGCGCCGGGCCAAGCAGACGGCCTACAACGAGGCCAACGGCATCGACCCCCAGCCGCTCCGCAAGAAGATCGCCGACATCCTCGACTCCCTCAACCGGGAGGACGCCGACACCGCCCAGCTCCTCGGGGGCAGCGGCCGTCAGCAGTCGCGCGGCAAGGCCCCGGTCCCCGGCTTCGCGGTCAAGCAGGCCGGTCAGCACGCCAGGGCGATCGCGGGGGAGATGCCCAGGGCGCAGCTTGAGGCCCTGGTCGAGTCGCTCACCGAGCAGATGCACCAGGCGGCGGCGGACCTGCAGTTCGAGGTGGCCGCCAGGCTGCGTGACGAGATCAAGGAGCTCAAGCGCGAGGTCCGCGACATGCGCGAGGCGGGGGTCTCCTGACCCGGCCCGCCGGAACACGGGCGGGTGTCGTACGGCCCCGCCCGTCTCGGCGGAGGCTCTCAGCGGTGGTCTGAGCGGCGCTCGTCGTCGGGGAAACGGGGCACCGCGGTGCGGCGGTAGAGCTCGTCGATCTCGTCCAGGGGGTCGGGAGCGCGGCGGCGCGCCTCGATCTCCAGGTCGGTCCGGTCCCGGATGTCGTCGATGCCGTTCGCGGAGTGCGTCATCTGGTCGTTGAGCAGGTCCGCCCGGATTCTGGCGCACGAGGTGGTCAGCTTGGCGTGGTGCTCGCGCAGACGGCCGAGGGAGGCGTGGTCGACGTAGGCGGAGTTCCGGCTGTGCCGGGCGTAGAGCGCGAGCTGGCCGTCCAGCTGGTCGGCGTGCACGCCGATCTCGGCCACCAGCCGCGGCAGGTCGCCCAGCCCCCATCCGGCCTGGAGCGCCTGGTCGACGGCCTGCCGGGTCAGGGAGACCTCCTTGCGCAGGTCCAGGCGCATCCGCTCGGTCTCACCGGCCTGGCCCGGGTCCATCGCCGCCACCTGGGAGGCCACCCGCTCGGTCACCTTCCTGGCCTTCTTCGTGGCCTTCTTGCCGAGCTTGACCAGGAGGTAGACGCCCACACCTCCGGCGAGAAGGAACAGCACCATGAGCACCAGCACGATGGTGAGGAAAGTGGTGATCTTGATCACCTCCCGGCGGGGGAAACAGGTGTTTCGAGCATAGCCCGCCTGCCCGTGCACACGGGGGTTCGCGACGTGCGCGGGGTCCGGCCGGGAGCCGAAGGGACCTCGCCGTGCACCCCGCCGGTGTCCGCCTCGGGGCGCCGGGGTTCAGACGGGACTTCGCCGCAGGGCGCGGCGGCGCCGTAGGCGGCGGACGGTCCACCAGGCGAACACCGCGAGCACGGCAACCGCGATCACGACCAGGACCGGGAGGAAGATCGCAACCAGGGCCATGGCGAGAGACCCCACGTCCTCCATCGTGCTCACCACCGGTGCCCCCACCCCGGCGGTCGTGGCGTTGACCACCGGTCTGGCGGTCGCCTTCATCACGTGCACCGCGAGCGCGACGCCGATGCCGAGCACCCAGCCGGCCCAGGGGTTGTGGGTCATCCAGTCGGAGCCGTCGAGCCGGGCCGCGGCCTCGGTCGCGCTGAAGACCACGCCGCCGGACAGCGGGCGGATCACGGTCTGGATCATGTCGTTGACGCTGTCGACCACCGGGACCTTGTCGAGGACGAACTCGGCGACCAGCAGCACGCCGACGATCGCGAGCACCCAGCCGTTGGCCAGCCAGGCGAACTCCGGCTGCAGCCGCACCTGGTCGGTGAGGTTGGCGAGCAGGCCGACGACCAGCAGCGGTATGTAGGCGTTCAGCCCCGCCGCGGTGGAGAGTCCAAGGCCTGTCAGTGCCGCGAGCATCGTGCCTCCGTGGTGTCTCGGTCCTCCCATTCAACGTCCTCGGGGCACCGGTGGATCCCGCCGGGTTCCGGTGCCGGGCGAAACGGCGGCGGGGGCGTGTCCGTGATGGACACGCCCCCGCCTGTTTCCCGCGGGCTACTCCGAAACGGGGATCCGGAGGATTTCGCCCTTGCCGGGCGCCATGGCCTTGTCGGCCACATAGACGGCGCCGTCGGGGCCTACGGCCACGCCGAGGGGGGTGGTCAGCGTGCCGGGCTTGAGAAGCTCGGTACGGGTGCCGTCACCCTCGACGCGGTAGACGGTGGTCTTGCTCATGCCGTTGGCGGGAAGCGGTCCGGCGGACCCCAGGACGATCAGCCGCCCCTTGGCGTCGAAGGTCACGTCGGCGGCCGTGGTGAAGCCGCGTGCGGCGGTGGTGACCTTGCCGTCCTTGAGACGGAGGACCCGGGCCGCCCCCTCGGGGTTGGGGAATCCGCCGTGCTCGGCGATGTAGTAGGCGCCGTCGGGGCCCTTGGCGATGCCCATCGGCACCGACTGCATCGGGATCTTGCTGCCCTTGGGCATCTTGAGCGCCGGGGGAGCGGCGACGGACCTGGCGTGCAGGACCGCCTCGGTGCTGACCCTGCCCTTGCGGTCGACCCGCAGCACGGAGTTGCCGCCGGTGTCGGTGACCAGCGCGCCGCCGCCGGGCAGCGGGGCGAGGCCGAACGGGTAGGAGTCCACGGCGCTGCCCTTGTCCTTGCGGTCCGGGTTGTGCCTGGTCTCGTGGGCGGCCAGGTCGGCGAAGGACAGCCGCCTGCCCTTGGTGGAGAGGGTCAGCAGCGTGCCCAGGGTCCTGGCCTTGGGGCCGAGCTTGGCACGGAAGGCGGTGTCGCCGGAGAAACCGACGGTCACCAGCAGGTCGCCCTTGGGGGTGAACGCCACGTCGTGCGGGCCGAGGGCGAACGGGCCGCTGGCAGCCGAGGGCAGGCCGCCGACCAGCACGGAGGTCTTGCCGTCCTTCAGGACGCTGATCCGCCCGGTCAGGCCGAAGCACATCTTCTCCGCCTTCTCCCCCTTCTTGGCGGGGGTCATGGCGCACTTGACCTTGCCGCCGTGACCGGACTCGGCGATGTAGAGGGCACCGTCGGGACCGAAGGAGATGCCGCGCGGGCTGTCGAGGCCCTTGGCGACGACCTCGGGCGCGCCGCCGTCCGCCCGTGCCGCCGTCACCGGACCGGCCGTCACGGCCAGTGCCGCGACTCCTCCTGTGGCAGCAGCGAGCAGCCTGCGGCCGATACGAACTCCGCTCAACGCAATCCCCTCCACGATCCCCGCCATATCCGTCAAGCCGGGGCGAACACCCGGAAAGCTACGAGCTTCTTCGGGTCGCTCACAAGGAAAAAACGCCACAATCCACCCTGCTGCGCGGCGATTTCCCCCGGGCGGGTGACCGTCCCTCCGCCTCCCGGCGGACGACCCCGCAGGCGCCTCTCAGCCGACGGCCGACGGACCGGCCCCGGGCGCGGGGGTCACGGCGGTGTCGAGCCCGCCGGTGCGGCCGACGCGCCGAGGGCCCGGTCCGCGGCCACGGTCCCGGCACGGCCGGCCGAGGTGCCGTCCAGGTGGGGCGGCAACCATCCCCGCCCCGGCACGTGGTGGCGCACGACCCGGGCGGGCACCCCGGCGATCACGCTGTGGTCGGGGAACTCGCCGCGGACCACGGCGCCGCCCGCGACCACGCACTGCCTGCCGATCCTGGTCCCCGGCAGGATGATCGCGCCGGTGCCGAGCCAGGAGCCCGAACCGATGACCACCGGGTTGTTGCGCGGCCACTGACGGCCGATCGGCGTCTCCGGGTCGTCGTAGACGTGGTTCTGGTCGGTGATGTACACGTAGGGGCCGGTGAAGACATGGTCGCCGATGTCGATCGACTGGTGTCCCACGATGTGGCTGCCCCTGCCGATCGAGCAGCTCTCGCCGATCCGCACGATCGAGACGGGGCCGAGGTCGACGCCGGGGCCCATGCCCGCGGAGATCGACACCCGCTCGCCGACCAGGGTGTGGGCGCCGATCTCGATCCAGGCCTCGCCGAAGACGGCCCCCATGGGGAAGGCGAGGCACGCGCCCTCGCCGATGTGGCGGAAGCGGTAGCCCGCGGGGCTGGTGGCGCTCACCGCGCCCACGGTGCGGATCGCGGACCAGACACGGTGCACAAGGCTGCCCATGGCACGCCGTACCACACCACGAAGTGACATAGCGGCCCAAGGTACCGTCAGGTCATATGACGGCGAAATGCGGGTCAGGGGATGTACGGGCCGATCACGGGAACCGTTTGATATTCTGAGAGCCCGTGGACATGTAGGCCGTCAGCAGGACGCGCCGACTGATCTATGACGACCACGGGAGACTCCTTGCGCAGCGCCGCACACACCAAGCATCTGTTCGTCACCGGCGGCGTCGCCTCCAGCCTCGGCAAGGGACTGACGGCCTCCAGCCTCGGCCGCCTCCTGAAGCTGCGGGGCCTGCGGGTCACCATGCAGAAGCTCGACCCCTACCTCAACGTGGACCCCGGGACGATGAACCCGTTCCAGCACGGCGAGGTCTTCGTGACCGACGACGGAGCCGAGACCGACCTCGACGTCGGCCACTACGAGCGCTTCCTCGACACCGAGCTGCACGGCTCCGCCAACGTCACCACCGGCCAGGTCTACTCCAACGTCATCGCCAAGGAGCGCCGTGGCGAGTACCTCGGCGACACCGTCCAGGTCATTCCGCACATCACCAACGAGATCAAGGACCGCATCCGGGCCATGGCGGGCCCCGACGTCGACGTGGTCATCACCGAGGTCGGCGGCACCGTCGGCGACATCGAGTCGCTGCCCTTCCTTGAGGCGGTCCGCCAGGTCCGCCACGAGGTGGGCCGGGACAACGTCTTCTTCCTGCACGTGTCGCTGCTGCCGTACATCGGGCCGAGCGGCGAGCTGAAGACCAAGCCGACGCAGCACTCGGTCGCCGCGCTGCGCAGCATCGGCATCCAGCCCGACGCGATCGTGTGCCGCTCCGACCGGCCGATCACCAACTCCCTCAAGCGCAAGATCAGCCTCATGTGCGACGTCGACGAGGACGCGGTCGTCTCCGCCGTCGACGCGTCGAGCATCTACGACATCCCCAGGGTGCTGCACTCCGAGGGCCTGGACGCCTACGTGGTGCGCCGCCTCGGCCTGCCCTTCCGCGACGTCGACTGGAAGGAGTGGGAGCAGCTCCTTCGCCGGGTGCACCGCCCGGCGAAGGAGGTCACGATCGCCCTCGTCGGCAAGTACATCGACCTGCCCGACGCCTACCTGTCGGTCACCGAGGCGCTGCGCGCGGGCGGCTTCGCCAACGACGCCCGCGTCAACATCCGCTGGGTCAAGAGCGACGACTGCGAGACCCCCGAGGGCGCGGCCCGTGAGCTCGACGGCGTCGACGGTGTGCTGATTCCCGGCGGATTCGGTGTGCGCGGCATCGAGGGCAAGCTGGGCGCCGTACGGCACGCGAGAGAGACCAAGATCCCGCTGCTCGGCATCTGCCTGGGCATGCAGTGCATGGTCATCGAGGCCGCCCGCAACCTTGCGGGCGTCGAGGACGCGGGCAGCACCGAGTTCGACCCCGAGACCACCCACCCGGTCATCTCGACCATGGCCGACCAGGAGGACGTCGTCTCCGGCGAGCGCGACATGGGCGGCACCATGCGCCTCGGCCTGTACCCCGCCAAACTCTCCGAGGGCTCCCTGGCCCGCCAGCTGTACGGCATGGCCAAGGTCGAGGAGCGCCACCGGCACCGCTACGAGGTCAACAACTCCTACCGCGAGCAGCTTGAGAAGATCGGCATGGTCTTCTCCGGGCTCTCGCCGGACGGCCGTCTCGTGGAGTACGCCGAGCTTCCCGTCGACGTGCACCCGTTCTTCATCGGCACCCAGGCGCACCCCGAGTTCCGTTCCCGCCCCACCCGCCCGCACCCCCTGTTCAAGGGTTTGATCGGGGCGGCCCTGACCTACGCCGACATCCGCGGCACCGCGGCCAAGGCGGGCAGGAGCAAGTGAGCGACACCGTCAAGGCCCTGAACGCCGGGGACGTCGTGGACGTCCCCGAGGAGTGGAAGGTCGTCTCCTCGGTCAGGCACTTCAGCGGGCGCGTCATCACCGTGGTGACCGACGCCGTGGTCATGCCGGACGGAGAGGTCGTCAACCGTGACTACGCGCTCCATCCCGGCTCCGTCGCGGTGGTCGCGCTCGACGACCAGGACCGTGTGCTGCTGCTCAGGCAGTACCGCCACGCGGCCGGGCACCTGCTGTGGGAACTGCCCGCGGGCCTGCGGGACGTCGAGGACGAGCCGCTGCAGGAGGCGGCAGCCAGGGAGCTGGCAGAGGAGGCGGGCTACCGGGCACGGACCTGGCACACCCTGGTCGACGCCTTCACCTCGCCCGGGATGACGGGGGAGCGGACCAGGATCTTCCTGGCCAGGGACCTCAGCCTCATCCCCGAGGGGGAGTTCGACTTCGTCGGACGACACGAGGAGTCCGACATGCCGGTGGTCTGGATCCCCCTGTCAGACGCGGTTCGCCGTGCCCTGGCGGGAATGATCCACAATTCCCAAGCCGTGGCCGGTATTCTCGCCGCATACGCCGCTTCGGCGGATGCTTTCGCCTCGCTGCGGCCCGCCGACGCACCGGAGGCATGACAGGAGGAGCCCTGAGCGAGACGGAGGTCGTCCTGGCCAGCTACCTCGCCCACCTGGCGGTGGAGCGGGGCCTGGCGGCCAACACCCTGGCCTCCTACCGTCGTGACCTCCTTCGATACCTGGAACACCTGAGGAACCGCGGCCGCGCCACCTTCGGCGAGGTCGCGGAGGCCGACGTCGCAGCCTTCCTCACCGCGCTGCGGGAGGGAGACGAGGAGCATCGGGCGCTCGTGGACAGCTCGACGGCGCGCGCGGTCTCCTCGGTGCGGGGTCTGCACCGCTTCGCCCTGCGTCAGGGCGTGTGCGACCACGACCCCACCCGCAGGGTGCGTCCGCCGCGCCAGCTCAGGCGCCTGCCCAAGGCGATCAGCGTGGACGAGGTCGAGCGTCTGATCGCGGCCTCGGGCCCGGAGGGGGCGCCGCTCACGATGCGCAACCGGGCGCTGCTCGAACTGCTGTACGGCACGGGCGCCCGCATCTCCGAGGCGGTCGGGCTCGCGGTCGAGGACGTCGACCTGAGCCCGGCCAGCCAGCGGGTGAGGCTGCGAGGCAAGGACGGACACTCCCGTTTGGTGCCACTCGGCCGTTTCGCCAGGGAGGCGCTCAGGGTCTACCTCACCCGCGCCCGTCCCGGCATCGCCGCCCACGGCAGGGGTGGTTCGGGGCTCTTCCTCAACGCCAGAGGCGGAAGGCTCACCCGGCAGGGGGCCTGGGAGGTGCTGCAGGCGGCGGCCGAACGCGGAGGGCTGGCGGGAATCTCCCCCCATATCTTGCGACATTCGTTCGCAACACACCTCCTGGACGGGGGCGCGGACGTTAGGGTGGTTCAGGAACTACTCGGCCACGCCTCGGTGACCACCACCCAGGTGTACACCCTGGTCACGGTCGACAAACTCCGTGAGGCCTGTGCCGCCGCGCATCCGCGCGTGCGGCATTGACCTTTGTCGTGTCCGGGCGTGCCGCCTTGCCGCATACGTGTTGACGCCATAGTGTCCGTCCGGACGGTCCGGTTCGAGGCCGTCAGGGAGGTTCGACTGGTGACTGTGACCACCGACGGTTCTGGCCGGGGGACGGCCCCTGGAAACCCCGAGAATCCATGGGGGGACACCAAGACCACCGGCACCCCCCGGAGCGGGGGCGTTCTCGGCCCCACCGGGCGGCCTCGCCCGGTGTTCCCCGACCCATCCCCTCGTACGGTGCACGGACCGGCGCGCGTCGTGGCCATGGTCAACCAGAAGGGCGGCGTCGGCAAGACGACCACGACCATCAACCTGGGCGCGGCGCTGGCCGAGGCCGGGCTGAGGGTGCTGCTGGTCGACTTCGACCCGCAGGGCGCCCTGTCCGTCGGCCTCGGCATCAACCCCCACCAGCTCGATCTGACGGTCTACAACCTCCTCATGGAGCCGCAGATCACCGCCAGGGACGTGCTGATGGAGACCGGCGTCGAGGGCATGGACCTGCTGCCGAGCAACATCGACCTGTCGGCGGCCGAGGTCCAGCTCGTCACCGAGGTCGCCCGCGAGCAGGTGCTCGGCAGGGTGATCAAGCCCCTGCTGCCCGAGTACGACGTCTGCCTGATCGACTGCCAGCCGTCCCTGGGTCTGCTCACGATCAACGCGCTGGCCTGCGCGCACGGCGTCATGGTGCCGCTGGAGTGCGAGTTCTTCGCCCTGCGTGGTGTCGCGCTGCTGATGGACACCATCATCAAGGTCCAGCAGCGCATCAACGAGGACCTGGTCATCGAGGGCCTGCTCGCCACCATGTACGACGCGCGCACCCTGCACGGCCGTGAGGTGCTCGCCCGGGTGGTCGAGGCGTTCGACGAGAAGGTCTACCACACGGTGATCAACCGGACGGTCCGCTTCCCCGACGCCACGGTCGCCGGAGAGCCCATCACCAGCTTCGACCCCTCCTCACTCGGCGCGAGCGCCTACCGGGAGCTGGCCCGCGAGGTCCTCGCCAGGTGGAACGCCGAGTAACCACCCCTCACCCGCGGTGACCGGGATCCCGGTGCGGGACAATGACGGGATGACCGAGCAGGCACAGACGGCCGACGACACCTTCAGAGTGCACCTGGAGGTCTTCGAGGGTCCCTTCGACCTGCTGCTCGGCCTGATCTCCAAGCACAAGCTGGACATCACCGAGGTCTCGCTCAGCAAGGTCACCGACGAGTTCATCGCCCACATCCGGGCCAGGGGCCCCGAATGGGACCTCGACCAGACGAGCCACTTCCTCCTCGTGGCCGCGACCCTGCTCGACCTCAAGGCGGCGAGGCTGCTGCCCTCGGGAGAGGTCGACGACGAGGAGGACCTCGCGCTCCTTGAGGCCAGGGACCTGCTGTTCGCCCGTCTCCTGCAGTACCGCGCCTACAAGGAGGTCGTGAAGGTCTTCTCCTCCCGGATGGCGGAGGAGGCCCTGCGCTTCCCCAGGATCGTGCCGATGGAGGCGAGGTTCGCCAACCTGCTGCCCACGCTGGTCCTCGGCGTCGGCCCGGAACGGCTGGCGGAGCTGGCCCGGCGCGCCTTCGCACCCAGGGTTCCCCCCGCGGTCTCCGTCGCCCACATCTACCAACCGCTCGCCAATGTCCGCGAACAGGCGGCTATCCTTGTCCAGCGGCTGCGGCGCATGCGCCGGGCGACCTTCCGCGCTCTCACCTCCGACTGCACGGGCACCTTCGAGGTTGTCGCTCGTTTCCTGGCCGTCCTGGAGCTCTACCGGGAGGCGGCGGTCTCCTTCGAGCAGGTCGAGCCCCTCGGCGAGCTGCATGTGACCTGGACCGGCAGCGACGACGGTGATGTGACCGTCGCCGACGACTACGACGCGAGCGCGGGTAAGGAGCCCTCCGATGACCGATGAGGCGTCCGGCCCCGGCCTGCGCGCCGGGCTTGAGGCGATCCTGCTCGTGGTCGACGAGCCGGTCGCCGAGACGATCCTCGCCCAGGCGCTGGAACGGCCCGTTCCCGAGATCTCCGCCGCGCTTCGGGCGCTGGCGGCGGAATACACGGCCCAGGGCCGGGGTTTTGACCTGAGAGAGGTCGCGGGCGGCTGGCGGTTCTACACGCGGGCCGGATGCGCGGCCCTCGTCGAACGGTTCGTCCGTGACGGCCAGCAGGCGCGGCTCACCCAGGCGGCGCTTGAGACGCTGGCCGTGGTCGCCTACCGCCAGCCGGTCAGCCGGGCCAGGGTGGCGGCCATCCGAGGGGTCAACAGCGACGGCGTCATGCGCACGCTGGTGGCCAGGGGGCTGGTCGAAGAGGCCGGCACCGATCCGGAGGGGCAGGCGTTGCTCTACCGGACGACTTCATATTTCCTTGAGCGGATGGGCCTGCGGGAGCTCGAAGAGCTTCCGGAACTCGCGCCCTTCCTGCCAGACGACGTGGAAAACCTAGAGGAGCAGAAGCAGTGAACAGCAGGCGTGGTACCCCGTCCGGTGATGGACGCGGTCGAGGCCGTGGCGGCGCCCCGCGCGGTGGCGGCTACCGCGGGAGCGGCGACTCCAGAGGCGGATCGCAGGGCGGTTTCCGCCCGGACGCCTCCCGAGGCGCCTCCCGTGGCGGTCCCCGGAGCGACGATCGCGGTGGTTTCCGCGCCGATCGCGGCGGGTTCCGTTCCGAGGGCCCGCGTCGCGATGATCGGGGTGGCTTCCGCTCCGAGGACCGTGGCGGCTTCCGCGCGGAGCGCGGCGGGTCACGCGGCGGGTTCCAGTCCGACGAGCGCGGCGGCTCACGCGGCCGGTACGGCAGGCCGGAGGGCGGTTTCCGGCAGGATTCCCCTCGTCGTGATGACCGGGGCGGTTTCCGTTCCGATGACCGGGGTGGGTTCCGTTCCGAGGGTCCGCGTCGTGACGATCGGGGTGGGTTCCGTTCTGAGGGTCCGCGTCGTGACGATCGGGGTGGGTTCCGTTCCGAGGGTCCCCGTCGCGATGACCGTGGTGGGTTCTCCGACGAGCGCGGCGGCTCGCGCGGCCGGTACGGCAGGCCGGAGGGCGGTCCGAGGGAGAACCGCGGTGGCGGTTCCCGAGGTCGTTACGGCAAGACCGGCCGTGGCGCGGAGGTCCGTACGATCGGCGGTGGCCGGGCCGACTCCTACGGCGAGCGCCGTCCCGCGCCCGCCAAGGGCGCCTCGGCGAAGGACCGGCAGGGCCAGAAGCCCGCTCTGCGGCCCGGGGGGATCGAGAACGACCGGTTCAAGACCGCCCGCCAGCCCAAGCGCGACTTCGACTTCTACGACTCCGACTACGTCGACGAGCGCGACACCACCGAGGTCCCCGGCGGTGTGCGGCTGCAGAAGGTCCTCGCCCAGGCGGGCGTCGCAAGCCGCAGGGCGTGCGAGGAGATGATCGGCGCGGGCAGGGTGACGGTCGACGGCCAGACCGTCCGCCGTTTCGGCGCCAGGGTCGACCCCGCCAAGCAGGTCATCCACGTGGACGGCAAGCGTCTGCCGACGATGCCCGACCTCGTCTACCTCGCCATCAACAAGCCGCTCGGCGTCGTCAGCACCATGTCCGACCCCGACGGCCGCCCCTCGCTGGCCGACTACGTGGCCGACCGCACCGAGCGGCTGTTCCACGTGGGCCGTCTCGACACCGAGACCGAGGGCCTCATCCTGCTCACCAACGACGGGGAACTGGCCAACCGGCTCACCCACCCCAGCTACGGCGTGCAGAAGAAGTACTGGGCGAAGGTGCCGGGCAGGATCGAGCGTGACCTGGGCCACCGCCTGAAGAAGGGCGTCGAGCTTGAGGACGGCATCGCCAAGGCCGACTCCTTCAGCATCGTCCAGGAGCACGGCCAGCAGGCCCTGGTGGAGATCGTCCTGCACGAGGGGCGCAAGCACATCGTCCGCCGCATGCTGGAGGAGGTCGGGCACCCGGTCATCGACCTGGCCCGTATCGAGTTCGGCCCGGTCAAACTCGGCAGGCTCAAGCCGGGGACGATCCGCGCGCTGACCCTCAAGGAGGTCGGGGAACTCTACGCCGCCGTGGGTCTGTGACCCGAGGCCGGTAACCTTCCCCGACATACACGTTCAGGACACGAAGGAGCGACGATGGTGCGGGCGATCCGCGGGGCGGTCCAGGTCGACGCGAACGACAGGGACGCGATCCTGGCCGGGGTGACCGAGCTGGTCACGGAGGTGATGGGACGCAACAGGCTCACCACCGACGACGTGATCAGTGTGATCTTCACCGCGACGCCCGACCTGAACGCCGAGTTCCCCGCCCTGGCGGCACGCAAGCTCGGCTTTCACGACGTCCCGTTGATCTGCGCCTCGGAGATCGACGTCCCGGGCGCGCTGCCCCGCGTCGTACGGCTGATGGCGCACGTGGAGACCGACCGGCCGCGTCAGGAGATCCACCATGTCTACCTGCACGGCGCGGCGGCCCTGCGGGTCGACATCGCCCAGTGACCCCCGTCCAAGCGTCACGCCGGAGGAGTGCGTGTGAACGGCCTTGAGAGCGTCCTCGTCGTCGGCACGGGCCTGATCGGTACCTCGGTCGCCCTCGCCCTGCGCGGCCACGACGTCCCCGTCCACCTGGCCGACCGCGACGCGGGAGCCGTACGGCTGGCGCGGGAACTCGGCGCGGGCGTCGAGTGGGACGGGCGGCGGGTCGGGCTCGCGGTCGTCGCGGTCCCGCCGCACCTCGTCGCCGACCAGATCGCCCGTCTGCAGCGGGAGGGCGCGGCGCGCTTCTACACCGACGTGGCCAGCGTCAAGCGGCTGCCGATCGAGGGAGCGGCGGCGCTCGGCTGCGACCTGAGCACCTACGCGCCGGGGCACCCCCTGGCGGGCAGGGAGCGCTCGGGCCCGGCGGCGGCCAGGGCCGACCTGTTCCTGGGCAGGCCGTGGGCGCTGTGCCCGACGGAGGAGACCTCGCCCGACGCGGTCGAGGCTCTGCGCGGCCTGATCAAGCTCTGCGGCGGCGAGGCCGTCGAGGTCGGCGCGGACGAGCACGACAGGGCCGTCGCGGTCGTCTCGCACGCCCCGCACGTGGCCGCCTCCGCGGTGGCCGCCAGGCTCGCCGAGGCCTCCGGGACCGCGCTCGGCCTGGCCGGTCAGGGGGTCCGTGACGTCACCCGCATCGCGGCGGGGGACCCGGCGCTGTGGACCGGCATCCTGTCGGGCAACGCGCTGCCGGTCGCCGACGTGCTCGAGGCGATCGCGGACGATCTGGCCACCGCCGCCGCCGCGCTGCGCGCCGCCGCAGCCCCGGCGGACGGGAACGCCGGCATGGACGGCGTCACCGGCCTGCTGCGCCGCGGTGTGGTGGGCACGACCAGGATTCCCGGCAAGCACGGCGGTCCCGCGCGTGCCTACGCGAGCGTCCAGGTCGTCATCGGCGACCGCCCCGGAGAGCTGGCCCGGCTGTTCCAGGTGGCCGAGGCGGCGGGTGTCAACATCGAGGACGTCCGCCTTGAGCACACCCCGGGGCTGCCCCTGGGCGCCGCCGAACTGCAGGTCCAGCCGGAGGCCGTACCGGCCCTGTCGGAGGCGTTGCGGGCGGGCGGCTGGCAGCTTCCCTAGAAGCGGTCCCCGCGGCCCGTTCACGGCGGCCGCGGGTCGTCCGATGCGCGATCGCCTCGCCGTTCCCGGTAGCCTCGTACGGACAACTGAAGCGGGCTGCAAGGGAGAGGCGTCGTGACCGGACTGGTCGTCGCGATGGACGGTCCTTCGGGGTCGGGCAAGTCGAGCGCGTCGCGCGGGGTCGCGCGGGCGCTCGGGCTGCGTTATCTCGACACCGGGGCGATGTACCGGGCGATCACATGGTGGATGCTCCAGCAGGGCGTCGATCTCTCCGACCAGGAGGCGATCGCCGCCAGGGCGCTCGGCCCGGTGCTGACGCTCGGCACCGACCCGGACGCCCCCTCGGTCGCCGTGGACGGCGCCGATGTGGCGGCTCCCATCCGCACCGCCGAGGTCACCGCGGCCGTCTCCGCGGTCAGCGCGGTGCCCGAGGTGCGGCGCAGGCTGGTGGCCGAGCAGCGTGAGATCATCGGCGAGGGTGGCATCGTCGTCGAGGGCCGCGACATCGGCACGGTCGTCGTCCCGGACGCCCCGGTCAAGATCTATCTGACCGCGAGCGCCGACGCCAGGGCGCTGCGCCGTACGGCGGAGCTGGCGGGCACCACGGTGCAGGCGCAGAAGGCCGCGATGGCCAGGCGCGACACCCTGGACTCCACACGCAAGGCGGACCCGCTCGCGATGGCGGCCGACGCCGTAGAACTCGACACAACGGCGCTCAACCTCGACGAGGTCGTCGCCGAGATCCTGCGTTTGATTAAGGAAAAGACGTGACAGGGGAATTCGAAGAAGACAGCGGCTGGATCGACGCGGGGCCGGTCGATTCAGGTACCGGGGAAGGCTCAGAGGAGGACTGGCGGGACGCCGGTCCTCAGCCGGTCGTCGCCGTGGTCGGGCGCCCCAATGTGGGCAAGTCCACGCTGGTCAACCGGATCATCGGCCGCCGTGAGGCGGTCGTTGAGGACGTACCGGGCGTGACCCGGGACCGGGTCACCTACGACGCCACCTGGCGTGGACGGCGCTTCACGGTCGTCGACACCGGAGGCTGGGACCCGGACGCGACCGGTATGGCGCTGAGGATCGCCGAGCAGGCGCAGGTGGCCGCGGAGCTGGCCGACGTGATCCTGTTCGTGGTCGACGCGACGGTCGGCGTGACCGACGCCGACGAGATCGTCGGGCACGTGCTGCGCTCCTCGGGCAAGCCGGTGATCCTCGCCGCGAACAAGGTCGACAACCAGCAGATGGAGCTTGAGGCCGCCGGGCTGTGGTCCCTCGGCCTGGGCGAGCCCCACCCGGTCTCGGCTCTGCACGGCCGGTCGAGCGGTGACCTGCTCGACGTGGTCCTCGACAGCCTGCCCGAGACGCCGCCGCAGCGCTTCGGCGAGGAGCGGGGACCGCGCAGGGTGGCCCTGCTCGGCAAGCCGAACGTGGGCAAGTCCTCGCTGCTGAACAAGCTGGCGGGGGAGGAGCGCGTCCTGGTCGACCCGATGGCGGGCACCACCCGCGATCCGGTCGACGAGCTGATCCAGCTGGGCGGCAAGACCTGGCGTTTCGTGGACACCGCGGGCATCCGCAGGCGTGACCGCGAGCTGAAGGGCGCCGACTTCTACGCCAGCATGCGCACCAGGTCGGCCCTGGAGCGCTCCGAGATCGCGGTCGTGCTCATCGACGCCAGTGAGACGCTGACCGAGCAGGACCTGCGGATCATCTCCCTGGTGATCGAGTCGGGGCGGGCCATGGTCGTGGCGTTCAACAAGTGGGACCTGCTCGACGAGGACCGCCGCTACTACCTGGAGAAGGAGATCGACCGTCAGCTCGTCCGCGTTCCGTGGGCGCTGCGGGTCAACATCTCCGCCAAGACCGGCTGGCACGTGGACAGGCTCGTCCCCGCTCTGGAGAAGGCGCTGGAGTCCTGGTCGACCCGGGTGCCGACCGCCCGCCTCAACGCCTTCCTCACCGAGCTGGTCGCGGCGACCCCGCCCCCCGTCAGGGGCGGCAAGCAGCCCAAGATCCTCTTCGCCACCCAGGCGACGACCGAGCCGCCCAGGTTCGTGCTGTTCACCTCAGGCTTCCTTGAGGAGACCTACCGCCGGTTCATCGAGCGCAGGATCCGTGAGGAGTTCGGCTTCGCGGGCTCCCCGATCGAGGTCACGATGAAGATCAGAGAGAAGCGGCAGGGCCAGAAGAAGAAGTGACCCGTTCACCGGGTACGGCGCGCGCCGTACCCGGTGAACGGACTCAGCGCAGGCTCTTGAGGTGGGTCACGACCGGGCTGTAGGCGGCTTCGAGCTCCCGCAGCTGGTCGTCGGTCAGCAGGTCGATGAAGTGCTGCCGTACGCTGGCCACGTGATGCGGGGCGACCTGCTGGATCGTGGCCCAGCCGTGCTCGGTGAGCACCGCGAAGGTGCCGCGCCTGTCGTCGACGCAGGTCTCCCTGGCGACCAGTCCGGCTGCCTCCATCCGGGAGATCTGGTGGGACAGGCGGCTGCGGGACTGGATCGTGGCGTCGGCGAGGTCGCTCATGCGCATCCGGTGGCCCGGGCTCTCCGAGAGGTTGACCAGGATCTCGTAGTCGTTCACCGAAAGCCCGAAGGTCTGCAGGTCACGATCGAGGCGGTGCTCAAGTAGTTTGTGCGCGGCCAGATGAGCACGCCAGGCCCGCTGCTCCATCGTGGAGAGCCAGCGGGGCTCCTCGTCGTTCACTGCTGCTATCACCCGTTCCTCGCTCGTCGTGCTGGAGGCCGCCACGGGTTGGCCGTTTCGCCCGCCGTGCCGTGATCGCTCCTGGCTCATAGAGCAGAACTTACCTCAGACGGTGGTTACGACCTCCTCGTAGGTCAGGCGGGGAAGGCGGTCGAACCAGGCGTCAGGGCCGGGCCTGCCGATGTTGACGACCGCCAGCACGGTGTGGGCCTCGTCGAGGAACTCCTTGTCGACGCCGGCGGCGTCGTAGCCCGCCATCGGGCCCGCGGCGAGACCCGCCGCGCGTACGCCCAGGATGAAGTAGCCGACCTGCAGCGCCGCGTTGAACGTCGCGGTGCGGGAGCGCAGCGCCTCGTCGGCGGCGAAGGCGTCCCTGGCCTGCGGCCGGTGCGGGAAGACCTTGGGCAGCTCCTCGTGGAAGTCGAGGTCGGCGGCGAGGATGGCGACCAGCGGGGCGGCCGCGGTCTTGGCCTGGTTGCCCGGCGCCATCAGGCGGACCAGGCGTTCCCGGGCCTGCGGCGAGCGCACCAGGACGACTCGCAGCGGCTGCTGGTTCATCGCGGTGGGGGCGTACTTGACCAGGTCGTAGATCGCTCGCACCTGTTCGTCGCTCACCGGTTCCGTGGTGAAGGTGTTGGCCGTACGGGCCTCACGGAAGAGCAGGTCCTGGGCCTCGGGAGAGAGCACGAGCGACATGTTTCACCCCTTGTGGGTTATATGCACGGTTTCTAGCGTTCTCTGCCGTCAACATAGGTGAAGATTCAACTATTCCACGGTGGGCAGGAGACGTGCGTCACGACCGGACGGCGGGGAGGAGGTGAAGAGTGGAGGACAAGCAGGAGAGCCTCGGCACGGTGATCGTCGCGGGGCTGGCCAACCTCGCCATCGCCGTGGCCAAGCTGGTGGCGGGACTGGTCAGCGGCTCCTCGGCGATGCTGTCCGAGGCCGCGCACTCGGCCGCGGACACGGTCACCGAGGTCCTGCTGTTCATCGCGGTGCGCAGGGCCGGACGCCCCGCGGACGCCCGCCACCCCTTCGGGTACGGCATGGCGGGCTTCTTCTGGGCGCTCATGGCCGCCTTCGCCACCCTCATCGGCGGAGCCGGGTTCTCGATCACCCATGGCGTGCACGAGATCGCCCACGGCGAGGAACTGGCCGACCTGAGGCTCTCCTACCTGGTCCTGGCGATCGCCTTCGTCGTCGAGGGGATCTCCCTCCTCAAGGCCCTGTCGCAGGTGCGCGGGCAGGCCAGGAGACTGCGGGTCAGCCCGGGGCGCTACGTCGCCAGGACCCCGGACACCGCGCTCAAGGCCGTCGTCTTCGAGGACGCCGCCGCGCTGGTCGGCCTGCTGATCGCCGCGGCCGGACTGCTCGGCTACCAGGTGACCGGATCCTCCCTGTGGGACGGCGCCGCCTCCGTGGTGATCGGCCTGCTGCTCCTGGGCGTGGCGCTCAACCTCATCCGCGCCAACGCCTCCCTGCTGATCGGCCAGTCGGCACCGGCACGGGTCGAGCGGGAGATCAGGGCCGAACTGCTCGCGATGCCCGAGGTCGAGGCGGTGGTCGAGCTGCTGACCATGATGCTGGGCCCCGATGAGATCATGGTCGCCGCCCGGGTGGACTTCGTCGACGAGAGCACGGCGGGCGCGCTCGAACGCGCCGCGGACCGGGTCGAGCGCACGCTCGCCGAACGCTTCCCGGCCATCTCACAGGTCTTCCTCGACCCGACTCCCGGGGAACAGGCCAAACGTGGCCGGGCGGTCGGTGACGACGCTGACCGTGACGCCTGAGGCGGTGCGCCACTCCAGCAGGTGCCTGCCCTCCCACTCCAGGCGCCGCCGTCCGTCCCCGGCGCCGTCGAGGGGAAGCGCGGACAGGTCGGCCGAGCGCAGGCCGTCGAGGGCGAGCTCCCCGCGCTTGATGAGGGCCTCCTTGCGGACCCACAGACGGATCAGCGACTCGTTGTCGGCGACCAGGGCCCTTTCTGCGGGGGACAGCGCCTGTGCCGCCAGGGACTCCTCAAACGGGCCCCCGGGCACCCGCTCGGCGTCGACGCCGATCCGCCCCGGGCCCGCCGCCGCGCACACGTACCCCCCGGTGTGGGAGAGGCTGACGCCGAGCTCGGGGAACTCCGCCAGGGACGGCCTGCCGTGCCCCGGGCCACAGCGGTCGCAGTGCTGCAGCAGCGTCAGCTCCTCCTCGGGCACTCCGGTCACCCGGGCGGCGCAGCGCCGTACCAGGAGGTGGGCGGCCACGAAGTCGCGGCGGTGGGCCTCCTTGAGGAAGCGCGCCGCCCGCTCCCGCTCCACCTCGGTGAGCAGGTCCAGCGCGGCGGGGGAGTAGATCTCGTCGGTCGGACCGGCCAGCACCAGGCAATCAGGCATCCGCCCAGACTAGGGCCCGTCCGGGCGGCGGGTCGTGGGTGCCTGGGTCAGGAGAGGAGCCCGGCCATCCACTCCTCGATCTCGTCCGGGCGGCGGGGCAGCCCGGAGGACATCAGGCGGGCGCCGTCGGCGGTGATGACGAGGTCGTCCTCGATGCGCACGCCGATGCCGCGCAGTTCGGGAGGAAGGGTCAGGTCGTCGGGCTGGAGGTAGAGGCCGGGTTCGACGGTGAGCACCTGCCCCTCCGCGAGCACGCCGTCCAGGTAGGTCTCGGCACGGGCCTTGGCGCAGTCGTGCAGATCGATACCGAGCATGTGGCCGCTGCTGCACAGCGTGTAGCGGCGGTACAGGCCGCTGCCGGGTTCCAGGGCCTCGTCGGCGCCGATCTTCAGCACTCCCCAGTCGTGCAGCCCCTCGGCGATGACCCGCATGGCCGCCATGTGGAAGTCACGGAACCTGGCGCCGGGGCGCAGGGTGGAGATCGCCGCGTCCTGCGCCTGCAGGACCAGCTCGTAGACCTGCCGCTGGACCGGGCTGAAGCGGCCGGAGAGCGGCAGGGTCCTGGTGATGTCGGCGGTGTAGAGGGCGTCGGTCTCGACGCCGGCGTCCAGCAGGAGCAGGTCGTCGCCGTTCAGGGCGCCGTCGTTGCGGATCCAGTGCAGGACGCACGCGTGCGCGCCGGAGGCCACGATGCTGTCGTAGCCGACGGCGTTGCCTTCGAGACGGGAGCGGAGCCCGAAGACCCCCTCCAGGTAGCGCTCGCCGCGCCGGTGCCGCATCGCCTGGGGGAGCGCCCTGACCACGTCCTCGAAGCCGCGGACGGTCGCCTCGACGGAGAACTGGAGCTCGGCGACCTCCCACTCGTCCTTGATCAGCCGCATCTCGGACAGGAACGTCTCAAGCTCCGCGTCGCCCTCGTGCGGGGAGACCAGGGCGTCGACGGAGGCATCGACCCCGCGCAGCACCCTGGCGGGCCCGGTGAGCGCTTCGCCGAGGCGATCGATCGGCGCGCAGTCGATCAGGTAGAGCGACTCGGCCTCCGCCAGGTCGGGGCGCCTGCCGACCCAGAACTCGCCGTAGCGGCGGTCGCGGTAGAACTCCTGCCCGGCCCGTCCCGGTGCCGAGCGCGGCGAACGAGGACGCAGGAACAGGGTCGCGGCCCCCGAGGGCTCGACGACCAGGACGTCGTCCGGCTCCTGGTCCCCGGTCAGGTAAGCGAAGGCGCTGTGCGCCCTGAACCGGTAGTCGGTGTCGTTGCTGCGGACCTTGAGCGTGCCGGACGGGATGACCAGCCGCTCGCCCGGAAAGCGCGCGGCCAGTGCGGCACGGCGCTTGGCGGTGTAGGCGGCCTGCGGCAGCGCGGCCAGGTCGTCCCGGTGGGTGTCGGCCCAGCCCGTGCCCATGAACGCGGCGAGGGCCTCGGAGACCGGTAGGTCGTGGCTGCCGGTGTTGAGCTTGTCGGTCATCGTTTCCCCGTGGTGAGATTGTGGTATTTCACACGTTACTAATCTGGGGCGGGACGCGCATCCCACCACCATGTGTGACATAACGGTCGCAGGGGCCGCCCTGCTCATGCTTAGGGCGCACCCGGCCAGGGCAAAACCCAGGGATACCCCAGCCACGCCGAACCGAGGTGGTTTCCATGCTGATTGGGAAGATTCTGCAGGCCAAGGGCTCCGTGGTGACGACCGTCCGCCCCGACGCGACGGTAACAGACCTGCTCGGGCTGCTCGCCGAGCACAACATCGGCGCCGCGGTGGTGTCCGAGGACGGTTTCTCGATCGTCGGCATCGTGTCCGAGCGTGACATCGTACGGCGGCTGCACGAGCACGGGCCCGGCGTGCTGGGAGCCCCGGTCTCCTCCATCATGACCACCGAGGTCCGTACCTGCTCGCCGGACGCCAACGCCGACGACCTGCGCCAGACCATGACGACACACCGCATCCGGCACGTCCCGGTGGTCACCGACGGGCGGCTCACCGGGATCGTCAGCATCGGCGACGTGGTCAAGAGCTCCATCGAGACGCTGGAGACCGAGCGGGCCCACCTCGTCGACTACCTCCACCGCTGACCCTCTCCGGGTGGGGTCCCGGTGCGGACCCCACCCGGACCGCTATCGCACGATCACCTTGCCGGTCTCGACGGTCAGGCCCTTGACCTGCGGTGTCGAGGTTCCCGTCGTCACCGTCCCGGTTCCCGGGCTGACCCCCCTGACCTTCAACGTGTAGGTCAGGCTCCCGCCCGGGGCCCCGGGCACACTGGTGACCCGCAGGTCCCCGGTGGGCGGCCCCGAGATCCGGCCGCCCGCCGTACCGTCGGCGTTCTCCGCGCCCACGGTCAGGCCCAGGTCCCCGGACGGGGCGCCGGGCGGTCTGTCCGGATCGTAGGTGTAGGTGATGTCCTCGGTGCCGTTGAGCCCGACCCACTGCTGGAACACCTTGGTGTCCGGGGTGCCGCGGACCTTGAGCCGCCATTCGATCACCAGCCACTTGCTGGGGCCGTCGGCCAGCGTGCCGACGTAGACGCCGGGCGCGTCGGTGCCGTCCAGATCGGTCCAGTAGGGGGCGATCACGTTGTTCGGCGCCGCCGGGTCGGGCAGCGACTGCGGGACGGGACTGATGTCGGCCGGATCCGAGGTGCCGCCCGCGACCGTGTAGCCGTTGGAGACGACGCCGATCCTGGTGTAGGTCCTTCCCGCGTAGGTGAACGCCGGGACGGTGAAGTTCAGCGCCTGCTCGTCGCCGATCGGCGTCGGCTTGACCCCGAAGGCGTCCAGCGGGAGGTACGGCGCGGGCCCGGTGCCGGGCGCGACGTCCGGCCTGTCGGGCTGCCTGGGGGCCAGGGTCGCCCTGGTCGTCGCCAGCTGCGAGCCGATCTTGACGGCGCCGGTCACGCCGTTCAGCCTGAGTTTGCCGTCCAGCGTGCTGACCGCCGTCACCTCGGTCTTGTCGAAGGTGTCGTTGCGCACGGTGACCGTGCAGGTCGCCTCCTCGGTGCCGCGCCGGATCACCGAGGGAGCGCAGTTCTGCTCGACCGGGACGGCCCCCTGCCTGCGGAGGAACGCCACGGGAAGGTGCAGGTCACGGCTACCGCCGATCTCCTTGAGGTCCACCCGGCCGAAGTACTGCCCGTCCGGCAGCTCGGGCGCGGCGATCACGACGCTGACCTTCGCGCTCCTGCCCGGCCCGACGCTGAGGATCGGCGGCAGCACCGTGACGCTCGCCCCGCTCACCGTCGTGCCGGTGGCCCGGTAGAGGAGGGTCCTGTTCGTGACGTTGGTGACCGTCCGCCTGACCGTGAGGACACCCGGCATGACCGGGGCGTTCACCGAGGGCAGGTTCAGGTCGACGCGGTTCAGCTCGTCGGCCGCCGAGGCGGCGAAGTTCCGCGCGCTCTCACTCAGGGTCAGGCCGGGATCGCCCGCCCTGGTCAGGTCGACACGGCCGCCGCCGACGTCGAAGGGGTCGGCCGGGGTGAGGCGGTCCTGCTTGGTGACCGTGGTCTTCGCCGTGGTCACCAGCGCCGACTTGACCTGCCCCGGCGTCCAGTCCGGGTGCAGCGCGAACAGCAGGGCCGCCGCGCCCGCCACGTGCGGCGCCGCCATCGAGGAGCCCGACATGACCTGGTACAGGTTGCCGGGCGGGCCGCCGGACGGGCTTTCCAGGACCGGCGTCTGCCCGGCCAGGATGTGCAGGCCGGGCGCGCCGACGTCGGGCTTGAGGAAGTCGCCGGCGGGGCCGCGCGAGGAGAAGAAGGTCATCACGTCGCCCTGCGCGGCGGCCTTGGCACCCTGGGTGAACGTCGCGGTCGCCCCCGGGTTCGCGGACAGGAAGGCCAGCATCGCGTCGGCCTCCGGCTTGCCGAGGTGGATCGCCGGGAGCCAGTGGTTGTCGGCCATCGGGTCAAGCGGCCTGGCGTCGTAGACGATCAGGCCCGCGGCGCCGCCCTGCCGTACGTTGTGGCCCTTGAGAATCCGGTCGCCCGCGCTGTCACAGGCGACGATCTTCCCGGTGAACAGGCCCGCGGGCGCGGGCGCCGAGCAGGAGGCGTTCGAGTACGGCGCCGCGGAGGCGAGCACCACCGGCAGCGGGGAGGCGACACCCGTCGTGACGGACAGGCCCTTCAGCGTCGCGCTCGCCCCGTCCGCGCCCGCCAGCGTGATCGCCGACTGGAACGTACGGCTCTGCGTCGAGGCCGCGACCGTGGTCACCCACGGGCCTGTGTGGTTGACGGTTCCCGCCTTCGGCCCCGTGTTGCCCGCGGAGGCCGCGACGAACACTCCCGCCGCGTAGGCGTCGAGGAAGGCCAGTTCGACCGGGTCGCTGTAGGGGGAGGCGCCGCCCGAGACGGAGTAGTTGATCACCTGGACGCCGTCGAGGATCGCCCGGCCGACGGCCTGCGCGGCGTCGGAGGGGAAGCAGCCCTGCTGCCCGCAGACCTTGTAGACCGACACGTGCGCGGCGGGGGCGACGCCGTGCAGCGGGCCCCGGTCGACACCGAGCAGGGTGGCGCCGGAGACCGGGCCGCCCGCGGCGGTGGTCGCGGTGTGCGTGCCGTGGCCGTTCGAGTCACGGGCACTGTCCGGGTACGTCTCCCCCGGATAGGCGGAGTTGTAGGTCTCCAGGAAGGGCGCACCGCCGATCAGCTTGCGGTTGCAGGTGAACGGGTCGGTCCGCGGGGTCAGCGGGTTGTCGCCGAAGGCGCAGGCACGCGGAGTCCCGTCCTTGGTAGGGGGCACCGCGGGCAGCGTGCCGGGGTCGGCGAACTGGGGGTGTTCCGGCCAGGCGCCGGAGTCGAGGACGCCGACGACGACGCCCTTGCCCGAGGAGGAGGCGCCGCCGAGCCTGCCGTAGACCGTGGGCGCCCCGATGAAGGAGGCGCTCGAGTCGGTCAGGAGTTGCTCCGGTTTGTCCTCCTGCACGGCGGCGACCCCGGGGAGCCGGGCGACCAGGGCCGCCTTACTGGCCGGGATGCGCAGCGCGATCCCGCCGTAGACGGTCCGCAGCCGCTGTCCGGCCTTGGCACCGGGGACCTCCCTGGCCAGCGCGGTCAGGAAGTCGTCCTCGACCCGCTCGATGTGCCCGGTGTACCTCCTGGCCTCGGCGCCGCGGACGTCGAGGGCCCTTCCCGTCTCGGCGGGGCTCGTCGCGGGCAGGCCGTCGAGCCCGCCCCGGTAGGCGGCGTAGGAGTCGTAGTCGAGTTTGACCATCACGTTGACGGTCGCGTCGGAGGTGGAGCGCAGCAGCGCCTGGTCGCTCCTGGCGATCCTGCCGGTCTCGGACCTGGCGCCCTGCATCGGCTCGCCGCCGGTCAGCGGGGTCACCGTCCACTTCCCCCGGCCGGGAGGAGAGGGAGCCGGGTCCGCGTGAGCCGGCGGGATCATGATCGCGACGAGCCCGGCGCCCGCGACGGCCGCGACCAGGCGCCGGGTCCGTGGCGAGGGGGACGTGCTTGACAACTGGGGACCTCCTTGGGGGACGCGTGAGCGTGTCACACCGCAAGGAGGCGCCCGGTCACCCGCCGCGTCCGGGCGCGGTTGAGGAGGCCTCGGCTCTCCCCGCTGGGTGACGAGGGAACGGCCGCCCGATATGGGCGGCTGATCATGAATGGGAGCCTAGCTAGAGCCCCTTTGTTTGCCTAGATACGGAAATTTCGGCAATCATCGAGATAGCTGGCCCGGTCCCGGGTGGGCTCGTCCGCGAGCACGTGCGATGAGAGGCTGGAACCGTGAAACTGAAGCTGGACCTCCACCCGATCTTCAACCGCGGCGGTGAGATCGACCGGGCACTGCGGGACATCATCGACGAGGCCATCAGGAAGCGGGCGACCGAGGTCGAGATCATCCCCGGCAAGGGGTCAGGTCAGCTCAAGAAGAAGGTCCTGCGTTTCCTCGAACAGAAGGAGATCAAGGCCCTCTACCACCGCATCGACAAGGACTCCAAGAACCACGGCCGCCTGTTCGTCTACTTCAGGCACAAGTAGACCCGCCGGCTGTGACGCCGCCTTCGGCGCGCTCACCCAAGCCTGGCCGGGCGCTGCGCCGGGCCAGGCAGGACGGCCTGCGCCACCCCGGGCTGGACGGCACCTGACCACATCGGCCGGATCACCGCCGACCGGCCGTACTTCTCCGGCAGGCGTCGCCGTGCCCGCCTACGCGGACTCGGCGAACACGCGGACGCCCGGCTGAAGAGCTGGAGGATTCTCAAGCTACGCCGCGGCCCCGGCAAGACCGGTCACCTCTGCGAGGCCGTCGCCGTCCTCCAGGGTCACGAAGGCGCGCGGACCACCCGAGGACGAAAAGGGTTCACCGTTGTGAGACCGTGCCGGGGCTCCAGGAGCGGGTGCTGAGGACGAGGCGGCAGCCGTCAGGGTCGGTGAGGGTGGCGCCGTGGGCGTCCCAGTAGGGGTTGTGGGCGGGAACGCGGACGCCTCCCGCGGACAGGAGCCGGTCGAGCAGGGCCTGGTCGACGGGGGCGGCCAGGTCGAGGAAGGGGCGCGCGACGCGGATCCGGATGGAGGCGTCGATCGTCATCGGCGCTCGTCCGTTCCGGCGATCTTGGCGGTGGTGACGGCGACGCGGTTCCAGGTGTTGACGGTGAGGATGACGGCGAGCACGTGGGCCAACTCGGCCTCTTCGAACCGGGCGGCGGCTTCGGCGTAGACCTCGTCGGGGACGTCGGCGTCGGCGATCAGGGTGACCGCTTCGGTCAGGGCCAGCGCGGCCTGTTCCCTGGAGGAGAAGAAGTGCTTCGCCTCGCGCCAGACCCCGATCATGTGGAGACGAAGGTCGTCCTCACCGGCCTTGCGGGCGTCGGTGACGTGCATGTGCAGGCAGTAGGCGCAGCCGTTGAGCTGGGAGGAACGGATGTGCAGGCAGTAGGCGCAGCCGTTGAGCTGGGAGGAACGGATCTGGATCAGCTCGGCCAGGGCGGGGTCGAGGCCGTCGCGGGCGGCGGCGTCGAAGCCGATCAGGGATCTGAACGCCTTCGGGGCGGCGGCGGCGAAGTTGAGGCGGGGCGCGGTGTCCGTCATGCGCACTAACCTAGGGAGTTGATAGACCGCTCAGGAGGTGCATTCCACTGTCGGAATCTTGGGTCAATTCGGCGGAGCGCATCGGTTCTGACCTGCATCTTGAGCTGGACGGAACCGGATCACGGCGAGCCGCTCTCGGGCGGGCGCTGCGGGCGGCGATCCAGGACGGGCGGCTCGCCCCGGGGGTGCGGCTGCCTCCTTATCGATCGCTCGCGGTCGACCTCGGAATCGCCAGGAACACGGTCGCCGACACCTACGCCGAACTGGTCGCCGAGGGCTGGCTGACCGCGAGGCAGGGCTCGGGAACCCGGGTCGCCGAACGCGCGGCTCCCGCGAAGACGGCGCGGGTGCCGAGGAGGCCGCGGGCCGTGCCCGCCGCCCCGGCGCACAACCTGTCGCAGGGGCAGCCGGACGCGTCGTCGTTCCCCAGGAACGCCTGGTCCGCCTCGACCCGCCGTGCTCTCGCCGCCGCGCCGAACGACGCGTTCGGGCCGGGTGATCCCCAGGGGCGGATCGAGTTGCGCACCGCGCTCGTCGACTATCTGGCCCGTGTCCGTGGGGTGCGGGCCGTTCCGGAACGCATCGTGATCTGCGCCGGTTTCGCCGACGCGCTACGCCTGCTGTTCGGCGGCGGCGTGCTGCGCGGCCCGCTGGCCGTCGAAGCGTACGGCCTGGCGTTCCACCGTTCCCTGCTGGCCGCCGACGGGGTCAGGACGGTGGCGCTCGGCCTGGACGACCACGGCACCAGAACCGAGGACCTGGCCGGGCGACGGGGTGTCCGCTCGGTGCTGCTCACCCCCGCCCACCAGTTCCCCATCGGCGGTCCGCTCACCCCGGCACGCCGCAACATCGCCGTCGACTGGGCACGCGAGCGCGGCGGCGTCGTGATCGAGGACGACTACGACGGCGAGTTCCGGTACGACCGGGAACCGGTGGGCGCGGTCCAGGCGCTCGATCCCGAGCACGTCCTGTACGTCGGTTCGACGAGCAAGAGCATCTCGCCCGCCCTCCGGCTCGGCTGGATGGTGCTCCCCGAACGTCTGGTCGACCCGGTCCTGGCAGTGAAGGGCCAGCGCGAACGCTGGACCGGCGTCGTGGACCAGCTCACCTTCGCCGACCTGATCGTCTCCGGCGCCTACGACCGGCACATCCGCCACATGCGCCAGCGCTACCGCGAACGCCGCAACCGGCTGGTGGAGGCCCTCGCCGGCCAGGCTCCGCATATCGAGGTGGCCGGCATCGCCGCGGGCCTGCACGCCGTCCTGCGCCTGCCGTACGGCACCGAGGCCGCCACCTTGAGGGCCGCCGCCTGGCGCGGTGTGTCCCTGGACGGCCTGGCCGGATTCCGGCACCCCGACACCCCCGCCGACCTTGAGGGCCTCGTCGTCGGCTACGCGACCCCGTCCGACCACTCCTACGCCGCCGCCCTCGCCGCCCTCTGCGAGATCCTTCCACCCGCCCCGTGAACCGCAGGGACGGCGAAAGCCCCGTCCGGGGACGGGGCGGTGACCGGGCTCTCAGCGAGGGCCGCGGAGCCGGAGGGCGACGAGGGCGGTGAGGGCGATGCCCGCGACGGCGATGGTGGTCTGGAGGCCGCCGGTGACGGCGGTGGGGGAGGGGGCGGCGGAAAGGCCCGAGTTGGCGACGGCGACGATCGCGGCGCCCCCGCCGGCGAGCAGGAGGAAGCCGCCGAAGGCCACCGCGTAGGCGCTGATCACCCACTGCAGGCTCTGGGCGGAGAAGCCGAGATCCGAGCCGATCTCGGGCGGCGCCACGTACACGATGTTGTAGTCGATCGAGACGATCAGCTGTGCGAACGCCAGCAGCGCCAGGGTGAGGCCCGGCCGTCGGCGGGCCGCGATACCGGGTGCGGTCAGAGCGGTCATGATGGAGTCCCTCTTCGCGGAGGGGCTTCAGCGCCGGGCGAGTTCCCGCTGCCAGACGGGGCTGTCGAAGTAGTGGTTGTCGAAGCGCTCGGAGCTGTCGCGGATCTCCTGGACGGAGGCTTCGCCGTGGTGGACGCGCTCAAGCAGCCGGTAGTAGTCGAACCGGTCCATCCCGGGCGTGAAGACGACGAGCATCTCGGCCTCGGACCCCGCCGACGGGGCGAACGCGTGCGGAACGGTCGGCGGAACGGTGAGGAAGTCGCCCTGGCCGAGGGTCACGACCGTGTCGTTCAGCAGGATCCGCATCGAACCGCGCAGGACGTAGAACATCTCCGTGGCCCGGGTGTGGAAATGCGCGGGCGCACCCGGCGACCCCTTCAGGAACGCCGCCTTGTTGGCGGTCAGCGCACCGCCGGTTTCCCCGGAGTCGGCGAGCAGGGTGATCAGGCTGCTCGCGCCGTCCCGCAGGGCCTCGGCTTCGAGGGACCGGACGAGAACGGGCTGGTCAGCGGTGGCGAAGTTCATGATCTCTCCATGTTCGGTGATACCGCAGGAACGTTTCTCCGTGGCGGCACAACCGAATCTAGGGCCCGAAAAGACCCACCACATGGTTCATTTTGGCTATGAGAACATGGGTCAATCTACGTCCGGTCCCCTCTGTGCGGACCCTGCGGAGGGGGAGCGCGGCGGAGCCGTCCCGGGCGCAGGCCGAGCACGAACACGCCGGGACCGCCCCCGTACGGGGACGGTCCTTCTCGGACGCCGGGCCGTTTGCGGGCCGTTCGGGGCGGGCCGGTGATGACGGTCGAACAGCGGGTCCGGCGTGCGTGGGTAGAGATGGTCGAAGAGGGGTGCCACCTCGGGCACAAGCGGGCCCGGCCCGCCTCGCGGGGGTGCCGTGTGGCGGGGGCCGAGGCGTCCACGGCCAGGGCCGGGAAGGTTCCGTGCCGGATGCTCGTACGGTGGTCCTTTCCCGGCCTGTGCGGTCCACGGGTCCTTGATTTTGATCTACATTGTAAAGGGGAGGGCCCCGGCGCCGGAGACACCGGGGCTCGATCAAAGATCGTCAGGCGTGGGGGCGTTCGTCGACCAGGGGGATCAGTTTGCCGGTTCTGGGGTTGGTGGCCAGGTCCGCGGGCCGTACCCACTCGATGCTCAGGGGGTGGACGAACCCCTTGGCCGCGTACTCGGGGTACATCGGGCGGGCCTCGTGCACGGCCTCGATGAAGTGCCTGGTCAGGGCCTCGGACGGTTCCTCGGTGTAGGCGAGACGGAGCACCAGGCCGTCCTTGTTGTCCCAGCGGCGCTGTACCAGCTGCATCCCGGCCAGCACCCGGTCGGTGTCGGCCGCGACGATCACCTCGCGGACGTCCTCGGTGCGCATCGTCACCATCGCCACCCTGGCGCCCTCCGTCGTCCTGCCGACCAGACGGAACCGGCGGCACTCGTCGTCGATCCACTCGGCCCGGTCGCCGACCGGGTAGCGGATGATCGGCATCAGGGTCCGGAACAGGTTGGTGACGAGCACCCGGCCGGGCACGCCGGGGGTGGTGATCGGTTCGCCGGTCACCTCGTCGACCAGCTCGACCAGCGTCCTGTTGGGAAAGGCCTCGTGCACCCGCACGTCGTCACCGACGACCGGGGCGCCGACCAGCCCGGCGTCGACGGAGGCGTACCCGAGCGAGGCGATCACCGCCCGGGGGAAGGCCTTGGCCAGGTGCGGGCGCAGGTCGTCGAAGAGGAGGTCGCCGCCGAACAGCAGCAGTTCGACCGACTCGGCCGTCAGCCCCCTGGCGTTCATCGCGTCGGCGACCCCGCTGAGCTTCATCGGCGGTCCCGCCAGCACCTCGACGTCGAAGGCCGCGATCAGGTCGGCGATGTAGTCGTCCGGCGCGGAGCCCGCGACGGGCAGCCGGACGTTCTCGACAGGGGCGTGGTAGAGGGCGTTGTCGATGTAGAGGAACCCTCCGTACAGTTCGCCGGCGAAGAACAGGTTCGCCACCCGGTGACCGGGTCTCAGGCCCGACCTGACCATGCCCGCCCCGAAGGCGCTGACCGAGTCGGTGTGCTCGGTACGGGTCCACGGGGAGAACTTCGGCGCGCCGGTCGTGCCGCCGGAGGTGTAGACCCCGGCGTCGGTCAGCGGCCCGGTCAGCAGCCGGTTGTCCGGCCAGGTGTTCGCGGCCCAGAAGGCCGTCTGGTCGATGATCGGCAGCAGGGTGAGGTCCTCGGTGCCGTGCGGTACGTCACGGTAGAGGTCGGCGTAGAAGGGGGAGTTGCGCCGGGCGAAGTCGATCAGGTCGCGCAGCGGTTTGGCGGGCATGTGCCGCTCCTTCCGGGAGAGGGGTTCAGATCAGGGCGTGGGCCAGGCTGGGGATTCGGGCCAGCACCCGGCGGCGGTAGAACCACCAGTTCGTGGCCAGGAACACGCCGTAGGCGGCCAGGAACAGGTAGAGCGCGACGTCCACGGAGCCGGTCCGCGAGAGGGAGACGGCGAAACCGCGCGGGATGAGGAAGCCGCCGAAGGCGCCGACCGCGGAGGCGATGCCGATGGCGGCCGCGGCCTCCCGCCTGGCGCGCAGCAGGGCCTGCTCGCGTTCCACGCCGTCGGCGACGTCACGTTCCGCCTGGGCGGTGAAGATCGCCGGGATCATGCGGTAGGTGGAACCGTTGCCCGTCCCCGAGGCGACGAACAGCACCATGAACGCGCCGAGGAAGAGCGGGAAGCTGCGCGTGCCGAGTCCGGCGAGGGCACCGGCGGCGCCGGCGGCCATGGCGGTGAAGGACCACGCGGTGACCCTGGCCCCGCCGTGACGGTCGGCCAGCCAGCCGCCGAGGGGGCGGGCCAGTGAGCCGACCAGGGCGCCGAGGAAGGCGGAGTAGGTGGTCGCGGCCTCGGGGAAGGTCGCCTTGACCAGCAGCGGGAACGCCGCCGAGTAGCCGATGAAGGAGCCGAAGGTGCCGATGTAGAGGAAGGACATGACCCATGTGTGTCCACGGCGGAAGGCACTGCTCTGTGAGGCGAAGTCGGCCCTCACCACGGCCAGGTTGTCCATGAACAGGTAGGCGCACAGGGCCGCCGCCAGGATCGGCACCACCCACACCGCACCGGCGTTGGCCAGGCCGAAGGCCGCGACGAGCGGGACCGTCAGCTGCACCACGGACACTCCGAGGTTGCCGCCCGCCGCGTTCACGCCCAGCGCGAAGCCCTTACTCCGTTCCGGGTAGAAGTAGGAGATGTTGGCCATGGAGGAGGCGAAGTTCCCGCCGCCGAGCCCGGCCGTGGCCGCGGCCACGAGGAACATCCAGTACGGCGTGCGCGGGTCGGAGACCATCCAGGTCAGCAGCCCGGCGGGGACGAGCAGCAGGAGCGCGCTGGCCACGTTCCAGTTGCGCCCGCCGAAGGCCGAGACCGCGAAGGTGTACGGCAGCCGCAGTGCGGCGCCCACCAGGTTGGGCACCGCGACCAGCCAGAAGAGCTGGTCGACGTCGAAGGGGAAGCCCGCGGCGGGCAGCAGGACGACGACGGCGCTCCACAGCAGCCACACCGTGAAGCCGAGGTGCTCGACGACGATGGAGAACAGGAGGTTCCTGGTGGCGACGCGGCGTCCGGTCGCCGCCCAGAAGCCGGGGTCCTCCGGTTCCCAGTGGTCGATCCAGCGTCCGGTTCTGCGGGACTTGGGGCGTCTGTCGTTCATGTCGGGGTTCCTGTCGTCTCGTGTGGATCGGCGAGGCGTCGTACTTTTGGCAGGCAGTCACCGCACCCCGTGCTCGCCCTGGTCGCGCGGACCAGCGCGGTCACGCCGCCGCCTGTGGCGCGGGCCGCGCGGGTCAGGTCGTCCTTGGTCACCGAGTTGCACCGGCAGATCACCGTGGAGCCGGGCAGGCGGGCGGGGTCGTCGTCGACGGCCGGTGGCGGCGTTCGTCCGAGCAGCAGGGCGAGCCGGTCGGCGGGTGCGGGCCACCCGGTGTCGTACAGCTGGGTCAGCGTCGCCCCGACGCCGGGCAGCCCGAGCACGATCGCCCCGGTCACCCGGTCGCCGTCGAGCGTCAGCTTGGCGTAGGTCCCCCTGGCGGGGTCGGCGTAGCCGAGCACCTCGGCCTCCCGGCTGTCCAGCCCGAGGTGCGAGGCGCCGAACACGGTGAGGTCGACGTCCCCGGCGCGCAGCCGGGTGACCGGAGGGCTCGCGCGGTAGCGTGCCGTGGGGCCGGCGCCGGTGAGCAGGTCGGCCAGCACCGCCGCCTGATCCCAGGCGGGCCGCAGCAGGCCGGACGGCGCGTCACCGGTCCGGGCGCAGTCGCCGACGGCGTGGACGTACGGGTCGGCGGTGCGCAGCCGGTCGTCGACCGGAACGCCCTCCGCCGAGCCCAGCCCGGCGGCGACGGCCAGGTCCGTCTCGGGGCGCACCCCGGTGGTCACCACCGTCAGCGCGGCCGGGACGAACGCGCCGTCCTCCAGCTTGACGCCCTCGTCCGGGTAGTGCCTGACCGCGGTCAGGCCGGTCACGACCCGTACTCCCGCCGTATGGCACAGCCGGGCCAGGATCATCCCGGCTGTCGGGTCCAGGTGGCGTTCCATCAGGTGGGGCGCGGGATGGATCAGCGTGACCCCGGCGCCGCGCCTGCCCAGCGCGAGCGCGGTCTCCACGCCGAGCACCCCGCCGCCGAGCACGGCGACCGGGACTCCGGGGCCGGTCACGGCCGCGATCCGCGCGCAGTCGTCCAGGCCGCGCAGGGTGGCCACGCCCCGCGCGGGCTCACCTCGCTCGCCGGTCAGCCCGCCGACCGGCGGCAGCCACGGCCTGCTGCCGGTCGCCAGCACCAGGGCGTCGTAGCCGATCGGAGGGCCGTCCGCGAGGTGGACCACGCGCGCCGCCCGGTCCAGCCGTACGGCGACGGCCCCGAGCAGCAGCCGGACCCGGTTGTCCCGTGCCCACTCCCGTCCGTGCAGGGCGATGCCGTCGGCGGTCATCGTGCCGTCCAGCACGCCGGGCAGCAGCACCCGGTTGTAGGCGGGACGGGACTCGGCACCCACGACGGTCAGCTCGACCAGCTCGCCCCGTGGGTCGCGTTCCCTGACCAGCTCGGCCAGGCGGGCTCCGGCCATGCCGTAACCGACGACCACCACCCTGCGGGGACTCACGACCCCTCCTCGTGGGCGGGGATCTCACGGGCGGAGGATTCACGGGCGGGGGTGAGCCGTACCGCGCACGCCTTGAACTCCGGCATCCCGCTGACGGGGTCGAGCGCCGGGTTGCTGATCAGGTTGGCCCGGCCCGCACCGGGGAAGTGGAACGGCACGAACACCGTGTCCGGCCTGATCCCCGGCGCGCAGCGCACCTCGGCCTCGACCGCGCCCCGCCGTGAGACGACACGGGCCAGGTCGCCGTCGGCCAGCCCGGCCCGCCGGGCCGTGTCGGGATGCACCTCCACGTACGGCGCGGGCGCCGCTCTGACCAGTTCGGCGACCCGGCGGGTCTGCGCGCCGGACTGGTAGTGCGCGAGCGTCCGCCCGGTCGTGGCGACCAGCGGGTAGACGGCGTCGGGGGACTCGGCGGGTCCCCGGTGCTCGACGGGTGTGAAGCGCGCCCGGCGGTCGGGGTGGGCGAAGCCGTCCAGGAACAGGCGGGGCGTTCCCGGATGGCCGGGTTCCGGGCAGGGCCAGTGCGGTGTCTCGCCGGCTCGCAGCCGCCGGTGGCTGAGCCCCGAGTAGTCCGCCGCGCCGCCGCGGGAGGCCAGGGCGAGTTCCGCGAACACCTCCTCGGGATCGTCGGGGAAGCGCTCGGCGGGCTGCCCGAGCCGTACGGCGAGCTCCCGCAGGACGGTCAGGTCTCCGCGGACCCCCTCGGGGGGAGGTACGGCCCTGCGCCGCAGCAGCACCCTCCCCTCCAGGTTCGTCATCGTGCCCTCCTCCTCGGCCCACTGGGTGACCGGCAGCACCACGTCGGCCAGCAGCGCGGTCTCCGACGGGACGACGTCGGCGACGACCAGCAGGTCGAGGGCGGCGAGCCTGCGTGTCACGTGCGCGGCGTGGGGCGCCGAGACCACGGGGTTGCTGCCGAACAGCAGCAGAGCCCTCGGCCCGGTCGAGGTGCCCAGCGCGTCCAGCAGCTCGTAGGCGGAGCGGCCGGGACCGGGAAGCTCCTCGGGGGCGACGCCCCACACGGAGGCCACGTGCCGGCGCGCCGCCTCGTCGTCGAGGCGCCGGTAACCCGGCAGCTGGTCGGCCTTCTGCCCGTGCTCACGGCCACCCTGCCCGTTGCCCTGCCCGGTCAGGCAGCCGTAGCCGGAGCCCGTACGCCCCGGCAGCCCGAGGGCGAGTGCCAGGTTGATCCAGCCGGAGACGGTGTCCACGCCGTTGGAGTGCTGTTCGGTTCCCCGGCCGGTCAGGACGTAGGCGTTACGCGCCCCGGCGAGCAGTTCGACGGCGGCCCGCTGGCCGGCGCCCGCGACCCCGGTGACCCGTTCGGCCTCCTCGGGACGCCAGCGCGCGGCGACGCGCCACGCCTCGGCGAACCCGCCGGTCCGCGCGCCGACGTAGTCGTGCCGCAGGTGCCCCCCGGCGACCGCCGCGTGCAGCATGCCGAGCGCCAGCGCCAGGTCCGTGCCCGGCCTGGGCGCCAGGTGCAGCGAGGCCAGTTCGGCCGTCGCGGTGCGCCGGGGGTCGACCACGACGAGACCGCCGTGGTCCCTGGCCCGGCGCAGATGCCGGACGAACGGCGGCATCGTCTCGGCGACGTTGGCCCCGACCAGCATGACCGTCTCCGCCTCCCGCAGGTCGGTGACCGGGAACGGCAGCCCCCGGTCGAGGCCGAAGGCCCGGATGCCCGCCGCCGCGGCCGACGACATGCAGAACCGGCCGTTGTAGTCGATCTGCGAGGTGCGCAGGGCGACCCTGGCGAACTTGCCGAGCAGGTAGGCCTTCTCGTTGGTGAGGCCGCCACCGCCGAAGACGGCGACCGCGTCCGGCCCGTGCCGTTCACGCAGTTCCCGCAGCCGCCCGGCGATCAGGTCGAGGGCCTCCGGCCAGGTCGCGGGCCGGAGCGGCTCGTCCCTGCGGCGGCGGACGAGCGGGTGGGTGAGCCGGTCGGGGGTGTCGAGCAGCGCCGCCGCCGTCCACCCCTTCTGGCACAGGGCGCCCTCGTTCACCGGGAAGTCCCTGGGGCCGACCCGCGCGCCCGCCGGTGGGAGCGGAGTCAGGGTCATCCCGCACTGCAACGCGCAGTAGGGGCAGTGCGTCCCGGTGCTCGTGCTCATCACGACACTCCACCGGGCCTGCCGGAGACCGTCACGCTCTGGCCGCGGAACTCCGCGACGATCTCGCCGCAGGGGCGCCGCACGGTCACGTCGTAGACGCCCTGCCTGCCGTACCTGGTGCGTTCGACGGCCTCGGCGAGCAGTTCCTCACCGGCCTCGGCCGGGCGCAGGAACGTGATCTGCGCGCTCTGCGCCAGCGTGACCGGGCCGCGGGCGTTGCCGGCGTAGGCGAAGGCGGCGTCGGCCAGCAGGAACAGGTAGCCGCCGTGGGCCAGGCCGTGTCCGTTCAGCATGTCCTCGGAGATCCGCATCCGCAGCCGGGCCCTTCCCACGGAGACCTCCTCGACGGTGATGCCCAGGGAGCGGCACACGGCGTCTCCGGCGCCGCCCCCACAGCTGCCCCCACCGTTGGCCGCGCCGTTCACCGGGCCGCCCCGTCGGAGCCGGAGACCCAGGTCCCGGCCAGTTTCTGCACGGCGGAGCCGTCCGGGTCGGCGAGTTTGTGCGACAGGTAGGCGGTGACCCAGTCGCTGGTGGGGATGCGGAACGGCGGCGCCTCGGCGGTCAGCGCACGCACCACGACCTCGGCCACCTCCCAGCGGGACTGGCCCGCCCCCTCCCACCCCTGGCCGGTCACCCAGGCCAGGTAGTCGGAGAAGGTCTCCGCGTACGGTCCCGAGGCGGCGCGGACGGTCTCCCTGTTGACGCCGGGGAAGATCCCGAACCGGGTGCCGGGCACGAAGCCGGGCACGACCACGCCGACGCGGACCCCGTGCCGGGCGGCGACCGGGGCCAGGCTCTCCATGAAGCCCTCGACGGCCGCCTTGGCCGCCGCGTAGGCCTCGTTGAAGGGCTGTCCGACGACGCCGTGCACGCTGCCGACGGTCAGCAGGCGGCCCCGGCTGGCGCGCAGCAGCGGCATCGCGACCCGGCTGACGGCGACGACGCCGAAGAAGTTCACCTCCAGGTTGGCCCGCAGGGCCTCCAGGGTGGACATCTCCATGGTGGGGTCGAAGTTGGAGATCCCGGCGTTGTTGACCAGGGCGTCGAGGCGTCCGTGGGTCAGCCGTACCTCCCGCAGGCAGGTGTCGACGGAGCCGGCGTCGGTGACGTCGAGGCGTCGCACGTCCAGGGTGACCCCGGCCTGGCCGGCCGCCTCGCGCAACTCGTCCGCCCGGCCTGGGTCGCGCATCGTGGCGACCACGGTGAACCCGGCCCGCGCCGCGCTCACCGCGGTCGCGAGGCCGATGCCTGAGGAGGTTCCCGTGACCAGCAGGACTCCGCGCCGGGGCGTCACGACGCGCTCCCGGACAGCTGAGGCTCCTCCTGCTGTTCGGCGGCGGCCCGGTCGAGCAGCGCCTGGACGCCGGAGGCGGGCACGAAGGAGAGCGCGGCCAGCAGCGTGCCGCCGACCATGACGGTCTTGGCGGCGTTGAG
This sequence comes from Streptosporangium jomthongense, assembly GCF_042650425.1. NCBI lineage: Bacteria > Bacillati > Actinomycetota > Actinomycetes > Streptosporangiales > Streptosporangiaceae > Streptosporangium > Streptosporangium jomthongense. Next base: position 299,793 of record NZ_JBHSBC010000012.1, on the reverse strand, counting down.
CACGCCCAGGTCGCCGGTGAGCAGGGTGACCGCCAGTCCGCCCACGAGCGCGGCCAGCGGGATGACCCCCCACGTCGCGGTGCGGAAGGCCGCGTGTGTGACGCCCTGGTTGTCGGCCGTCATCCGCGACTGGCGGATCGGGGCGCTGCAGACGTTGATGCACGACATGAAGAAGCCGTAGCAGCCGAACGTCACCCCGATGACGGGCGCGGCGGGCAGCGCGGGTGCGGCGAGGATGCCCAGGCCGACCAGGCAGTGCAGCAGGAGCGCCCAGGCCAGCGTACGGCCGAGGCCGAGCCGGGCGCCGATCCTGGGCGCGACGAGCGCGCCGAGGACCGCGCCCACCGCCGCGGCCGACATCGCCGCCCCGAACACGCCGACCGGGACGCCGAGGCCCTGGTAGGCCAGCACCGGCAGCACCGTGACGAAGATGGGGCCGCCCGAGTTCAGCGTCACCGCGGCGATCACCACCCGGCGCAGCACCGGGTCGGTCCAGTTGAGCCGGAATCCCAGGACCAGCCGTGACCAGATGGAGCCGTGCTGGACGGTTCCGGCCCCCCAGGGCCGCATGGTGCGGAAGCAGGCGGCCGAGACCAGGTAGCTGGCGGCGTCCACGAGCAACGCGGCCACCCCGAGCGCGTGGTACAGGCCGGCGGCGATCGACGGGCCCGCGACCTCGGAGACGGTCCTGCTGCCCTCAAGCCGGGAGTAGGCCCTGACCAGCTTGTCCTCGGGGACGGTGGTGGGCACCGCGACGAGGTAGCCGACGTTGAAGAAGATCGTCGCCCCGCTGACCAGCGCCACGCAGACGAACAGCACCGGGGTGGACAGCACGCCGAGCCAGTACGTGACGGGCATGGCCGCCACGGCGGCCAGCCGTACGAGGTCACAGGCGACCAGGGTCCTGCGCCGGTCCCAGCGGTCGACGAGCACGCCCGCGACCGGCCCGAGCAGGGGGATGCCGAGGTACTGCGCCATGGCGACCACGCCGACCTCGAACGGCGAGGCGTGCAACGCGAAGATCATCAGGGTGGGCACGACGAACACCGTGATGCGGTCACCGACGAGGCTGATCGTCTGGCCGCCCCAGAACAGGTTGAACTCCCGGCCGAGGGAGGTCCTCGGCCTCACGGCTCCTCCCGCACCACGAAGGAGGCGGTCTTGCCGGTGCGTTCGTTGCCGACCAGCGCGTCGGCGACCGTGACCCGGAAGGACCCCGGGTCGTGCTGGAAGGCGGTGCTGATGGTGAAGGTCGAGGACATGAGGTCCTCTCGCAGCCGTACGGCCAGGCCCTCGGAAGCGTTCGGGGCGGTGAGCAGCAGCACCTCGACGGAGGAGACCCGGCCCCGCCGCTCGTTGACCAGGACCTGCGCCCGCAGGACGCCGGGCTCCCGTTCCGCCCGCGCGACGATGTCGTCCACGTGGAGCCCGAGTCCGCGCACCTGGACCACCGAGTCACGGCGGCCCAGGACACGCAGCGCCCGGTCGGGCCTGCCGCACTCGCACGTCGTGAACCGTCCGGCGTCGCCGGTCCGGTAGCGAAGCACCGGGTTGAGCATGTCCGGGTTGAGGGTGGTGAAGTCCAGCAGTTCGTCCTGGTCCACGTGGACGAGCTGTTCGGGCAGCAGGTGGAAGACGTCCGCCGGGCAGTCGGGGGTGTTGGTGCCCGCGACCCAGGTCTCGGTGCTGCCGAACATGCCCCAGCGGCGCGCGTCCGGCGCGACCTCGGCGAGGTCCTCGTCGAGCTGCGGGTGCCAGGCCTCGCCGAGCCAGAGCACCTTGCGCAGCGCGGGCAGGCGGATTCCGGCCTGCCTGGCGTGCGCGAACCACAGCCGCAGCACGCTCGGGGTGCCGCCGAACGCGCTCACGCCCCTGGTGGCGAAGAACGACAGCCAGTCGCCGTACTCCGGCGCGGAGACCGAGCCGAGCGCGATGACCTCGCAGCCGGACAGGTCGGCGAAGGCGGCGGCCAGGAAGTGGGCGCCCCACATCCGGCCCGCGCCCCAGCCGTTGACGAAGACGTCGTCGCGCCCGAGCGGTCGCCACTGCTCGTGGACGCCGCGCATGTAGAACCCGGTCGGAGCGTGGCCGACCTTGGGCTCTCCGGTGCTGCCGCCGCTCTGGAAGAGCCAGGTCGCGCCGTGCTCCGCCCGGGGCCTCAGGTGCGCCAGGGCCACGTTGAGGTCGTCCTTGACCAGCGGGGGCAGCGCGGCGAGGTCGTCGAGGGTGAGCACCTTGCCGTGGCCGGCGTAGCGCGGCGCCAGCGCGGGCACGTCCCTGAGCCGTTCCAGGGAGCGCCGTGCGACGTCGAGGCGGGGCTCGGCGGCCTCCGGCGGCAGGGAGAACGATTCGGTCATGTCGTCACCGGCTTTCGTGGGTCGTCGAGGAGTCCCGCGTCATCCAGCGGGCGTGGGCGTCCCGGTAGGCCGTCCAGCGCGCCCGGGTGACGTCCCGCTGCACCGCCCGGCCCGGGTCGCCGAAGTCGGGGGCGATCACCCCGTCGGGTTCGAGCTCGGAGAACCAGAACCGTTCGCCGTCGTGGAGGAAGTCGACGCAGAAGAACGGGATGGGCAGTTTGCGGTGGAAGTAGGCCGTCGCCTCCGCCAGTTCGGGCGGGACGGGCGCGAACTCCATCGCGCCGCCCCGGCTGGCGTTGGCGACCGGCGACCCGGCCTCCGGGGTCCGCTTCAACACCGCGTACGGCCTGCCGTCCACGACGTAGACCCGGTAGTCGACCGTGCCGTCGCCGAGGTAGGGCTGGAGCACGAGGGTGGTGTCGCCGCCCTGCGCCAGGCTGGCCAGGCCTCTGACGTCCTCGGGGCCGCGGGCCAGGTTGACCCCGCCGCCGCCGCACCACCCGGCGGGCTTGACGATGGCCGGGTAGGTGAGGCCGTCCAGCGCCACCTCGTACAGGTGTTTGCCCACGTCCCGTCCGCTGCCGACGCGGATCGTGGGGATCGGCGGGATGGGGGAGTCGTGCAGGTGCAGGACGGTGGCGAGCTTGTCGTTGGCGATCGGGGACAGCCACGGCGGGAACGGCAGGTAGAAGCCGGCCTGTTCGAGCACGGCGTACAGGCCGTACTGGTTGAACACGTCCATGTCCTGGTAGGGCAGCGAGTACAGCGCGGTGATGAAGAGCGTGTCCTGCGGGGTGACGAGCTCGTCGTCCACGTAGACGCGTGGCTTGCCGGGTTCGAGGCCGTCCACGGTCACCGCCTCGGGGGCGTGCCTGGTCCAGGTCAGGCCGAGCTCCTCGGCCACCTCGGCGTACATGTCCCAGAAGTAGTGGCGCCACATGGCGCCGGTCCTGGACGACTCCCGGTCGGGGAAGATCCAGCACATACGACGCAGTGTGCTCTCGGGGGGCAGGGTCATCGTCGTCCCTCTCCTCGGGTCCACCAGAGGCGGCCCGGCTCGGGCAAGGTGTCGATCGGGTCGTAGAAGGGGAAGCGGTCTCCCGGGGCGGAGGGCCCGTCCCGGCCGGGGCCGACCCCGTGGTTGCCGGTCCAGTGGGAGACGCCGCGTTCCCGGTCGTACTCGGCGACCTGATGCACCCAGCGTTTGCCGACGTACGGCACGTCGCACACGATCCGTGGCGTCGCGTAGCCGGGCAGGTAGCCCATGAGGGCCTCCTGGAGGCGCTGCGCCTGGTGCAGCGGCGTCCGCCAGTGCTCGGCGTTGGGGATCATGTCGCAGAGGTAGAAGTAGTACGGCAGGATGCCCGCCTCGCCCTGCAGGGCGAAGCACAGGTCGAGCAGGTCGGCCTGGGTGGCGTTCACCCCGCGCAGCAGCACGCCCTGGTTGCGCACGTCCCGCACACCCGCGTCGAGCAGGGCACGGGCCGCCTCGGCCACCAGCGGTGTCACCGAGCGCACGTGGTTGGCGTGGGTGTGCACGGCCAGGTTCACCCCGCGGGCACGGGCGACGGCGGACACCCGGCCGACTCCCTCGACCACGTCCGGCCGCAGCCAGTGCTGTGGCAGGCCGACCAGCGCCTTGGTCGCCAGCCGGATGTCCCGTACGGACTCCAGTTCGAGCAGCCGCAGCAGGAACGCCTCAAGCCGGGGCCAGGGCACGTTGGCCACGTCACCGCCGGAGACCACCACGTCCCGCACGCCGGGGGTGCGCTTGAGGTAGTCCAGCATCAGCTCCTGCCGGTCGACCGGCCTGAGGGCGAGGCCGGCCTTGACGACCTGCGGGGTCGAGGTGCCGACCAGGTCCATCCGGGTGCAGTGCCCGCAGTACTGCGGGCAGGTGGACAGCAGCTCGGCCAGCACCTTGGTCGGGTAGCGGTGGGTCAGGCCCTCCACGGCCCACATCTCCGCCTCGTGCAGTGAGTCGCGCCGCGCGAGCGGGTGGCTCGGCCACTCGGGGTGGCGGTCGGAGCAGACCGGCAGCATGTAGCGGCGGACCGGGTCGGCCAGGAACGCCTCGGTGAAGGAGGCGGGGCCGGTCACGGCGTCCGGCGCCATCACGTTGAGCAGCTGCGGGGTGAGCAGCGTCGGCATGGTCGCGAACCGTTGCGCGTCGGCGGCCAGGTCGGCGTAGAAGGACTCCTGGAGCAGGTCGCCGACGACCGCGCGCAGCTGCGCGGCGTTCTTCACGCAGTGGGCACGCTGCCACTGGGCGTCGCGCCACAGGTCGTCGCCGACGCCGCGCCAGCCGGGCAGCCGCCGCCAGTCGGGTTCCACGAGGGGCCGCCGCGTGTAGACGTACGGCCGGGAGGCCTCGCCGTTCATGCGGAGGATCACCCGGCCAGCAGCGTCGCGTGCCGGGTGCGCAGTTCGCGCTTGAGCACCTTGCCGGTCGGGCCGAGCGGTACGTCCGCCTCGTCCCGCGCGACGACCACCGCGGCGAGCGTGGCCAGGCCCGCCTCCGCGAGGGCCTTGTTGGCGCGTTCCCGCACCTCGTCGGCGGTGACGTCGCCTGCCTCCGCCTGGGGGACGACCACGGCGATCGGGCGCTGTCCCTCGCCGGGCCGTCCCGGCACGCCGATGACCGAGCAGTCCTGGACGAGGTCGGCGCAGTCGGCGATGAGGACCTCCTCGACCGGCAGGCTGTAGACGGGGCCGTCCACGGTGTCGATGACGTCCATGGTCCGGTCGAGGTGGTAGAAGTTGCCCTCGCCGTCCCTGCGGGCCACGTCCCCGGTCAGCCAGTAGCCGTTGAGCTCGAAGCTTCCGGTCAGCTTCGGGTCGTTCCAGTAGCCGGGGGTCCTGGAGGGGGTGATGACCGCCAGCAGGCCGACGGTGCCGTCGGGCACCTCCTCACCGTCCTCGTCCAGCACCGCCGCGCGGGTCACGGCCTCCTGCGCCTTGCCGACGCAGCGGTCGTTCCTCGGCGTCTCCGGCGTGGTGACCTGGCCGAACAGCGCCATCCCCATCTCCGAGGAGCCGAGGCCGTCGACGAACTGGGAGCCGGGCAGCGGCCCGTCGGAGGCGGCCCCGCCGGGCAGCAGCCACGGCTTGATCAGGCCCGCGGGCCGTTCGCCGAGCCGTACCAGGCGCCTGATGTGCCCGTGGTGCGCGCTGTCGCCGGTGTTGAACCAGGAGTGCACCTTGGCGGCGCCCTTGACGGGCAGGTCGCCGGTGGCCAGTTCGACGAACGTCCTGGGGAAGGAGGCCAGCATCGTCGGCTGGAAGGCCTCCATGACCGGTTCGACGGCCACGCGCCGCCAGTCCGACATGACGACGGTCGGCAGCCCGAGCAACACCGCGGTGAGGAAGTAGCTCAGCCCGCCCGCGTGGGTGTGCGGCATGAGCGACATCAGCCTGTCGTACGGCTCGGCGGGGAAACGCACCATCCTCGGCTGTTTGCCGTCCCAGAACTGCAGGTGGCCCAGGATCGTCGACTTGGGGACGCCGGTGGTGCCGGAGGAGTGGATCAGCCCGACGACGTCGTCGGGGGCGTGCCGGTAGGGCTCGCCGTCAGGCGTGCCGGAGCCCGTGTCGTGGGCCCGCACCTCGGAGGACGGCGCGACGAACCGGGGCCGCTCCCGCGGGTTGTTCCGGTAGGCGGCCTGCAGCCGGGTCGTGTCGTCGGCGACGACGCCGACGGCCCCCACGTGAGCGAGGTAGCCGGCCATGATGTCGGGCCGCATGGCGTCGTTGACCATCGCCGGGACGGCGCCGAGGGAGGTGAGCGCCAGGAAGTGGATGAGGGGTTGGAGCCCCTCGCCGACCACGACGCCGACCGGCTCGCCGGGCCGTACGCCGTTGGCCCGGTACCACCCGGCGTAGCGGTCCCGCAGCGCCGCCAGGTCGGTCAGGCTGTGGCCGCGTAACACGACCCGGCCGAGGTGGTCGTCGTGGTGGCTGTAGACGAAGGGGACGTCCCGGTTGGGGTTGGCGGCCAGGGCGTGGTCCAGGAAGTTGCCCGCGCCGAGTCCCGGCTCGGTCATCAGCCTCCGCCGGACCTCCAGGGGGGCGATCGAGGTGGTCTCAGACATGCTCGTCTCTCCTGTCGTAAGTCGTGATCACTTCTGCGGCGACGCGGTGACCCGACCGGATGGCACCCTCCATCAGGCCGAAGAACTCCGTGCTCGTCTCGGTGCCGGCCCAGTGCACCCGTCCGTGCGGGGTGACCAGGTGCGGGCCGAGCCGTGTCCAGTCCCCGGGGCCGAACAGGGCCGCGTAGCACCCCCGGCTGTAGTCCTCGTTGACCCAGTCGGTCACGTGGAAGCCGGTCGGCTCCGGCAGCCCGGGGAACAGCCGCGCGGCCTGCTCGAACGCCCGCGCGCGTTGCTCGCCGGGGGACAGCCGGGCGAAGTCGTGCGCCTGCCTGCCGGTCACGAAACCGGTCAGCACGCCGATCGCGCCGTCGGGCGGCGAGTCGTCGACCGTGGACAGCAGCGGCCCGCGCGCGTTGACCGACCAGCCGGACAGGCCCCGTTCGCGCCAGGCCGGGCTCGGATAGACCAGGTGCACCTTGACCGCGCAGCCGGGCGCCGTACGCCCGCCGGAGCGGGGGACCGGCAGCGCGGGGTGGTGGTCGACGGCGTCGGCGAGCGACGGCGGCACCGCGACCACCACGGCGCGGGCCCGCAGCGAACCGGCCGTGGTCGTCACCGTCACGCCCTCGTCGTCCTGGTGGACGGCGCGCACCGGCTCGCCGAGCCGTACCCGGTCGCCGAGCCGTCCGGCCAGCAGTTCGCACAGCCGGTGCGCGCCACCGGCGACGCGGTCCTCCTGCGCGCCGCCGGCGAAGGCGTTGAGATAGCGGACCCCGCCGCCCGAGCGCAGGTAGAACCCCATGTGCAGGACCGAGACGTCCCGGGGGTCGGCGGCCATCATCTCCCCGAGGAACAGCGGGAAGAACAGCCGCGCGTCGGGGTGGCGCAGGTGCTCACGCGCCCACTCGTCCGCGGTCGTCGCGTCCAGCCGTACGGCGTCCGCCGACAGCCAGGGCGCGTCGGCGCGCACCGCGCGGGTCAGCTCGTCCAGCGCGTCGAACAGCTCGCCGAGCGCGACCGCCGACAACGGAGGGAACCGTCCGGGCCTGGTACGGCCGTCGCCGTCGTCGCCGAGCGCGAAACGGCTGTCGCCGGTCATGGCGGTCGGCGTGGTCCGCAGGCCCACCTGCGCCATCAGGGCGGTCAGCGCGGTGTGCCGTTCCCCCAGGTAGGCGGCGCCCGCGTCGACCCAGCTGCCGGGGGCGGCCTCGACGCCGTGGACACGGCCGCCGACCCGTTCGCGTGCCTCGACGACGGTGACCTCGACGCCCCGCGCGGCCAGGTCGGTCGCGGCGGTGAGCCCGGCCAGGCCCGCCCCGACCACGACGACGCTCATGCCATGCTCGCGATCTTCTTGGCCAGGGCGTCCGGCGTCGGGGCGGTCATGAAGTCGTCGAAGTCCAGCTCGACCCCCCAGGACCGGGCGACCGCGCTCAGCACACGGGTGGCGAGTAGCGAGTCTCCACCCATGACGAAAAAGTCAGAATCGGCCCTTACATCGTCATTTTCCAGCACACGCCGGAATATGTCGGAGATGGCGTCTACGTTCATGGAATGCATTGCTCCTTCAATTGGCTGAGGACGCGTATCGCCGGTGCGAACCCGCCCGATCGACCTTTCCGCTGGCCGTATAGGCGAGTTCGGGAACGACGGTGATCCGGCTGGGCACCAGATGACCGGGCACCCGGTCGCGCAGATAGTCCAGGACGTCTCCGGCGAGCGTCGGGGCGTCGGCGGGCGAGCGGGGCACGACGTAGGCGGCGAGCGTCGTGTGGTCGGCGACGGTCGCGCCCGCGACCGCCACCGCGCCCACCCTCGGGTGGCCGGAGATCTGGGCCTCCACCTCGCCCGGATCGACCCGGACACCACGGACCTTGAGCTCGTGGTCGAGTCGTCCCTCGTGGACGAGCGTCCCGTCTTCGGTCCGGCTCACCCGGTCGCCGGTGTGGAAGCAGCGCTCGGGACCCTCGCCCAGGTCCGCCTCGGCGAACCGTTCCGCGGTCGCCTCGGGCAGGTCGCGGTAGCCGAGCGCCAGCGAGGGGCCGCCGACGAGCAGTTCGCCGTCCCCGGTGACGTGCTGGCGGACATGGGGCAGGGGGCGCCCGATCGGGACCCGTTCCCCCGCCGTCCACGGCCGGTCCCTGCGGGGCGCGAGCGGGCCGTGCAGGTCGACGGCGTGGGTGATGAGCGTGGTCTCCGTGCACCCGTAGGTGTTGACCAGCCGGATCCCGTCGGTGCCGAGCGCGCACCAGTCGGCGAGCCGTACGGGGCTGACGGCCTCCCCGCCGATGACGACCGTCCGCACGCAGGCCGGCAGCACGGCCCCCTCCTCGGTCAGGTGGCGCACCAGCTCGTGCCAGAACGCCGAGGGGAGGTCGAGCAGGGTGATCCGCTCGGTCTCGATCATCCGTAGCAGCCGGGGGAAGGAGCCCGAGTGGGCCCGCTCGTCGAAGACCAGCGCCGCCCCCGTGGTGAGCGCGGGCAGGATCTCCTCCAGGCAGGTGTCCCAGTTCGGCGACGCGAACTGCAGCACCCGGTCCTCGGGGGTCAGCCCGAACAGGGTCCGCAGCTCACCGGTCACGGTGGAGACGGCCCCGCGCGGGGTCACCACGGGCTTCGGCGCCCCCGTTGAGCCGGAGGTGAACAGGACGTACGCCGGGTCGTCGGCGTCCGCGGTGCCCCCCGTCCCGGGCACGGCCCCCGGTAGGGCCTCCCCCGGTACGGCCTCCCCGGGGGAGGGAAGGGCGAGCGCGCGCACTCCCGGCGGTGCGGGCGCGTCCGGGTCGGGGGTGAGCAGCAGGCGGCACCCGCTCGCCGCCAGCAGCGCCCGCCGCCTGGGCTCCGGGTGCGCCGGGTCGACGGGGCAGTACGTGCCGCCCGCGGCCAGGACGCCGAGCAGGGCGGCCACGGTCGCCGCCGAGTGCGAGGCGACCACCCCGACCGTCCCGGGGCGGGGGCCGAGCCGCCCGGCCGTCGCGCGGACCCACGCGGCGAGCTCGGCGTAGGTGAGGGGGTGACCGTTGTCCGCCGTCGCGAGCCGTTCCGGATACCGTTCGGCCGCGTCCGCGAACGCCCTTATCACGTCGGGATGCGAATAAGGCACTCTTGCCTCTTTCTGAGTTAACACGCCAAATGGTGTTTTGCAGTGAATTCGGGGGATCGCGTTCATGCTGTCGAGGAGCGCTGGATGTGGACTTGGTGCGGCCTGGATTTCGGCTGGACTACATCTCGTGTTTCTCGCATGGCTGCCTGTGACAACGATGTGACAGACGGAGAGCGAAATGTCAGAAAGGTGCCTGGGGCACGTTCTGAAAATCGGGCTGCTCGGAGCGGTCCAGGCGCGTTGCGAATGCCGGGAGGTCCCCCTCGGCCCGCCGCGGCAGCGAGCGGTGCTGGCCCTGCTCGCGCTGGAGGCGGGTCGTACGGTCCCGATGGAACGGCTGATCAGAGGTTTATGGGGGGAGCGGGCACCGGCGGGGGCGCGGGGCCTGGTCCAGGGATACGTCTCGCGGCTGCGGCCGGCCCTCGCCGGGATGGGCGTCACGATCGCCTACGCGCCGCAGGGCTACCTCCTCGAACTCGCGGCCGAACAGGTGGACGTCCACGAGTTCCGGATTTCGGTCACCAGGGCACGCTCTCTCGACACCGACGAGGCGCAGGCCGTCGCCCTGCGGCGCGCCATCGCGCTGTGGCGGGGGGAACCCCTGACCGGAGTCTCCGGAGGTGAGCTGCTCGACGGGCTGCGCGAGACCCTCACCGAGGAACGGCTGGCCGCCACCGAGGAGTGCCTGAACGCCGAGGCGCGCGCGGGCCACGCCACGGTGCTGATCCCCGAACTGATCGCGCTCGTGGCCGAGCACCCCTTCAGGGAGGGACTGGTCGGCCTGCTCATGCTGGCCCTGTGCCGGGCGGGCCGCAGGGCCGACGCCTTGGAGCGATACGAACGCACCCGGCGCCGTCTCGTCGAGGAACTCGGCCTCGACCCCGGCCCTGAGCTGCGGCAACTGCACCAGACGATCCTGCGCGGCACCGTCCGCGGGACCGGGACCGTTCTTCTGCCGTCCGCCGAGGCGGACGCGGTCCCCGCCCAGCTGCCCGCGGAACCCGGCCAGTTCACCGGCCGCGCCGCCGAACTGACCCTGCTGGACTCGGTCGTGACCGGTGACGACACGGTGGCGATCTCGCTGGTGACCGGCACGAGCGGCGTCGGCAAGACCGCCCTGGCCGTCCACTGGGCGCACCGGACCCGCTCCCGCTTCCCCGACGGGCAGCTCTACGTCGACCTGCACGGTCACTCACCGCGACGGCCACTGCGCCCGATCGAGGTCCTCGGACGGTTCCTGCGCGCGCTGGGCGTCCCCGCCGAGCGCGTGCCCGGCACCGTGGAGGAGGCGGGCGCGGTCTACCGCAGCCTGCTCGCCGACCGCAGGGTGCTGGTCGTGCTGGACAACGCGGGCAGTGTGGAGCAGGTCCGTCCCCTCCTGCCCGGCGGCAGGCGCTGCGCCACGGTGGTCACCAGCAGGGAACACCTGGCGGGCCTCGTCGCCAGGGACGGCGCGGTCCCGGTCCCGCTCGGCGTGCTCGCCTCGGACGAGGCGGTCACCCTGTTCGGCAAACTCCCGGGCGGCGAACGGTTGTCGGCGGAGCCCGAGGCGGCCGGGGAACTGGCCAGGGCCTGCGGTTACCTGCCGCTGGCGCTGCGCGTCGCCGCGGCCGACGTCGCGGGCGGGCCCGTGGGGGAGACGGCGGGCCGGGCCCGCAGGCTCGCCGGCGCCAGGCTTTCCGTGCCCGCCGCCGGGGAGGCGCGTGAGATCGCGCGCGGCGCGCTCGACAGCTCCTACCGCCACCTCGACCCGCCCGCCCGGCGCCTGTTCCGGCTGCTCGGCATGGTCCCGGGGCCCGTCTTCACCGCCGAGGCGGCCGCCGCGCTCGCGGGCACGCCCCCGGGCGAGGCCGACCGCCTGCTGTACGGTCTCGCCGCCGCGGGGCTCGTCGAGGAGACCGAACCGGGCCGCTACGCCCTCCACGACCTGGTCCGCGAGTACGCCCTCGAATGCGCCTGGGCCGAGGACCCAGAACCCGAGCGCGCCCGAGCCCTGGACGCCCTGCTGGCCTGGTACCTGCGCGCCGTCCGTGAGGCGGGCGAGGAGGCCTGTCTCGCGGAGGCCGCCACCGTACCGGCGCACATGACCGCCGTCCTCTGAGCGGGCGTTTGCTCTCGTGGGCTCTGTCCGGTTCATGTTCGGGTGCCGCGCCAGGCCGGGGGTGCTCGACGGCGAGGCGGCGGGACACGGACCGAGGTGAGGAGCGGGCGCCCGAAGCCGGCAGATCCGGATCGGCTCGCGTTCCTCACCGACGGGTGACCCCGGCGGTCACGGACAGCCAGGCGAGCGCGGCCAGCGCCAGCGCCGTCGCGACGGCGAACGTCGTCCCCGTCCCGGCCGACATCGTCAGCCCGCCGACCGCCGTGCCCGTGCTGATGCCGAGATAGATCGCCGATGAGTTCAGCGCCACCAGCAGCGGCGCCTGAGCCGTCGCGGCCTCGATCAGCCGGTACTGCTGCGGCGGGGTCTGGCACCAGCTCGCCGCGCCCCACGTGACGGCCAGCAGGGCGACCGCGGCGGGCGCCCGCACGCCCGTCACGGCCAGCAGCGCGAAGGCGGCCATGGTCACGGCCATCAGCGTGTAGCCGGTGGCCAGCGTCCTGACCGGGCCGATCCGGTCGGCGGCGAAACCGGCGGCCAGGTTCCCCGCGACGGCGCCGAGGCCGTAGGCGGACAGTGCCCACACGGCGCCGGAGCCGGTGACGCCCAGGGCGCCCAGTGCCGGGACGGCGAAGGCGTAGACGGTGTAGGCGGCGGCCATGCCCAGGGCCGTCAGCGGCAGCACCACGGCGACCCCGGGCCGACGCAGCACCGCCAGCCTGGTCCGCAGTGGCACCGGGACGCCTCCGGGAAGGGGCGGTGTCAACGCGCCCGCGGCCAGCGCGGTCACCAGGCACAACGCCGCCACCAGGCCCAGGGCGGCCCGCCAGCCCATCACCGCGCCGATCGCGCCGCCGAGCGGCACGCCCAGCGCGGTCGCCACCGTCAGGCCGCCGACGACCACGGCCAGCGCCCTGGCCCGCAGCTCGGGACGGACCAACGCCGCCGAGACCGCCCCGGCGGTCGGGGTGTAGGCCGCCGCGCCGACCGCCGCGAGCACCCGGGTGACCAGCAGCGACGGCAGATCCGGCGCCAGTGCGGAGCCCGCGTTCGCCACCGCCAGCAGCACCAGCGCCGCCACCAGCAGCGCCCGGCGCGGCAGCCGCGCGGTCACGGTCGCGACCACCGGCGCCGAGAGCGCGTAGGCCGCGGCGAACACCGTCACCGCCTGCCCCGCGCCCGCCGTCGAGGAGCGCAGCGAGGCGGCGACGTCCGGCAGGAACCCGGCCAGGACGAACGCGTCCGTGCCCACCGCGAACGTTCCCAGAGCCAGCACCCACGTCCGGCCCAGGCCGCCGAGGGCGGCCGGTCGCGATATCGAGACATTTGACATCCCGATTTACCTTTCAATGAGGCCCGGCCGACCGGCCGGGCGCGATGGATCTCCTCGTGCCGGAGGACCGGGGTCAGGAAAGGGTCCGGCAGAACCGGCGCACCCGCGCCGGGGCCGCCGCGGGACTCACCGCGATGAGATCCGCCAGGGTCTGCGCGGCCAGTTCCCGCCGCCACGCGAGCTCCGCCCTGCGCATCGCCTGCGCGACCCCGCACGGACGGGCGAACTCGGAGCCCGCGGCCTCGGCTCCGGCGCCGCGCTGCCGGATCTCGGTGCAGCGGAACGCGTCCTGCCGTCCCTCGATCGCGGCCACCACGTCCATGAGGCTGATCTCCTCAGGCGTCCGCGCCAGCGAGTAGCCGCCGCGCGGCCCCGGCGAGGAGGACAGGATTCCCGCACGCACCAGTGGCTGGAGACGCTTCTTCAGGTACTCGGGCGGCAGCTCGAACACCTCGGCCAGCCGTCCCGTCGACACCGGCGCCTGATCTCCCAGCCACGCCAGGGCCAGACAGCAGTGCAGACCCCACTCGACGCCCTCACCCATCAACATAACCGGGATATTACACATCCCGGTTATCCCGTCGACGTCGGCCACCGGCTCGCTCGTGTGCACACGCTGCTGATCTACGCTAAGGTTCACGGTGTCCGAAGGACAACCGGGACGTAGCGCAGCTTGGTAGCGCACTTGACTGGGGGTCAAGGGGTCGCAGGTTCAAATCCTGTCGTCCCGACCAGGTTTTCGCTGGTCAGCGAGGGTGTCTCTCACATGAGAGGCACCTTTTTCGCATTCTGAGGCACCAACTGAGGCACCGGCGTCCCACAAGAGGGCCGTACTCCCGCGCACGCAGGGCGCGGCTCCCTGAGAGGGGTGCCGAAGAACGGACTCCTCGTCGCGCGGCGGGTCACGCACATCCCTGCCGTCCTCATCGGCTTCGAACCAGGGCCGCCCCTGCTTGAGCGCCACGGTCGCCCCGCCGCGCCGGGTGCCCTCGGCGCGGCGTCGAGATTCGGGATGTCCGGTGAATCGGCTCTCTGTGGGTGGCAGGCCTCTCGCCTGAGGAGACCGACGGGGCAGATCCACGGCGGGCCGCCAAGCGCGGCGAGACCCGCGAACGACTCGGAGATCGGGAGGACGACGTCCGCCTCAGCCGGCCAGCCTGGCGACCAGGCGGACGAGGGTGTCCCGGGCGGTCTCCGTGCCCTCCGCCATGATCATGCGGGCGAGCTGCGGGGTGGCGTACCACCATCCGGCCAGGGCGACCACAGCGTAGAGCAGTTCCCTGGCCGCGAGGTCCGGGTTCAGGGTGCCCGCCTTCTGGGCGGCGGTCAGCGTGGCCAGCTTCGCGGCGTAGTGGGCACCGCGCCGCTCCTCGGCCGCGATGGGCCCGTCGCCGCGGTGCAGGCCCTCCCAGTGCAGCAGGCGGATGAGCTGTGGATGCTCACGGTGGTAGTCGTAGACGCGCCCGGCGTACTCCGGCAGGTCGCCGGCCAGGTGCTCGTCCAGTGGCACGGCCTCGGCCAGCCGTTCCAGCGCCGAGGTCAGCACGGCGGCGAACAGCTGCTCCTTGTTGCCGAAGTACTGGTAGATGCGTTCCTTGTTGACGCCCGCGGCGGCGGCGACTCGATCCAGCCGGGCGGCCTCGGGGCCGTGCTGGGCGAACTCCTGTACGGCCGCGTCCAGCAGGAGCTGCCGTGTCCTCTCCGTGTTCCACGCCATGGCGGCCAGCATAGCCGAAATTCCAACTGGACAGTTGGAGTCTGTCGTGACAATATCCAACCAGCGAGTTGGAAATGTGTAGCGAAAGGCACTGACATGTCCGCTGTCCCCTCCGTGCACCACCGCGCCGTGATCACCTGGCTGTCGGTCTACGTGATGATCATGCTGGTCCAGGTCGTGATCGGGCCCGTCCTCGCGCCGCTGCCGCTGCCGTTGCGCACCCTGGCGCTCACCGCGATCGTGGTCCCCGCCGTGGTGTACGCCCTCGTCCCCAGCCTCCTGCGCGTCCACGCCCACCTTCGCCGGAGCCGCCGCCTGACCACCTCGGACGACGCCTAGACCGGGCGATCCGGTCCCACCGGCATAGATCGGCGCCCCGTCCGCGTCCTTGTCCGGTGACATCGAGAGGAGGACGGGTGGATCCAGGATTTGAGGCGGACCTCAGGGAGTTCGTCATCGATCGATCGGGGGCGCTGTTCCGCACCGCCTACCTGCTGACCGGCGACCGGCACGCCGCTGAGGACCTGGTGCAGTCGGCGCTGGCGAAAACGGCGGCGAAATGGCGGGGTCTGCGGGACACCGCGGCCATCGAGGGTTATGTCCGCCGCGTCATGTACCACGAGCAGGTGAGCCGGTGGCGGCGCCGTTCCCGCATCGCGGAGGTGCCCATCGGATGGCTGCCCGAACGGATCGGCGACGGGCACGCCGAGGCGGCGGATCTCCGCCTGGTGATGCGCGAGGCCCTCGCCCGGCTGACCCCCCGGCAGCGGACCATCCTCGTGCTGCGCTACTTCGAGGACCTGTCCGAGACCGAGATCGCACGACTGCTCGGCGTCAGGGTGGGGTCGGTGCGCAGCCAGATCCACCGGTCGCTGGAACGTCTGAGGGCGGCCGCGCCCGAACTGAGCACGGTGAGGGAGTTCGGATGAACATCGAGGATCTGCTGCGCGAGACCCTTTCCGACATGGCCCACGAGGAGCAGCCGCCCCCACCGGACCGGTTCGTCCAGGTCAGGCGGGGGCGCCCCCGCGGGCGCGGACTCGCCCTGGTCGCGGCGGCGGCCGTGACCGCGATGGCGGTCGGGTCCACGCTCGTGTCCCAGGGCCTGTCCTCATCCCGGGACGTCGCCGGGCAGGGTCCGGGCACGGCGTCTGTGGAGACCGGGCGGGGACGGATCACCCTGACCGTGCGGGAGGGGCTACGGCTCTCACAGGTCCTGGAGCGGCTGTCGGCCGCCACCGGAAGACCGCAGGCGGAGTTCTGGCGGGCCGCCAAGGACGGCGGGGCGCTCGGCCTGCCGTCCTACGCCAGGGGCGCGCTGGAGGGATTCGCCTTCCCCGGAACCTACGAGGTCCCGTCCACGTCGAGCCCCGGCGAGATCCTCGCCGCGATGGTGACGCGCTTCAACCGCGTGGCCGGGGACGGCGATCTGGTGGCCGGCGCCAGGCGCGCCGGCCGTACGCCGCTGGAGATCCTGATCATCGCCAGCATCGTCCAGGCCGAGTCGGCCGACAAACGCGACATGCCGAAGATCGCGCGGGTCGTCCACAACCGGCTGGACCACACGCCCGGACTGAGACTGCAACTGGACAGCACCGTCCTGTACGGCCTGGGCAAGTACGGCGCCAAGGCCTCGCAGGAGGATCTCAGGAGCCGCTCGCCGTACAACACCTACGCGCGCCGGGGCCTGCCGCCCGGGCCCATCTGCAACCCGGGCGCCGACGCCATCGCGGCCGCCCTGAAGCCGGCCGTCGGGCCCTGGCTCCACTTCGTGACGACCGACCCGAAGAGGGGTGTCACGAAGTTCGCCGCCTCCGAAGCCGAGTTCCTCGAACTGACCAAGGAGTACCGCAGGAACCTCGGGAAGGCCGGGTGAGCCACGAGCCGGGGGAGCGCTCTCCCGGACGGCCCCGGGACGGGGCTCTCTCCCGCGGAAGGACACGGTATGGAACCGATGATGTCGTTCGTGTAATGAGGAGAGCGCTCCAAACGAAGAAAGGGGTATGTTCAAAACCCCCCAGAAGCGACGAACGGGCACGGCGGTTGCCGCCGGGTTGCTGATCTTCACCCTCGCGGGTTGCGCGAGCGCTCCGACCACCACCATGAACGCCACCCAGATGGTCGAGGCGCTGGCCAAACAGGGACTGCCCGTGTCCCTCACGGTGACCTACACCGCCTCCAACGACCCGAACAAGTTGCTCGGGAAGCCGAACGGTTACACCTCCAAGGCCTCCTTCACCGACCAGCGGGTCGACGCCGCCAAGGTCCCCGGGGCCAAGCAGGGTGACGTGGGCCTCGGCGGCAGCGTCGAGGTCTTCGCCACGGCCGGAGACGCGGAGGTGCGCGCCAACCTCCTGAAGGAGAGCGCGCAGAAGGTCCCGACACTCGCCGAGTACAGCTACGTGAAGGGCCCGGTCGTGGTGCGGGTCTCGAAGGAGCTGATGCCGATGGACGCCCAGGAGTACGAAGGGGCACTCGGCAAGCTCGTCAAGTAGTCCGGCGGACCCGCGAGGCGCGTCCGGTGAGGTCCCGACCCCCCACCTGGGTCCTCACCGGACGGCCGGGCCCGACGCCTCGGCCGGCCGCCGCCCGGAGCCCGGCCTCAGAGTTTGCGGAAGGTCCTGGACTCCTCCGCCGAGGCCAGTACGGCCCGCAGGGACGCCCCCGTGCTCGCTGAGACGACCGCCGCGACGGCGCCCTCGACGAACGGCACGTCGGCGACCACGACCCCGGGGGCCTCGAAGAGGCGGGCCGTCAGGACCGAGCCGCCGAGGTCGGGGATCAGGATCACCCCGTCCCCCTGGTCGACCCGGGAGATCGCCGCGGCCACCAGGTCGGCGCTGTTGCCCAGGCCGCCGTCGGACGCGCCCCCCGCGGGAGCCAGGGGTACGGCGACGCCGCAGATCTGGGCGGCCAGCGTCGCGACCTCCGAGGCGAGCGGCCCGCTGTGGGAGATGAGGACGATGCCGACCATCGGCGCCCTACCCCTGCCCGGGATCGTTCACGGCCGAGAGCAGGGCGGCGAACACGAGCGCGCAGGAGGCGGCGCCGGGGTCCTCGTGACCCGCGCTGCGAGGGCCGAGATAGCTGGCCCTGCCCTTACGGGCCACCATCGGGATCGTGGCCTCCGCTCCCGCGAGGGCGGCCGAGGCCGCCGCCTCGAACGCCTCCCGCTCTTCGGCGACGGCTCGGGCGGCGGCGGGTGACGCGGTGGCCGACTCAAGCGCCCTGACGGCCGGGGCGAGCGCGTCCACCATGGTCTTGTCACCCTCCGCCGCCGACCCCAGCCGCGTGACGCCGTCGAGGCCGGCCCTGAGCGCGCGGGCCAGTTCGGCGGGGGACACCTCGGGAGAGTCGCCGAGAGAGCCGAGGTGCCTGCCCGCCTCCCGGAACGCCGTGCCGTACAGGGGGCCGGAGGCGCCGCCGACCCTGCGGATCAGCGTGCCGCCCACCAGACGGAGCAGGGCGCCGGGGCTGACCGGTGGCTCCTCGGCCAGCGCCTGTACGGCGGCGCCGAAGCCCCGGTCGAGGTTGACGCCGTGGTCGGCGTCGCCGATCGCGGCGTCCAGTTCGGTGAGCCGTTCCCGGTTCGCGCGCACCGTCTCGGCGATCCCGGTGATCCACCGGGTGAGGAGGGCGGTGTCCATCAGCGGCCCCAGCGCAGGGCGGGGGTCTGGACCGGGGCGTCCCACAGGCGGGCGAGGTCCTCGCTCAGCAGACAGGCCGTGACGGAGAAGCCCCGCATGTCGAGGCTGGTGACGTAGTCGCCGACCAGGCTGCGCGCCACCCGCGCGCCCCTGCCGGACAACCGCTCGGCGATCTCGGCGAAGACGATGTGGAGTTCGATGAGCGGCGTGCCGCCCAGGCCGTTCACCATGACCAGGACGTCGCCGGAGAGCGGCATGTCCTCATTGACGGCGTCGAGCGCGACGGCGGCCAGTTCCCGGGCGTCGCGCATGGCGGCGCGTGACCGTCCGGGCTCGCCGTGGATGCCGACGCCCAGCTCGATCTCGGTCTCGCCCAGTTCGAAGGTCGGCCTGCCCGAGACGGGAGTCGTGCAGGCCTCCAGCGCGATGCCGAAGGAGCGGCTCCTGGCGTTGACCTCCCGGGCCACCCGCGCGACCTCGGCCAGCGGCGCGCCGCCCTCCGCGGCGGCTCCGGCGATCTTCTCCACGAAGACGGTCGCGCCGGTGCCCCTGCGGCCCGCGGTGTCCGGGGAGTCGCGCACGGCCACGTCGTCGTCGACGAGCACACGGGCGATCTCGACGCCCTCCTCGGCGCACAGGTCGGCGGCCAGTTCGAAGTTCAGGACGTCGCCGGTGTAGTTCTTCACGACGTGGAGCACGCCCGCGCCGCCGTTCGCGGCGGCGGTCGCGGTGACCATCTGGTCGGGCACCGGGGAGGTGAAGATCTCGCCGGGACAGGCCGCGTCGAGCATGCCGTACCCGACGAAGCCCGCGTGCAGCGGCTCGTGGCCGGAGCCGCCGCCGGAGACCAGCCCGACCTTGCCCGGGGTGGGACCGCAGGCACGGGAGACGATCCGGCCGCCGGGGTCGACCCTCAGGTCGGGGTGGGCGGCCGCCAGCCCGCGCAGCGCGTCCGTGACGACCGTTTCGGCGCTGTTGATGAGCTTCTTCACATTCCTTAGCTCTTCCCGTTCCCGTGTCGTGGCAAGCACGGCGGTGCGGAACTCTCGGCGGGGCGGGGGTACCGGGGGAGGGGGAGGACTGAGGTACGGTTCAGCCATGGCTGAGATCGTGTACCCCCCGGTCATCGCGCTGGCGAAGACCCTGTTCCGCGCGCTGGACCTCAAGATCCATGTCGAGGGCGCGGAGCGGATTCCGCGGACCGGCGGCGCGGTGCTCGCCAGCAACCACATCAGCTATCTGGACTTCATCTTCGCGGGCCTGGCGGCCCTGCCCGCCGAGCGTCTGGTCCGCTTCATGGCGAAGAAGGATGTCTTCGACCACCGGATCTCGGGTCCGCTGATGCGCGGCATGCACCACATCCCGGTGGACAGGGCCGCGGGTGCCGCCGCGTTCGGCGCGTCGCTGAAGGCGCTCAAGTCGGGTGAGGTCGTCGGGGTGTTCGCCGAGGCCACGATCAGCCGGTCCTTCACGGTCAAGGAGATCAAGAACGGCGCGGTCAGGATGGCCGTCGGCGCGAAGGTGCCGCTGATCCCGATGGCCCTGTGGGGCACCCAGCGGCTGTGGACCAAGGGGCGGCCCAGGAGGCTGCTGCAGCGGCACGTGCCGATCACGGTCCTGGTCGGCGAACCGCTGGAGCCCAAGCGCGGTGACGACTACGACGCGGTCACCGCCGAGTTGCGCAGGAGGATGGCCGAGCTGCTCGACCGGGCGCAGCGGACCTATCCGGAGATCCCGCCGGGCGCGTGGTGGCAGCCCAGCCACTTCGGTGGCGGCGCCCCGACTCCGGAGGAGGCCGCCAAGCTGGACGCCGCGGAGGCGCAGGCGAGACAGGGCGACGACCTGTCCTGAAGGCCCGCCCCGGGAGGTCCGCAAGCCGGTGTCAGGTGGGCCACAAGCGGTGTGGTCCACGCTGATCCCATGAATGACGTGTTCGACAACCTCGCCGAGGCCTTCCAGCCCGCCCCGTCGCCGGGGCCGGGGCGTACTCCCGGGCCGGTGGGGATGGCCGTGCTGATGATCCTCTGGGCGGCGCTCGGCCTGGCGCCCTTCGTCTTCGCGGTCGAGGATCTCAAGCTCGCCACGGGGAGGACCGGCTCCCCGGGAACCCTGACGGTCGTCTCGTGCGCGCCTCTGGGGCAGGGGCGTTACGACTGCCGGGGCAGCTTCGTCCTGGACCGCACCGGTGAGACGGTGCAGGTCGCCGCCTCACCCGACTCGACGGTCGGCGACGTCAGGCGCGCCCGGCTCACCCCGGAGGGCGACCGCGCGGTCCCGGCCGGCACCTCGGGTGTGCTGGCCGCCCTCACCCTGCCCTTCCTCGGGGTCGGGGTGCTGGGCTTCCTGCCGTACGCGCTGCTGTACGTCCTGCGGGTACGGCGTGGCCGGCGCCCGGCCGTGGCCGTCGGATGCCTGCTCACGGCCGTCTCTCTGGCCGGTCTCGTCGTCGGCGTGGTCGCTGCCTATTCGTGATGCTTAGAGGTATTAAGAGGGGCGTGATCCGTATGGCATTGGTCATGGTTTTTGGACCGTTCCTGGTTTCTCATTAAGAACCGGCCGAATAGTCGTAAATTTTGCGAATTGAGAGAGGGGGTGGCGCCCGGAAGGAAGTTTCTGTTCGGGATGGCAAGGAGGGGACGATTGGTATTTTTGGGCGAGATGTCCAGCAGGTAAATCCGGTCAAATGTGATATTTCGCTATATGCCTCATGAGTCGCGCGTGTCACCTGATCGCGCACTATAACGATGCACTAACGACGGATATCCCCTCTATGGAAAACTTCCTGAAGTTCATGAGAATCAAGGGGTATCTCCCTGCTGTCTCGCGAACGGGGAATCGGGGGCCGTCGGCTGACGACGGTGAGGCATCGCGAACGTTCAGGAAATCTGACCCTGCTGTCCGGTGTATTGCTCGACTCCGAGAATGGATGCCCGATGAGCCGTTTGACCGCCCTGCGTAGCAGGTTCGTGGACGCTCCTGACTCCCTGGGTGCCAAGGCCCGCGCGCGCCGCTGGCAGTGGCTGGCGCGGGTCTTCCCCGACGTGGGCGACATGACGGTCATCGACCTGGGCGGTACGGCCAGCGCCTGGCTCCGTTCGCCGGTCAAGCCCGCGCGTGTGCACATCGTCAACCTCTCCACCCCGCCCGCCGAGCTGCCCCCGTGGGTGACCGTGGAGAACGGCGACGCCTGTGATCTGCGCGCCGCCACCCACGGCCGCTACGACCTGGTCTTCTCGAACGCGGTCATCGAGCACGTCGGCGGCCACGCCAGACGGGAGAGCTTCGCCGAGGCCGTCTACGACCTGGCCGACCGGCACTGGGTGCAGACGCCCTACCGCTACTTCCCCGTCGAGCCGCACTACGTCTTCCCCGGGTTGCAGTTCATGCCGATGGCGGTGCGGGCGGCGACCGTGCGGCGCTGGCCCCTGGTGCACACCCGCCCGGCGGACCGGGCGAGCGCGGTGCGCTCGGTGGCCGAGATCGAACTGCTCAGCAAGACCGAGATGCGGCACTACTTCCCGGACTCGGAGCTCCACTACGAGTGGATGGCCGGTCTGGTGAAGGCCCTGATCGCGATCAAGCGTTGAGTTCGCGGATGGACCGTGCCAGGACGACGGCCCTCCAGCGGAGACGGGGCCGTGCAGGGGTGATATGGACCTCGCCGTTTTGTCCGGGTACGGTCGGCGCGTGACGTTTTCGATCGTGGCAAGGGCCGGTGACGCCTACGGGGTCGCCGTGGCGAGCAAGTTCCTGGCGGCCGGGGCGATCGTGCCCGCCGCGGAGGCGGGCGCCGGAGCGCTGGCGACCCAGGCGTGGGCCAACGTCGCCTTCCGGCCGCAGGGACTGGCGCTGCTGCGTACCGGGACGCGGGCCGAGGACGCGGTGGCCGGGCTGATCGCCTCCGACCCCGGGCGGGACCAGCGTCAGCTCGGCGTGGTCGGAGCCGACGGCGCGGGCGCCACCTTCACCGGGCAGGAGTGCCCCGCCTGGGCGGGCGGGGTCAGCGGTGACGGCTACGCCATCCAGGGCAACATCCTCACCGGCCCCGAGGTGGTCCGGGAGATGGAGGCGGCCTGGCTGGCCGCCGCGGAACTGCCCCTCGCCGAACGGCTGGTGGCCGCGCTGGCCGCGGGCGACGCCGCCGGCGGCGACAGCAGGGGCAGGCAGAGCGCGGCGGTCTACGTGGTCGAGGCGGGCGCGGGCTACGCGGGCGCGGGCGACGTCGCCTGTGACCTGCGCGTCGACGACCACCCCGACCCGGTGACCGAACTGCGCAGGCTGCTGGACGTCCACGAGCTGCTGTTCGGCAGGCCCGACCCGGAGAGCCTGCTGGAGATCCGGGGAGAGCTGGCCGAGGAGATCGAGGCCCGCCTGAAGGAGCTGGGACACGACACACTCGACCAGTGGGCCGGGGTCGAGAACCTGGAGGGCAGGCTGGTCGAGGGCAGGATCGACCCGATCGTCCTGGCCCGCCTCAGGGGAGACGCCTGAGGCGGCCGGGTCCCGGCGAGGACGGGGTCACCAGGGCGTCCCCACGCCGGGACACCCTGGTGACGACGCCGTACGGGATCAGCGGGCCACCACGGTGGCCGCGGTGGTGAGCCGCTCGTTCAGACGCCGGGTGGTCAGGACCATCGCGCACCGCTCGGCGGCGTAGGTCAGGGCCATCCCGTGGTGCTCGGCGGAGAAGTCGGCGACGGCGTCGGCGACGAAGAAGACCTGCGTGTCACTCATGAACGCGTCGCAGGCGGTCATCAGGCAGCCGATGTGGGCGTAGATCCCGGTGACGACCAGCTGGTCCCTGCCGGTCTCCGTCATCAGCTCGCGCAGGCGGGTGCGGTGGAAGGCGCTGTAGCGCCACTTCACGAGGTGGACGTCGCCGGGACCCGGGGCCAGGGCCGGGATGATCTCCTGGGCGCCGGGCTCGGGGCCGATCCCCGCCCCCCAGAAGTCCTGCAGCAGGCCGCGCTGCGTGCGGGTCTGCCCGCCGGGCTGGGCCGAGTAGACGACGGGGACACCGAGCCGCCCGGCGGTCTCGCGGAGCGCGGAGACGTTCGCCACCAGGTCGGACATCGGCGACGCCCCCTGGGTGAACGCGCTGACGAAGTAGTTCTGCATGTCGTGCACGAGCAGCAGCGCACGCCGTGGGTCCGGCGTCCACTCCACCCGGTTCTCGGGCAGCCCCTCCTCTCCCGGCATGGGATAGGGGGCGATGGCGGGAATGGCCACGTCGTTCCTTTCTTCGGTCGTCAACGGGTTCTGAGCCTGACCTTGCTGACCTTGCCGACGGCGGTCGTCGGCAGCGTCTCGGTGAACTCGATCCGGTCGGGGATCTTGTAGTCGGCGAGGCCCCGCTCCCGCAGGAAGGCCTTCAGCTCGGGCACGCCGACGGGGGATCGGGTCACGACGTGGGCGCAGGACCGTTCGCCGAGATAGGCGTCGGGGATCGCCACGACCGACACGTCGTGCACGGCCGGGTGGGCGAGCAGGTGGTTCTCGACCTCCTCGGCCGCGATCTTCTCGCCGCCCCGGTTGATCTGGTCCTTCGCCCGTCCCTCGACGACGAGGTGGCCGGTCGGCGTCCGCCGTACGATGTCGCCGGTCCGGTAGAAGCCGTCGGGGGTGAAGGCGGTCGCGTTGTGCTCCTCGGCGCGGTAGTAGCCGCGGATCGTGTACGGCCCGCGGGTGAGCAGGTGACCGGTCTCCCCGGGGGCGACCGGGGAGCCGGAGTCGTCAACGATCAGGATCTCGTCGTCGGGTGAGATCGGCCTGCCCTGCGTGGTGACGACGATCTCCTCGGGGTCGTCGAAGCGGGTGTAGTTGACCAGTCCCTCGGCCATCCCGAAGACCTGCTGCAGGGCGCAGCCGAGGGCGGGGCTCACCCTGCGCGCCGCCTCCTCGCTCAGCTTCGCCCCGCCGACCTGCAGCACGCGCAGGCTCGACAGGTCGTGCTCGGCGCGGCGGGCGGCCTCGACCCACAGCAGCGCCAGCGGCGGCACCAGCCCGGTGATCGTCACACCCTCCGCCTCGATCAGCGGGAAGCAGGTGTCCGGCCCAGGGTGGGGGGCCAGCACCGCGCGTCCCCCGGCGTACAGGGTGCCGAAGACCCCGGGGGAGCTCATCGGGAAGTTGTGCCCGGCGGGCAGCGCGCACAGGTAGACGCTCGTCTCGTCGAGCCCGCAGATCTCGGCGCTGGCGCGGAAGCTGTAGATGTAGTCGTCGTGGGTGCGGGGAATGAGCTTGGGCAGCCCGGTGCTGCCGCCGGACAGCTGCAGGAAGGCCACGTCGGAGGGGACCGGGCCGGGGATGTCCGTGGGGCCCGCGCCGTCCGCGCGCAGGGAGTCCAGGGCGACGTGCCCACCGGGGTCGCCGTCCACGATCACGTGCGGCACCTTCAGCCCCTCGGCGAGCCGCCGGTGGTCGAAGCCGTCGTGGACGTCGGGGATGACGTACGCCGCGGCCTCGGTGAACTCACAGAAGTAGGAGATCTCCGAGGACCGGTGGGCAGGGAGCGCGAACACCGGCAGCGCCCCGATCCGGAACAACGCGAAGCAGACCTCGTAGAAGGAGATCCGGTTGGGGAGCTGGACGACGACCCGGTCACCGGGGCCGATCCCGAGCCCGAGCATGCCGGTCGCCAGCCCGTCGGCGCGTTCGTCCAGCTCGCGGTAGGTCACCCGCTCGCCGCCGCCGACCAGGGCGACGCGGTCGCCGTGCGCCGCGGCCCGTTCGCGGAGCAGACCGCCGAATGTCTCGCCGCGCCAGTATCCGGCGGCGCGGTACCGCTCGGCGAACTCCGGCGGGTACGGCACAACGCTCATCGTGGTTCCCGTCAATCGTGGGTTGAGGCCTGCGCGCCGAGACCGAGGGCGTGCAGGAGGGTGCGGAACTTCGCGGAGGTCTCGTCGAGTTCGGCCTCGGGGACCGAGCCCGCGACGATGCCGCCGCCCGCGAACAGGCGGACCCCGGTCCGCGACACCTCGGCGCAGCGGATGGTGACGGCCCACTCGCCGTCGCCCGAGGCGTCGCACCAGCCGACCATGCCGGTGTAGAAGCCGCGGTCGAACGGCTCGATGTCGGCGATGGCGGCGCGGGCCGCCCCGGTGGGCGTGCCGCAGACGGCCGGGGTCGGGTGCAGCGCGACGGCCAGGTCGAGTGAGGTCGTCGCCGGGTCGTTCAGGCGGCCGGTGACCCTGGTCGACAGGTGCCACATGGTGGCCGTGCAGACGAGTGAGGGCTCGGCGGGCACGCTGAGCGCGCGGCAGTGCGGGGCGAGCGCGTCGGCGACCGCCTCGACGACGACGGCGTGCTCCCGCTGGTCCTTGGCGGAGCAGAGCAGGGCCGCCGCGCGGCGGCGGTCCTCCTGCGGGTCGGCGCTGCGCGGCGCCGACCCCGCCAGGGGGTTGGCCACCACGGCCGGTCCGGTACGGGAGACCAGCAGCTCGGGACTCGCGCCGACCAGGGTCCTGTCACCGGGCAGCGGCACCGCGAAGATGTGGCCGTGCGGGTCGCGGCCCGCCAGGCGGCGCACCATCGTCACGACGTCCACCGGTTCGGGTCGGGTCAGCTCCAGGGACCGGGCCAGGACGATCTTGTCCAGGGCGCCCCGTTCCAGCAGGTCCAGGGCGCGCCGTACCCCCTTGCGGTGGTCGGCCGGGCTGGGGACCGCGACGATCCGCCACGGCTGCCCCGGTTCGGCCTCCGGCGGGTCGCAGGGGACGAAGGGGTCGGCCCACCGGGCCCGCTCCGGCGCGACGAGGTGCGCCGCACCCGGCTCGTCGAACGGGATGGCGCCCATGACGAGACCCGCCCGCTCCCGCACGCGGCCCGCCAGCTCGCGCAGCGTCGCCGCGGGGGGCACCACGTCGGCGCACCCCTGGCCCAGCAGCGTGTGCTGGGGGGAGGAGAAGAGGGAGGAGAGCCCGGGACGGTACCCGTGCAGCAGCTCGGAGGCGGTGACCGCCTCGTATGCGATGCTCAAAACTAGCCTTTCCTACAGAAGTCAGGCTCGCAGCGTGGCGCCGCCGTCCACGTACAGGTCCTGCATGGTGATGTGCCGCGCACGGTCGGAGGCGAGGAAGGTCACGGCGTCCGCGATGTCGGCGGGGTCGGCGACCCGGCCGAGCGGGATGCCGACCCTGAAGGTCGCGGGATCGCCCTCAAGCACGGAGCGCCGGTCGAGCCCGGCCTGCATCACGGTCTCCGTGGAACCGGGGGAGACCACGTTGCAGCGGATGCCGTGCTCGGCGAGTTCGAGCCCGAGGCAGCGGGTGAACATGGCGGAGGCGGCCTTGGAGGCGGCGTAGGCCGCCATCCCCATCCGGGGCACGCCGCCCGCGTTCGACGCCACGGTGATGATCGTCCCGGAACGGCGGGGAACCATCCTGCGCGCGACGGCCCTTGAGACGTGGAAGACGCCCGAGGCGTTCACCGCGAACACCCGGTTCCAGTCGTCCTCGCCGAAGTCCGTCACCGCGCCGGTGCGCAGGATGCCCGCCACGTTGACCAGGACGCCGATCGGGCCGAGGAGGTCCTCGACCTCCGCGACGACCGTCTCCATCCGTGCGGGGTCGGTGACGTCGGCGACCAGCCGGGTCACCTTCTCGTCCCGGTCCTCCCAGGGTTCGGGAAGGAGGTCGACCCCGGCGACGGCGGCTCCCGCGCGGGCGAGCGCGGTCGTCACGGCCGCTCCGATACCTCGTGCGGCACCCGTCACGAGTGCCACGGCACCCGAGAGGCCGGGCTCGTTCATCGCTCTGCCCTCACTGGTCAACTTAGGTAAGCCTAAACTTAGGTAAGCCTAAATTTACCTTCCACGTCTCGACAAGGTCTGTCAAGAGATCGACTGTTGTGATCTGGTTCACACTGGATTGCCCCTTGACGTCCGTCTTGACGGGATAGATCTTAGGTAAGACTTACCTAAGTGCTTTAGGTGGATTTTGGGCCCTTCCATTACGCATGCCCTTTTTCTGAGGGGGGCTCAGCCATGCCCAGACACGAGGAGCGGAATGTCGGAACCCCCCGCGGAGAGACCACGGTCTCGGCGGCCACTCGACCTGGTCGGCGTCGGATTCGGTCCGGCCAACCTCGCCCTGGCCGTGGCGTTGCGAGAGCACGGCACGACGGGAACGGCTCTGGAGGCGGCGTTCTTCGAGCGCCGTGAGCGATTCGGCTGGCACCCGGGAATGCTCATCGAAGGGGCGACGCTGCAGGTCTCCTTCCTCAAGGACCTCGCGACCCTCCGCAACCCCGCCAGCGAGTACGGCTTCCTGTTCTACCTGCACGCCAAGGGCAGGCTCGCCGACTTCGTCAACCACAAGACGCTGTTCCCGACCCGCGTCGAGTTCAACGACTACCTGGAGTGGGTCGCCGCGCTGTTCGCCCACCAGGTCACCTACGGCACCACGGTGCGCGGCGCCCGGCCCGTGTGGGACGCCCACGGCGACGCCGGGCGGATCGAGGTCCTCGGCGACGACGGCCAGGTCCTCGGCCGCACCCGCAACCTGGTGCTCGCCCCCGGCCTGCGGCCCCGGCTGCCCAAGGGCGTGCGCCTGTCCGAGCGCGTCTGGCACAACGCCGACCTGCTGACCCGGCTGGCCGGGCTGCCCCCGCTCACCCGGCGGCGCTTCGCCGTCGTCGGCGCGGGACAGAGCGCCGCGGAGGTCACCGACCACCTGCACCGGACCTACCCGGAGGCCGAGGTCTGCTCGATCTTCACCCGGTACGGCTACAGCCCCGCGGACGACAGCCCGTTCGCCAACCGGATCTTCGACGCCGAGGCCGTGGACGAGTTCCACGCCGCCCCCGAGGACGTCCGGCGATCCCTGCTGGACTACCACGCCAACACCAACTACTCGGTCGTCGACCTCGAACTCATCGAGGAGCTCTACCGGCGCGCCTACCAGGAGAAGGTCGTCGGCCGGGAACGGCTGCGCATCCTCAACGTCTCCCGCGTCGCGGGCCTGGACGAGGTCACCGACGGCGTGCGCGTGCACGTCGACCACCTGGCGACCGGCACGAGCACCGTCCTCGACTGCGACGCCGTGGTCTTCGCCACCGGCTACCGCCCCGTCGACCCGGCCGAACTGCTCGGTGACCTGGCCGGGCACTGCCGCCTCGACGACGAGGGACGGCTGCTGGTCGGCGCCGACTACCGCGTGCTCACCGACCCGTCCGTCAAGGCCGGGATCTACCTGCAGGGCGGCACCGAGTACGCCCACGGCCTGTCGTCCTCCCTGCTGTCCAACGTGGCCGTCAGGGCGGGGGACATCGTCCGCTCGATCGCGGGCGGCCCCCGCGCGAGCGGCCTGCCCGGCGTGGACTCCGCGTCCGTGGCCGCCCTCGGCTAGACAGCCCGCCCCCCGACCACCCGACGAGAAAGCAACGGTCACCCCATGTCGCTGAGCCACGAGCGCGTCCGGGAGGACGTCGCCGACGTCCTGTCCGAGCAGCCGGCCGAGATCTCCGACGACGAGAACCTCCTCGACCGCGGACTCGACTCGATCCGCGTGATGAGCCTCGTCGAACGCTGGCGCGCGGCGGGCGTCAGCACCACCTTCATCGAACTGGCCGAGCAGCCGACCGTCGCCGCCTGGTGGCGGCTCATCAGCGACCGCATGGAGGACGGCGGCCGGTGAGCCGGGCCGACGGCGCCTGAACCACGTTCGGCGGGCCGGGCCGCAGGCGCCCGGGATCCGCCATGGAAGACGAGATCCGAGAAAGAGGTTCCCCTTGCCCGCGGACGTGCTCGCGCTGACCGGCGCGCAGCTGGGCGTCTGGTACGCCCAGCGCCTCGACCCCGCCGACCCGAGCTTCAACGTCGGCCAGTACGTCGAGCTGTGCGGACCCCTCGACCTGGACCTGTTCGGCGAGGCCGTACGGATCGGGGTCGGTGAGACGCAGGCCCTGAACGTGCGGATCGTGGACGGCCCCGACGGGCCGTGGCAGGTGATCGGCGAGGCCGCGGACTGGGACTTCGGCGTCGTCCGCTGCGACCCCGAGGAGGCGCTGCGCGCCATGCGGGCCGACCTCGCGACCCCGGTCGACATCCTGACCGGGCCGCTGGTCGCCGAGACCCTCTACGAGGTCGGCCCCCAGCGCTATCTCTGGTACCAGCGTTTCCACCACATCCTCATGGACGGCTACAGCTTCGCCCTGCTGGCCGGGCGGGTCGCGCAGATCTACACGGCGCTGGCCGCGGGCAGGCCGTACGGGGACAGCCCGTTCGGGCGGCTGGGGGCGGTCGTCGGCCAGGAGGTCGACTACCGGACCTCCGGCGGGCGCGAGCAGGACCGCGACTGGTGGCGCGAGCACCTCGCCGACCGGCCGGAGGTCGCGGAGATCACCTCGGGGACCTCCACGTACGGCTTCCTGCGCGAGCGGGCCGAGTTCCCCGGCCAAGCACTGCTCGCCGTCGCCAAGGAGGCGGGCGGGACCTGGGCCGACGCGGTGACCGCCGTCACCGCCGCCTACACCTGGCGGATGACCGGCGCCGCGGACGTCGTCCTGGGCATGCCGTTCGCCGGACGGTTCGGCGTGGCGTCGATGCGCGTGCCGGGCATGACGGTCAACGTCCTGCCGGTCAGGCTCCTCCACGAGGCGGAGACGACGCTCACCGGCCTCGTCCGCCAGGCCGCCGCCGAGATCGTCGCCGTCCGGGCCCACCAGCACTACCGGGGCGAGGACCTGCAGCGCGACCTCGACCTGGTCGGCTCGGGACGCAGGCTGTACGGCCCCTCGGTCAACGTCAAGGCCTTCGACTACGAGCTCTCCTTCGCCGGGGTCGACGGCGTCACCCGCAACCTCGCCGCGGGCCCCGTCGACGACCTGGAGTTCTCCTTCTACAAGACCCCCGACGACGTCCTGGTCGTCGAACTCGACGGCAACCCCGGCAGGTGCACGCCCGAGACCCTCAGGGCGCACCTGCGGCGCTTCCTCGCCTTCGCCGACGCCATGACCGCGGCGCCGGGAACGCCGGTCGCGGAACTGCCGCTGATCACCCCGGCGGAACGCGACCTCGTCGTCGACGGCTGGAACGCCACCGGGACGCCCGTCACCGGCGCGACCCTCGCCGAGGCGTTCCGCGCCCAGGCCCGCAGGACGCCGGAGGCGGTCGCGGTC
Source organism: Streptosporangium jomthongense (assembly GCF_042650425.1). Taxonomy (NCBI): domain Bacteria; kingdom Bacillati; phylum Actinomycetota; class Actinomycetes; order Streptosporangiales; family Streptosporangiaceae; genus Streptosporangium; species Streptosporangium jomthongense. The sequence continues at coordinate 269,321 of NZ_JBHSBC010000012.1, read as the reverse complement.
CGCGACCTGTCCGGCACCGGGAGCGGTCTCAGCTTCGCCGAGCTCGACGCCCGCTCCGACCGGCTGGCCGCGCTGCTGCTCGGCAGGGGAGCGGCCCCCGAGCGGACCGTCGCCCTCGAACTGCCCCGCGGCACCGGCATGATCGTCGCCCAGCTCGCCGCCCTCAAGTCCGGCGCCGCCCACCTGGTGCTCCCCACCGACCTGCCGGAGGAACGGCGCGCCTTCCTGCTGGCCGACGCCGGCCCGGTGCTCGTGGTCACCCCGGAGACGCTCGCCGAAGCCGAAGCGGGGGCGGAGACCCTCCCCGAGGTGACCGTACGGCCCGCCTCGCTGGCGTACGTGCTCTACACCTCCGGCTCGACCGGCCTGCCCAAGGCCGTCGCCGTCACCCACGCCACCCTCGCCAACCTGTGGGAGCACCACCGCGTCACCCTGCACGCCGGACCCCGCAGGAAGGTCGCGCACTCCTACGCATTCTCCTTCGACTCGGCGTGGGGGCCGTTCCTGTGGATGGTCTCCGGGCACGAACTGGTCGTCCTCGACGAGCACGAACGGCGTGACCCCGCCTCCTTCACCGGGCTCGACGTCATCGACGTCTCCCCGTCGTTCTGCCTGCAACTGGCCGACGCCGACATGCTCGACCGGCCGGGACACCCCGGGCTCGTGCTGCTCGGCGGGGAGGCCGTGCCGCCCGCGCTGTGGCGGCGGCTGCGCGAGACCCCCGGTGTGCGCGCACACAACCTGTACGGCCCGACCGAGTTCACCGTGGACGCCCTGTGGGCCTGGCTCGACGACAGTGAGGAACCGGTCGTCGGCCGTCCCGTCGGCGGGGCCAGGGCCTACGTGCTCGACGCCCGCCTGGCCCCGGTGCCGCCCGGCGTGACCGGGGAGCTGTACGTCGCGGGCGGCGGCCTGGCCCGCGGCTACCTGAACCGGCCCGGCCTGACCGCGGAACGGTTCGTCGCCGACCCCTTCCAGCCGGGCGGGCGGATGTACCGCACCGGCGACATGGCCCGCTGGCGCCCCGACGGGACCCTGGAGTTCCACGGCCGCACCGACGACCAGATCAAGATCCGCGGCCACCGGGTCGAGCTGGGCGAGGTCGAGGCCGCGCTGACGGCCGTGCCCGGCGTCACCCAGGCCGCGGCCGCCGTGCGCGGCGGGCTGCTGACCGGCTACGTCGTCGGCGACGGCCTGGAGGCCGCCCGGGTGCGGGGCACGCTGGCCGCCCGGCTGCCCGGCTACATGGTGCCCGCCGCCGTCGTCGTGCTCGCCGCCCTGCCGCTGACCGGGCACGGCAAGCTCGACCGGCGCGCCCTGCCCGCCCCCGAGTTCACCGCCACGGGCCGCCCGCCGCGCGACGCGACGGAGGAGACGCTCTGCGGGATCTTCGCCGAGGTCCTCGGTCTGCCCGAGATCGGCATCGACGACAACTTCTTCGAGCTGGGCGGCGACAGCATCACCTCCATCCAGGTCTGCGGGCGCGCCCGCAAGGCCGGGCTCGCGGTGACGCCCCGCCAGGTCTTCGAACTGAGGACCGTCGCCGGTCTGGCCGCCGTCGCGGGAGCCGTACGGCAGGCCCGCCCCGACGACGGCGTGGGGACCGTCCCGCTCACGCCCATCGTCGCCTGGCTGCGCGACCTCGGCGGCTCGGTCACGGCGTTCCGGCACACCGCCTCCGTGGACCTTCCCGAGGGGGTCACCGGCGAGCGGGTGCTTCAGGCGGTGCAGACCCTGCTCGACCACCACGACGCGCTGCGCGCCCGCCTCAACCCCGACTGGACCCTCGACGTCCGGCCCCCCGGCGCGGTCGCCGCCGCCGACGTCGTCGGTACGACCGCCGGCCCCGGGGAGGACCTCGACCCGGCGGCGGGCCGCATGGTCGCCTTCACCCACGAACCGGGACGGCTCACCGTCGCCGTCCACCACCTC
>NZ_JBHSBC010000012.1:120352-267354 GCF_042650425.1 Streptosporangium jomthongense | reverse complement strand
CCGCTCGAACCGGTCGGCACCTCGCTGCGCACCTGGGCGGCCACCGTGGCCGACCTGGACGTCTCCGGCGAACTGCCCTACTGGACCGGGGTTCTCGACCGGCCGGGACCGAGGCTCGGCGCGCGCAGGCCAGGACCCGGCGACACCGTCGGCACCGCCGTGCGCTCCGTCGTCACCGTGCCGCCGGGCCGTACGGCGCCGCTGCTGGCCGCCGCGGCCCGCTGCCGCGCCGGGATGGACGAGCTGCTGCTGGCCGTCCTGGCCAGGGCCGTCGGCGGGAACGAACTGCTGGTGCAGACCGAGGGGCACGGCCGTGACCTGATCGACGACCTCGACCTGTCGCGCACCGTCGGCTGGTTCACCGTCGAACATCCCGTCCGCGTCCGTCTCGACGGAGCCGCGACCCCGGCCGGCACCCTCAGGAGGGTGAAGGAGGCCGTCAGGTCGGTGCCCAGTGGCGGGCTCGGCTACGGCGTCCTGCGCCACCTGCGCGGACTGCTCGACGGGCTGCCGCAGCCGCAGATCCTGTTCAACTACCTCGGCCGTTTCGCCGCGGGCGCCGCCTTCACCGCCTCCGACGACCCCGCCATGCCCACGCCGTACGCCCTTGAGGTCAACGCCTTCCTGCACGAGACGCCGCAGGGACCCTCGCTGGCCGTCCACCTGTCGAGCCCGCCCGGCGTGCTCGACCTGGACGACCTCGGCGCGCGCTGGGACACCGCCCTCGACGAACTGGCCGCGACGCCCGACGCGCTCGTCCCGTCCGACCTGCCGCTGGTCGCCCTCACCCAGCGGGAGGTCGACCGCCTGCCCGGGGACGCCGCCGACGTGCTGCCGCTCTCGCCGCTGCAGGAGGGCCTGCTCTTCCACGCCAGCGCCGACGAACTCGACGTCTACACCTCGCTGACCCACCTCGACCTCGAAGGGCCGGTCGACGGGCTGCGCGGGCGGATGGAACGGCTGCTCGCCCGGCACGACAGCCTGCGCGCGGTCTTCCTGTCCGACGGCTTCGACCGGCCCGTCCAGGTCATCCCGGCCCGGGCGGAACTGTCCTGGCGGGAACTCGACCTGTCCGGCGAGCCGGAACGCCTCGACGAGGTCGAACGCGCCGAACTGGCCCACCGCTTCGACCTCACCCGCTCGCCGCTGCTGCGCTGCCTGCTCGTACGGCTCGGCCCTGACCGCCACCGGCTGCTGCTGACCGGCCACCACATCGTCGCCGACGGCTGGTCGACCCCGCTCATCGTGCGCGAACTGGTCTCGGGAACCGCCGAACCGGCGCCGCCGTACCGGGACTACCTGGCCTGGCTGGGCCGCAGGGACACCGAGGCCGACGCCGCGGCCTGGCGCGAGGCGCTGGCCGGGCCGGTCGAACCGACCCTGGTCAGAGGCGCAGAAGCCGCGCGAACCCCCGTCCCGCCGCGTGAGGTGGCCGTCGAGCTGCCCGCCGCCGTGGGGGAGCGGCTCGGCGTGTTCGCCAGGCGGCACGGCCTGACCCTCAACACCGTCGTCCAGGGGGCCTGGGCGATCCTGCTCGGCGTGCTCACCGGACGCGACGACGTCGTCTTCGGCGCGACCGTCTCCGGCCGTCCCGCCGACCTCGACGGCGTGGAGAACATGATCGGCCTGTTCAGCAACACCGTCCCCGTCCGGGTGCGGCTCGACCCGGAGGAGGCGGCGCTCGCCGCGCTCACCAGGCTCCAGGCGGAACAGGCCAGGCTGCTCGACCACCAGTACCTCGGCCTGGCCGAGATCCAGGCCCTCGCCGGGGCCGGGACGCTCTTCGACACGCTGCTCGTCTTCGAGAACTACCCGGCCGGGCAGGGCGTGCCCGGCGGTGAGGTCACCGTGACCGGCGCAGGCAACCGGGGCCACACGCACTACCCGCTGACGCTGCTCGTGCTTCCCTCGGGCAACCCGGTGCTCGGCCCCGACGGCGGCGGGCCCCGCTTCGTCCTGGAGTACCGGCCGGACGCGTTCGGCGACGACGAGGCCCGAGCCGTGGCCGCCCGCTTCGCCCGGGTGCTCGCGCAGCTCACCGCGGAGGTCGTCGTCGGCGAGATCGACGTGCTGATCGAACGCGAGAGCGTCCTCGGCGACTGGATCGCCACCGAGGCGGAGATCCCCGCAGGCACCGTCGTGGACGTCTTCGAGGCGCAGGTCGCCGCGACCCCGGACGCGACCGCGGTGGTCTCCGGCACGACCGCCCTGACCTTCGACCAGCTCAACCGGCGCGTCAACCGGCTCGCGCACGCCCTGACCGGGCTCGGCGCCGGGCGGGAGACGCTGGTCGCGCTCGCGCTGCCCCGCTCGGCCGACCTGGTCGTCGCGCTGCTGGCCGTGCTGAAGACCGGGGCCGCCTATCTGCCGATCGACCTCGACTACCCGGAGGAGCGGCGGCGGCTCATGCTCGCCGACGCCCGCCCCGTGCTCGTCCTGACCAAGCTCCCGGAGACCGACGACGGCCCGGAGACCGACCCCGTCGTCGAACGCGACCCCGCGCAGCAGGCCTTCGTCATCTACACCTCCGGCTCGACCGGACGCCCCAAGGGCGTGCAGATCGCCCACCACGGCCTGATGAACCTCTACCGCGACCACCGCGACACCGTCTTCGCCAGGGCGGTCGAGGCGGCGGGCGGGCGGCGGCTGCGCGCCGCGCACACCGCGTCCTTCTCCTTCGACTCCTCCTGGGAGCAGCTGCTGTGGCTGCTGTGCGGCCACGAGCTGCACGTCTTCGACGAGGAGACCCGCCGCGACGCCGAGGCGACCGTCGCGCTGGTCGCCGAACGGCGCATCGACACCCTCGACGTCACCCCGACCTTCGCCGAGCAGCTGCTCGACTGCGGCCTGCTCGACGGTGAGCACCGGCCCGTGCTCGTGCTGCTCGGCGGCGAGGCCGTGCCCGACGCGCTGTGGCGCCGCCTGCGTGAGACCCCCGGCGTGCTCGCGCACAACTACTACGGCCCGACCGAGGACACCGTGGACACCCTCGGCGCCGACCTCGCCGACAGCCCCGCCCCGGTCGTCGGACGGCCCATCGCCAACACCCGCGTCTACGTGCTCGACCGCAGGCTGCGCCCGGTGCCGCCGGGCGTCCCCGGCGAGCTGTACATCGCCGGGGCCGGTCTGGCCCGCGGCTACCTGAACCGGCCGGGCCTGACCGCGGAACGGTTCGTCGCCGACCCCCTCAGGTACGGCGAGCGCATGTACCGCACCGGAGACCTGGCCCGCTGGCGGCCCGACGGCACCCTGGAGTTCCTCGGCCGCACCGACGACCAGGTGAAGGTACGCGGCTACCGGATCGAGCTGGGCGAGGTCGAGGCCGCGCTCACCGCGCAGCCCGGGGTCTCCCGCGCCGCCGTGATCGTCAGGGACGACCGGCTCGTCGCCTACGTCGTCGCCGACGGGCCGGTCGACCCCGGCGCGCTCGGCCTGCCCGCCTACATGGTCCCCGCCGTCGTCACCCTCGACGCGCTGCCGATGAACGTCCACGGCAAGCTCGACCGCGCCGCCCTGCCCGCCCCCGGGGTGAGCCGTACGGTGGGCCGCGCGGCCAGGGACGAACGGGAGGAACTCGTCCGCGGCGTGCTCGCCGACCTGCTCGGCGTGCCCGCGATCGGCGCCGACGACGACTTCTTCGCCCTCGGCGGCCACTCGCTGCTGGCCGCCCGCGCCGTCAACCGCATCCGGCGCGCCCTGGGCACCGGCCTGGCGATCAGGGACCTGTTCGAGGCGCGCACCGTCGCCAGGCTCATGCCCAGGCTCGGCGGCGCCGCCCGCGCGCCCCTCACCCGCATGCCGCGCCCGGAACGGGTGCCGCTCTCGGCCGCCCAGCGCCGCCTGTGGTTCCTGCACCACCTGGAAGGCCCGAGCCCGGTCTACAACATCCCGCTGCGCCTGCACCTGACGCCGGGCGCCGACGCCGCCGCGCTGCGCGCCGCCTGGCACGACGTGACCGGCCGCCACGAGATCCTGCGCACCGTCTACCCGGACGCCGAAGGCACGCCGTACCAGGTGGTCCTGGACGTCCGGCCGCCGCTGACGACCGTGGCGAGCACGGCGGAGCGGCTGGCGGACGACCTCGCCGAGGCCGAGGAGTACGGCTTCGACCTGCTCGCAGAGCCGCCGCTGCGCGGGACGCTGTTCACCCTCGGCGACGGACGGCTCGTCCTGTCGGCCGTCTTCCACCACATCGCCAGCGACCAGTGGTCGGAGGGGGTGTTCCTGCGCGACCTGGCGAGCGCCTACGAGGCAAGGCTGGCCGGGCGGGAACCGGAGTGGCCCGACGTCCTGCAGTACGCCGACCACACCCTCTGGCGCCGGGACGTCCCCACCGAGGAGGACGAACGCCACTGGCGGGAGGCACTGGCGGGCATCCCCGACGAGCTGGCGCTGCCCTACGACCGGCCCAGGCCGCACACCCCGACCCACCGGGGCGCGACCGTACGGCTCCGCCTGCCCGACGACGTCCACCGGGGCGTCGCGGCGCTGGCCGGGCGCGGCGGCGCGACCCCCTTCATGGTGCTGCAGGCCGCCGTCGCCCTCCTGCTGGGCAGGCTCGGCGGCGGGGACGACATCCCGCTCGGCGTACCCGTGGCGGGCCGCCCCGACGAGGCCCTCGACGACGTCATGGGCCTGTTCGTCAACACGCTCGTGCTGCGCGCCGACCTGTCGGGCGATCCGTCGTTCGACACGCTGCTCGGCCGGGTGCGCCAGACGGAACTGGCCGCGCTCGCCCACCAGGACCTGCCGTTCGAGCGGCTCGTCGACATCGTCGCCCCCACCAGGTCACTGGCCAGGCACCCGCTGTTCCAGGTCATGACCCAGTACCACCGGGCGGAACCAGCCAGCGCCCTCGGCGAGCTCGAACCCGACCTGAGCGTCCACGCCCGCTTCGACCTGGCCTTCAACGCCGTGGACGACGGCGAGGCCACGCACCTGTCGATCATCTACGCCCGCGACCTGTTCGACGACGCGACCGCCCACCTGCTCGGCGACCGGCTCGTCCACGTGCTGCGCCAGGTGCTGGCCGACCCGGCGCTGACCGTCGGCGCGGTCGACGTGCTGTCCCCCGCCGAACGCGGCCGGATCACCGGCGAGTGGAACGACACCGCCCGCGAGGTGCCCTCCGGCACGCTCAGCCGCCGCATCACCGCCCAGGCCCGCCGTACCCCGGACGCCCTGGCCGTGGCCGCACCCGAGGGGCCTGAGGGGAGGACCTGGCTTGAGCTGACCTACGCGGAGCTGGAACGGCGCGCCGACCGGCTGGCCTGGGAACTCGCCGAGGGCGGCGCCGGGCCCGAGACGATCGTCGCGGTCTCCGTCCCCCGCTCGGCGGAGCTGATGGTCGCGCTGCTGGCCGTGCTGAAGACCGGGGCGGCCTACCTGCCGATCGACCCCGACTATCCGGCGCAGCGGCGTGAGCTGATGCTCGACGACGCCCGCCCCGTCCGGCTGCTGACGGCCGCCGACGTCCCCCGCGAGGGCGGGGACCGGCCCTTCCCCGACGCCTCGGCCCCCGGCGGCCCGGCCTACGTGATCTACACCTCCGGCTCGACGGGACGGCCGAAGGGCGTGGTGGTCGAGCACCGGGCGATCGTCAACCGCCTGGCCTGGATGCAGGCCGAGTACGGCCTCACCCCGGACGACCGGGTGCTGCAGAAGACCCCCGCCGGGTTCGACGTGTCGGTGTGGGAGTTCTTCTGGGCGCTCTGCGAGGGCGCCGCCGTGGTCCTGGCCGCGCCCGGCGACCACCGCGACCCCGCCAGGCTCGTCCGGCTCATCCGGGAGCGGTCCGTCACGGTCGCCCACTTCGTGCCGTCCATGCTGCGGGCCTTCCTGACCGACCCCGGCGTGCCCGGCTGCGTGAGCCTGCGCCACGTCGTCTGCTCCGGTGAGGCGCTGCCCGCCGACCTGGCCGCCGACTTCAGGAGGGCGCTCGGCGCCGGGCTGCACAACCTGTACGGCCCGACCGAGGCCGCCGTGGACGTCACCTACCAGGAGTACACCGGTGACCCCGGAGCCGCCACGGTCCCGATCGGCCGCCCGGTGTGGAACACCGGCGTCCACGTGCTCGACGCCGCGCTGCGCCCGGTGCCGGTCGGCGTCCCCGGCGAGCTGTACCTGTCGGGCGTCCAGCTCGCCCGCGGCTACCTCAACCGGCCGGGCCTGACCGCCGAACGGTTCGTCGCCGACCCGTCCGGGCACGGCGAGCGCATGTACCGCACCGGGGACCTGGCCCGCCGGCGCCCCGACGGCACCGTCGAGTTCCTCGGCCGCACCGACGACCAGGTGAAGATCCGCGGGCAGCGGATCGAGCTGGGCGAGGTCGAGGCCGCGCTGCGCGCCCTTCCCGGCGTACGGCAGGCCGCCGCGGCCGCCGTCGAGGGCCGCCTGATCGGCTACGTCGTCGGTGCTCCAGACGGTGCTCCAGACGGTGCCCCCGACGGCCCGCTCGACCCGGCGGCGCTCCGCGCCGAACTGGCCTCGTGTGTCCCCGGCCAGCTCGTGCCCTCGGTGATCGTGCCGATCGACGCGCTGCCGCTCTCCGTCAACGGCAAGCTCGACCGCCGCGCGCTGCCCGTCCCCGCCGCGCCCGAGGCGCCCGCCGCCGCGAAGCCCGCCAGGCCCGGCGAGGAGGCCATGGCCGCCGCCTTCGCCGAGGTGCTCGGCCTGGGCGTGGTCGGCGTCGACGACGACTTCTTCGGCCTCGGCGGCGACAGCATCATGTCCATCACCCTGGTCGCCAGAGCCCGCGCCGCCGGGCTGACGATCACCGCCAAGGACGTCTTCGAGCACCCGACCGTCGCCGGGCTCGCGGCCGTCGCCACGGCGGCGGAGCCCGTCGCCGCGACGCCCGCGGAACCCGAGGAGGAGGCGGGGGGCCCGCTGCCGCTGCTGCCCGTCATGCACTGGCTGCGCGAACAGGGCGTCCCGGTCGAGGACGTGCACCAGGCCAGGCTGCTGCGGGTGCCGCCCGCGCTCGGCGTCGAGCGGATCACCGCCGCCTTCGACGTCCTCGCCCGCCGCCACGACGCGCTGCGGCTGCGCCTGGCCAGGCCGCACCCCGCGATCTGGTCGGCGGAGATCACCCCTGAGGCGGCCCCCTTCGAGGTGCGCCGGGTCACCGGCCTGGCCGGTCTCGAAGCCGAGTACCGCGCCGCCGTCGGACGGCTCGACCCGGCGACCGGCGCGGTCGTCCAGGTCGTCTGGTTCGACCTCGGCGAGGAGCCGGGACGCCTGCTCGTCGTCGCCCACCACCTCGTGGTGGACGGCGTCTCCTGGCGCTTCCTGCTGCCCGACCTGGCAGCCGCCGTCGAGGGCCGCGACCCCGCCCCCGTCCCCGTCTCCCTGCGCCGCTGGTCACGGCGGCTGAGCGAGGAGGCGCACACCCCCGGGCGGCTCGCCGAACTCGACCACTGGCTGGCGGCCGTGGCCCCCGGCGCCACCCGCCTGGCGGTGACGCCCCAGGCGTCCCCGGTGTCCGCTACGGCGCCCGCCACGCACGAGACCGTCCTGGACACCGCGCTCACCCGGAGCCTGCTTTCGGCCAGGGGCGGGATGAACGCGCTGCTGCTCACCGCGCTCGCCCTGGCCCTGCCCGGCGACGGCCCGGCCCTGGTCGAGCTGGAGGGCCACGGCCGCGAACACGCCGAACTCGACCTGTCGCGCACCGCGGGCTGGCTCACCGCCGTCCACCCGGTGCGTCTCGACCCCGGGACCCCCGGCGGCACAATCGGCACGGTCGCGGCGTTCAAGCGGATCAGGGAACAGCTGGCCGCGGTGCCCGACGGCGGCCTCGGCTACGGCCTGCTGCGTCACCTCAACCCGCAGACGGCCGCCGTGCTCGCCGCCGCGCCCCGCCCGGAGATCCTGTTCAACTACCTGGGCAGGTTCGGCGTAGGCGGCGCCGAGGACTGGGGCATCGCCGACGAGACGCTCCCCGAGATCGGGACCGGCGCCTCGCCGTACGGGCTTGAGGTGGACGCCGTCACCCAGGACAGGCCCGAGGGGCCGACGCTGCGGGTCACCTGGACCTCGGCCGTCCTCGACGGCGCGGAACTGGCCGGTCTGGCCGGGCGCTGGGAGGCGGCGCTGGCCGAACTCGGCGCCCCCGGCGCCCTCGACGACGCGCTGACCCCCTCCGACCTGCCGCTGGTCTCCCTCACCCAGGCGCAGATCGACGAGCTGCCCCCCGGCACGGCCGAGGTGCTGCCGCTCGCGCCGCTGCAGGAGGGCCTGCTCTTCCACGCCACCGTGGACGAGGGCGCGCTCGACGTCTACACCGTGCAGAACTTCCTCGAACTGCGCCGCCCGATGGACGCCGGACGGCTGCGCGAGGCCTGGCGGCGGCTGACCGCCCGCCACCCCAACCTGCTGGCCGGGTTCCGGTACGACGGCCTCGACCGGGCCGTCCAGTTCGTGCCCAGGACGGCGGAGCTGCCGCTGACCGAGATCGACCTGACCGGCCTCACCGGGCGGCCCCTCACCGGGCAGGAGGCGCGGGCGGAGGGCATCGACCTCGGCTTCCTCACCGACCCGGCGCAGCGGGACGCGGTCGCGCGGATCCTGACCGAGGACCGCGCCAGGCGCTTCGACCTGACCAGGCCGCCGCTGGTGCGCTTCACCCTGGTCAGGCTGGCCCCCGACCACCACCTGCTGGTCATGATCCACCACCACATCCTGTGGGACGGCTGGTCGGAGGGGCTGTTCCTGCGGGAGCTGTTCGACCTGTACGACGGGCGAGAGCCCGAGCGGGTCACCCCCTACCGGGACTATCTGGCCTGGCTGTCGCGGCAGGACACCGGCGCCGCGTTCGAGGCCTGGAAGCAGGCCCTGGCCGGGCTCGCCGAGCCGACGCTGCTGGCCCCCACCGGGGGCGAGCTGACCGCGGTCGTGCCCGACGCCGTGCTGGCCGAACTGCCCGACGGGTTCGGCCCGAGCCTGGTCGCCCAGGCCAGACGGCACGGCCTGACACTCAGCACCCTGCTGACCGCCGCCTGGGGCATGGTCCTGGCCGGGGTCACCGGCCGCTCCGACGTCGTGTTCGGCAGCACCGTCTCAGGACGGCCCGCCGAGATCCCCGGCGTCGAGTCGACCATCGGCCTGTTCCTCAACACCGTCCCCGTGCGGATCACCCTCGACGCCGACGAGTCCCTCCTGGACCTGCTCACCCGCCTGCAGCGCGGCCGCTCCGCCGTACTGGCCCACGAACACCTCGGGCTCGGCGAGATCCAGCGGGCGGCGGGACTCGGCCAGCTCTTCGACACCCTGTACGTGCTGCGCAACTTCGGCGACGACGAGGAGGAACGCCTGCGCGTCACCGCCTCCTACGGCATCGCCGAGATGGACAGCGTGGACGGCACCCACTACCCGCTGACCCTCGTCGTCACCCCGGACGAACGGCTCAAGGTGTCGCTGGCCTACCGGCCCGACGTGTTCGACCGGCCGCTCGCCGAGGCGATGCTCGCCCGCTTCACCCGACTGCTCGAACAGATCGCCGGGGACCTGACGACACCCGTCGGCCGCCTCGACCCGCTCGGGCCGGACGAACGACGGCTGGTGCTCCAGGAATGGAACGCCACCGATCACCCGCTGCCGGACAAGACCGTGGCCCGCCTCCTGGAGGAACAGGCCGCGCGCACCCCCGGCGCCGTCGCGCTGGTCTTCGGCAGGGAACGCCACACCTACGCCGAGCTCAACGCCCGCGCCAACCGCATCGCCAGGATGCTGGTCGGCAGGGGCGCCGGGCCGGAGCGGATCGTCGGGCTCGCGCTGCCGCGCTCGGCCGACATGGTCGCCGCGCTGTTCGCGGTGCTCAAGACCGGCGCCGCCTACCTGCCGCTCGACCTGGACTACCCGGCCGACCGGATCGAGCACATGATCGACGACGCCGGGCCGGTGTGCGTGCTGCGCCCCGGGGACCTGGACGGCCTGGACGGGCTGCCCGGCGACGACCTGGGCCTGGAGTTCCCGCTGAGCCACCCGGCGTACGTCATCTACACCTCGGGCTCGACGGGGAGGCCGAAGGGCGTCGTCGTGCCGTACGCGGGCCTGACCAACATGCAGTTCAACCACCGCAGCGAGATCTTCGACCCGGTCGTGGCCTCGGCGGGCCGGCGGCTGCGGATCGCGCACACCGTCTCCTTCTCCTTCGACATGTCGTGGGAGGAACTGCTGTGGCTCGTCGAGGGGCACGAGGTGCACGTCCTGGACGAGGAGATGCGCCGCGACGCGCAGTCGCTCACCGCCTACTGCGCCGAGCACCTCGTCGACGTCGTCAACGTCACCCCCTCCTACGCCCAGCAACTCGTCGAACACGGCCTGCTCGAAGGGCACGTCCCGCCTCTGGTACTGCTCGGCGGCGAGGCCGTCGGCCACGCCCTGTGGGAGACGCTGCGCACCACGGAGGGGACACTCGGCTACAACCTGTACGGCCCGACCGAGTACACCATCAACACCCTCGGCGGCGGCACCGGCGACAGCGTCACCCCCATCGTCGGCCGCCCGATCTGGAACACCCGCGTCTACGTGCTGGACGACCGGCTGCGCCCGGTCCCCGTCGGCGTCGCGGGCGAGCTGTACGTCTCCGGGATCGGCCTGGCCCGCGGCTACCTGAACCGGCCCGGCCTCACCGCGGAGCGCTTCGTCGCCGACCCCTTCCAGGACGGCGAGCGCATGTACCGCACCGGCGACGTCGTGCGCTGGCGCGGCGACGGCAACCTCGACTTCCTCGGCAGGGCCGACGACCAGCTGAAAATCCGTGGATTCCGGGTCGAACCCGGCGAGATCGAGGCCGTCATCGCCGCCGAACCCGGCGTCGGCCAGGTGGCGGTCGTCGCCCAGCCGGGCCCGGTCACCCGCCTGGTCGCCTACGTCGTGCCCTCGGGGGACGGCCCCGGCGACCTGGCGGCGTCCCTGCGGGAGCTGCTGCCCGGCTACATGGTGCCCTCGGCGTTCGTCACCCTCGACGAGCTGCCGCTGACCATCAACGGCAAGCTCGACCGCAAGGCGCTGCCCGCCCCGGACTTCGCCGCCGCCGTCTCCTCCCGCGAGCCGCGCGACGAACGCGAGGCCGCCCTGTGCCGGGTCTTCGCCGAGGTGCTCGGCCTGCCCAGGGTCGGCGTCGACGACAGCTTCTTCGAACTCGGCGGCCACTCGCTGCTGGCCATGCGGCTGGCCGCCAGGATCAGGACGGAGCTCGGCACGCCGCTCAAGCTGGCCACCGTCATGGCCGCCCCGACCCCGGCGGAGCTGGCCGTACGGCTGGCCGGGGGAGCGCCGGGCGGATTCGACGTGATCCTGCCACTGCGCGCCTCGGGCGACCTGCCGCCGCTGTTCTGCGCGCACCCGCCCGCCGGGTTCGCCTGGCTGTACGGCGGGCTGCTGCCCCACCTCGACCCGCGCAGGCCCCTGTACGGCATCCAGGCGCCCCAGCTGACCGGGGAGGACTTCGCCCCGGCGACCATCCGCGACCTGGGCCGGGCCTACGCCGACCGGATCGCCGCCGTCCAGCCCGCCGGGCCGTACCACCTGTTCGGCTGGTCCTTCGGCGGGCAGGTCGCCTACGCGATCGCCACGGCGCTGCGCGAGAGGGGGCAGGAGGTCGCCTTCCTCGGCGTGCTCGACACCTTCCCGATGGACGCCGAGGAGGAGCCGAGCCGTACCCCGCAGGAACTGGACGAGCTCAGCCGGGCCGAGACCGAGGAGTTCCTGCAGGGGCTGCGCGAGTCGGCGGGTGTGCTCGCCGACTTCGACGACGCCACGGTGCGGGCCATCGCGACCGTCCACCGCGCCTGCATGGACCTGCTGCTCGGCGCGGACTACGCCCGCTACGACGGCGACCTGCTCGTCGTCACCGCCACCAAGGACCGGGTGGAGACCGGTGACCACCTGCAGTGGGCCGCCCACGTGGACGGGGCGATCGTCAACCACGACGTGGACTTCACCCACGCGGAACTGCTCACCCCCAGGGCGCTCACCGTGATCGGCCCCATCGTGAACCGCGCGCTCAACGAGATCCAGACCACGAGACCAGCACAGGAGAACCTCCGATGACCAATCCCTTCGAAGACGCCGACGCCCGCTATCTGGTGCTGGTGAACGCCGAGGGGCAGCACTCGCTGTGGCCCGCCTTCGCCGACGTGCCCGGCGGCTGGGAGAGCGTCCACGGCCCGGCCTCCCGCGCCGACTGCCTGGCCTACGTCGAGGCCAACTGGACCGACATGCGCCCGAAGAGCCTCGTCGCCGAGATGGGCGGCTGAGCTTGCCGCTCTCCGATCCCTCCTCACCCCGGCCCTCCTCGCTGCTGCGCCAGTGCCTGCTGGCGCAGCGGCGCACCCTGGCCGCCGCCGTCGTCTCGGCCGTCGTCAGGCAGGTCGCGCTGCTGGCCATCCCCTGGTGCGTGCAGCGCGCCGTCGACGACGGCATCTCCCGCTCCGACGTCGGTACCACGATCACCTGGGCGCTGGCCGTCCTGGCCGCCGCCGCGGTCCAGTGGGCCGGGCTCGCCGGCTGGCAGTGGTGGGCGAACCTGGCCGACGCCCGGGCGGGCGTCACGCTGCGGCACCGCCTGGTCCGGCACGTCGCCGCGCTCGGCGACGACGACCTGGCCGGGCGGGGCGGCCGGGGCGACCTGGCCATGAGCGTGACCCGGGACGTGGACCTGGTGCGCATCTGGGTGCACGGCCTGACCACCTGGGCGGTCATCGCCACCACGTTCGCGGTCGTGCTGCCCGCCCTGGCCACGCTCGAACCCGTCCTGCTCTACGTGACGCTCGCCATGATCCCGCCGCTGATCCTGGTCAACGTGGTGTTCTCCCGCAGGTTCGAGCCCGCGCTCGCCGAGTTGTCCGACGCGCACGCCGCCCGCGCCGACGCCGTCGCGGACCTGCTGACCGTCGGCGGCGCGCTGCGCGGCCTCGGCGGCGCCGACGTCCTGCTCGGCAGGCACCGCGCGCACAGCGCCCGCGTCACGGAGACGACCATGCGCGCCGCCCGGATCTCGGCGACCTGGTCGGCGCTCGGGCCGATGATCCCCCGCCTGGCGGTGGTCGCCGGGATCGGCTTCGGCGGCATGGCGGTGCTCGCCGGAGACCTCACCGTCGGCGGCCTCGTCGCGTTCACCACGTGGATGGTCACGCTCACCCTGGCCGTCGGCGTGGCCGTCGAACGCTTCGCCGACCGGGGCCAGGCCGTCGTCGCCGCCCGCCGCATCGCCGAGGTCCTCGCGCTGCGCCCGGCGCTCGACCGGCCGTCCGACCCCCTCCCGCTGCCCGCGGACGCCGTCCTCGCCTGCGAGGACGTGACGGTCGTCCGAGACGGGCGGCGGGTGCTCGGCCCGCTGTCGCTTTCGGTGAAGCCGGGGGAGCTGCTGGCCGTGATCGGGCCGAGCGGCTCGGGCAAGTCGACGCTGCTGCGGCTGCTGTGCCGTCGCGCCGACCCCTCGGAGGGGACCGTCTCCTACGGCGGCCTCGACCTGCGCGCCGCCGACCCCGACGAGGTGGCGGCGAGCCTGGTCCTGGTCTCCCAGCGGCCCGTGCTGGTCTCCGGGACCGTCGCCGACAACCTGAGGCTCGGCCGTGACCTGGACGAGGACGACCTGCGTGCCGCCTGCCACACCGCGGCCATCGACCTGCCCCTCGACGCGGAGGTCGGCGAGCGCGGCGGGGCCCTGTCCGGCGGCCAGGTGAAACGGCTCGCCCTCGCCCGCGCCCTGCTCGGCCGACCGGCCGTGCTGCTGCTCGACGACGTCACCTCCGCCCTCGACGAGACGACGGAGGCGCACGTCCTGGACCGGCTGCGCCGCTGGTCGCCGCGGACCGCCGTCGTCTTCGTGACCCACAGGGCCGCGGTCGCGGACGCCGCCGACCGTGTGCTCGACCTCACCGGAGCGGAGGTCTCCCATGGCTGAGGTCGTCATGCTGTCCGACGAGCCGTCCACCAGGAGGCTGCTGCGCCGCGCCTGGCCGTACCTGCGGCCGCACTCGGGCAGGATCCTGCTCGCGCTGCTGCTCAGCCTGGCCGAGAGCGCCGCGCTGGTCGCCCTGGCGCCGTTCATCGGCCTGGCCGTCGAGGCGCTGACCGAAGGCGACCGCGACCGGCTGCTCACGGCCGTCGCGCTGCTGGCCGGGCTCGTCGTCGCGCAGGCGCTGCTGGCCAGGTTCGCCGCGACCACCCTGGCCGACGCGGGAGAGCGGGTCGCCAGGGAACTGCGCGAACGCGCCGCGGAACGACTCGCCGGGGCGCCGCTGCGCTTCATCGAGGCGCACCGCGACGGCTCGCTGCTGCAGCGCGCCACCGGGGAGATCGCCGAGCTGGCCATGTTCGTCCGCACCGCGCTGCCGAACCTGCTCGGCGTCACCGCGACGCTGGCCTTCACCGCCGTCGTGCTGCTCGGCTACTCCTGGCCGCTGACCCTCGTGGTCGTCGCGGTCTTCCTGCCCCCGGCGCTGCTGATCACCCGCTGGTTCGCCAAGGACGCCGGTTCCGCGTTCGGCGCGCACGCCGGGGCGGAGGCGACCATGGCGGGCACCTTCGCCGAGACCCTCGACGCGCGTGAGGAACTGCGCTCCGCGGGCGGCATGCCCGCCTGGCTGGCCCGTTTCGACCGGGACAACCTGGCCGCCCTCCTCACCCAGCGCCGCACGGTCGTGGTGGAGAACAGGATCGGCGCGATCACCCTGGTCGAGGGGGCGGCCATGGCCGTGCTCCTGGGCTTCGGTGCCTGGCTGGCCGTCGGAGGGCATCTGAGCGTCTCCACCGCGGTCGTCTTCGTGCTGGCCGGGCGCAACCTGTTCGAGGGGTTCGGCGACCTGTCCCAGCTCGCGGGGGAGATGCAGACCGTGAGGGCCGGGCTGGCCCGGCTGCTCGACCTGCTGTCGGCGGGCGCCCCCGAGCCGGGCGGGGACCGGCCGCTGCCCGCCAGGGGAGAGCTGCTGGCCGAGGAGGTCACCTTCCGCTACGAGGACGAGACAGAGGTGCTGCGCGGGGTCTCGGTGCGTTTCGCAGAGAACGCCCACGCCGGGCTCGTCGGGGAGACCGGATCGGGCAAGACGACCCTGTCCAAGCTCCTCAGCGGCCTCTACCGGCCCGACTCGGGGCGGGTCACCTTCGGCGGCGTCGATCTCGGCGAGGCCTCGCCGGAGGAGGTGCGCAGACGCATCGCCCTCGTGCCGCAGGAGGTCCACATGGTCTCCGGCTCGGTCGCCGACAACCTCGCCCTCGCCAGGGGCGAGCCGGGACGCGCCGAGATGGAGGCGGCCTTCGAGACCCTGGGGATCGGCGCGTTCCTCCGAGGGCTGCCCCGGGGGCTGGACACCCCCGCCGGGGACCTGTCGGCGGGGGAGAGGCAGATCCTCGGGCTGGTCAGGGCCGTGCTCGCCGACCCGGCCGTGCTCATCCTCGACGAGGCGACCGCCGACGTCGACCCGGTCACGGCCCGCAGCCTGGAGACGGCGCTCGCCCGGCTGCGCGACGAGCGCGCGCTCATCGTCATCGCCCACCGTCCCGCGACCATCGAGCTGCTGCCACGGCTGGTCGGGCTGCGCGCGGGCGCGCTCGACCCCCGGTACGAGAACTGACCGGGGCCGCCCGTAGCCGGGTGACGGGCGGCCCCGACTTGACGTGAAGGAAACCTGACTCTTTACTTAGGTTTGCCTTACCTAACAATAGTGATCCAGGAGACGCGGGATGCATCTCACCAGGGCCGTTCTCGGCCTTCTCACCGCCGGGCTGGTCGCCCTGACCACCGCGTGCGGTCCCTCCTCGGCCCCCTCCCCGGGCTCGGCGAGCGACCCCTCAGGGGCACCCGCCGCCACCAGGACCGTCCAGACCGTCCACGGCGCCGTCCAGGTCCCCACCGAGCCCAAGAGAGTCGTCTCCCTGCTCAACACCACCGCGGCCGTCCTCGAACTGGGCATCACCCCCATCGCGGTCCTCCAGGAGGCCGAGAGCGACTACTCGCCCGAGGACTGGGCGAAGGTCAAGACCATCCCCGTCATCGGGACCGACGAGACGTCGATCAACTACGAGCAGCTCGCCCAGCTCCAGCCCGACCTCATCGTCAGCACCCAGCGCAGGGAGGAGGACTTCGGCTACGACAAGCTCAGCGCCATCGCGCCGACCGCCTTCTTCGTGACGGAGAACCCGGCCGACGTCCGCAAGGCCCTGCCCGAGATCGCCGACGCGCTGGGTAAGAAGGACGCGATGGCCGGGAAGATCGCCGAGTACGAGGCGAAGATCGCCGAGATCAAGTCCAAGTACTCCGCCGTCCTGGAGAAGACCACCTGGGACTACGTCGAGGGCGGCCCCGAGGGCTTCGTCGCCAACTCCCCGGTCTCCTGGCCCGGCCTGTTCATGGAGGAGACCGGCCTGAAGTTCTCCAAGGTCGCGACCGACGAGCGCGCCAACCGAGGCGTCCGGCTCTCCTACGAGCAGATCTCCCGCTTCAAGGACACCTCCGTCCTGCTGTACGGCGCGCAGCCCGACGGCGGCGTCGACCCCGCGACGCAGAAGCTGCTCGACCAGGGATCGTGGAAGCTGCTGCCCGCCGCGAAGGAGGGGCACGTCTACCCGATCAAGTACGGCTACCAGTACAGCTACAAGGGCGTCCTGGAGATCGTCGGCCAGCTCGAAGCCATCCTCGCCAAGCTCGCCTAGGGATCGTCAGTTCACAAGGACGTTCACCGGAGCGTTCACAAGGAGGAAGAGGACCGAGTGGACCTCCCCTTACCATCGGTGACCCGCACCGCGTCCGCGAAGGCGCCTTCATGACCGCCGGGGAGGGCGTCGGACTCCTGGCGCCCCCGCCGGTCAGGCCGAAGGGAGGCCGGGCGCGCGGTACGGCGCTGCGCTCCGCGGGCGCGCTGCTGGCCTTCCTGCTGCTGGTCCTGGCGGTGCTCGCGAGCCTGGCCATCGGCTCGAAGGCCATCCCGGCCGGAGACGTCGTCAGGCTCCTGCTGCACCCGGACAACTCGGACGCGGCCCACGTCATCCACGACCTGCGCGTCCCCAGGACCCTGCTCGGGATCGGGGTGGGCGCCTGCCTGGCCCTGGCGGGCGCGCTCATGCAGGCGCTGACCCGCAACCCGCTGGCCGACCCCGGCATCCTGGGCGTCGAGGCGGGCGCGGTCATCGCCATCGCGGCGGCCATCGGCCTGTTCGGGCTGCAGGACCTGGGGGGCCTCGTCTGGTTCTCCTTCGCGGGCTCGGCCGCCGCCGCGGTCGTCGTCTACCTCATCGGCTCAAGCGGGCGCTCCGGCGCCACCCCCGTACGGCTCGCCCTGGCCGGGACGGCGGTCAGCGCCGCCCTGGCCTCGGCGACCCAGGCGATCGCGCTGACCGACCCCGAGGCCTTCAAGCAGTACCGCTACTGGGGGACCGGAGCCCTCAGCGGCCATGACATGACGGTCGTGACCAGGACGGTCCCCTTCATGGTCGTCGGCCTGATCGTGGCGATGTCGCTGGGCAACTCCCTGAACGCGCTCGCGCTCGGCGACGACGCGGGACGCGCCCTGGGAGTACGGCCGGGCCGTACCCGGGTGCTCGGTGTCATCGCCGTCACCCTGCTGTGCGGCGCGGCGACCGCGGCCGTCGGGCCCATCGGGTTCGTCGGCCTGGTCGTGGCGCAGGCCGCCCGGCTGGCGGTCGGTCAGGACAACCGCTGGGTGCTGCTGTACTCGGTGCTGCTCGGCCCCGTGCTGCTGCTGGTGTCCGACATCGTGGGCCGTCTGGTGCTGTGGCCCGCGGAGCTGGAGGCCGGGGTGGTCACCGCCTTCGTCGGCATGCCGGTCTTTCTCGCCCTCGTCCGCCGCAGGAGGATCGCCCAGCTGTGAACGCGCTCAACACCACGAAGCGCCCCGGGTTCACGGTCACCCTCCCCGGGCGTCGCGCCTCCTTCCGCGTCGGCCTCCGGGTCGTGCTGACCGGGGCCGTGCTCGCGGCGGCCGTGACCACGCTGACCGTCCTGGCCATCGGGACCGGGCAGTACCCGATCGCCCCCGGGGACGTGCTGCGCGCCCTCGCGGGCAACGGCCAGCGCGCCCACATGTTCGTCGTCGAGACGCTCAGGCTGCCGCGCGTGCTGACCGGGCTGCTCGTCGGCGCGGCCCTCGGCCTGGCGGGCGCGGTCTTCCAGAGCCTCACCCGCAACCCGCTGGGCAGCCCCGACATCGTCGGTTTCACCACGGGAGCCGCGACCGGCGCGCTCATCCAGATCATCGTGCTCGGCGGGGGGATGGTCGCCGTCGCGGGCGGCGCCCTGGCCGGGGGCCTGCTGACCTCCCTCGTCGTGTATCTCCTCGCCTTCAGGGACGGGGTACAGGGCTACCGGCTGATCCTGGTCGGCATCGCCGTCAACGGGGGGCTGGTGGCGACCAACATCTACCTGATCGCCCGCGCCGAGTTCGCCGACGCCCACGTCGCGGCGACCTGGATGACCGGCAACCTCAACGGGCGCGGCTGGGGTCATGTGAACCTGCTGGTCGGCACGCTCCTGGTCCTCGTCCCCGTCACGCTGGCCTTCGGCAGGCGGCTGAAGTTGATGGAACTCGGCGACGAACTGGCGACCGCCCTGGGCGTGCGGGTGGAGAGCTCCCGGCTCTGGCTCATGCTGCTCGGGGTCGCCCTCACCGCCGTGGCGACGGTCGCCTCGGGGCCCATCCCGTTCGTCGCGCTCGCCGCCCCCCAGCTGGCCCGAAGACTCGCCAGGTCCGCCGCCCCCGTCCTGGTCCTGTCGGGCCTCATGGGCGCGCTGCTGCTGGTCGCCGGTGACATGGCCGCCCAGCGCCTGCTGGCCCCGACCCAGCTTCCCGTCGGGGTGATGACCGGCTCCCTCGGCGGTGTCTACCTGGTCTGGGTCCTCGTCTCCGGCTGGCGCAAACGCTGACCGCCGGGTCTCCTGTGCGGCCCGCGCCAGGGCTGGGGGTCCGCCGCGCGGGCCGTACAGGTTCCTTCACAGAAGTCACCCGCGCGGCCGGTTCCCCGGCGCTTTCCGACATTTTCCGGTGTTTTCCGGGGGCGGATGGGAAATGTGGCCGCTCCGCGACTTCATCAGATTCTCCCGAGGGGCCGTCGCCTTCAGATGACGGGGGAATCGGGAGCGGGAGGGCCGCCAAGGCCCGAACGCGCGTTGACCCGCCTGGTCTGTTTCCTGGTTTTGTCGGTGTCGGTCGATACCGTGACGGTGTCGTTGCCGAACGTGATAGGGGTGGGGTGTGCGCAGGTCGTTTAAGTTCCTGTTGCGCCCCACCCGTCACCAGGAGATCGCGCTGGCGGCGTGCCTGGAAGACCACCGCACGCTGTACAACGCCGCTCTGGAGCACCGCCGCACCGCTTACCGCAAGGCGGGCGTCACGATCCGCTACGGCGATCAGTCGGCCGACCTGAAGCACATCCGGGCCGACGACACCGGTGGGCAGGGCCGGTGGTCGTTCTCCTCCCAGCAGGCCACCCTCCGACGGCTCGACAGGGCGTTCCGCGCGTTCTTCGACCGCGTCAAAGCGGGCCGCACGCCCGGGTTCCCGCGGTTCAAGGGGCGTGGCCGGTTCGACACGGTGGAGTGGCCCAGGGACGGTGACGGCTGCCGGTGGGACTCCCAGCCCGAACACCCCACCGCGGCGTTCGTGCGTCTTCAGGGTGTCGGGCATGTCCGGGTGCACCGGCACCGGCCGGTCAAGGGCCGCGTGAAGACGATCGGCGTCAAACGGGAGGGCGACCGCTGGTATGTGGTGCTGTCGTGCGACGACGTGTCCGCCGAACCACTTCCCGCCACGGGCACGGCGGTCGGCATCGACATGGGCGTCGCCTCGCTGGTGACCACCTCCGGCGGCGAGCACGTCGCCAACCCGCGCCACCTGGCCGCGACCGCCGATCGTCTCGCGGACGCGCAGCGGGCCCTGGCCCGTAAGAAGAGAGGCTCCACGCGGCGCCGTAAGGCGGTCGCCCGTGTCGCCGCCCTGCACGGCAAGGTCCGCCGTCAGCGCCTCGACCACGGGCACAAGGCCGTGTTCGCCCTGGTCCGCACTTACGACGTGATCGTTCACGAGGATCTGCGGATCGCGAACATGACCCGCAGCGCCTCCGGCACGCTCACGCAGCCCGGACGGAACGTCGCCGCCAAGTCCGGGTTGAACCGGAGCATTCTGGATGCGGGGTGGGGGGTGTTCCTGACGATTCTGTCGTACAAGGCTGAGAGCGCCGGTCGAGAGCTGATCGCGGTGAACCCCGCCCACACCTCCCGCACCTGCGCCGCCTGTGGGCACCGCGCTGCGGAGAACCGCCTCACCCAGGCCGAGTTCGCGTGTACGGCGTGCGGGCACACCGCGCATGCCGATGTGAACGCGGCGGTCAACATCTTGAGGGCAGGGCTTGCCCTTCGCCGGGCCGCGCGAGCGGTGTAGCGAGAAGCCGCTTCCTTCAGGGAACGGAGGAGTCACGAGGAAGCTGATGCGCCGGGTTACCGGCCGCCGGGTCAACCGGCAGGCGTGGCGTGTTTGGTAGGTCCCCCTACCGGCCGCGCCGGGCCCGACGGTCCGGCGCGGTCCCCGGCCCGGCTTACAGGAGGCGCGCGTGACACATGCGGATGAGACGCTGGCGGCGTACGAGGGCATCGCGCCCCGCTATGACGAGTTGAACGCGCGGACCGACACCGTCGACCTGGTGGAGCGCTACGTCGAGCTGGTCGACCGGTACGGCCAGGGCGGACGGCGGCTGCTGGACGCGGGCTGCGGAACCGGTCGCAGCAGTGTGGCCTTCCGCGAGCGGGGCTTCGAGGTGACCGGCTACGATCTGTCCCCGGCGATGGCGGCCGCGCGCGACCAGCTCACCGAGGGCGGGGTGCTGGTCTTCGACATGAACACCGTCGGTTACTACCGGCGTGTGTTCGGCGCCCCCACGGTCGTCGACCGGGGGGACCGGTACGTGGCGTGGTTCGCGGAGTCCCCGCCCATCGAGGCCGACGCGGTGGTGGTCACCCGGTTCGACCTGTTCGAGCGGTCGGGGACGACCTGGCGGCGGGTCTCGATGCGGCACGCGCAGCGGCACCACTCCGACCGGACGGTACGCCGGGCGGCCGAACGGGCCGGGCTGCGCGTCGTCGCCACCCGGGGACTGGTGGAGACCTCGGCGCGGGAGCCGGCCGACGAGGAGAGTCACGACCGGATCCTGTACGCGGCCCGCCGTCTCGGCTGAACCCCGCCGACCCGCCTCCCCGGCCCTCGGCCGCCACGGTCACTTCTCCACTCCGGTGCTCATGATGCCGCGCACGAACGTGCGCTGGAAACAGATGAAGAGGATCACCGGAACGGCGATCGTCATCATGGCGCCGGCCTGGATGTAGGCGGGTTTCGTCGAGTACAGGCCGTTGAAGGCGGCCAGGCCCACCTGCAGCGGCTGGAGCTCGGGCCGCCCGGAAAGGTAGACGAGCGGGGTGAAGTAGTCGTTCCAGGTGTAGACGAAGTTGAACAGGATGACGGCGGTGATCGCCGGCCACGCCTGCGGCACGATCACCGAACGCAGCGTGCGCAGCGGTCCGGCACCGTCGATCGAGGCCGCCTCGTCCATCTCGCGCGGGATGGTCAGGAAGTACTGCCTCAGCAGGAAGACGCTGTAGGCGTTGGCGAAGAAGGTCGGTACGAGCAGCGGCAGCCAGGTGCCGACCCAGCCGATCTGCACGAAGATGGTGTATGTCGGGATCAGCGTCACCGCGGTGGGCAGGAAGATCGTGGCGATGAGCAGGGTGAACAGCGGCCCGCGGCCGGGGAAGCGGAACCGGGCGAAGCCGTAGGCGACCAGCGTGCACGACAGGACGGTCCCGATCGTGCTGATCACCGCCAGCGTGATGGTGTTGAGCAGCAGCCGGGGGAAGTCGATCAGCCTCCAGACCGCGGCGTAGTTCGACCACTGCGGCGCCAGGACCCAGCTGGGTTTCAGGGTGCGCCAGGAGCCGCGCCAGACGACGGTTCCCCTCTCGGGAGCCGCCGGGTCGAGGAACTCGCTCTCGGCGCGACCCTTCTTCACCAGGGCGAGTTCGCGGACCGTGCCGTCGAGCGGCACCCGGTACACGTCGTACTGCCGGCCCTCATGGGTGAAGGTGCGCGGGTCGGACGGCAGCAGCGGCGCGTGCGCCTGGCTGACCTGCCGTTCGCTCTTCAGCGACGACAGCGTCATCTGGACGAGAGGCGACAGGAACGCCACGACGATGCCGAACATCACGATCGTCATCAGCGCCGTCCGGATGCGGCGGGCGGCGTACGGGGTCACCGGGTCACCTCTCACTCGTGTAGTGGACCCAGTGCCTGGACAGCCGGAACAGCACCAGGGTCACGACGAGGGTGATGACAAATAGCAGCCACGCCAGCGTCGAGCCGTAGGACATCTCCTGGTAGGTGAAGAAGGTCTGGTACAGGTAGAGGTTGAAGAAACGGGTCGCGCCGCCGGGGTCGCCGCTGCCGTCGAAGAGCACCAGCGGGATGAGGAAGTACTGCATGACCTCGACGACCGCGAGGATCATCGTGTAGAAGATCACCGGCGACATCATCGGGACCGTCACGTGCCACAGCTGGCGCCACCATCCGGCACCGTCGAGCCGCGCGGCGTCGTACAACTCGGTGGGGATGCCGCGCAGCCCCGCCAGGTTGATGATGATGCCCGAGCCGAGCCCCCACAGGCCGATCATGACGAGCCCGGGGATCACCCAGCTGGGGTCGCTCAGCCAGCTCGGTGCGTCGCCGACGCCGAGCACGTGCAGCGCGGTGTTGATCCATCCGTCGTCGACCAGCATGTTCTGCCAGATCAGCGCGCTGGCCACGAACGGCACGACGTACGGCATGAACAACAGCACCCGCAACAGCCCGGTGCCGCGCACGTACCTGCTGTTGACCGCGACCGCGAGCAGGAACGGCAGGACGACGACCAGCGGCAGCCAGAGCAGGGCGAAGCGGGCGGTCACCCACAGCGAGGCCCACGCCTGCCGGTCGGCGAAGAGCCGCTGGTAGTTCGCCAGGCCGACGAACATGAGCGGCTCCCGCTCGGTCAGCGAGATGTTGAGGAAGGTGAAGACGAACGTGGCCGCCATCGGGACCGCCGTGAACGCGAGGAACCCGATGATCCACGGAAGGACGAACAGGAGCCCGTACCGGGCCTCCCTGCGGGCCACCCAGGATGTGGTCTCGCTCCTCATGAGCGGTTCCACACGTCCTGGATCTCCTCGCGCATCGCCTTGAGCTGGGCGTTCATGTCGAGCCCGCCCTGGGTCATCCAGCGGCTCCTGTAGGTGCCGAGGATGGTGAGCGTCTGGTTGTACTTGGGCGTGTACGACTCCGAGTGGGGGTTGTCGGCGAAGGCAACGCTGTCCTTGGCGACCTGCCAGTCGACCTTGTTGGGGAACTGCCCGGCCAGCTTGGCGAAGAAGGCGTCCTGGTCGGCGGTGCGGGCGGGCATCGCGCCGTACGCGGAGAGCAGTTCCTGGGAGGCCGGGCCGACCAGGTGGCTCAGGAACTCGAAGGCCTCGGCGGGGTGCTTGCTGCCGGCCAGGATCCGGAAGGTGTCCGCGCTGGTGGGTGAGGTGGTCCTGCCCTTGTAGGAGGGCATCGCCGCCAGGTCCCAGTCGTCGCCCGCGCCTGCCACGCCGTAGGTGGACCACAGGAAGTTGACGCTCATCGCGACGTGCCCGGAGAAGAAGGCGGCGCCGTCCCCGTTGAACTGCTCGGTCTGGAAGACGGGGCCGGTCATGATGAACCGGTCCTTCCACATGCCGTCGTAGAAGAAGCGCCAGGAGTCGGCCCAGGCGTCGGGGATCTTCACGGTCTTGCCGTCGCCCGTGTCCAGTGATCCGGCGGCGAAGGCGGCGCCCTGGTAGCGCAGGTCGTCACGGGCCGGTTCGAAGCCGTACTGCACGATCTGGCCGGGGTCGAAGCCCTCCTGGGTCGCGTCCTTGCCGTTCTTGTCGACGGTGAGCTTGAGGGCCAGCTCCCTGAGCGTGTCGTAGTTCCACTCGCTCTGGCGGCCGTCGGGCCAGGTGTACTTCTCGCCGTACTTGTGCGGCGGCTCGGCCAGGCCGGCCTCCTCGAACATGTCGGCCTTGTAGTACAGGGTCGAGGGGTAGATCGCGAACGGGACGCCCTCCTGAACGGAGCCGATCCGGTAGAGGTCGGCGCTGCCCTTGGCGTAGGGGCTGAGGTCGAAGCCGCTGGACTTGATGAGCGGGGCCAGGTCGAGCCACTGGCCGTGGAAGGCGGCCGCACCGCCGACCCCCACGGGACCGGCGAGGTCGGGCACGTTGCCCGAGGCGATCTGGGTGGCGAGCGTGTCGCGGGCGGAGTCGTAGGTGACGACCTCCAGCTTGACCTTGATCCGGCGCTGGGAGGCGTTGAACCTCTCGATCACCTTCTGCTGCGCCTTGACCTGTTCGGCCTGTTCACCGGTGCCGAGGCAGCAGTACCAGCGCAGCTCGACAGCCGCGTCGTCACCGCCGGGAGGGGAGTCTGCTCCACAGGCGGCCAGCGTCGTGGCCAATAAGATCGCGGCCAGGGTGTGCCATAACCGATTCATGTGTCTCTCCCTAGGCTGGGGGGTCCGGGGGGCGGGTGATGGAGAGCTCAAAAGAGAGGCGGGCTCTGTCGCCTCTCACGTAACTGCGGGTGAACTCGATGGGCTCGTCGCCGGGGCCGAAGGCGACCCCCTCGACGAGCATGGCGGGGCGTTCCACGGGCTGGTCGAGCAGCCGCGCCTCGTGGGCGCGCAGCCGTACCGGCTCGATGACCTCGCGGGCGCGCACGATCCTGGCGCCGTAGTGCGCGCCGAGCAGGCTGTAGAGGGAGTTGCGCTCAAGATCGTGGTCGAGCAGCCCGGCGAAGCGGCCGGCCGGTAGGTAGACCTGCTCCAGGATCAACGGCTCGCCGTTGGCGATGCGCAGACGTTCGAGATAGACGACCTGCGCGCCGGGGGCCAGGGCCAGCGCGGCGGCGACCATCTCTCCCGGCATCTCGATCCCGGAGGCGACCAGTCTGGTGTCCGGGTCCAGGCCGTGCATGTTCATCAGGTCGGCGAAGCTCTGGCTGGTGCCCAGATCGACTTCGAGCCGGGAGTGCTGGACGAACGTGCCGCGCCCGCGGGTGCGCTCCAGGCGGCCCTCGCGGGCCAGCTCGGCCAGGGCTCGCCGTACCGGGATGAGGCTGCATCCGTAGCGGCGGGCAAGCTCTCTCTCCGGCGGCAGACGGTCTCCCGCCTGCCATTCCCCCTCGTCGAGCGCGGCGCTCAGGTCCAGGTAGACCTGGTGGTGGAGGGGGATCGGACCGGCTTCGAGCCGATAGCGGGCCATCGGGAGTTCGCTTCCTTCCGAAATCTGCCGAGCGGTTGATTGCTTATAATGTTGTCAGCAATACTGATCACGGCCGCTACCTCTGTCAAGGCGGCACCCCCCGAATCAGAGGCAGGTAGAAGGCGTGACGGAGTCACCCCGAACCCAACCGGCGCCCTGGCGAGTGGCGCTGACCTTCGACGTCGAGCACGGCGACCATCCCGCCCACCCGGACGGCACCCGGCACGTGCTTGAGACGCTCACCGAGCGCGAGGCCGTGGGGACCATGTTCATCCAGGGGCGCTGGGCCCAGGCGAACCCCGCGCTGGCCAAGGACCTCGCCGCCCACGGTCACCTGATCGGCAACCACTCCCACCACCACGCGCCGATGAGCTGGCTGTCGCCCAAGGCCTTCGACCAGGACGTACGGCTCGCCGAACGCGCCATCCGCCGCGCCACCGGCCACGACCCGAGCCCCTGGTTCCGCTGCCCGTTCGGAGACGGCAGCGATGACCCGGCGATCCGGTCCGCGCTGGACCGGCTCGGCTACCGGGAGACGAGCTGGCACGTGGACCCGTTCGACTGGCGTGGCAAGGCCACCGGGCCGGGCGTCGCCCGCCTGGTCGTGGAGGAGGCCGTCGCGCACGGCGACGGCGCCGTGGTGCTGCTCCATCCGTGGACCAAGGCCACCGGCCGTGCCCTGCCGCTGGTCATCGACGGTCTGCGCGCCGCCGGTGCCCGCCTCGTTCGCATGGACGAACTCGCATGAACCACCCACCGCGCCTGGCCATCGCCGGGACCGGCTACATCGCCGACTACCACGCACGCGCCGCCGCCGACGCCGGCGCCGTGCTGGTCGCCGCGGTCAACCACCGGCCGGAGTCCCTCGACGCCCTGTCACAGCGGTACGGCATCGCCCGCCGCTACCTCGACCTCGACCGTCTCCTGGCGGACGGCGACGTGGACGGCCTCATCGTGGCCACGCCCAACTCCCTGCACGCCGAGCAGGCGGTCAAGGCGCTGCGGGCCGGGGTCTCGGTGCTGCTGGAGAAGCCGATGGCGCTGAGCGTCGCCGAATCCCTGGCCATCGCCGCCGCGGAAGGCCCGCGTGCCCGGGTGATGCTCGCCCACTGCCTGCGTTTCGACGAGCAGGTCGGCTGGCTGCGCGACCTGGTGCGCGACGGGACACTCGGCAGGCCCGTCCACACCACCGCCTACGCCGTCCACGCCGGGTTCGGCCCCGAGGGCTGGTTCACCGACCCGGCGCTGGCGGGCGGCGGCGCGCTCATGGACCTCGGCGTCCACGCCATCGACGTCACCCGCCACATCCTCGGCGACCCCCAGCCCGTCAGCGTGAGCGCGCACTGCGGGACGCACTACCGCGACCTGCCGGTCGACGACACCGCGATCCTCACGATCGTCTGGGACAACGGGGTCACCTCCGGCGTGGAGTCGGGCTGGTGGCATCCGCACACGCCGGGTCCGACGGGGAGCGTGCGCGTGTCCGGCACCGAGGCGTACGCGCAGACCTTCCCCGGCACGCTGGTACGGGCCGGGCAGCCGGGCGCGGAGACCTTTCCCGGCGAGCTCACCGAAGCGGCGCTCCAGCGCAGATACGACGCCCAGATGCGTGCGTTCCTGGACACTCTGGCCGGGGCCGACCCCACCCCCGGTGCGTCGCACGGCGTCACCTCGATGCGGATCATCGAAGCGGCGTACCAGAGCGCCGCCCACGGGCGGACCGTACATCTTGGGAGGGACCGATGAGGTCGTTGTTCGTGGAGTTCCCGGGTCCGGGCGAGGTGCGGGTGGCGCATGAGGACGTCGCCCCTCCGGGCCCCGGCGAGGTGCTGTGCCGTACCACGCTGTCGCTGATCAGCCCCGGCACCGAGCTGGCCTGCCTGCGCGGGGAGTTCGACCCGGGCACCAACTGGGAGGAGTGGGTGCGTCACCCGTTCCGGCCCGGCTACAGCATGGCCGGGGTCGTGGAGGCGGTCGGCGAGGGCGTCACGACGTTGCGGCCCGGCGACCGCGTGCAGAGCTACGCGCCCCACCAGGAGCTGGTCACCCTCACCGAGCGCGAGGCCCGGCCGCTGCCCGGCGGCGTGACGGACGAGGAGGCGGTGTGGATCCCCCTCGTCGTGACCGCGGCGGCGGGCGCCGCCAGAGCCGCGATCACCATGGGCGAGACCGTCGTGGTGCTGGGGCTCGGCCCGGTGGGCCAGCTGGTCGTGCAGTACGCGGTCGCGCACGGAGCCTCCCGCGTCGTCGCCGTCGACACCGACGCCAGGCGGCTCGACCTGGCGCGGGCGAGCGGGGCGAGCGACCTGCTCGCGGCCACCGCGGCCGACGCCCTCGCCGCCGTCGCCGACCTGACCGGTGGCCGGTTCGCCGACGTGGTCTTCGACGTCACCGGCAACCCCGCCGTGCTCTCCCAGGCGGTACGGCTGGCCCGCACGCTGGGCCGTGTCGTCCTGCTCGGTGACACGCCCACACCGTCCCGGCAGACGCTCGGTCCCGGCGTGGTCAGCAACTCGCTGACCATCCTCGGGGCGCACGCCGACCTCGTCTCCGACGACCCGTCGGCGGGCCCGCTCAACCGTGACGCGGTGACCGAGCTGTACTTCCGCCGTCTCGCCTCGGGAACGTTCAGGACCGCCGCGATGATCTCCGAACGGGTGTCCCCCGTGGACGCGGAGTCCGTCTACGCGCGCCTGCGAGGCGGCGGAGCACCGGCCGGAGCGCTCTGCTTCGACTGGACGGCATGAAGGAGGAACGGTGACCGGCCGGCGGTGAGTCCCTTCCCTTCGGCCGGGCCGGACGCTCGCGCGTGAACCCGGTTCGACCCGGCCGCGACCGGGTCCGTCGACGCCTCGGGCGGCGGTGGGGAGGAGGCGGGTGCCGGTGGTCGGAGCTCACTGATCGCCGCCGGCGCCGCGTAGGCGCTCGGCCGCGCGGATCATGTCGTCGCTGAGCCGGTTGAGGATCGCGCCCATGGTTTTCAGCCGGGCACCGGCGGGGGTGGCCGGACCGAGGACCTCGGCACCGCCGTCGGCGACCTCGGCGAGTCGGGCGTTCCTGCGGGCGCTGGCCAGCCACGACCGGTGCCAGATGTCGCCGTCGATGACGTAGCGGTCACGACGCCGCCGGGAATCGCGTTCGCGCCGGATCAACCGCTGCTGCTCAAGTTGGGTGACGGCCTTCGAGACGGAGGCCGGGCTGACCTGGAGCCGCTGGACGAGTTCGGCGGCGGTGAGGTTGCCGCTGTCGGTGGTGTAGAGGCAGGCGAGCACCCGAGCGGTCATGCGGGGCAGTCCGGTGTCCACCAGCATGGTGCTGAAGTCGTCTTCCAGTTGCCTGATCGTCTCCGGATTCCGTCCCTGCCCGTCTCTGACCGCCGGCGCCGGCTGGGACTCGGCGGACCTGTTGCGGTGGGCCCGGATCCCGGTCGCGTGGTGGGCCCGGTCGGCCTGGTAACCGCCGGCCCCGCCGTTGCGGATGACCTCGCGGGTGACGGTGGAGATCGGGCGTCCGAGGCATTTGGCGATCTCGGTGTAGGTGAGCCCTTCGGCCAGTCCCCTGGCGATTTCCCGGCGTTCCTCGTATGTCAGTCTGCCGCCTGGCATCGGCGCTGCGCCTCCTCCCGTTGAAAACAAATATTGCATTCGCTGGCAGCTCATTGCAAGTAGGGATTTTGCATTCACCTTCATTGTCATTGCAAAACGCCGGGTGAATGTCTCGGATTTTATTGACGGCGCTCTGAATGCAAACTAGCTTTTGTGTCTGTAAAACACGCGCTGTCTCGTGTATCGGAGTTCGATGTGATCGCATCCCTCCTTCTCGCCGCCGCGCTCGTGGCGAGCCCCGCCCAGGTACAGTCCGTGCTTGACCGGGCCGTATCCGAAAACGGGGCACCCGGCATCGCCGCCGAGGTACGCGAGGGGAACAAACGGTGGTTCGGTTCGGCGGGGTTCTCAAACACCGAAACGGCTCGCGGGCGCCGCCCGAACGAGCGTTTCAGAATCGGCAGTGCCACCAAGGCGTTCACCGCCGCCGTGGTACTGCAACTGGCCGGAGAGGGCAGGCTGAGCCTGGACGACCGTATTCAGCACTGGCTGCCCGGACTGGTGCGGGGCAACGGATACGACGGCGGAAGGATCACCGTCCGGCAATTGCTCAACCACACCAGCGGAATCTTCAACTACGGCAACGACCCCGAATTCTTCGCCAAGGGGCGGGGCGCCGCGTGGTTCGAGCACCGCTACGACGTCGTCACGCCGGAGGAGCTGGTGGGGATCGCGTTGCGCAACCCACCGTACTTCGCCCCCGGCGGGGGCTTCGCCTACTCCAACACCAACTACATCCTGGCCGCCATGATCGTGGAGAAGGCGACAGGCAGGACCTTCGGTGACGAGGTGACCCGGCGGATCATCCGGCCGTTGCGCCTGACCGGGACATACCTTCCCGGAACGGAGGCGAGGATCCGAGGTCCGCACCCCGTGCACTACTCCACCCTGTTCTCCCAGGAACCCAACCCGGCGGTCTACGACGCCGGCGACATGAACCAGTCCGCCGCCTGGTCGGCCGGCGGGATGGTCTCGACGGTCGGTGACCTCAACCGGTTCTTCGGCGCGCTGCTGGGCGGCCGATTACTGCCCGCCGCCCAGCAGAGGGAGATGTTCACCACCGTCGAGACCAAGGGCGGGCCCGCCTGGATCCCCGGCACCCGTTACGGACTCGGCGTCTTCACCCAGAGACTGTCGTGCGGCACGTGGGTCTGGGGTAACGCCGGTGCCACCTACGGATCATGGACGTACGCCATGGGGCGGCGAGACGGCAGGCACATGCTGGCCACCGAGATCAACGGCGACTGGAGCGGGCTGAACGTCTTCGCCGACGTCCTGTCGGCCGAGTTCTGCCCGGTCGGGTCCCGGTGAGCCCGCCGCCGGCATCCGGGGATCTGGCCTTCTCGCGCAGGTCAGGGCATGACGATCGTTCGGGACGGGGGTCAGGCGGCCCGGTCGGCGGCGGTCAGGGAGGCGATCAGCTGGGATCTGGCGCGGGCAACGCGGGAGCGTACGGTGCCGACCGGGCAGCCGATCAGTTCGGCGGCCTCGCCGTACGGCACCCCGACCAGCTGGGTCAGCACGAAGGCCTCGCGGCGTTCACGCGGGACCCTGGACAGCAGGTCGGCCAGGGCGACTCCGTCCTCGCGTCCGGGAAGCCCGAGGGGCTGACGGCGTTCGGCCGCCGACTGCCAGTCCGTGAGGTCGGCGAGGAGCGGACGGCGGGCCGCGGACCGGAAGCGGTCGATGACGACCCGCCGGGCGATGGACAGCAGCCAGGTCCGGGCGGAGGAGCGGCCCGCGAAACGGGGCAGGGCGAGCAGGGCCCGTACGAAGGTCTCCTGCGTCAGGTCCTCCGCCGCGTGGGTCCCGGCCAGGTGGGCGACGAAGCGCAGTACGTCCGGGTAGACGGCGCGGGCGAAGGCCTCGACGGTGTCGGGCGCCCCCGCACGCGCGGCCAGCGCGAGCGCCGTCACCTGCTCGTCGGAGAGCCAGGAGGGGGTGGACGGGATGGGTGTGACAGGAGGCATAGGGGTTCCTTCGGCGCTGGTCAAGACGGGCCGAGGGCATCGGAAGGTGCCCGCCAGACAGGTGATCGACGGCTTGCGGGGGGTGTTCGGGCATGGAGGAGGAGCCCAGGGAAGGGGCCCGGCGAAGAAGCACGGCGAGGACGTAGGGCACGTCCGGGCATGACGGGTTGGCCGGGCCAGGGACGGGCTCGGCGGGAGGTGGTGCCGACCCCTTGGCTTCGGGAGGATCGCCCGGTCACCGGGCAGGGGAGAGCACCCGACCGGGGACTGGGAGAGCGCCTGGCCACGGAGGGTCCGGGAAGGGGCGTCCTGGAAGACCGGAGGGAACCTCCGATCCCGAAGGGGCCGGAGGAGTACCGGTCACGAAGGAGCGGAGAGCGCTCCGGTCATGGAGGGGCGACGGAACACCCGGGGTCCGTGTGGGGCTCAGCCGACGGGGACGGGCAGGGGTGGGCCGCGGCGCCGTAGCGCGGGAAGGACGTCCCGCCCGCCGTACGGCGTGGCCTCATGGGTGGTCACCGGCCGCCGGACGGGGGCGACCACCTCGGTGGGGACGGTGAGGAGCAGCCGGATCACCGGCAGGCGGCGGCCGTACAGGCGGATCATCAGCCACACCGCGCTCTCACCGCGGTACAGCCACCAGCCGGTGCCCAGCGCGACGGCCAGGTGGACCGCGGTCATGCCGGAGGTGGGATGGCCGTGGTCGCCGAGGATCGTGGTGTGCGGCCCGTGCGCGGCCCGGCTGAACAGCTCGTGCAGCAGGAGCTGCACGCCACCGGTGGCCGTGAGCACCACCTCGGGGCCGCGTTCACGACCGCCGAGCGGGTAGGCGACGTAGAAGGAGACGACGACGCCGAGAATCCCGAGGAACGGCGGGACGAGACCGCCTCCGGCCAGGGCGTGGCCGCCCGCGGAGACCACGGTGCACAGCGTCGCGAAGACGATGGCACGTGGCACGCGAAGCGCCGACGCCGCGAGGGTCACACCCGACATCCTGACATCCGGGTGGCCCGCCGAGAAGGCCGTGATCGTGGATCACAGTCTTTCTCTCCAGAATCGCCCCACTGAATCCGAATTTATCGGGCATAGGGCTATAGAGGCCCACAAACCTACCGTCAGGAGGGGTGACGATGACGAGAACGGAGACAGGCAGGACGGTCCGGGACCTGATGCACCCGGACGCGCGGTGCGTCGGTGAACACGACAGTCTGCGTACGGCCGCGCGGATGATGCGCGACCTGGATGTGGGCGCGCTGCCGGTCTGCGGGGACGACGACCGGCTCAAGGGGATCATCACCGACCGTGACATCGTGATCAAGTGCTGCGCAGAGGGCGGGAACCTCGACGAGACGACGGCGAGTGAGCTCGCCCAGGGGCTGATCTGGATCGACGTCGAAGGCAGCGTCGACGAGGCGCTGACCATGATGGAACGGCACCGGATCAAGCGTCTGCCCGTGATCGAGAACCACCGCATCGTCGGCATGATCAGTGAGGCCGACCTGGCCAAGGGCCTGCCCGACGACAAGCTCGCCGAGTTCGTCCACCAGGTCTACGGCCGGCGGTGAACCGGGGCCCGTCCGCCGGAGTCCGTGAGGGCGACGGCGGGCGGGCCGGTCCGTGCGCGGGGCCCCCTCACCACGAGGTAGGGCCGGTCAGCTGGGCGATGTCCGCCGAGGTGACGCTCATCAGCCTGCCGGACAGGTCGGCCAGCGCCCTGGCGGCGGCGAGCTCGTCGCCGATCTCGGCCACCGGATCGTCGGACGGGTTGCGGCGTGCCCGGCCGATCCCCGCCAGTTCCCCGGCGCCCGCGATGGGCAGGACCGCCCTGGCGAAGGTCTCGTCGCCGTCCTCGGTGATGGAGACCCGTACGTCCCACTGCTTGGATCGCATGATCTGAACCCCCGTTCTTCGTGACGGTGGCGGCGCCCGCTCTCCGGGCGCGAAGCCGTCACCTCCAGTGTCGGAGCCGTACGGCGTGACCATCAGGGACGAAGGTCCCGCCCTTGGGGGACGGGCTCCCCTAGGACCTGTTTTGCGGATCTTTCCGCCTGCCGCGGTCGCCCAGGCGGCGCCCCGCCGCGTTGTCGCCCCACCCCACGAAAACGCTCCGCGTTTGCCGCGGGGGCCCGGGGAGAATCTGTCGCCCATAACTCCGTTATGAGCTCCTCCTCCGCCTCGCGGGGCATCCACCTGGACGATCCTCGCCACGGCGAAGATCCACAAAACAGGTCCTGGGCGGGGCGTCGTGCCCTTGGGGAAACGGGAAACGGAGCGATCCCGTTTCCCGTTTCCCGGCACTCGTTCTCCGTGAGCCCGCGACGGGCTCGTCGCGAGTTCTCTAACGCGAGGTGGTGGAAACCGGCAGGCGGGACTCCTCCCGCTGTTCCTCGTGCCCCTCGCGCCGGGGGAGGGTCGCGGCGACGACCAATGTCCCGGCGATCAGGACGACGTTCTTGACGACGAACTCGCCCTCCATTGTGAGCATGAGCGGGTTTCCGTCCTTGAACGCGACACCCGGGTGGAGCACCAGGACCAGGAACGTGCCGACGAGGTGGAGCAGGAGCACGGGCAGGAACGGGCGCAGCCACCGGCCGGTGAACAGCGCCAGGGCCACCGCGACCTCGAACACGCCCAGGGCGGGCACCACGAACGACGCGGGCAGCGGCACGAAGGACAGGGTGTCGGCGACCAGGGCGCCGACCGGGCTGACGTTCGCCACCTTCAGCACGCCGAACCACAGGAACACCAGGCCAAGCGTCCCTCGCATGATGACCGGGAAACGCCGGTGGAGAATGGCGGCGACTCGCGACTTGACATCGGTTAGGGCGCTTGGTATACGCCCTTGATGGAGATGTGACCCTTTAGTCCGATACATGGTTAACTCCGATGGCTGGGGGGTTTGCCGGGTCTAATATAGCCTGCCCTTTTCTTTCGGAAATTGTAGGAAATGGGGTCTTAGGTCACGGTTGTTGAGTCGCGAAAGCGGGGGACGGAGATTTTCCCGCGACCCGCGAATTCCCCCGTACGGTTTCAGGCGGCCCGGGGCGACGGGAGAACGATCCCGCGAACCCGCCGGCGGGCCCGAATATGGTTGTCGCTCCGCCATCGGATGCGCGTAGGGTTGGGGACGCAGTCGGTTCGCCCTGCCCGCCAGGCAGACGCGTCGTAAGAGGGAACCCGGTGTGACTCCGGGACTGCCCCGCAGCGGTGAGTGGGAACGACCGCCGTCAAACGCACTGGATCCGGCAGATTGGGTCCGGGAAGCGACGGCCACTAGGTGTCAGGGCGAGACAACGGCCCGGACGTGCCCGCGAGTCCGAAGACCTGCCACTGCCCGCGTGCGACCACGCACGCGGTGACCTCGGTGACCTCGCGGGTGGGTCGGCGGCATGGGACGGGCCTGGTGCGCCCGCCTCTCCTTCGTCTCTCCCCTCGGGGCACCGGAGTCCTTTCGTGACTCGCGAAGGAGAGTTCCGTGACCGAGACTTCCTCCCCCACCGTGTACGGCTACCCCCGTCAGGGGCCGGACCGTGAGCTGAAGAAGGCGATCGAGGGCCACTGGGCGGGCCGGGTGACCGAGCGTGACCTGCTGGACGTCGCGGCCGGGCTGCGCGCAGGCAACTGGCGGCACCTGACGGAGGCGGGGGTGCGGGAGGTGCCGACCGGCGACTTCTCGCTGTACGACCACGTCCTCGACACCACCGTCATGGTCGGCGCCGTCCCCCCGCGTCACCGAGCCGTCGTGGAGACGGAAGGCCCCCTGGCGGGATACTTCGCCATGGCCCGGGGCACCCAGGAGGTCGCCCCGCTGGAGATGACCAAGTGGTTCGACACCAACTACCACTACCTGGTGCCGGAGCTGGGACCTGACACCGTCTTCGCCGCGGACCCGGCAAAACAGGTCGGCGAACTGCGCGAGGCCGTCGCGCTCGGGCACACCGCGCGCCCCGTGCTCGTCGGCCCCGTCACCTACCTGCTGCTGGCCAAGCCCGCCCCCGGCGCGGACCCGGCCTTCGAACCCATCGGCCTGCTCGACCGGCTGCTGCCCGTCTACGCCGAGGTGCTCGCCGCCCTGCGCGCGGCCGGTGCCGAGTGGGTGCAGCTCGACGAGCCCGCGCTGGCGCAGGACCGCGACCGGGCGGTGCTCGACGCCGCCGCCCACGCCTACCGTGAGCTCGGCGCCCTGACCGACCGGCCGAAGATCCTCGTCGCCGGTTACTTCGACCGGCTCGGAGACGCGCTGCCGGTCCTGGCCAGGGCGCCGATCGAGGGCCTGGGACTGGACTTCACCGGCCCGGCCGCGGCCAACCTGGAGGACCTGGCCCGCGCGGGCGGTCTGCCCGGCAAGCGCCTGATCGCCGGTGTCGTGGACGGCCGCAACGTGTGGATCAACGACCTGGGCGGGTCGCTGGCGACCCTGGCCACCCTGCTCGGCCTGGCCGGCCGGGTGGACGTCGCGCCCTCCTGCTCGCTGCTGCACGTCCCCGTCGACCTCGGGCTCGAACACGGCCTCGACCCGCGGGTCGGCCGCTGGCTCGCCTTCGCCAGGCAGAAGGTCGCCGAGGTCGTCACCCTGGCCACCGGGCTCAGCGAGGGAACCGGGGCCGTCGCCGGACGACTGGCCGCCAACCGGGCCGACCTGGCCTCACGCGAGGCCTCCGCGCTCACCCACGACCCCGGGGTCAGGGCCCGCGCCGCCGCGGTCACCCCCGCCGACACCCGCAGGCCCCAGCCGTACGGTGAGCGGGCGGCGGCCCAGCGCGCCCGCCTCGGCCTGCCGGAGCTGCCCACGACCACCATCGGCTCCTTCCCGCAGACCGGGCGGCTGCGGGCGGCCCGCGCCGACCTGCGCGCCGGGCGGATCGACCAGGACGCCTACGACGAGCTGATCGCCTCGGAGATCCGCTCGGTCCTGGTCTTCCAGGAGCGGGCGGGTATTGACGTCCTGGTGCACGGAGAGCCGGAACGCAACGACATGGTCCAGTACTTCGCCGAGCGGCTCAACGGCTACCTGGCCACCCAGCACGGCTGGGTGCAGTCGTACGGCACCCGCTACGTGCGCCCGCCGATCCTGGCCGGGGACGTCTCCCGCCCCAGGCCGATGACGCTGCGCTGGACGACCTACGCCCAGTCCCAGACGAGGCGTCCGGTCAAGGGCATGCTGACCGGCCCGGTCACCATGCTCGCCTGGTCCTTCGTCCGCGACGACCAGCCGCAGGCCGAGACCGCCCGCCAGGTCGCCCTCGCCCTGCGCGACGAGGTCGCCGACCTGGAGGCCTCGGGCATCGCCGTCATCCAGGTGGACGAGCCCGCGCTGCGGGAGACGCTGCCGCTGCGCGCGGCCGACCGGCCCGCCTACCTGGCCTGGGCGACGGAGGCCTTCCGCCTGGCCACGAGCGGGGTGCGGGCCGACACCCAGATCCACACCCACATGTGCTACGCCGAGTTCGGTGAGATCCTGGCCGCCATCGACGACCTCGACGCCGACGTGATCAGCCTGGAGGCCGCCCGCTCCCACATGCGGGTCGCCGGCGAACTGGCCGGGGCCGGGTATCCCCGCGAGGTGGGGCCGGGCGTCTACGACATCCACTCCCCGAGGGTGCCGGACGTCGAGGAGGTCGCCTCCCTGCTGCGCGAGGGACTCGGCGGCATCCCGGCCGGGCGGCTGTGGGTCAACCCCGACTGCGGCCTGAAGACCCGTGGCTGGGGCGAGGTCCGTGTCTCCCTGGACAACATGGTCGCCGCGGCCCGGGTGGTCAGGGCGGAGGCCGGCTGACCCCTTCTCCGGGCCCGGCGCGCGCCGGGCCCGGAGGCTCCCGGTCACGACAGGCGTCCGCCCGCGAGCCGCCGCACCTCAGACCGCACGATCTTGCCCAGCGGGGTTCTCGGGAAGGCGTCCAGGCCCAGGTCCTCGACGGGGACGAACCTGCGCGGCACCTTGAAGGTGCTGACGAACCTCAGCAGCGTCGCGCGCCAGCCGTCGACGCGGGCGACGGCACCGGGCAGCAGCGTGTAGACGAGCACCGGCTCGGCCCCCGTCACCGGGTGCGGCAGCGCCACCAGGACGGCGTCCTCGACGCCTTCGAGGTGCGGGACGAGGTTTTCGACCTCGGCGGGGTAGAGGTTCTCGCCGTTGACGACGACCATGCCGTCGAGGCGGTCGACGATCGACAGCTCCCCGCGTTCGTCGAGGCGTCCCAGGTCGCCGGTGCGTATCCAGCCGTCGTCGACCCGCTCCCCGGTGAGACCGGGGGCGTCCTGGTAACGGGTGAACACGTTGTCCCCGCTCAGCAGCACCTCGCCGCTCTCACCGGTCGCGACGTTCCGCCCGTCCCGGCCGGCCACGCGGACCCGGGAGCAGTCCAGGGGCAGCCCGGCGCTCCTGGGGTCGCCGCTCTTTCTCCCGCGTGGTTCGACCGTGGCGATCGAGGCCGTCTCGGTCATGCCGTACACCTGGTGGACGGGCAGGCCGAAGGTGGCCTCGAAGCGGTGGATCAGCTCGACGGCGAGAGGGGAGCCTCCGGCGAGGACCCCCTTCAACCGGCCTGTGACCGGTCGTTCCGGCCGTTCGACCAGGTGGGCGAGGTAGGCGTTGACCACAAGCGTCCACGTTGGCTCGTAGCGGTCGACGTAGGTCCAGAACCGCGCCAGCGCCGCCTCCGGGCGCACGCACACGGTACGGCCGCCGCACCACAGCGGGGTCAGCGTCGGGAAGACCTGCCCGCCGGCGTGGAAGAGCGGGCCCACGTTGAGGAAGACGTCGTCCTGGCCCGCCCGCGCCCATCCGGCCAGGGACCGGGAACCCGACAGCAGGCTCCGGTGCGACAGGACGACCCCCTTCGGGGTGCCGGTGGAACCG
Organism: Streptosporangium jomthongense; assembly: GCF_042650425.1. Taxonomy (NCBI): domain Bacteria; kingdom Bacillati; phylum Actinomycetota; class Actinomycetes; order Streptosporangiales; family Streptosporangiaceae; genus Streptosporangium; species Streptosporangium jomthongense. The sequence continues at coordinate 229,602 of NZ_JBHSBC010000012.1, read as the reverse complement.
GAGGTGTAGACGATCTCGGCGTCGGCCGCGCCGTCGCCGCCGGAGAGGATCGGCCGCCTGCCGTACGCCTCACCCCGCGCGAGCAGGCCGGTCAGCAGGGACTCCTCGTCGTCGGTGCCGATCCACTCCGGGCGTCGCCGCAGCTTCACGGCCGTGGCCTCGCGGCCGAGGACGAGCGCGGGCCCGCAGTGCGTCAGGAGCGTTTCGAGTTCGGCGGCGCCCGCCTTCGGGTTCAGCGGCACCAGCACCCGCCCTGAGGCGACGACGCCGAGGAAAAGCAGCGCCGCCAGCGACGAGTTGTGCATGACCGTCACCACCCGCGCCCCGGCGGGGACGCCGCGTTCCTCGAACAGGGTCGCGCATCCCCTGGTGAAGGTCAGGACGTCCGCGAAGGAGAAGACGCGGCTCTCCGGCTCGACGGGCAGCAGGTAGGGGCGCTCGCCGTACCTGGCGGCGGCCGAGGTGACGAGGCCGAGCAGGGTCGTCGCCGCGGGGAGGGACGGCCCGGTCGCGGCCGGCGGGGCGGGTCCGGGCAGGGCGACGCTCCGTGACCCCTCCCGCAGGGCACGTCGTACGGCGGCGCACAGGTGGCTGACCGTGGGCGTCTCGAAGACGACGTCGACGACGTCCGCGCCGAAGGACAGTTCGAGGCGCGTCACGATCTCCACGGCGGCCAGTGAGTCCATCCCGGCCTCCATGAGGTCGTCGTCGGGACCGAGACGGGAACGGTTGAGGGCCTCGGCGCAGATGGAGGTCACCCGCGCCTCAAGATCGGTCGTGGCCACCGAAGAACGCCTCCGTTCAATTCACGGACCGTTCTGCCGCCGCGCCGGTCCCCTTTTCTCTCCCGCGGTGATATTCATCCGTCGCCCCACGGACGGTCAGAAGTGACGTCGCGATGATCCGCGGATAACCGGGATCATGTGCGGTGGTTCTTCGCGGCGGTGTCACACCGCCCTCGGAGAATGCGCCCGAAACGGCCCGCTGTCAACGACGGAACAGTTCCCGCGGTGCTGATTCGGGTTTTCGTTTCTTTCTTTCCGCATGGGGTACGCCGGGCCGGTGAAATCCGGGGAGCAGGGGTACGGGCCGACACGAAGACCATTTCGACCCTGGGGCGGGGTAATGGCCACGGCACCGCTCGGCGGCGATTTCGACCCCTTCTCGCCGGAGATCACGGCGGGTCCTTATCCCGCCTGCGCCGGCCTCCTCTGTTCCGGCGAACCCGATCGCGCGCCCGCCGCGCGCCTGAAACCCCGTCGTACCCGACGCCCGCCGGGTCCGGGTCCGCGGGGCGGGAATTCCGGTCCCGGGGCGGACCGGAAAAGGCGGAGCCGAATATCGGAATAAAAAGCCGCCCGAAACCAGGGGTCCCGGAATCCCCGGCTTTTTGTGTTACCTGTGAAACGTGTGTTACCAGAGTGGCCTGATGGATTCGGTATTCCGTGACGGATCGAGCACCGTACGACGGTTTCGGGCGCTCCCTGGTATCGGTCTTGACCGTGTGTTAGCATTCCTCCGACTAAAGGCCTGTAAGAGAATTTTATGGCCGTTGACCGCGAGGACGCCGGCTGGTCGGTTCGGTTTCCTGTGTTGTAAGAATTACCGCTCGCGTACTTTTTCTGGAGAAAGCATCAGGCCTGTTTCGGCATTGGAGGGTGACGGTGACCCGGAAAGTCGCGGTTCTGGACGACGAATTGCTTGTGGTGCGAACACCCGAAGAATTCCATCGTGCGCCGGGCGACTATCAGAAGATGCTGATCAGCCAGGTCATGATCAACACAGAGGGTGAGCTGTCCGGCGGCGACGACTACACCATGGTCTTCCTCCCGCTGGCGCCGAACGCCGAGGAACGCCAGGTCTGCGCCGAGCGCGCGGTCGAGGAGTACGACCACTACAAGATCGGAAAGCGGATCCTCGCCGAGATCGGCGTCGACACCACCTACATGGAGCAGCAGTCGCTCGACGAGCGCAACCTGTTCGCCGACCAGGGACTGCACACCTGCACCACCTGGGCCGAGCGGGGCGTGTTCTCCTACATCGGCGAGGAGGCGGCGCTGCTGATGATCCGCGAGTTCGCCGAGAGCAGCTACAAACCGTGGGCGGAGGCGGTGCGCACCATCATCCTCGACGAGAAGGTGCACATCGCCCACGGCGCCCGGGTGTGCAGGAACCTCGCCACCACCGAGGAGGGCAGGCAGCAGCTGCAGGCCGCGCTCGACCGGCTGTGGCCCACCTTCATCGGCGTCTTCGGCAACCCCAACTCCAAACGCGCCGACCTGGCCATCAGGTACGGCCTGCGCCAGACCACGAACGCCGAGGCCCGCGACCAGTGGATCAAGACCGTCTCGGCCCGCGCGATCAACCTCGGGTTGCGCGTACCGACGACCCAGGCGGGCTGACCATGGCCACGGTTCCGCTCACCCTCGCTCCCTACAACCCTCCGGAGCCGGAACGGCGCGCCGCCAAGGTACGGCTGCGCGAACTGCTCGCCGACCGGCCGGACCTCGCCGAACGTGTCCAGGCCATCCGTGAGATGGGACGCCGGGTCCGCGCCTGCGAGGTCCACCTGACCACCACCTGCAACATCCGCTGCAAGGGGTGCTGGTACTTCGAGGGCGGCTTCGACGCCGCCGTGCCCGAGACCTCCGACATCGGCCTGATCAGGGCGTTCGTCGAACGGCTCGACGCCTCGGGGGTGACCCAGGCCACGCTGATCGGTGGCGAGCCGACCCTGGTGCTGAACCGGGTCCAGCCGTTCGTCGAGCTGCTGCCGTACATCACCATCTCCACCAACGGGCTGCGCCCGCTGCCGAGGGAGGGCTTCGAGAACGTCGCCGTCGCGATCAGCCTCTTCGGCGGCGGCCCGCTCGACGACGACCTGCGCGCGCACCGGCCCAACGGCTCGACGTTCACCGGCCTCTTCGACAAGGCGCTCGGGCACTACCGGGACGACCCGCGTGTGACGTTCGTCTTCGCGCTGTCGGAGGACGGCCTGCGCCACGTCGAACCGACCGTGCGGGCCATCGCCGACAACGGCAACCAGGTCACCTTCAACTTCTACAGCGCGCACGGCACGGACCATCCGCTGCGCATCGAGAACGAGAAGAGAACCCTGGCCGAGGCGCTGCGGGTCAAGGAGCTGTTCCCGGAGACCGTGGTCTCCCACCCCTACTTCATCGAGACCCTCATCACCGGGCGCACCCACTGGGGAGGCCGGTTCGGCTACGACGTCTGCCCGAGCATCAGCGTCGAACTGCCCGAGCACGCCGCGCGGGTCGGCAACGGCCACCCGGTCATCGACGGGTTCGCGGTCTACGGCGCCGACTACAAGACGCTGCAGTTCTGCTGCACCTCGGGAGACTGCGGCGGCTGCCGCGACAGCCAGGCCGTCTACACCTGGCTGGTCGTCAGCCTCAACCGGTTCCTGGACAGCCCCGAGCGGCTGGAGACGTGGACCGGCCTGGCCGAGGCCTACTGGCGGCAGTGGTACTGGTCGCAGCGTCACTCGCCGAACTTCGCGCGCCGTACCGCATCCGCATCCGCCGAGTGAGACAGGCCCAGTGAGACAGAAGGGAAAGACAGGCATGACGAGTGAGGCCGCCCCGTCCGCCATCCGGGACTTCATCAACAAGGAACTCGTCGACCTCGGGGTCGAGGAGGACGCGCTCGACGCCGACGCCAGGTTCGACGAACTGGACATCGACTCCCTCGACGTCGCCGACCTGATGACGTCGATCAAACGTGACTACGGCGTCGTGATCCCGCGCCGCGACCTGGTCGGGATCACGCTCGGCCAGCTGGTCGACCGCGTCGTCTCCGAGCGGGCCGCGGCCGTGCAGGAGGCCGCCGAGGCGGGGTGACCGGCACCGGGTGAGGACACCGGCGGCGCGCAGGAGAACGAGAACCCCCGAACGGAGACATGCAGGTGTCCGGACTTTTCACGGGCAGGAAGTACCTCATCACCGGAGTGCTCAACGAGGAGTCCATCGCCTGGCACGTCGCCGCCGCGCTGCAGGCGCAGGGCGCGGACGTCGTGCTCACCTCCTTCGGGCGTGCCCTGCGCGTCACCCGCAAGGCGGCGGCCCTGCTGCCGTCGCCCGCGGACGTCCTCGAACTGGACATGACCGACGACACGCACTTCCAGGCGGTCGCCGAGGAGGCCGCGGAGTGGGACCGCCTCGACGGTGTGCTGCACAGCGTCGCCCACGCGCCCGCCGACGCGCTCGGCTCGGGTTTCCTGACCACCCCGGCGGCCAGCGCGCTCGACGGTTTTCGCGTCTCCGCCTACTCCCTGCAGCAGCTCGCCCAGGCCCTGGCCCCCGTGCTCGCACGGGCGGAGAACGGCGGCGCGATCGCCGGGATGACCGTGGACACCGGCAGGGCGCTGCCCGGCTACGATTGGATGGGCGTCTACAAGACGGCCCTTGAGTCCGTCGCCCAGTACCTGGCCCTCTATCTCGGCCCGTCGGGAATCCGGGTGAACCTGGTCGCCGCGGGCCCGGTCGAGACGGTCTCGGCCTCGGGGGTGAGCAGCTTCGGGCGGCTGGCCGACCACTACGAGCGGTGGGCGCCGCTCGGCTGGGACCGCAACGACCCGTCGCGGGTGGTCGGCGCGGTGCTGTTCCTGCTCTCCGACCTCGCCAGGTACACGACCGGACAGGTGCTGTACGCCGACGGCGGGATGCACGCGGTGACCGGCGGCGTCGGCGTCCCCGGCCCCGCGGCCCCCTCCGGGCGGCGGTGAGCGCCGCACACGGGCCGAAGCCACCGACGACCGGTCGCGGGGCGTCGGCCGCCACGACTGGTTGAAGGAGGTCGGCATGCGTCTCCTCGTCAAGGGAACGGCCGGACCGCTCGCCGGGGAGCTGGACATCCCGGTCTCGAAATACCACGCGCACCGCGCCCTCATCCTGGCCTCCCTGGCGCCGGGGACCAGCCGCATCCACGGCCTGACCGACGCCGGGCACGTCCGGCACACCGTCGCCGCGCTGCGGAGCCTCGGCACGTCCATCAGGGTGGAGGGGGACACCTTCGTCGTCGAGGGCGGGCCGTACCGGCCGAGGGACGGCGTGGTCTCGGTCGGCAGTTCGGGCACCACCCTGTACTTCCTGACCCCGCTGGCCTGCCTGGCCGAGGCGCCCGTCACGATCACCGGGCAGCGCTACTTCCGGCGCAGGCCGATCAGGCCGCTGCTCGCCGCGCTCGCCGCACTCGGCGTGACCGTCGAGGCGCCGACGGGCTGCCCGCCCATCTCGGTCCTGCCGCACCGCCCCTCGGGAGGGCGGGTGAGCGTGCCGGGCACGCTGTCGCAGTGGATCTCCGGCCTGCTGCTCCTGGCGCCCTTCGCGACGGGCCCCAGCCTCATCGAGGTCACCGGGCCGTTCAACGAACGCTCCTACGTGGACCTGACCGTGTCGATGATGCGGACCTTCGGCCTGACCGTCGAGGTCGGCGACGACGGCCGCGCCTTCGCCGTCGAACCGGGCCAGCGGGCGCGTCCCGCGACGGTCACCCTGCCGCCGGACATCGGCTCGGCCGCCTTTGGGATCGCGGCCACCGCGCTGCACCCGTCGGACGTGCTGCTGCGCGGTCTGCGCACGACGAGCGCCGCGGAGACCGACCACCCGGAGGCGGACCTGCTGGACATCCTCACCCGCATGGGGGTGCCGTTGCTCCGCGACCCGGACAGCGGGTTCGTGCGGGTGCGTCACGACGGGCTGCGCCTTGCCCCCGTCACGGTCGACTGCCGTACGGTCCCGGACGCGCTGCCGGTGCTGAGCGCCCTCGCCTGCCACGCCGAGGGCACCTCGGTGCTGGAGAACGTGGCCCACGTGCGGCTCAAGGAGTCCGACCGGGTGACCGCGATGCTGCAGCTCAACCGGATGGGGGCACGGCTCGGGCTGCGCGGCGAACGGCTGGTCTGCCACGGGGTGGAGAGCCTCGCCGCGGCCGACCTGTCCTCCTTCAACGACCACCGGGTGCTGATGGCGCTGGCGGTGGCCGCGTCGAGGGCCGACGGGGAGAGCAGGCTGACCTACCCCAACGCCTACCGGATCTCCTACCCGCGCTTCCTCAACGAGATGAACACGGTCGGCATGTCCATGACGGTGCAGGCCCCGGAACGGGGGCCCCGGGCGACACAGGGGACACAGGAGACACGGACTCCGCGGGTCGATCCCGGCAGGACGGCCGCCACGACCGTCGGCGCGCTCGTGCGCCGCAGGGCGGGGGAGCGACCGGACGACGTCGCCGTGGTCGAGACCGCCTCGGAGGGCCGCGGGGAGCGCGTCCTCACCTGGCGGGAGCTCGACGAGCGCGCCGACGCCGCCGCCGCACTGCTGCTCGACCTCGGCGTCGAACCGGGCGAGCCGGTCGCCTGGCAGCTGCCGAACTGGGCGGAGTTCCCCGTCCTGGCCCTGGCGACGGCCCGCGTCGGGGCGCTGTGCTGCCCGCTCATGCCGATCTTCCGTGAGCGGGAGATGTCCTTCATGCTGGGTGCCTCCCGGGCGAGGGTCCTCGTCGTCGCGGAGCGGTTCCGGGGGCGTGACCACGCCGCCGAGATCGCCGGGCTGCTCGCGCTGCCGGGCGCGCCACGGCTCGACCACGTCGTGGTGGCCGGTGGCGAGGGGCCCCTGCCGTACGGCACGGGCACGACCGCGTGGCACCGCTGGGAGGAGGCGACGGCCGGGCGTTCCCCCGGCCGCGCCGTGATCGACGCGCGCGGGCCCGCGCCGACCGTGCTGGCCCAGCTGCTGTTCACCTCGGGCACCTCCGGCACGCCCAAGGGGGTGCTGCACCGGATGGACGCGCTGACCAGGGCCGCCATGATGGAGGTCAGGCACCTTGGCCTCACCCGGCGGGACCGGGTCTTCGTCCCCTCCCCGCTGGCCCACCAGACCGGGTTCCTCTACGGCATGTGGCTGGCGATGGCGCTGGGCGTCCCGCAGGTCCTGCAACCCGTCTGGGACGGCCGGGCCGCGCTGGACGCGCTGCGCCGCTGGGAGTGCACCTTCACCCAGGCGGCGACCCCGTTCCTCGGCGACCTGCTGGGCGCGGTCGAGGAGACCGGACGACGCCCGGAGGCGCTGCGGATCTTCGTGGCGACCGGCGCCGCGGTCCCGCGCGCGCTGGCGGAACGGGCCACCCGGACGCTGGGCGCCGCGGTGTGCGGCGCGTGGGGCACGACCGAGACCGGCCTGGGCACCCTGTCGGCGCCCGGCGACGAGGAGGCCCTGGTGTGGGGGACCGACGGACGGGCCCTGACCGGGGTGCGCGTCCGGGTCACCGACGACGCTGGCCGGGTCCTCGGCCCCGGCCAGGAGGGCAACTTCGAGGTCAGCGGCAAATGCCTGTTCGAGGGCTACCTCGACCAGCCGGAGCAGACCGCGCAGGCCATGACCCCCGACGGGTGGTACCGCAGCGGCGACCTCGCCGTGATCGACGAGGCCGGGTTCGTCCGGATCACCGGGCGGGTCAAGGACGTGATCAACCGGGGCGGGGAGAAGGTGCCCGTCGCCGAGATCGAGCAGCTGCTGCACACCCACCCGGCGATCGGCGACGTGGCGATCGTCGCGATGCCCGACGAACGGCTCGGCGAACGGGCCTGCGCCTACGTCGTGGCGACCGGCGAGATGGACCTCGGCGAGATGCGGCGCTTCCTCGACGAACGCCGGGTGGCCAAGCAGTACTGGCCGGAACGCCTTGAGCTCGTCGGGGAACTGCCCCGCAACCCCGCGGGCAAGGTGCAGAAGTTCCTGCTGCGCGAACGGGCGAGACAGCTTGACGGTGTCGACAGTGAGGTGCATGGGTGATGTGGAGCGGTGAGAGCGCCTTCCCGGCGTTGCTCAGGGAGGCCGAGGCGTTCGTCCGCGGCCCGGGCGAGGAGTACGCGGCCGAGATCGAACGGACCCGCGCCGTCCCCGCGCGGCTCTGGGAGGACCTGCGCGAACGCGGCTTCCTGCGCCTGGCCGCGCCGGTGGAGTACGGCGGGCACGGCGTCCCCTTCTCCCGCTACCTGGAGGTCCTCGAACTGATCTCCATGTCGCACGCCTCGGTGCGGATGATCGTGCACGTGTGCAACGGGGTGTGGCGGTCCATGGACCGTTTCGCCACCGACGAGCAGCGCAAGGAGTTCGTGCTGCCGCAGATCGCCGGGGACATCAGGGTCGCCTTCACACTGACCGAACCGGACGCGGGAACCGGCGCGGACCTGCGCGCCAGCGTGACCAGGCAGGGGGACACCTACTTCCTGTCCGGCAGGAAGCACCTGATCACCTTCGGGGTGAGCTGCGACTACTGGCTGCTGTTCGCGCGCCTTGAGGGCACCGCGGGCAAGGAGGGCACGGTCGCGCTGCTGGTCGAGCGCGGGGCGCCGGGCGTGACGGTCGAGGCCATGCCGGACACCATGGGCGTGCGCGGCACCGACCACGCCAGGCTGACCTTCGACCGCACGCCGGTCCCGGTCGCCAACCGGCTCGGCGAGGAGGGCCAGGGGCTGGAGGTCGCGCTCGGCGGATTCCTCACCCCCAGCAGGATCGCGGTCGCGACGACCTGCGTCGGGCTGGCGAGGAGGGCGCAGGAACTGGCGGCCGAGCACGCGCGGGAACGCCACACCTTCGGCAAGCCCCTCGCCGCCCGGCAGGCGATCGCGTTCGCCCTCGCCGAGAACGCCGCCGACATCGAGGCGGCCCGCCAGCTCACCCTGTACGCGGCCCGCCGGTGGGAGGACGGCGACGAACGGGCGGGCACGCTGTCGTCGATGGCCAAGCTCACCGCGGTCGACATGCTGACCAGGGTCACCGACAAGGCGCTGCAGGTGCACGGCGGCATCGGGTACTGGGAGTCGAGTCCCATCGAACGGGTCTACCGGGACGCCCGGGCCCAGCGGTTCGAGGAGGGCACCAACGAGATCCAGAAGACCGTGATCGCCAGGGACGTACTGAGGGCGGGAAATTGAGCATCTATCAGGACAAGATCGTCGTGATCACGGGAAGCTCGCGCGGCATCGGGCGGGCCCTGGCGCTCACGCTCGCCGCAGGCGGCGCGACCGTCGTGGTCAACTACAAGAAGAACACCGCCCTGGCCGAGCAGACCTGCAAGGAGATCGAGCAGGCGGGCGGCAGGGCGCTGGCCGTGCGGGCCGACGTCGAGCAGCCGGAGGAGATCGACAGGCTCTTCGGCACGGTCGGCGAGACCTTCGGCAGGCTGGACCACTTCGTGTGCAACGCGGCGGCCAGCGCGTTCAAGAACATCGCCGACCTCAGGCAGCACCACCTCGACCGCTCCTACGCGATGAACGTGCGCTCCTTCGTGCTCGGCGCGCAGCACGCCGTACGGCTGATGACCGGCGGCGGGCGGATCGTCGCGCTGTCCAGCTACGGCAGCATCCGCGCCTACCCGACCTACGCCAACCTCGGCGCGGCCAAGGCGGCGATCGAGGCGTGGGTGCGCTACATGGCGGTGGAGTTCGCGCCGAAGGGCGTCAACGTCAACGCGGTCAACGGCGGCATCATCGAGTCCGACTCCTCGGAGTACTTCTACAACATCCCCGGCATGGCGCCGCTGCCCGGAGTGCTGTCCAAGATCCCCAAGGCGCGGATGGGAACCGCGCGGGAGGTCGCCGACTGCGTCGCGTTCCTGCTCTCGCCCGCCTCCGAGTACGTCACCGGGCAGACCCTCGTGGTCGACGGCGGCCTTTCGGTGATCGCGCCGCCCTTCCACGAGGACCTGACACCCCCGCTGGCCTGGGATGACTGACCTGCGGCACGTCCTGTCCCCGGGGCGGATCGGGCGGCTCGAACTCCCGCACCGCGTCGTCATGGGCGCGATGCACCTCGGCTTCGAGGCGCGCGACGACGACGGCGCCGCGCTGGCCGCGTTCTACGCCGAACGGGCCAGGGGCGGCGCCGGGCTGATGGTCACCGGCGGCGCGGCGGTGAGCGCCGAGGGCGCGGGAGGCCCCGGGTACGGCGTGCTCGGCGACGCCGCCTTCCACGCCCGGCTGCGGCGGGTCACCCGGCGGGTGCACCGGGAGGGCGGGCTGATCGCGCTGCAGCTGTTCCACGCGGGCCGTTACGCGCGGCCCGCGCCCTCCGGGCCGCCGCCGGTCGCGCCGTCCGCCGTGCACAGCCGCTTCTCGGGGCGCGAGCCGTACGCCATGACCCCGCAGCGGGTCCGCGGGACCGTCGAGGACTTCGCACGCGGCGCCGCCCTCGCGCGTGACCTCGGGTTCGACGCCGTCGAGGTGATGGGGTCCGAGGGATACCTGGTCGACCAGTTCCTCTCGCCGCTGACCAACCTCCGCGACGACGAGTGGGGCGGCGACGCCGTACGGCGCGGGCGTTTCGGCGCCGAGGTCACCCGGGCGGTCCGCACGGCCGTGGGGGAGGACTTCCCGGTCGTCGTCCGTTTCACCGGGATCGACCTGATGGACGGCGGCACCCCGCAGGAGGACGTCCTGGCCTTCGCCAGGGCGCTCGCCGCGGCCGGGGCGGACGCGCTCAACGTCGGCGTCGGCTGGCACGAGTCCCCGGTGCCCAGCGTGCAGGCCGTCGTGCCGCCCGGGGTGTGGACACCGTTCGCCGTCCGGGTGAAGGAGGTCGTCGGCGACCTTCCGGTCATCGCGGGCAACCGGGTGAACCGCCTGGAGACCGCCGAGGCGATCCTCGCGGGGACCCCGATCGATCTGGTCTCCATGGCCCGCCCCTTCCTCGCCGACGCCGGCCTGGTCTCCGCCGCGCGGCGGGGCCGGCCGGTGAACGTCTGCCTGGCCTGCAACCAGGCGTGCGTCGACCACTCGCTGACCGAGCGCGAGGTGTCGTGCATGGTCAACCCCAGGGCGGGCCGGGAGTCCGTCCCCCGGTGGTCCGTCCGCCCGGTACGGCCCCGCACCGTCGCGGTCGTCGGCGGCGGGCCCGCCGGGCTGCAGGCCGCCAGGAGGGCGGCGCTGGCCGGGCACCGGGTCGAGCTCTACGAGGCGGCCGAGGCCCTCGGCGGCCAGTTCCGCATGGCGCGCCAGGTGCCGGGCAAGGCCGACTACGGCGGGACGATCGCCTACTTCGCCGCGGAACTGGCCCGGCTCGGCGTCCGCGTCCACCTCGGCCGCGCGATCGGGGCCGCCGACCTCGGCCTGCTGCGCTCCCACGACGGTGTGATCGTCGCCAGCGGCACCCGCCCCCGCCGGGTGGACGTCCCCGGCGCCGACCTGCCGAACGTGCTCACCTACCCCGAGGCGTTCGCCCGCCATGCCCGGGAGGGCCTGGAGGGGCGGGTGGCGATCGTCGGCGGTGGCGGCGTCGCCGCCGACCTGGCCCACCTCCTCAGCAGAGGTCACGGCCCGCTGGGGGAGGACGAGCGCTTCCTGCGCCGCCACGGCCTGGCCGCCGGTCCCGTGCCGGTCACCGCGCGGACCGAGGTCACCCTCGTGCAGCGCGGCGCCCGCACCGCCGGGCGCACCGGCAGGTCGACCCGGTGGGCGGTGCTGGCGGAGCTGCGCGAACAGGGCGTGCGCGTCCTGCGTGAGACGGCCTGCCTGCGGATCACCCCGGCCGGGGTGTGGATCGCCGGGCCGGACGGCGCCGAACGGCTCGTCGAGGCCGAGACGGTCGTCGTCGCCGCAGGCCAGGTCACCGACCGGGCGGTCCCCGCGCTCGCCGGGGACGCCGGGGTGTGGCACCGCCTCGCCGGCGGGGCGAGGGACGCCGAAGGGCTCGACGCGGTGCGGGCCTTCGCCGAGGGGTTCGCCGCCGCGGCCGAGTTCGACGAGCGGGGGCCGGGCGCGCTTGAGCCCGCCGGTCCGGGAAACCGTGGAGGGACTGTCAATGGGTAACGGGCACGAGGTGGTGATAACCGGGATCGGCGCGGTCACCCCGGTCGGGATCGGCAGGGAGGAGACCTGGCGCAACCTGCTGGCCGGGCGTTCCGGCGTCGGCCCCGTCACCGCGTTCGACGCGAGCGGGCTGCCGACCAGGATCGCGGCGGAGGTCAAGGGCTTCGACCCGGCCGCCTACCTCGACGCCAAACGGGTCCGCCGCTCGGCCCGCTTCTCCCAGTTCGCGGTCGCCGCGGCGCGCGAGGCCGTCGCCGACGCGAAACTGGAGATCGGCCGGGACAACGCCGCCAGGGTCGGGGTGGTGGTCAACGCCGCCGTCGCCGGGTTCGACACGGTCGAGACGGCGACCAGGGGGTTGCTGTCCCCCTCGCCGGTCACGCCCAACAGCTACTTCGTCCCGTCCTCGCTGACGAACATGCCCGCCTGCGAGACGGCCATCGACCTCGGCGCGCACGGCCCGGTCAACGCCAGCGCGCTGGCCTGCGCCAGCGGCCTGTACGCCCTGCTCGACGCGCGGCGGCTCATCCTCTCCGGTGAGGCGGACGCGGTCGTCTGCGGGGGGACGGACGCCGCGATCACCCCGGTGATGTTCGCGGGCCTGGTCGGCATGGGCGCGATGTCGGAGCGCAACGACGACCCCCGGGGCGCCAGCAGGCCCTTCTCCGCGGACCGGGACGGGTTCGTGTTCGGGGAGGGGGCGGTGATCATGGTCGTCGAGTCGGCCGAGCACGCCGCAGGACGTGGGGTCACACCGTACGCCGCCGTCGCGGGCGGGGCGCTGACCTGCGACGCCTTCCACATCAGCGCGCCCGACCCGTACGGCGGGCACGCGGCGGAGGCGATCGGCCAGGCGCTGCGGCGCGCGGGGGTCCAGCCGGGGGACCTCGACTACGTCTGCGCGCACGGCACCTCGACCGCAGCCAACGACGCGACCGAGACCAGGGCCATCCGCACGGCGCTCGGCTCGGCCGCGGACCGGGTCGCCGTCAGCGCCCCCAAGTCGATGGTCGGCCACCTCATCGGGGCGGCGGGCTCCCTGGGGGCGATGGTGTGCGCGATGGCGATCCGCGACGGGGTCGTGCCGCCGACCATCAACCTGGAGGTGCCCGACCCCGCCTGCGACCTCGACTACGTGCCAGGCGCCGCGCGGCGGACACCGGTCCGCGTCGCGGCCACCAACGCCTTCGGGTTCGGGGGGCAGAACTGCGTGGCCGTGTTCAGCGGCCTAGAATAAGTCGACACCCGACAGGAGGCATTCATGAACGATGGTTTCCAGCTCCTTCGCACAACACATCCCCTTCCCGCGGCCGAACGGGAGGAAATCCTCGCTGCTCCGGGTTTCGGTCGTTTCTTCACCGACCACATGGCCTCCGCGACGTGGACGCAGGAGACCGGCTGGCATGACTTTCGGGTAACCGCTCTCGAACCAATTCCAATGCACCCCGGCGCGGCCGTCCTGCATTACGCCCAGGAGATTTTCGAGGGCCTCAAGGCATTCAGGCACGACGACGGGAGCATCTGGCTCTTCCGGCCCGACCTGAACGCGCGCCGTTTCGTGAACTCGGCCAGGAGGCTGGCCCTGCCCGTGCTGTCCGAGGAGCTCTTCGTCGCCAGCGTCGAGGCGCTGGTGCGCGCGGACGAGGCGTGGGTGCCGCCGTACGAGGGCGGGCGGAGCCTGTACCTCCGGCCGTTCATGTTCGGCTCCGAGGCCTTCCTCGGGGTGCGCCCGGCCGCGCACGTCACCTACGGCGTCATCGCCTGCCCCGCGGCCTCCTACTTCTCCTCCGGTCTCAGCGGCGTCAAGCTGTGGGTCAGCGAGAACTACGCGCGGGCGGGCAAGGGCGGCACCGGCGCCGCCAAGTGCGGCGGCAACTACGCCTCCAGCCTCGCCGCCCAGGTCGAGGCCCAGGAGCAGGGCTGCGACCAGGTGCTCTACCTCAGCGACGACGAGGAGCGCTACCTGGAGGAGTCGGGCACGATGAACCTCTTCCTGGTCACCGCGGACGGCGAGCTGGTCACGCCGGGCCTGGGCACGATCCTCGACGGCGTCACCAGGGACAGCGTGCTCGAACTGGCCGACGAGCACGGCCTGAAGCCGGCGCAGCGGCAGGTCGGCCTGGCCGAGCTGCGTGAGGGCTGCGCGAGCGGGGCGATCACCGAGATGTTCGCCTCGGGAACCGCCGCGGTCATCAACCCGATTCTCGGATTCAAGGGAAGAGAATACGAGCAGACCGTCGGCGGCGGCGTTCCCGGGGAAGTGACGACAAGTATGAGGAATCACATTCTGAACATTCAGTACGGCCTGGCCCCCGACACCCGCAACTGGCTTCGCCGGGTGATTTAAAGGTGGCGTCCGCCTTATCGGGCCGGGAAACGGAGAATACGCCCTCAGGACGTGTCGCCGTCATCGGGATCGGAATACGCGCGCCGGGCGGCGTGACGGACACCGCGTCATATTGGGACGCCATTGTCCGGGCCCGCGACCTGACCGGTGACTTACCGGCCGACCGTCGTGAGGCCTTCGGTGCCGAATGGGATGACGTGGTGACCCGAGGCGGTTACCTGGACAATCCCTTCGATTTCGACGCACGGTTCTTCGGCATGTCGCCGCGTGAGGCCCGCACGGTGGACCCCCAGCACAGGCTGCTGCTCGAAGTCGTCTGGGAGGCGTTCGAGGACGCGGGCACACCGCCGGGCGCCGGGGCGGAGGCGACCGGTGTGTTCGTGGGCATAACCGGCCAGGACTACCGGCACTGGCTGTCCGGGGAGCCCAACTCGTACTGGACGGTCGGCAACGGCCACAGCTTCTCCGCCGGGCGGATCGCGCACACGCTGGGCCTGGGCGGCCCCGCCGTCGCCATGGACACCGCCTGCTCCTCCTCCCTCGTCGCGATCCACACCGCCTGCCGGGCCCTCACCGCGGGCGACTGCGACCTGGCCGTCGCCGCCGGGGTCAACCTGGTCCTGTCCCCCCGCACGACCCGGGAGGTCGGCAGGACCGGGGCGCTGTCCCCGGACGGCGTCTCCCGGCCGTTCGACGCCGCCGCGAACGGGTTCGTGCGCGGTGAGGCGTGCGGGGCGGTCGTCCTCAAACGGCTGGACGACGCGCTCCGCGACCGTGACCGCGTCCACGCGGTGATCGACGGCAGCGCGATCAACCAGGACGGCCGCTCGGCCACCTTCACCGCCCCCAACGGCGACTCCCAGGCCAGGCTCATCGGGTCGCTGCTGGCCAGGATCGGCCTGACCGGCGCGGACATCGGCTACCACGAGGCGCACGGCACCGGGACCCAGCTCGGCGACCCGGTCGAGATGCGGGCCGTGACCACCGCGCTGCGCACCGGCGGAGGCGTTCTCCACGTCGGCTCGGTCAAGGCCAACCTCGGCCACACCGAGTCCGCAGCCGGGGTGATGGGACTGGTCAAGGCCGTCCTGTGCCTGGAGAACCGGTTGATCCCCCCGCAGGCGGGCTTCGAGACGCTCAACCCGCGCATCGACCTGACGGGGACAGGCGTGGTCGTCCCGGGACGGGCCCTGCCCTGGGGCCCGGAGGCGGGCGCGCGGGCCTCGGTCTGCTCGTACGGCATGAGCGGAACCAACGCCTACGCGGTGCTCTCCGCGGCGCCCGCCCCCGACCCGGTCCCCGCCCGGGACACCGGTCCCGTGCCCGGGTTCACGATCTCCGCCCGCACCCCGGCCGCGCTCGGGGAACTCGCCGGCCGGTACGGCGAGCACCTGGCGGGGCTCGCCGAGGACGGCTACCCGGCCTTCGCCCACACCGCGACCCACGGCAGGACACGCCACGCCCGCACGGTGTGGGTCGGCGCGGACTCGGCGGCGGCGGCGTGCGAGGCCGCCGAGGCGTTCGCGCACGGCCTCGACCATCCGGCCGTGCGCCCGCTCGCCGAGGACGAGCCAGCACCGTGGCCCGCCCCGGCCGGCGCGCGCGTCGTCGCGTCGCTGCCGTCCTATCCCTGGCAGCACGTCCGGCACGTCGTCGAGAGAGACGGGGGACAGGCATGACACGGCCACAGGAACGGGTGGGGGAGCACGCGCCCCTGAGCCCGCGCCTCTCCCTCGACGAGGTGCGCGGGCTGGTCACGGAGTTCTGGCCGGACTCCGGGCTGTGGGTGAGCGAGGTCTCGCCGCACCGGGTGGTCGTCACGGCGGGACCGGAGGGGCTGGAGTGCAGGCCGGGCGGCACCCTGTCCGGCCCGGCGATCTTCAAGGCGGCCGACCTGTCGTCCTTCCTGGCGATAAACGCCTACGCGGGCAGGGTGCTGACCGGGGTGCTGACGCACGGCAGCGTCAGCCTGCTCGAAGCGGCGGAACCCGGCCCGCTCACGGTCGTCGTCGAGGTGGTCAGGCTGGGCCGCCGGACGGCGGTGGCGAACGGGCGGATCAGCGACGCCGAGGGCGGGCTGATCGCCGTGACGACCATGCAGTTCGCGCTGCCCTCCCGGCAGGTGCTCAGCCCCGGTCCCTGAGGAGGCGCGGACCGACGTGGTGTCGGCGCTCCGGACGAGCCGCTCCAGCCCTTCCTGACCGGTGTGCGGCCCAGGCCGCCCGGTGTCGTCGTGCGTCCGGCCACGGGGATCTCCCCGCCAGGGCCGTACGACCCGGATGACGGGGTAGGGGCGCGGTACGGAAGAGGACGCAAGAGGGGACCAAGGTCCCTGGCCGACCACGTGAAGGACGGAAATGCTCATGGACATGGACACGCTGCGGGAAGTCGACATGTACTGGCGGGCGGCGAACTATCTGTCGGTCGGGCAGATCTACCTGCTGGACAACCCCCTATTGACCGAGCCCCTGGCTCCGGAGCACATCAAACCCCGGCTGCTTGGGCACTGGGGCACGACCCCCGGCCTGAACTTCTGCTTCGCCCACCTCAACCGGATCATCACCGGCAGGGACCAGGACATGATCTACATCGCCGGACCCGGGCACGGGGGGCCTGCGGCGGTGGCGCACGCCTGGCTTGAGGGCACCTACACCGAGCGCTACCCGGCCGTCACCCGTGACGAGGCCGGGATGCGGCGGCTGTTCCGCCAGTTCTCCTTCCCCGGCGGCATCCCCAGCCACGTCGCCCCGGAGACCCCCGGCTCGATCCACGAGGGCGGCGAACTCGGCTACAGCCTGGCCCACGCCCACGGCGCGGCCTTCGACAACCCGGACCTGGTGGTGGCCTGTGTGATCGGGGACGGCGAGGCCGAGACCGGCCCGCTCGCCGCGAGCTGGCACTCCAACAAGTTCACCGACCCCGTCCGCGACGGGGTGGTGCTGCCGATCCTGCACCTGAACGGCTACAAGATCGCCAACCCCACGGTCCTGGCCAGGATTCCCGAGAGTGACCTGGTCAAGCTGCTCGAAGGGTACGGCTACCGCCCGCACCTGGTCTCCGGGGACGACCCGGCCGCCATGCACGAGCTGATGGCCGCGACCATGGAGACGGTGTTCGACGAGATCGCCGCCTACAAGGAGGACCGGGGCGGCAGGCTGCCGATGATCGTGCTGCGCTCCCCGAAGGGATGGACCGGGCCCGCGGTCGTGGACGGGCTGCCGGTCGAGGGCACCTGGCGGGCGCACCAGGTGCCGCTGGCCGCGGTCCGCGACGACGCCGGGCACCGGGCGATGCTTGAGGAGTGGATGCGCTCCTACCGGCCGGAGGAACTGTTCGACGAGCTGGGCCGTCCGGTGGCCGAGATCACCGTCACCGTGCCGGAGGGCGAGCGGCGGATGAGCGCCAGCCCGCACGCCAACGGCGGTGTGCTGCTGCGCCCGCTGACGCTGCCCGACTTCCGTGACCACGCGGTGCAGGTCAAGTCCCCGGCCGTCGAGTCGTCCGAGCCGACCCGGGTGCTCGGCGGGTGGCTGCGCGACGTGATCGCCGCCAACCCGGAGACCTTCCGGCTGCTCGGGCCGGACGAGACGGCCTCCAACCGGCTGTCGGCGGTGTTCGAGACCACGGCCAAGGCCTGGGAGGCCGAGATCCTGCCGACGGACGAGCACCTGGCCCCCGGCGGACGCGTGATGGAGGTGCTCAGCGAGCACCTGTGCCAGGGCTGGCTCGAAGGGTATCTGCTGACCGGCAGGCACGGCCTCTTCAACTGCTACGAGGCGTTCATCCACATCGTGGACGCCATGTTCAACCAGCACGCCAAGTGGCTTGAGTCGTCCAGGAAGATCGGCTGGCGGGCGCCGGTCGCGTCGCTGAACTACCTGCTGTCCTCGCACGTGTGGCGTCAGGACCACAACGGGTTCAGCCACCAGGACCCGGGCTTCCTCGACGTGGTGGTGAACAAGAAGGCCGAGGTGGTGCGGGTCTACCTGCCGCCGGACGCCAACACGCTGCTGTCGGTCGCCGACCACTGCCTGCGCTCGCGGGACTACGTGAACGTGGTCGTGGCGGGCAA
This sequence comes from Streptosporangium jomthongense, assembly GCF_042650425.1. NCBI lineage: Bacteria > Bacillati > Actinomycetota > Actinomycetes > Streptosporangiales > Streptosporangiaceae > Streptosporangium > Streptosporangium jomthongense. Next base: position 211,353 of record NZ_JBHSBC010000012.1, on the reverse strand, counting down.
ACAGCCGGTGCTCGACCTGTTCCCCATGGGCGAGGCGATCGCGCACTGCACCAGGGGGCTGGGCATCCTGGAGTGGGCGGGCACCGAGCACCGGCCCCAGCAGGACACGGCCGCCGAGGCCGGGCCGGACGTGGTGCTGGCCTGCGCCGGGGACGTGCCGACCCTGGAGACGCTGGCCGCGGCGGCGCTGCTGCGCGAGCACCTGCCCGAGCTGAGGGTCCGGGTGGTCAACGTGGTCGACCTGATGCGCCTGCAGCAGCCGTCGGAGCACCCGCACGGGATGCCGGACGCGGAGTTCGACGCGCTGTTCACCCCGGACAAACCGGTGATCTTCAACTTCCACGGTTACCCCTGGCTGATCCACCGGCTCACCTACCGGCGTACCAACCACGCCGGGCTGCACGTGCGGGGCTACAAGGAGGAGGGCACGACGACCACCCCGTTCGACATGGCGATGCTCAACGACATCGACCGCTACCACCTGGTGATGGACGTGATCGACCGGGTTCCCGGGCTGGCGGTCAGGGCCGCGTGGCTGCGCCAGCGGATGGCCGACACCCGGCTGCGGGCGCGGGCCCACACGCGGGAGTACGGGGAGGACCTGCCGGAGGTGCGTGACTGGGCCTGGCCGTACTGAACCGTAATCCGGAAAGACCCTTGCTTTAGGGATTTTTGCCGCTATGTCCACCTATGTCGGGAAATGAGAGAGGGGGATGGAACCCACAACAGGGAGGAACCCATGAGCACACCGATGCGCCGTGAGCAGAGAGGCCTCGTTCCGGAGCTGTTCGACTGGCTTGAGCTTCCCTTCGCGGCGCTGCGGCCGCCCGCGGCACAGCCCATCAAGTTCGAGGACTACGTCAAGGACGACCGCTACGTCCTGCGGGCCGAGCTGCCGGGGATCGACCCGGGCAAGGACGTGGAGATCACGGTGTCGAACGGGGTCCTGACCGTACACGCGGAACGGCGCGACGAGCACCGCGACCAGCACAGGACGGAGTTCAGCTACGGCTCCTTCACCCGTTCGGTCAGCCTGCCGCCGGGAGCCGACGAGAACGACATCAAGGCCACCTACGACAAGGGGATCCTGGAGGTCAGCGTCAGACGCGCCGGGCGCGAGCGGGAGGGCAAGCGCATCCCCGTCGAGTCCCAGACACGGCAGCAGCAGAAGAAGAGCTGACCGGGCGAGAGGCGGGGGAGGGCACCGGACGCCTCGCCTCCGCCGGGCGCGGCGGGATCCGGACGGGGTTCACGAGGCCCGGGCGTGCGGGCCCGCCGCGCGCTCCGCGCGCAGCACGCCTCCGACGACCTCGCCGTCGACGGTCTCCTGTTCGAGCAGGATCGCCGCCAGCCGGTCGAGGGCGCCGCGGTGGGTGCGCAGCAGGCCGACCGCGCGCCGCTCCGCCTCGGCGAGCAGGCGGGCCACCTCCTCGTCGATGACCTGCTGGGTCCGCTCCGAGTACGGCCTGCGCGCCAGGGTCTCGGCCTCCTCACCCAGATACTGGGGGCTCGACGAGGAGTAGCCGACGGGGCCGAGGGCCGGGGAGAGGCCGAAGTCGCGCACCATGCGGGTGGCGATCTGGGTCGCGCCCGCCAGGTCGTTGGCCGCGCCGGTCGAACCCTCACCGAAGACGACCAGCTCGGCCGCCCGGCCACCGAGCCGTACGGCCAGCAGGTCGGCCAGGTAGCTCTCGCCGTAGAGGTGCCGTTCGGCCTCGGGAAGCTGCTCGGTGACACCGAGGGTCATGCCCGCGGGCAGGATCGTCACCTTGGCGACCGGGTCGGCGTGCTCGCACAGCGCCGCGAGCAGGGCGTGCCCCGACTCGTGGACGGCGACCGCGTGCCGCTCCTGGGGCAGCAGGGCGTTGGAGGTGTCCCTGCGGCCGAGCAGCACGCGGTCACGCGCCGCGCCGAGGTCGCCGGGGGTGATGGTGGTACGGCCCGCCCTGACCGCGTTGATCGCGGCCTCGTTGACGAGGTTGGCCAGGTCGGCGCCGGAGAAGCCGGGGGTGGCGCGGGCGACGACCCCGAGGTCGGCGTCCGGGGCGAGGTGTTTGCCCGTCGAGTGGACGGTCAGGATCGCCGCCCGCTCGGCCTGGTTGGGCAACGGCACGGTCACCTGACGGTCGAAGCGCCCCGGCCGCAGCAGGGCCGGGTCGAGGGTCTCCGGCCGGTTGGTCGCGGCCAGGACGACGATCCCGCTGCCCTGGTCGAAGCCGTCCATCTCCGCGAGCAGCTGGTTGAGGGTCTGCTCACGCTCGTCGTTGCCCCCGGTCACCGTCCCCGAGCCCCGGCGGCCCCCGATCGCGTCGATCTCGTCGATGAACACGATCGAGGGAGCGCGCTTGCGCGCCTCGTCGAACAGGTCGCGCACCCGGGAGGCGCCGACGCCGACGAACATCTCCACGAACCCCGAGCCGGTGACCGACAGGAACGGCACCTCCGCCTCACCGGCGACGGCCCTGGCGATGAGCGTCTTGCCGGTTCCCGGCGGGCCGACCATGATCACGCCCCGGGGTGGCTTGGCGCCCGCGGCGGCGTACCGCTCGGGCGCCCGCAGGAAGTCGATCATCTCGCTGATCTCCTGCTTGACGCCGTCGTACCCGGCGACGTCGGAGAACCTGGTGGTCGGGCGCTCCGCCTCGATGATCTTCGCCTTGGAGCGGCCGAAGCCGCCGATGCCGCCGATGCCTCCGGAGAGGGACTGCTGCGCCTGCCGGCCCGTCCAGGCGAACAGGCCGATGAGCAGCAGCAGCGGCAGGAATCCGATCAGGGCCGACCAGAGGGAGCCTCCCGACTGGGTCGCCGTGGTCTGGACGTCCTTGGCACGCAGCCGGTTCTCCAGCTGGGCGGAGTTGGGCGCGGTGGGGATCTGGCTGGTGAACCTCGTGCCGTCCTTCAGGGTGCCGGTGACCGCGCCCTGGTCGTCGATGGAGACGGTCTTGACCTGCCCGGCGTCCACCCTGGTCAGCAGGTCGCTGTAGGAGTACGGCGCGGGCGGGTTCCCCCCGAGCAACAGCGGGACCAGCAGCCAGACCAGGATGATCAGCGTGCCGATCGGCAGCAGCCAGCTCCGCCAGCCACCGGAGGGCGGCGTCGCGGGAGGCGGCGGGTCCTTCGAGGGACCCGGGTTCGCCTTGCCCGTCAGGTGCCGGCCGAACAGCCGCATCGGGGTGATCATCCGCAGGCCTCCATGTCGGCTCCCCCCTTAGGGCCAGTCTCCGGCCGGGAGACGGGTTCCGGCAGGGCCGAAAGACCCGAATCAGCCCAGGTGCCTGACCCTGACCACCCCGGGGACCGTACGGGCGAGCAGGTCGGCGATGTCGTCCACGCTCGCGGCGTGACGGCCGCGCAGCTCGACCATCCCGTCACGCACCACGACCTCCCAGGACGGTCCCGCGGGGTAGCGCTCACGCAGCGCGGCCAGTACGTCGGCGCGGATGTCCTCGTCGGGACGGGCCAGCAGGGCAAGCAGGTCACGGCGGCTGAGCATGCCGACCACCCGATCCCCCCTGGTCACCGGCAGGCTCTTGACCCGCCTGCAGATCATCAGGTCGATCGCCGCGGTGACGTCGGTCGTCTCCGTCACGGTCGTGACCTCGGAGGTCATGACGTCGGCGACCGTGTACGGCGCGGGCGCCGAGTGCCCGAGCACGATCCTGGCGCTGGAGCGGGGGTCGCGCTCGAACTCACCGCGCAGCAGGTCCATCTCGCTGACGACCCCCGCCAGGCGGCCGTCGCCGTCCAGCACGGGCGCCGCGGTGACGTCGTGCCCGTACAGGACGCGCACCGCCCGCCGTACCGGATCGGAGGGGCCGACCGTGACCACGTCCGTGGTCATCACCTCCCGGACCAGCATGGTCGTCACCCGCCTCTCGTCACTCCCGCGGTCATGTGTCCTCACCGCCATCCCAGCCCGGAACGCCGGCGGGACGGTAGAGGCGGAGGTCCTCACCCGGGCTTCCGCCAGGGGCGCCGGGAGGGAAGCCCTGCCGGAGCGAACCCGCCCACCGGGGGCGGGCACCCGGCCCGGCCGCGGGAGGAGGAACCACGGAGCCCGAACGCCGGACCCTCCTCCCGCGGCCCGCTCCTACCGTCGTCCGTCGCCGGGCAGCGCAGGCCCCGCGACGGCACGGTCAGTGAGATCAGGTAGTCGTCCATGGCCTTCGTGGTGCACTCGGTCATGCCGTAGACGCCGTGTCCCCAGCCCTCGTAGGTGAGCAGCACGGCCCTGGGGCCGAGCTGGCGGGCCGCGTTGGCCGACCACGTGTACGGCGTGTCGGGGTCGTGCAGGGAGTTGGCGAGCAGCAGCGGCGCGGTGCCCGTGTACCGGAGCCGGTGCTGCGGGTTGTTGACGGGATGGCCCTGGCAGATGGGCATGTCCCCCATCGGCATCGGGTTGTAGCGCATGTCGGGGGCCAGGCGGTTGGCGCCGCGCAGCAGCCGCTCGTACTCGGCGTAGCTCCGCACCGACAGGTCGTGGTCCTCACAGAGGATCGCGGTCGGCAGTTCGGCGAGTTCCCCGTCCACGGGCCCGTTGCCGGGCGGGGGCGGCAGGTCGGACGGCACGGGGCCGCCGTCCAGGGCGAGGATCACCTGGGCCAGCGACTGCCAGGCGGGTCCCTCGTTGAGCACCACACCGAGCCAGAGGAGGTTGTGGGCGCTCAGCGGGCGGTCGGTGACGCCGGGGTAGTAGAGCTCCCCGCGCTGGGCCTTGGCGATCAGCCCCTGCCACACCTGCCGGACGTCGCGTCCGTTCAGCGCGCAGGAGGCGTCCCGGTCGCACCAGGCGACGAACTCGTCGAAGGCGTCCTCGACGCCGGCCGCCTCGGTCTCCTGGAACGCCCTGACACCGAGACTGTGGTCCATGTTGCTGTCCAGCACCATGGCCCGGACCCGCCGCGGGAAGAGCTCGGCGTACATCTGCTGGGCGAGCGTGCCGTAGGAGACCCCGTAGGAGGTGAGCCTGCTCTCCCCGAGGGCGGCGCGGATGGCGTCCATGTCGCGCGCCACGTTGACCGAGTCGACGTGGTCGTACACGGGGCCGGTGCGCTGCCTGCAGTCCGCGCGCAGCGTCCTGTTGTAGGCGATCCACCTGTCGTAGTCGGCCTGGCTCTTCATGATCGGGTCCGGCATCCGGTTGTACACCGACGCCGAGCAGACCACCGCGTTGCTGCGGGCGACGCCCCGGGGGTCGTAGCCGACGACGTCGAAGCGCCGACGGATCTCCTCGCTGAAGCCGGGGGCGCGCAGGACGTCGTTCACGCCCGATCCGCCGGGCCCGCCGGGGTTGGTCAGGAGGGAGCCGATCCTGGCCGAGGGGTCGGTGGCCCTGCGCCGGGCGAGGGCCAGGTCGATTGTGTCCCCGTACGGTTTCGACCAGTCGACCGGGACGGTCAGCGTGCCGCACTCGATGGCCGGGTCCTCCTCGCACGAACCCCAGGTGATGCCGTTCCCTCCGGTGGTGTCGGCCGCCTCGGCCGTCGTGAGGGGGCACAGGGCCGTCATGGCGGGGCACAGGGCCGCCACCGCCACGAGGACGACGGCGAGTTTGGAGAGTCCTCTCCGCAACGTTGCTCCAATCGTCGATTGGCAGATCAAGCCGTTCGTGCGGCGGGGGATCGGTCCTGGCCGTGCCGCGCGTGGCCGCATCGGAGGCTCACCGGATGCCGGCCCCCGGACCGTGGGGGCGATCCCGGGCCGCAACGGGGCCGTTGACATCTGTCTCGTGTTGATCTTCTGGCATGCTACCGACCATTACCGCCATGTGCGATAAATCGCATTTGAAGCTGATATATCGCCACAATGGGTGGTCGTCGGGTGGCGCTCAGGTCAACCGGGGGAACGGGTGAGCGAGCGGGCGGCGCGGGCCAGGTGGACCGCCATCGCGCAGAACGTGAGAACCCAGGCCGCCAGCCCGAACCACACCTCGACGTCGCCGAAGGCCGTCACCAGGCCGAGACCGGTCGCCTCGCCCAGACCGTGGGAGGCGGCGGCGTAGGTGCCCAGCGGGAAGACCAGGCTCCACATCCCGGGCCCGTAGCGCAACGGGACGCCGCGCCGTACGTGCCGCCACCAGCCCGCCAGGAGCAGGGCGAAGAAGACCCAGGTCGCGAACCCCCAGAAGACCACGCCCACGTGCAGGGCGAAGTCATGGACCACCTCGGCGGCGGGCGCCTCCCGCATGCCCGCGATCTTCGCCGCCGCGACGACGCTGATCGCGTTGGCGCCCATCGCGACCCAGTAGGGCGGGTTCAGCTCGTCGGCGTCCATCTCGAACAGCATCAGCCGGAAGCACACGACGACGCCGACCAGCAGATAGAGCCACATGGAGATCGACCAGACCGCCACGGCGAACAGCGCCAGGGCGTCGCGGGGACCGGCCCCGGCGCGTTCGAGCGTCGCGGCGAGGATCGCGACGGACTGCCCGCCGACGACCCAGACGAACCAGGTCCCGTTGGCCCGCGCCAGGGCCTTGACGCTCTCGTGCCGCAGCACGCTCGCCCAGGGAACGAGGTAGGCCAGGACGAGCCAGCTGAGCGCGCCGACGACGAGGAACACCGTCGCGACCCCGAGACGGCCGTCCATGGCGATCCGGGTGCCGAGCAGGTCGGTCGCGGCGACGAAGGTGAAGAAACCGAAGGCCTTCGCCGGGTCGCCCAGGTCGCGGGCCGTCTCCGCCCGGCAGCCGAGCAGCCGCCACCCGGACAGGACCAGCAGCACGGCGTAGCCCGCGATCCCCACCCAGAGCAGGACGGCAGAGGGAACCTTCAGGCCCATGGCGCGCGTGTCGACCGAGATGATGCCCGTCGCCATCACCATGGCGAAGTAGGCGGGCTCCAGATTCCGCACCGCGGCCCGCCGTACGTCCCCCGGGGACGGCAGGCGCATCTCAGGCGGGTCCGCCGATCCTGCGCCATCTGCGGCCCGCCGTACCGGGCTCGGGTGGCAGGATGACCCCGCGGCTGCGGTAGACCACGAACGGCCGCCACAGGTACCACAGCGGGAAGCTCCAGGCGTGGACCAGGCGGCTGAACGGCCAGACCGCCCACAGGACCCAGGCGGCCGTCGCGTGCAGCCGGTAGACCGCGGGCGCGTTCGCCACGGCGGCGACGTCGGGCGAGCCGGTGAACAGGCCGCGGAACCACGGGGCCACGGTGAGCCGGTAGTCGTATCCCGGCCCCAGCAGGTTCCACCAGATGGTGGGCACGACCCCGGTGATCACGATGACCAGCAGCAGCACCAGGGCGACGTAGTCGATCTTCGCCGTCGTGGCCCTGACCCGCCGGACGAGCATCCTGCGGCCGGCGAGGATGACGATGCCGACCACCACCACGACCGCGGCCAGCCCGCCGCCGACGGCGGAGAACCACCGGTAGACCTCCTCGGGAATCCCGAGGGCGTGGGTGAAGGAGGCCGGGACGAGGATGCCCATGACGTGCCCGAGGATCGCGGCGAACGCCCCGTAGTGGAACAGCGGCGCCCCCCATTTGAGCAGCCGGCGTTCGAGGAGCTCGGTCGAGTAGCAGTCCCAGCCGAACCTGTCGTAGCGCCACCGCCACACGTGACCGACCACGAAGACGGTCATCGCGACGTAGGGCAGCACGACCCACCAGAACACGTCCAGGGCGCCGGTGCCGTTCATCGTGCCTCCTGTCCGCCGGTCAGGCCGGAGAGGTACTCCGGGGGCGCGAACGGTTCGAGCCCGACCTCCTCACTGGGCGGGCCGCTCTCCCACAGCGCCCGCACCGCCCTCAGCTCCGCGCGCCGCAGCCCGGGAAGCAGTGCGCAGACCGCCTCGACGACATGCGTGTACGGCGTGCCCGCCGCCTCAAGCGACCGCCTGAGCAGGTCGAGGTCGGCACGGCGGCGGCGCAGCAGCGCCATCCCCTCCGGGTGGAGGGCGGCGAACTCAAGCACGAGCGGCAGGAAGTCGGGCAGCTCCTCCTCGCAGGGCAGCAGCCCCGCCCGCCGGTAGGCGGCCTTGTAGGCGAGCATCGCCATCCCGCGCCCGCGCGTGTCGCCGTGCCGGTGGTAACTCAGGTAGAGGGCGCAGCGGTGACGCAGGTCGAAGGTCTCCACGTAGTGCCCGACCACCTCACCGGGCGGTTCGGCCCGCAGCCAGGCCAGGAAGGCGGCGAACCCCGCCCGCGCGGCCCTGGGCGTGGCACGGGCGGCCTCGTCGAGCCGGTCGGCCCCCTCGAACAGGGCCGGTCGAGGGTACTGCAGCAGCACCGAGGCCAGCTTGCACGCCGTCTCGGCCGCGTTCACGTCGCCTCCCCCTGAGCCTCGGGGAACTGAGCTTCGGGGAACTGGGCCCCGGGGAACAGCCGCGACGGGTCGCCGGTGCCGTCCCAGCCGAGCAGGTTGGCGTGCAGCCGCCCGTCCTGCCCGCGGAAGACGGGCGCCTCCCCGGCCGGGGCGGAAGGCGGTCCGTGACCGCCCATGCCGGGCCCGCCCTCACCGTCGAGGCTGCAGAACAGCTCCTGGTGCTGGGCGCTCAGCGCCCCGGCCTCCTCGGCGTGGACCTGCGGGATGACGTAGCGGTCCTCGTACTTGGCGATCGCCAGCAGCCGGTACAGGTCGTCCACGTCGTCGGGGGTCATGCCGACCGAGTGCGGCACCTCCTCCCCGGGGTCCCTGCCGAGCTGTACGGCCCGCATGACCGCCCTGACCGCGGCGAGCCTGCGCAGCACCAGGCGCACGGTCTCCGTCCTGCCCGCGGTGAAGAGGTTGGCCAGATACTCGACGGGCACCCGCAGCGCGTCGATGGCGGCGAAGACCCGGTCGGGGTCGGCCGGGTCGTAGCCCTCGGCGTGCGCGACGTCGGCGACCGGCGACAACGGCGGGATGTACCAGACCATGGGCAGCGTGCGGAACTCGGGATGCAGCGGCAGCGCCACCCGGTGCCGTACGGCCAGCGCGTGCACCGGGGAACGCAGGGCCGCCTCGATCCAGTCGTCCGGGATGCCGCAGCGCGCGGCCTCCGCCCTGACGTGCGGGTCACCCGGGTCGAGGAACACCGACAGCTGCGCCTCGTAGAGGTCCTGCGGGTCCGGCGTCGAGGCGGCGGCGAGCACCGCGTCGGCGTCGTAGAGCAGCAGCCCGAGATAGCGCAGCCGTCCCACGCACGTCTCCGAGCAGATCGTGGGCTGGCCCGACTCGATCCTGGGGAAGCAGAACGTGCACTTCTCGGCCTTGCCGGTCCTGTAGTTGAAGTACACCTTCTTGTACGGGCAGCCGGAGACGCAGAAGCGCCAGCCCCGGCACCGGTTCTGGTCGACCAGGACGATGCCGTCCTCCTGCCGCTTGTACATCGCCCCCGACGGGCACGAGGCCACGCACGAGGGGTTCAGGCAGTGCTCGCAGATGCGCGGCAGGTAGAACATGAAGACCTGCTCGAACTCCATCCGCACCCGCTCCTGGAGCCCTTCGAGGTCGGGGTCGCCCGGGGCGTGCTCGGGCGCGCCCGCCAGGTCGTCGTCGAAGTTGCTGCCCCACCGGATGCGCATGTCCTCACCGGTGAGGGTGGAGACGGAGTGCGCGCTGGGGTTGACCGTGCCCAGCGGCGCGTCGATGACGGTGCGGTAGTCGTAGGTCCACGGCTCGCCGTAGTCGTCGATCGTGGGCAGGTCGGGGTTGTAGAACATCTCCAGCAGGCGGCGCAGCCTGCCGCCCGCCCTGAGGGTGAGCCGCCCCTTTCCGTCCAGTTTCCAGCCGCCCCGCCACTGCCGCTGGTCCTCGTACCGCCTGGGGTAGCCGACCCCCGGCTTGGTCTCGACGTTGTTGAAGTAGACGTACTCCAGGCCCGGCCGGTTGGTCCAGACCTGCTTGCAGGTGACCGAGCAGGTGTGACAGCCGATGCACTTGTCGAGGTTCATCACCATCGCGACCTGCGCCATGACGCGCATCAGAACCGCACCTCCTGTGACCGCCTGCGGATGACGACGAACTCGTCCCGCTGGAACCCCGACGGGCCGTAGTAGTTGAAGGCGAACGTGAGCTGGCCGTACCCGCCGATCATGTGGGTGGGTTTGACGATCACCCTGGTCAGCGAGTTGTCCGCGCCTCCGGGCCAGCCGGAGATCTCCGAGTGGGGGGTCATCAGGTTGCGGTCCTTGGCGTGGTACATGAAGACCGTCCCCTCCGGCATCCGGTGGGTGACCACGGCACGGCAGGCGACCACGCCGTTGCGGTTGTAGGCCTCGATCCAGTCGTTGTCGGCGACCCCGATCCGCTCGGCGTCCTGACGGCTCATCCAGATGACCGGGCCGCCGCGGAACAGCCGCAGCATGTGCAGGTTGTCCTGGTACTCGGAGTGGATCGACCACTTGGAGTGCGGGGTGAGGTAGCGCACCGTCACCTCGGGGCGGCCGTCCTCGCCCAGCCCCTGGGAGCCGAACAGCCGGGCGTAGTTGAGCGGCGGACGGTAGTTCGGCAGCATCTCGCCGTACTCGGCGAGCCAGTCGTGGTCGAGGAGGAAGTGCATGCGCCCGGTCAGCGTGTGCCACGGTTTGCGGCGCTCGACGTTCATCGTGAACGGCGAGTAGCGCCGCCCGCCGTTCTCCAGGCCGGACCACTCGGGGGAGGCGAACACGGTCCTGGGCTGGACCTGGGTGTCGGTGAAGCTGATCCGCCGTCCCGCGTTCTCCTCGGCCAGGTCGGCGAAGCTCACCCCGGTGCGCTCGCCCAGCGCCCGCCACCCCTGGACGCCGACCTGCCCGTTGGTGCTGCAGGAGAGCGCCATGATGGCCTCGGCCATGTTCACGTCGCGTGCCAGCGAGGGACGGCCGTCGCCGGGTCCGCCGCGCACCAGGCCGTTGTCGCGACCGAGCTGACCGACGGCGGCAGAGGGCACCCAGGAGATGCCCTTGCACGCGGTGCCGAGGGTGTCGACGAGCGGGCCGAGCGCCGCCATCTTGCCGGCCACGGCGCCGTAGTCCCGTTCGATCGTGACCAGCTTCGGCATCGTCACACCCGGTACGGGCTCGCACTGCCCCGCCTTCCAGTCGAGCACCCTGCCGCCCGGCTGGGCCAGCTCGTCCGGGGTGTCGTGGGCCAGCGGCGAGGCCACCACGTCGGTGCGGGTGCCCAGGTGCACGGCACCGAGCCGGGACACCTCCTCGGCGATCGTCATGAACGCCTCGAAGTCGCTGCGCGCCTCCCAGGGCGGGGCGATGGCCGGGTTGAAGGAGTGGATGAACGGATGCATGTCCGTGGTGGACAGGTCGTACTTCTCGTACCAGGTCGCCGCGGGCAGCACCACGTCCGAGTAGGTGCAGGTGCCGGTCATCCGGAAGTCGATCGTGACGAGCAGGTCGAGCTTGCCGCGCGGTGCCTCCGCGCGCCAGGTCACCTCCGCGGGCCGTACGGCGGGCGGTGACTCCTCGGCCCTGACCGCGTCGACGGTGCCGAGCAGGTGCCGCATGAAGTACTCCATGCCCTTGCCCGAGGAGCCGAACAGGTTGGCCCGCCAGGCGATCAGGACACGCGGGAAGTTGCGCGGGTCGTCGGGGTCCTCGGCGGCGAAACGCAGCCGTCCCGCCTTCAGCTCCGCCACGACGTGGTCGGCGACGGGCCGTCCCGCCCGCGCGGCCTCGTCGGCGAGGTCGAGCGGGTTGCGGTCGAAGGCGGGGGCCGCGGAGGTCCAGCCGAGCCGCTGGGCCTGCACGACGCAGTCGGCGAAGGAACGGCCCTCGAACAGCCCGGGCCCGAGCGGGCTGGACAGCTCTCCCGCGCCGAACAGCTCGTAGCGCCACTGGTCGGTGTGCAGGTACCAGTACGGCGTCGCGGCCGTCTGCCGGGCGGGCCGCTGCCAGTCGAGCGCGAAGGCGAGCTGCGACCAGCCGGTGAGCGGGCGGATCTTCTCCTGCCCGACGTAGTGGGCCCAGCCGCCGCCGTTGACCCCCTGGCAGCCGCACAGCATGATCAGTGTGAGGAAGGCCCGGTAGGTCTGGTCGGAGTTGCACCACTGGTTGGTGCCGCCGCCCATGCAGATCATCGACCGGCCCCGGGAGACCTCCGCGTTGCGGGCGAACTCCCTGGCCACCCGGGTCGCCGCGGCGGCGGGCACCGAGGTGATCGCCTCCTGCCAGGCGGGGGTGAACGGCTCGGGGTCGTCGTAGCCCGCGGGCCACCGACCGGGCAGGCCGTCGCGCCGTACGGCGTAGTGCGCCATCACCAGGTCGAAGACCGTCGTGACCAGGTGGCCGCCGACCCGCGTCACCGGGACCCCCCGGCGCACGCTCGTGCCGCCCTCGGTCGCCCCGGTGTCGAAGCGGGGCAGGTCGACGGCGAGCGCGTCGGTGTGCCTGCCGTACAGGGTCAGCAGGGGGTCGACCCCGCCCAGGCCGAGGTTCCAGCGGCCCTTTCCCTCCTCGCCGAAGCGGAAGCCGAGCGAGCCGTTGGGCACCTTCGGCGCGCCGTCCGCCGCGTCGAGCAGCACCTGCTTGTGCGCGGCGCCCTCACCGGTCTCGCCGATGTCGGCGGCGGTCAGGAAACGGCCGGGCACGTGGGCGTCACCGCGTTCGGTCAGCGTCACCAGCAGCGGCAGGTCGGTGTAGGACTTGACGTAGTCGGTGAAGTAGGGCACCTGGCGGTCGCGGAAGAACTCCGAGAGCACGACGTGCCCCATGGCCATGGCCAGCGCGCCGTCGGTGCCGGGGCGGGCCGCCAGCCAGTCGTCGGCGAACTTGGTGTGGTCGGAGTAGTCGGGGGAGACCACGACGACCTTCTGCCCCCGGTACCGCGCCTCGGTCATGAAGTGCGCGTCCGGGGTGCGGGTGATGGGCAGGTTCGTCCCCCAGACCATCAGGTAGGAGGAGTTCCACCAGTCACCGGACTCGGGCACGTCCGTCTGGTCGCCGAAGACCTGCGGCGAGGCGATCGGCAGGTCGGCGTACCAGTCGTAGAACGACAGGATGGTGCCGCCGATCAGCGAGAGGAAGCGCGTCCCGGCCGTGTAGGACACCAGCGACATCCCCGGGATGGGGGAGAAGCCCGCCACCCGGTCGGGACCGTACTCCTTGATGGTGTGCACGTGGGCGGCGGCGATCAGCTCGCTCACCTCGGGCCAGGTCGAGCGGACGAACCCGCCCTTGCCCCGCGCCTGCTTGTACCGGGCGGCCCGTTCGGGGTCGCCGGTGATCTCCGCCCAGGCCAGGACCGGGTCGCCGAGCCGCTCGCGCTCCTGCCGCCACATCTCCAGCAGGGGCCCCCGCACGTACGGGTGGCGCACCCGGGAGGGGGAGTAGGTGTACCAGGAGAACGCCGCGCCCCTCGGGCAGCCGCGTGGCTCGTATTCGGGGGAGTCCGTCCCGGTCGAGGGGTAGTCGGTCTGCTGGGTCTCCCAGGTGATGATCCCGTCCTTGACGTAGACCTTCCAGGAGCACGATCCGGTGCAGTTCACCCCGTGGGTCGAACGCACCACCTTGTCGTGGCGCCAGCGCTCGCGGTAGAACTCCTCGGCGCCCCGGCCGTCGACGTGGTACAGGTCGTGCCGATCCCGCGAGGGCGTGCCCGTGGTGAAGAACTGCGCGGCGCGCAGCAGCGCCTCGGCGGGCTTGCCGCCGGGCGGTGGAGGCGGGGAAACCGCCGGTTCTGCCATAAGATCACCCCGATTTAATACGGTATGCCGGAAAGGCAATACCGCTTGATTCTTTGGGTGAAATATGGCGATTAAATTGCTTTAATGGATTTAAGGGGAGATGTTTGGCTTCGGGTTGCTGACCAGGGGAAACGCCGGTTTCCTGGAGGGTGGTTGGCCCTTCCGTGGCCGGTTCCCGCACTGCGGGTTTGCGTTTCCCGCCGGAAGAATTGGCGGCCTCGTTGGGGAGAAGCGGGTGTGGGGGCCGCGATCGGGGAAACGGGAGGGCGGGGCGCACGCCCTCCCGCGGGTCGGGTCCGGGCTAGCGGACCTGGACGTCGACGCAGTTGTAGAAGGCGTTCACGGTGTCGGCGACGTTCCAGACGGCCAGGATCTTGTGGCGGCCGCCGGGAAGCCCGCTGATGGTGTGCGAGATGTTCGACGGCGGCTGGGTGTTGCCCTGGTTGAAGGTCTTGAACAGGGCGCCGTCGACGTAGTACTGCCAGGTGCTGGTGCGGTGGGCGGCGGTCAGCCGCCACTGGAAGGTGACCGTGCTGGAGACGGCCGTCGCGGGCCAGCCCTTGCCCTCGTTGTCAAGGACACGCCATCCGCTGCCGCCGCTGCACAGCCTCGAGCCCTTGGGGGCCTCGACGCTCTGCGGCTCGTACTCGAGTCCACCGCATCCGCTGACCCGCCTGCTGGCGCACATGTCCTGCCTGCTGGGCGGGGAGGTGATCCAGCCGTGGGCGCTGGCCGGGGCCGCGGTGGTGAGAACCACCGTCAGCGGTACGGCCAGCAACACGGACAGGGCGGTGATCAGGCGCTGCCTGATACTCATTGGGGCTCCTTTCAGCCGACGCGCCCGGGGGGTTGTGGCGCGCGCCGTCGGTGCCGTTGGGGGGTGTACGGCGTCACCGGGGGCGGTGACGCCGTCGGCAGCATAACTCGATCCGTGCCTAACTGTTAAGATTCTTGTCAGTTAATTTTGCCTGTTGCCCACTTGCCGGACCCTTCCTGGCGGCCGGTTCCGGAACGGTGCCAGGCCCGTCGAGCCGGTGCCCGGCACCGTTCCGCGCACCGTCCTGTCAGGTGCCGGTCAGGACCGGGGGCACCGAGACCGCGGGGGTTCCCTCCCGGTTGTGCCCGGCGGCCCACGAGGTCAGCGCCGTACGGCAGGCGTGGTCCAGATGCCGCAACCCGGACAGTTCCAGCTCGATGTGCCGGTCACGAGGCAGCGCCTCCAGGGTGTCGAGCATCTTGGGCAGCCGCAGGAAGGTGGCGTTGCCGCTGAGCGTGACCCTGATCGGCCCGTCCGGGGTCTCCTCATCCACCTCCAGATGGATGTGCGAGGTCTCCCAGGCGGTCTTCACCACCGCCATGAGCAACCCGATCAGCACCCCCTCGAACAGGTTGAGGGCGACGACCGCGACCGCGGTGCACACCAGGACCACCGCCTCTCCCCGGTGCCGCCGCCACAGCGAGAGCAGCTGCGTGGTCGGGATGAGCTTCCATCCGGTGTGCACCAGGACGCCCGCGAGCGCGGCCAGCGGGATGACCTCAAGCGCCGCGGGCAGCAGGGCGGCGAACAGCAGCAGCCACAGCCCGTGCAGCACGCGGGACACCTTGGTCCGCGCGCCCGCCCGCACGTTGGCCGAACTGCGCACGATCACCGCCGTCATCGGCAGCGCGCCGAGCGCCCCGCAGACGGCGTTGCCCACTCCCTGGGCCATCAGCTCCTTGTCGTAGTCGGTGCGGGGGCCGTCGTGCATACGGTCGACGGCCGCCGCGCTGAACAGGCTCTCGGCGGAGGAGATCAGGGTGAACGCCACGACAGTGCCGAGGAAGCCGAGCTCGGCGAGCGGTGCCAGATCGTCGAGGCCGGGCGGCCTGATCGCGCCGAGCAGGCCGTTCACCTCAAGCCTGGCCACCGGCAGGCCGAGGAGCGCGACGGCGGCGGTGGCCAGCGCGACCGCGGCGAGCGGCGCGGGGACCATCCGGGCCCGCGCGGGCAGCCGCGGCCACAGCGCCAGCAGCACGACGGTGCCCGTGCCGACGGCGACGGCGGCCAGGACACCGGGTGAGGTGAGGGAGCTCGCGGCCAGCGCGGGCAGGCCCGCCAGCTTGCCGAGACCGGAGCCGGGGGCGGCGACGCCGGCCATCGCGTACAGCTGCCCGGCGATGATGGTCAGCCCGATCCCGGCGAGCATCCCCTCGACGACGGCGATGGAGATGGCACGGAACCAGCGGCCGAACCGCAGCGCCCCGAGCAGCAGTTGCAGGAGCCCGGCCGCCAGGACGAGCGTGCCGAGGGCGGGCAGGCCGTAGAGCCGTACGGCCTCGAAGACCAGGACGGTCAGGCCCGCGGCCGGGCCGCTGACCTGCAGGCTGCTGCCGGGCAGCAGTCCGGTGACCAGGCCGCCGACGATGCCGGTGATCAGCCCGAGCTCGGCGGGCACACCCGAGGCGACGGCGACGCCGACGCACAGCGGCAGGGCGACGAGGAAGACGACGACGGAGGCGGCGACGTCGCCACGCAGGGTCGAGGTTCTCAGCATGGTGGTCACCGTCACAGGGGCAGGAACGTGTCGTGGCCGGGACGGTGGGCGAACACCATGCCCGTGTGCACCTCGTAGAACCAGCCGTGCAGCCGCATCCGGCCCTCCTCGATCCGCCGCCGCACGGCGGGGTAGGCGTGCAGCCGGTCCAGCTGGGCCAGGATGTGCTGCTTCGTCGCCGACCCGAGGTCGGTCCGCTCGTCGCCGAGGGAGTCGGCGGCGTGGGCCAGCCAGCCGCCCATGGCGGGGACGGCGGCCAGGTCGTCGCGGCGGACCACGGCGCCGACCGCGGCGCAGTGCGAGTGACCGCAGACCACGATGTCGCCGATGTCCAGGGCCTCGACCGCGAACTCGACGGTGGCGGCCTCGCCGGAGGGGCGGTCGAGGTCGTAGCGGGGCACGATGCCGCCCGCGGTGCGCAGCTCGAACAGCTCACCGGGGCGCGCGCCGGTGATCAGGGACGGGACGACACGGGAGTCGGAGCAGGTGATGAAGAGCGCGAGCGGGGCCTGACCGGCGGCGTGCCGGTCGAGCCGCTCCCCGGCGACGGCGGCGCGGGCGGGGAAGGAACGGGCGTGCTCGATGAATGCGTGCATGCGAAAGCCCTTCGGACAGTCGTTGCTTCGGACACGTCGGTGAAGCGGAGGTGGTCGTGAGGACCGGGGAGCCGGGCGTGCCCGAGGGCACGCGGGACACGCGGACGTCCGGTGCTCGCGACCGGCGGCGCGGGCCCGTGGGCCGGCTCACTCGCCCGGCCTGGGGGAGGGCCGGGCTCGCTCCCGAGGCGCCTCCGGCCGGTCAGGCGCGGAGGGCGGCAGGGGAGGACGGGCGAGGGGCGGTTACCGCCTTCCTCGCAGGGGGGATTGAGCGGTGCGCGTCGCACCGCGGCGCCGTCTCACGCGGCCCCGGCTCGCGCCTCACACGTCCGCCCGTCCAGCGGGGCGGTGGCGGGGAAGGAGGCCGAGGCGGGCACCCGGGAGACGGCGGGCCCTGTCAGCAGCGGAACACCTGCAGCCGGGACTGTGAGGGAGCCGCGACGGCCGTTTCGCGCCGCCCGGCTCCGGGACGTGAGAGAGACCGCGCCGACGTCTCCGGAGAAGGGAGCGCCGTCGTCGTGTGCTGACCCGGACCGCGCAGCGGGGACAGGCACTGCGGCCCGACCGCCCATCGCGCGGGCGCCTGGTGGCGGCAGCCACGGGTGGGCAGGTCGGTGCCGCCGTGGTCGGGGTTCGGCTCGGCCTCCCGGCCCGGGCCTCTCGGAGTCGCCGAGACTCCCGGGGCGGAGGCGGAGGCGGCCCTGACGGTCCGCGCCGTGCCACCCGTGCCGCCCGAGGTGAAGATCGTCATGAAGGCGGAGACGGCGCTCGGCGGCGCCGTCCTGCGGTCGCCGTCAGGAGCGACGACGACGTTCGTCAACAGGAAGGCGGTCACCACGGCCATGATCCAGGCCGGCACGTGACGCGCCACGACAAACCTCCATGACATTAGCGTTATCGTCGCTGAGACGACTTTCACCGCAAATGCTAATCGACAGAACGGGCCGTTCCCACGATTCATCGCAGGCATAATTCCGTGACCGACTGGTTACGCTGGGCGTAACTATGAATGTCCGGGATGTGCGCGCAAAGCGGGATCGGGGTGGAGAAGTGAAGGGCTGTCCGGGATAAAAGACGAGGTCTGCTCATCTATGCGGCCTCTCCGGGGTTCGGGCCCCGCCGGGAGGGCGCCGCGTTTCCCCGGAGGATGGCGGCCGTTCCCTCTTTGCCCCCGCCTATTTCCACGGCGTTTCCCACCGTCCGGCGCCTCTTTCCTCGGTGTGGTGGGTGTCGTGTGACGGAAATCACACGATATACCACCCCAAAAAGGCGCAGGTATATAGCGATTAGCCAGCACTTATGGCCTTTTAGGTCCCTATCAAGGGGGAAGCGTGTAAAGGGGTATTTGGTGTTTTTGTCAGATGCTTCCCGGGGTCACCCGCGGGCAGAGGCCGTCCCCGGCGGGCCGGCGAAGGTCGAAAGTGTCGGCGTCGCTGGCTAGTGTCCCCAGCCGTGGAGCACTGGGACGAGATCAGGAAACTGATCGAGGAAAGACGCGCCGACCGGCTCGCCGGGCGGATCACGACGCTGGGCGCCGAGGCCCGCAAGGAGGTCGCGACCCGGCTGCCCGGCCTGCTGAAGGAGCTGCGGGGCCGCTCCGACCGGTGGGACGACTCCCTGGTCCGCCACGGCACCGCGCTGCGGGTCGCGGGCGCGGGCACCCTCGGCGGCGCCGCGGCCGTCGCGTCCTGGCTGTACCGGCGCGACTTCGCCCCGCAGTGGGCGGGTCCCGACAACGACGTGCACCTCGTCCTGGCGGTGATCGCCGACCGCCCCGCCGCCTGGCGCGCCGACCTTGCCCGGCGGCTCGCGTTGCGCACCCGCACCCCCGACGACCGGGGAATGACACTCGCCCTGACCCTGCTGCGCGAGACCGGCGTCGAGCCTCCGCCGCACGACCCGCTGGTCGCGGGCTGGGTGAGCCGCAGGCCCACGCGCCTGGCCGCCGACCCGCTGCTCGGTCACCTGCTGCCCAGGTTGTTCGAGGCCCAGGGGGCAGGCCGGGCCCTGCGGGGCGAGAAGGAGCCGGACAGGGGCTGGCTGGCCGCCCTGTCCGGGCTGGCGGAGACGGGCAGGGTGCGGCGCGAGACCCTGGTCGAGGGCTGCCTGCGCCGCTTCCTGCTCGGCGGGACCGCCACCGACCTGCGCTTCTTCGTCCACCTGCACGAGGCGCTCGACCCCTCGCCCGAGGAGGTCGCCTCCCGCACGCGCGACTACCTGCGCCTGTTGGCCGTCTCCCCCGGCCCGGTCGCCACGCTGGCCGTACGGCGCCTGCGCGGGCACGATCTCACCGCGGACGACCTCGCCGAGGCGTGGGACTGCCTGCTGTTCCGCCAGGAACGGGTCCTGGTGCGCGCCGGACTGTCATGGCTCGACCGTTCCGTACGGCGTGACCCCGCCCTGGCCGGGGTGGCGGCCGCGCCACTGGCCAGGGCCTTCGCCGCGGAGTCCGTGGAGCTCCAGGCCAGGGCCGTCGAGCTGGCCCTCGCGCACGCGGGCGCCATGGGTGCGCAGGGACGCTCCCGCGTGCGCGAGTCGGCGGCCCTGCTCGCCCCCCACCTCGCCGACCGGGCCGCCGCCGCCTTCGAGGAGGGCCACGGCACCGGTACGGCTCCGCGTCCCGGGCCCGTGTTCGCTCCGCCGCCGCTGCCCGAGCCCGCGGAAGGTTCCCCCACCCTGCCGCCCCCGCCCGCCTCGGCCGAGGAGCTGGCCGAGCTGCTGGAGCGGCGGGACGACTCCTGGCAGTCGTGGGAACGGCTGCTGGCCGGGTTCGTCACCCTCGCCGTCCGCGACCGGGTGGCGCTGACGGCCGCGCTGCGCCCCTGGCTGCTCGGCGAGCCCGCCTGGCCGTACCGGGAGGAGACCTGGGAGCGGACGGACCAGTGGCTCTGGGGAGCCGTCCGCTCACTGAGCACGACCGGCTCGGGCCGGGGCGCCTGGCGGACCCTCATGCCGTCGAAGGATCTGGCCGCCCCGTACGTCCTGCTGCTGCACCGCGCGGCCGAGGTCCTGCGCGCGGTCGAGGAGGACACCCTGCCGCCGGTACTGCTGGCCACGCCGACCCACGAGACCGGGCACGTGGCGGCGGCCGAGCTGGTCGGGCGGATGGAGGTCGTCGAGGCGGCCGGGGCGCGGCCGCTCGCCGCCGACCTGCAGCAGGCGCTGCTTCGGCTGCCGCGCGTCCCCGACCCCGAGGCGGCGGAGCGGGTGGCCCGGCTGACGTCGGCCGCGGGCGGGATCCTCGCCGGGTGGATCCGCCCCGGGGGCACTGCCGGGGCCGCCACAGGGGCCGCCGTCGAGGCCGAGGTCGAACTCGGCTGGACGACGGAGAACGAGGGCGGGCGGGACGGCACACGCCCGGTCCCGGTGATCACCGCCCCGCCGACCGGCCTGCCACTGGTCGACCTGATGTTCCGCGCCCCCGGGCACGGCGCCGGGGCCGGGCACTCCGGCTGGTGGCCCTCGACCCTGCCCTCGCACCGCGAGGTGGCCGCCGCGCACCTCGTGCCCTACACGCTCAGGCGTTCCTGGGACGCCCCGGCCGCCGGGCCGGAGCAGATCCGCGACCTCGTCAGGGCGGAGGGACCCGCCGGAGCGGCGTTCTCCGCGGTGCTCGCCCGCTTCCTCGCCGACCCGCGGGCACCGGAGGCGGTCGACGCGCTCGTCGAGGCCGCCGCCCGGGACGGGCTGCCCACCGGTGAGATCGGCCGTCAGATCGGGTTCCTGGTGACCGCGGGCGAGGTCAGGGTGACCGACGTGGCCGCCGCGCTCGACACGGCGGCCAGGCGGGGCGCCCACGAGAGCGTGT
The DNA here is from genome assembly GCF_042650425.1 of Streptosporangium jomthongense. Classification (NCBI taxonomy): domain Bacteria; kingdom Bacillati; phylum Actinomycetota; class Actinomycetes; order Streptosporangiales; family Streptosporangiaceae; genus Streptosporangium; species Streptosporangium jomthongense. Next base: position 190,809 of record NZ_JBHSBC010000012.1, on the reverse strand, counting down.
GGCGGATCGCCGCCGCCGCGCTGCCCGCACTGCTTCCCGCCCCCGGCGAGCGTCCGCGCAACGGGCTGGCCGGGTTCGTCATGCTCGCCGCCACGGTCGCCGGGTGGTGCGGCGCGCGCGGCGAGATCCCCCAGGTGCGCGACATGGCGGCACGCAAGGGCGGCAGCGGGCTGCTCCGCGAGGTCCGGGCGCTGCACGACCTGCTCACCGGCGGCACCGCCAAGAAAGGATGATCATGGAATCCGGATACTGGCGCTCCCGTCACGAGGAGGGGCACGGCATGCGGGCCGCCGTCGGCGACCTCGTCCGCGCCGCGGCGGAGCCCGGCTGGTCACGGCTCACCGTCCGGCACGCCCAGGTCGGCACGCGCACGAGGACCACCGTCCTGCGCGACGGCCACGAGATCACCGTCGAAGGGCTCGCCGAAGACCTCGCGGGGCCGTTCAGGCGGCTGCGTGAGCTGTCACACCGGGCGGGGGAGGGCACCTGGTTCACCTGCGAGCTGTCCTTCTCCCCGGGCGGCAGGGGCTACACCGGTCACGTCGACTCCCGGGCTCAGCCGTTCGAGCGCGTGCCCGCGACGGCGGCGCTGACGGAGCTGACCCTGTTCCCCCGCGACGAACCGCCGGACTGGCTGCTGGCCGCGCTGCCGACCGCCGCGCCCCTCGGGCTCACCGTCGCCTACGGCGGAGACCACGGGCGCCGCAGCCCCGGCGAGCCCCCGCCGCCCTCCCTGCCGGTCACCGGCGAGCTGTCCTACCTCCCCGAGGCCACCATGACCGCCCGCTCCTTCGAGCACACCTGGGAGTACGGCCAGCCGACGGTCTTCCTGCGGGAACGTCCCGGAGACCGGCAGGCCGGGCATCTGCTGGTCTCCCGGCACCGGGACACCTTCTGGATGGCGCGCCACGGCATGCGCGGCAGCGGCGAGGGGCTGCGCGCGGTCACGCTGGACGGCCGGGTGCTCCGGTTCGAGCTGTCCCCCAGGACGGCCGACACCCTGGAGACCGAGACCGTCTTCGAGATCAGCCTCGACCTGCCCCAGGAGACCGTCGGCGAGATGCGCGCCGCCCTGTCCGGCATCCTGCGGGCCGTCACCCGGGCGCCGGAGCTCACCGGGCTGTGATCCTCAGGGCGCCCCCCGTTCCAGATACTGCAGCACCGCGGCCACCCGCCGGTCGGTGCGGTCGCTCGGCGCCAGGTCCAGCTTGGCGAAGATGTTGCGGATGTGCTTGTGCACCGCGCCCTCGGTGACCACCAGCCGCTCGGCGATGGCCGTGTTGCCCAGCCCCTCCGCCATGAGCGCCAGCACGTCCAGCTCACGCGGGCTGAGCCGGTCGAGCCGCCTGCCGGGGCGACTGCGCGACAGCAGCTGCGCGACCACCTCCGGGTCGATGGCCGTCCCGCCGCCCGCCACGCGGCGCAGGGCCGTCATGAACTCCTCGACCCGTCCCACCCGCTCCTTGAGCAGATAGCCGAGGCGGGAGCTGCCGTGGATCAGCAGGTCGGTGGCGAAGGCCTGCTCGACGTAGGCCGACAGCACCAGCACGGCCAGGTCCGGCCTGCGGCGCCTGGCCTCGACGGCGGCGACGATGCCCTCGTCGGTGTGGGTCGGCGGCATGCGCACGTCGACGACGGCCACGTCCGGCTCGTGGGTGTCGACGGCGTCGAGGAAGGCCTTCGGGCCGTCCACGGCGGCCACCACGTCGAGCGACTCGGCGCGCAGCAGTAGCGCGAGGCCCTCGCGCAGCAGGGGGTCGTCCTCGGCGATCACGATCCGCATGGCAGGCTCACCTTCAGCGTGGTCGGTCCCCCCGGGGGGCTGGTCATCATGAACGTCCCGTCGTGGGCCTCGGCCCGGCGGCGGATGCCGACGAGTCCGGACCCGGCGCGCTCGTCGGCGCCGCCGTGACCGTCGTCGGTGATCTGGACGAGCAGCCGGTCGCGCCGCAGGCTCAGGGCGACGGAGACACGGCCCGCCCCGCTGTGCCTGGCGACGTTGGTCAGCGCCTCGGCCACCGTGAAGTAGGCGGTGGCCTCGACCGAGGCGGCGCACCTGCCCGGCAGGTCGGCGGTGACCGTACAGGGCACCGGGCAGGCGGCGGCGAGCCCGGACAGGGCGTCGGCCAGGCTCCTGTCCTCAAGGACCGGTGGCAGGATGGTGCGCACCACGGCGCGCAGCTCGGCCAGGGCCTGCTCGGCGGCGCCCTGGGCGCGTTCGAGGATCTCCCCGGCGCTCGCGGGGTCGCGGGCCACCGCCCGGCGGGCGGCGGCGACCAGGGCGGTGACGGCCACGATCCGGTTCTGGGTGCCGTCGTGCAGGGAACGCTCGATCCTCCGCAGCTCGGCGGCGTGCGCGTCCAGCGCCGCGGCCCGGGTCGCGGTGAGGTGCGCGACCCGCAGGGCGAGGTCGCCGCCGGGAGGCGCGCTCAGCAATCGCCGTCCCGGCCAGGACTGCAGCCGCTCCAGGCCCGGGATGACCAGCAACGAGAGCGCGGTCCAGCCGACGGCGAACACGCACACCGCCAGCGCGCTGCGCTGGTCGCCGACCCGCCAGAGGTTCAACGCCGCGTCCTCCGCCTCACCCGGCGGCAGCAGCCGCCACCACAGCGGGAAGGTGAGGTCGCGCACCGCGGCGAGCGGCAGCGACATGGCGACCACACCGGTCAGCAACCCCAGCGTCGAGTGGCAGACGACCCAGCCCAGCTCTCCCCGGACACCCGGGTCGGCCAGGGCGGCGCGCAGCCCCGGAGGCGGCGGCCCGGGGCCGACCAGCTCGGGATCCCGCTGCGACAGCCGGACCCGTTCCCGGTCGGCGACGACGCGCAGCCCGCGCAGCGCGACGGGCGCCATCGGCAGCCCGACCCCGACCAGGCACAGCAGCGCGACCACGGCGAGCCAGAGCAGCGCGGTCAAGGCCAGGATCCCGGTCCCCACCCCGCCGACGAGGTGATCGAGCGCGTCGACGGTGGCGCGGGACCGGGCGAGCAGGCCTTCCAGGCGCGTACGGCGGGCCGTCACGGGAGGCCTCCTGGAGCACGGCCCGCCGGGACACGGCTCGGGTGGGCCGTCGCCGGGTCACCGGGCGCCAGCACGGCCCGTCATATCCTCGTCCGCCTTCTCGTCCCGTCTCTTCGGCCACGCCCGGTGATCCGTCACCGGGATCTTGCGAACCTACATGTCATGATTTAACCAGTCGGCCACGGCGGCCGGGGCTCCATCGCGACCGGTTACCCCGGACGACGGGTCAGGGGATGAGGGAGACCTCGGGGAAGCGGGCGTCGGGGGCCTCGAACAGTGTGGTCGCCTTCCTCCGCAGGTGCAGGTCGAAGAAGGCCGCGACGTAGGCCCGCTGGGCCGCGACGGACCGGACCGGGTCGATCGTGCCGACGAAGTCGGCGACGGGCACCTTCGGCACCGTCTCCGCGATCTTCGGCAGCAACGCCTGCAGGTCGGTGAACGAGCCGTGCGCCGCCCCCTTGAACCGGAGCTCCCGCTTCCAGCCGGTCGAGGCGTCCCAGAAGGACTTCCAGCTCGGCTCGCTCGCCCGGGTGTGCGCCTCGGCCGCCAGCTGCATGAACGGCTTGGCGACGCCGCTGTCCGCGACCCCGCCGACGTAGCCGCCGTCGAGGTTGACGCCCGCGTCCACACGTGGGTCGTCGTGGACGAGCTGCGCCGCGACCGACCCGCCGAGGGACTGGCCGAGCGCCCCGACCCGGGACAGGTCGGGGGCGCCGCGAAGCCCCGCGGGCTCCCCCGCGCCGAGGGCGTCGCCGCGTCCCAGGGCGGCGATCCGGCCGAGGACGAACCGCATGTCCGCCAGACGGGCCCGCGAATGCCGGTCGAGCAGCTTGGCGATGACGCGCGGGGTCAGCTTCGAGGGCAGCGGCAGCGCGCGCACGACCCGCCCGCCGGGGAACTCCACCTGGTCGGCCTCATAGGTGTGGTCGACGGTGACGACCAGATAGCCGCGGGAGGCCAGATCCTCGACGAGGGAGGTGCCGAGGGTGCGCGGCCCGCCGTCCCCGGAACCGAAGAGCACGACGGGCAGCCTGCCCGCGCCGCGGTCGACCGGCGCGCCGGGGCGGGCGTGGGTCGGGGTGGCGGCCCAGTTCACCGCGCCCGCCGGAACACCCATGGGCGGCGCGGAGTGCCGGTCCCAGTCGGCCGCGGCCAGGGGAGCCATGTGGGGGGCCGTGCGCGGGTTCCCGCCGGTGCCCCTGGCCGGGTACCACAGGCTGACCATCAGCTCCCGGTAGGGCTTCGACCTGACCAGCGGGTCGGGGCGGGACCGGTCGACCAGGCGCACGGCGAAGGTGCCGACGGGGTACGGCCCGCCGGGCGCGGGCAGCGTCATCGTGACGGGGGCACCGTCCGAGGCGTGCGCGGCAGGGACGGCGGAGGCGGCGACGGGCGCAGAGAGGGGCGCAGAAAGGGGCGCGGAGACAGGAGTGGCGAGGGGAGCCGCGGCGACCGCGGTCAGCGCCAGACCGGCGACCGCCGAGGCGATCGTGCCGAGGGACATGTGGGACTCCTTACGAGTGGTGGATTCCTGCGCCGACGAGGCTGGCAGCGGGACACGGCCCCGGGCCAGCGGCATACGGCTGATCCACACCTACGACTTCCGGCTGAGGTGCCCGGACGCTCCTCCCTGAGAAGGATGGGGGGAGAACCAGCAGGACAAGTAGGGTGAGCGGCATGAAAAGAGGCGACCGCCCGGTGGCCTGGCCCACGGATCCGATCCGATGGCCGTCCCTGGCCGCCGACGCGCTGCCGGCCGCCGTGATCTTTCTCGTCACGCTCGGACCCGGCCAGGTGCTGTCCCGGGGAGAGCCGTGGACGTTGTTGCTCCAGGTGGCCCTGACGGCGCCGCTGCTGTGGCGGCGTCGCGCGCCGCTGACGGTCTTCTGCGCGGTCGGCGCCGCCGCCGCGATCCAGTGGGCCGCCGGCGTGCAGCTTCCCGCCGACGTCGCACTGCTGGTCGCCCTCTACACGGTCGTCGCCCACCGTCCGTGGCGGTGGGCGCTCACGGCCGCCCTCGTCCTGGAGGCCGGGGTGGTGCTGGCCGCGGCGCGGTGGGCGCCGCCGGGCCAGTTCCCGTTCTCGGTGGCCGCGCTCGCCGCGATGGCCGCCGTCGCCGTCACCACGGGTCTGTGGGCGCGGGCCCGGCGGGCGTACGTCGCCTCGCTGGAACACGACCGTGAGCAGCGGGCCAGGCTCGCGGTCGCCGAGGAACGCGCCAGGATGACCCGCGACATGCACGACATCGTCACCCACAACCTGTCGGTCATGGTGGCCCTGGCCGACGGCGCCGCCCACGTACGGCACCGCGCGCCGGAGCGGGCGGCCGACGCGATGGAGCGGATCGCCGGCATCGGAAGGCAGGCGCTTGAGGACATGCGCCGCTCTCTCGGCGCCGGCGAACCCGGGGCGGGCGAGTTCGGCGCCGGCCCCGCCGAGCGGGCGGACGCCTCGCGCCACCCGGCGCCCGGGATCGACCAGCTGGGTCCCCTGGCCGACCGGATGCGCGCGGCCGGGCTGCCGACCAGCCTGCGGGTCGCCGGAGACCCCGGGACGATCCCCGCCGCCGCCCAGCTCACCGTCTACCGGCTGACCCAGGAGGCGCTGACGAACACGCTCAGGCACGCGCCGGGCGCGACGGCCGAGGTCCGCGTCCGGCTGACGCCTCGGCGCGCCGAGGTGGAGATCGTCGACGACGGCCGCCCCGGACGGACGGCGGACGGGACGCCGGGGCGGGGCCTGACCGGGATGCGCGAACGGGTCGCCGCCTACGACGGGACCCTGCACGCGGGACCGGTGCCCGGCGGCGGCTGGCGGGTGGCGGCCGACCTGAACCTGACAGGGGAGAGAAGACCGTGACGATCCGGTTGCTGATCGCCGATGACGAGTCGCTGCTGCGGATGGCCTTCCGGATGGTGTTCGAGGCCGAGCCGGACATGGAGGTGGCCGGGGAGGCGGGCGAGGGCGAGGAGGCCGTCAGGATGACCCGGCGGCTGCGCCCCGACGTGGTGCTGATGGACGTGCGCATGCCCGGTCTCGACGGGATCGAGGCCACCCGGAGGATCGTCAGGGACTGCCCACGCTCACGTGTGCTCATCCTGACCACCTTCGACCTGGACGAGTACGCCTTCGCCGGACTGAAGGCAGGGGCGGCCGGCTTCCTGCCGAAGAACACCCGGCCCGCCGAGCTGCTCGGCGCGATCCGCGACGTGGCGGCGGGGGAGGCCGCGCTGTCCCCGAGGGTCACCCGCCGCCTGCTTGAGAGGTTCGCCCCCCAGCTCACACCGTCCGCGTCCGAACGCGACGAGCGGCTCGCGCGGCTGACCTCCCGCGAGTACGAGGTGCTGGTCCAGGTGGCGCGCGGACTGTCCAACGCCGAGGCCGCCGTGGCGCTGAACCTGGCCGAGGCCACCGTGAAGACGCACCTCAGCCACGTTCTGCTGAAACTCGGGCTGCGCAGCCGCGCCCAGGTCGTGGTCTTCGCCTACGAGAGCGGCGTCGTGCGCCCCACGACCCTCCACGACTGACGGCCACCGGTCAGCGCTGCGGCGGAGTCACCCGGGCGCAGGCCAGGTCGGCCGACATCCTGGCCGCGGTCTCGACGAGCGCGGGCAGGACCTTCTCGACCAGGGCGGCAGGGGTGGCGCGGTCGACGTGGGTGGCGACGTTGACGGCGGCGACGACCCGGCCGTCCCGGCCGCGCACCGGGACGGCGATGGACCGCACCCCCTCCTCGAGCTCCTGGTCGACCACGGCGTAGCCGTCAACGGCCGCGCGCCGTACGGCGGACGCGAACTCGGCCGGGGAGGTGACCGTGTCCCGGGTCAGCGGGCGCAGGGCGATCGAGGCCAGCCGCTCCTGAGGCAGGTCCGCCAGGAGCACCCTGCCCATCGACGTGGCGTACGCGGGGAAGCGGGTGCCGACGACGATGTCCACCCGCATGATCTTCGTCGTGGGCACCCGGGCCACGTAGACGACGTCGTCGCCGTCGAGCACCGCGACCGATGTCGACTCGTGGATCCTGGCCGCCAGGTCCGCCAGGTGCGGCTGGACGATCTCGCCGAAGGAGAGTCCCGAGAGGTGGGCGTATCCGAGTTCCAGGACCCGGGGCAGCAGGACGGAGCGGGAGCCCTCGGTGCGGGCGTATCCCAGCCGCTCCAAGGTCTGCAACGCCCGTCCCACGGTGGCCCTCGGCAGAGCGGTCACCCTGGCGACGTCGGCGGGGGACAGCCCGCCGGGAACCGTGCCGAGCGCCACGAGCACGGCCAGGCCACGGGCGAGTGACTGCAGGTAGGCCGCCCCCAGCGCCTCCTTCGCCGGGCGCGAGACGTCCACGGCGGGGGGAGGCGGCACGGGACGGGCGGGCGGCGGGACGGCGGCCAGCGCGGCCTCCATCCGGGCGGCCGTCTCACGCAGCCTGGCCACCGCGTGGGCGCGCAGCCCGGCCATGGTGTGCCTGCTGGTGTGGCTGACCACGCTCAGCGCGCAGAGCGCCTGACCCGCGGCGTCCCTGACGGGGACCGCGACCGCGATCAGACCGGGTTCGACGAGCTGGTCGTCCTCGGCCCACGGCGTGCCCTGGTCGTCGAGGAGGGCCAGGCCCGCCGCGCAGCGGTCCGCGGGCAGCAGGTCCCCGACCCGGAAGGCGACCGAGACGGCGCGCCGCCGGGTGAACTGCCCGAAGAAACGCACCCCGTCCCCGTCGGGCACGGCCAGCGAGACCGACTCGTCCAGCTCGGCGGCGAGCCGTTCGGCGTGCGGGGCGAGGACCTCACGCAGGCCCGCGCAGACGAGGTAGGCCTCACCCAGCTCCATCAGGCGCGGGGCGAGCAGCACCTCGCGCTCCTCCGCCCTGAGGTAGCCCAGGTGGACGAGGGTCGCCAGGACACGGTCGACCGTCGACCTGGCCAGGCCGGTGGCGCGGACCAGGTCGGTCGCGCGTGTCCGCCGCCACGGCTCGGTGGTGAGCGCGCGCAGCACGCCCAGCCCCCGCTCCAGGGTTCCGGCCGGTTCCATTCGGTGTCCCTTCTCGGTCCCTTCTCGTCCGTCGCAGGCACTTTGACAGGAACTACTCCGGACCGCATACTCGACACAACAATAGTGAACTAAAGTTCACTCAACGAACATCTCGGGCGGGTGGAACACACGTGCGGAGAGACAAGGTGGTCGCCACGGCGGCGGACGCGCTGGCCGGGGTCGGCGACGGGGCGTCGTTCGCGGTCGGCGGCTTCGGCCTCAGCGGCATCCCGAACGTGCTGATCCAGGCCCTCTACGAGACCGGGGTGACCGGCGTCTCCGTGGTGTCGAACAACTGCGGGGTGGACGGCGGCGGCCTCGGCCTCCTGCTGGCCGCCCGGCGCATCGCCCGGGTGACCGCCTCCTACATCGGCGAGAACAAGGAGTTCGCCCGGCAGTACCTCGCCGGTGACATCGAGGTCGAACTGACCCCGCAGGGCAGCCTGGCCGAACGGCTGCGCGCGGGCGGCAGCGGCATCCCGGCCTTCTACACCCCGGCGGGCGTCGGCACCCCGGTCGCGGACGGCGGCCTGCCGCTGCGCCACGCCCCCGACGGCTCGGTCGCCGTCGCCTCGCCGCCCAAGGAGGTCCGCGAGTTCGACGGCAGGTCATACGTGCTCGAACGCGGCATCACCACCGACTTCGCGCTGGTCAGGGCGGCGAAGGGGGACAGGCACGGCAACCTGGTCTTCAGCAAGGCCGCCAGGAACTTCAACCCGCTGGCCGCGATGGCCGGGCGTGTCACCGTCGCCGAGGTCGAGGAGCTGACCGAGCTCGACCCCGACGAGGTCCACCTGCCGGGCGTGTTCGTCCAGCGCGTGCTGGTGCTCACCCCCGAGCAGGCGGCGGACAAGGCCATCGAGAAGCGGACCACGTCATGACCTTCGAGGAGTCCCGATGAGCTGGAGCCGTGACGAGATGGTCGCGCGGGCGGCGGCCGAACTGCGCGACGGCGACCACGTCAACCTCGGCATCGGCCTGCCCACCCGCATCCCCTCCTTCCTGCCGCCGGACGTCGAGGTCGTCCTGCACTCGGAGAACGGCATCCTGGGCGTCGGCCCCTACCCCGCCGAGGACGAGGTGGACCCGGACCTGATCAACGCGGGCAAGGAGACGGTCACCGTACGGCCGGGCGCGTCGTTCTTCGACTCCGCGCTGTCGTTCGGCATGATCCGCGGCGGCCACATCGACGTGGCGGTGCTGGGGGCGATGCAGGTCTCCGAAGGCGGCGACCTGGCCAACTGGATGGTCCCCGGCAGGCTGGTCAAGGGCATGGGCGGGGCGATGGACCTGGTTCACGGCGTCCGCAAGGTCATCGTGATCACGGACCACACCGCCAAGGACGGTTCCCCGAAGCTCGTACGGCGGTGCTCGCTGCCGCTCACCGGCAGGGCGTGCGTCAACCGGGTCATCACCGACCTCGGCGTCCTCGACGTCACCCCCGAAGGACTGAGGCTCGTCGAGACCGCCCCCGGCGTGAGCGTCGAAGAACTGCGAAGCCGTACGGACGCGGACGTCCTGATCTGACCGTCCGGAGGACGAGGTGTGTTCCGGCGCCGGTCAGCGGCCGTCACCCGGGCGGTGGACGCTGAGGTCGCCGTAGGCCGACAGGTCGCGGGCCAGGTCACCGGGTTCGTGCCGCAGGGTGGCGTCCAGGAAGGCGAGGGTGGCCGCGGCGACGACGCGCGGGCTCTCGGCACGGCCCAGGGAACCGACGATCGACGGCACAGGCGGCAGGTACAGGGGACCGTCCATGAAGGTGAGGTGCGCGGCGCCGGGAACGGTGAGCCGGTAGTTCGTCGCGGTGCCGGACTTGAGGGCCTCGGTGAGGCGGGGGATGTAACGCGGGTCGGTTCCCGGGGTCACGGCCTGGGTCAGCGCGAGCGCCGGCTGGTTGAGGGCGGGGGAGGCGGGGCCGTGGGGGTAGCCGTCCAGGTCGATGACGGCGTCGAACCGGCTGTCCTGCCGGGCGGCCTGCAGGGCGGCGGCACCACCCATGGAGTGGCCGGTGACCGCGACCCGGCCGGTGTCCAGGCGTCCGGCCAGCGGGTCGGTGATCTCGCCTCGATCCAGTCGCTCCAGCTGTGTGAGGACGAAGCCGAGGTCGGAGGCCCGGACGGCCGTCCAGCCGACCGCCAGCCTGTCGTCCTTGTCCCGGTCTCCGGTGGAGGCGGTCCTGGCGTGAATCGTCCGGCCGTCGGCGAGGACGACGGCGGCGGAGTCGTACGGGTGGTCGAGGGTGGCGACCACGTAGCCGTGGCTGGCCAGTTCCTCGGCCCAGGCGGTGTTCTGGGTGCGCACCCCGCCCGACCCGGGAGAGAACAGCACGACCGGGAACCGTTCGCTCCCCCCGGCCACCGGGGCGTCGAAGATCGAACGGGAGCGGGCACGCGGGACGCCGTCGATCAGGAAGCCGGGCAGGCCGACCTGGCGGGCGAGGGTGCCGGAGACGACACGTGCCTCCTGCTCGGTGCGTCCGAGGTACTGGGCCCGCCGCGCGCCCGCGGGGCTCCTCCGCGCGGGATACCAGAGCTGGACCACGACCGTGCGCCGGTCGTCCGGATCGGCGGTGAAGCTCTCGGGCCGGTGCGGGTCGGTCCACTGCGCCACCCGGGTGCCGACCGCGAAACGGCCTGACGGCTCGGGGAACACGGGAACCGGGAAGGCCCAGGCGGCCACCGGACCCCCGGCGATCAGGCAGGCGCAGACCGCCGACCCCGGCAACGCCAGCCACCACCGGGCCCGCCACGCCGACCGGCCGGTACGGCGTCCCAGCAGGGGAGCGAGGGCGAACGGAAACGCCACGGCGGCGCCCGCCAGCACCGGCAACATCTGCCAGCGGAGCCCCGTCACACCCAGCGCGATCGCGGACAGCACGAAGACCGTCCCCGCCGTGATCGTGACGTACGGGCGGGCGGGCGAGGCAAGCCAGCGCGCCACCACCAGCGCGAGGGCGCCCAGCAGGGAAAGAAGTTCCAGCGGGGACATGTACAGCCCCGCGATGATCTCGGTCACCCGGCCATTCTCAGAGCAGGGCACACGGCGCCACATCGACCCCAAGGCTCCATAACGTGCGACCGGAGTCGCACCCGGCGCCTCGCCCGTGCGACCACGGTCTCAAGCACCGGACGAACGGCCGCCCAGCCGGCATCGCACCACCGCCAACCGGTTGGTCACACACCGCTGACGGAGAAGGCGGCGATCGATGCCCTACCGGCCCTCAGCGTGAGGAGTGTCGGCTTGGGCGCCGTCGGTGCTTGGACTGAGGAACGCAGGAGCGCAGCGACGCAGTGACGAGGGAAAGCGCCGACTCGGAGGCGCCCAAGCCCGCGACGCCGTCAGGCGGAGCAAGGAGACACAGTGACGAGGGAAAGCGCCGACCCGGAGGCGCCCAAGCCCCGCGACGCCGTCAGGCGGAGCAAAGAGACACCGCCGTCATCCCGCGCCGGGTCCGGCCGCGCGGGTCCTTGAGCGCCGGTGGCCGCGTTGCAGGAGGGAGGCGAGACCGAGTGGGGAGAGGACACGGTTCACATGCCGGTGAGGACCTGTGGAGACGGGCCGCTGCGGACGCCTGGCCCGGCTGCCCCTGGTCGCCGACAGGACGACCACGACCAGCAGGACCGAGATGAAGGCTCCCGCGAGTACCGCGACGAGCACCGCGAACATATGAACTACCCCAAAAGTCGGAACCTTGCGTATACGCCGCGTCATATCCGCAGCTCACAGAGGTAACGGTGAGAAAAAGGGTCGTTCTTCCTCAATCAAGGAAGAAGGCCTCTTTCTTTACCCGCGGCCGGACCGCGCGGGGCGGACGCGTGGCACGGCAGAGGCGTCTCCGCCGGGGGATCCGTCCGTGGAGGCCGGTTTGAGGGGCGACGAGAGGCCCCGGCGTCAGGCGAAGAGGACCCGGGCGAGGGTCATGCCGACGAAAACGGCGCCGAGACCCGCGACCACCGAGGCGACGACGTTGACCACCGCGTAGAAACGCGCGCCGTTCTCGGCCAGCTGCAACGTCTCGTAGGAGAACGTCGAGTAGGTGGTCAGCGCCCCGCAGAACCCGGTCCCCACCAGCAACTGGATCTCCGTGCCCACCGCGCCGGACAGCGCGGCCCCGGCCAGCAGGCCGAGGACGATGGAGCCGGACACGTTGACGGTGAAGGTCCCCCACGGGAAGACCGTGTCGTGCCGGGCCTGGACCGTCCGGTCGGTCAGATAACGCAGCGGCGCGCCGACGGCGGCGCCGGCCAGCACCAGCAGCCAGTTCACCGTGCCCCCCTCCGCACCGTGTCTCCCACCGTGTCTCCCACCGTGCCTCTCACCGTTCTGCTCGCCCGCCGCGATGGTGGACGATCTCGACCTGGTCGAGCACGGCCACGCCCTCGATGAGCAGGTCGTCGAGCTGGGGCAGGAAGGCGCGGACGGCCTCCTCGGTGTCGATGATCACCACGGCGACCGGCAGGTCGTCGGCCATCGACAGCAGCCGGGTGGTGTGCACGACCTGTGTGGCGCCGAAGCCCTCAAGGCCGTGGAAGACCGACGCCCCGGCCAGCCCGGCGGCGTGGGCGCGGTGCACGATCTCGGTGTACATCGGACGGTGGTGCCAGGTGTCGGTGTCGTCGAGGAAGACGGTCAGTCTCAGCCCTCGCCCAGACATGATCATCGTGTTCTCCCTGCCTTCCGTCTCACCGCCGCCAGGATCAGGCGGGTGATCCACGCTCCGGCCGTGACCGAGGCCATGGCGGCCACGACCGTGACGGCCATGTAGGTCAGCGCCGGGCCGGGCCGTCCGGCTGCGACCAGGCGTTCGATGTCCACGCAGTAGGTGGAGAAGGTGGTGAACCCGCCGAGCACGCCGGTCGCGAAGAACGGCCGCACCCAGACGGGGGCGGTCCAGGCCTCGGTCAGCGTCACGAGGAAGACGCCGATCACCAGGCAGCCGAGGGCGTTGACGCCCAGCGTGGTCCACGGGAAGGCCGCAGGCGGGGTCGGCCACAGCAGAGACGCCCCGTAACGGGCCGCCGCGCCGATCGAGCCTCCGGCGGCGACCGCGGCGAGCACGCGCAGCTGCGAGCGGCGTGCCTGGCGGCGGCGCCGTACGTCGGCGAGATCGACGTCTGGGTCGACGGGCTCGGTCACCGTTGCGGGCCCCACCTCATCCGGGCGCATGATCCTCCCCACACGTGGCGTGCGCCCCGGGTTCCAGGGCGCGAGCTGTCACGAGCAGGGACCGTTGGCGGCGCGCGTGCCGCGGTTCGGGTACGGCGGGCCCCACCGCCGCGAGACGCCCCGGGCGGGCTCGGCGAGCCTGCGCGAGGGTTCCCCCACAGCCTAGCCCGCCCCGGATCGCCCCTTGGCCGCCCCCCGCCCCGAACCGGGGTGTCTCCGGTCGGCGGCGGTCGGCCCGCCGTACCCGGGCCCGGTCCTGCCTCTCGTCCGGGAGGCGAACGCTCCTCGGGGCCGGTATGCCAGGGCCCCGGCCGCATCGTGGTCTCCCGTAGCGTCGAGACCACGATGCGGCGGACGCCGCGCCCGGGGCCCACGTCCGGGCGGCGGCGAGCTTCAGGTAACTTAGGTAAGCCTAAGCTCAGTTTTTGGATTTCGGCGCGCCCTGTCAAGGTGGCGGCCTGTGACCTGGTTCATACCACTGGCCCGTTTGCCTGGCCGCCCAGGGCCTGCTCGCCCCGACCCGGCTGCCCGTGGGCGTGCTGACCGGCGTCATGGGCGGCTGCTCCCTCATCTGGCTGCCGGCCCACGAGTGGCGCGCGGGCCGTACGGGCACGGGGCGGGCGGCAGGGAGCTGAGCCTCACGCCGGGGGCAGGCGCCTGAGCAGGTAGGTGTCCATGATCCAGCCCTTGCGCTCCCGGGCCTGCGCGCGCAGGTCGCGGATGCGCCCCGCCACCTCGGTCACCGGCCCGGAGACCAGGATCTCGTCCGGGGTGCCCAGGTAGGCGCCCCAGTAGATGTGGAACTCCTCCGCCCGGTCCCCCAGGTCGGCGAAGGCGCAGTGCGCGTCGAGCATGACGAGGACGTCGTCGGCCGTCGGCCCCTCCTGTGCCAGGCGGCGGCCGGTGGTGATGTGCACCGGGCGGCCGACCCGGTTCAGGTTGGTACGGTGCCGGGCGGTCAGCGCGGAGACGCTGGTGATGCCCGGGACGACCTCGTGGTCGAAGACGACCGTCCCCCGCCCGGCGACCTCCTCGATCCCGGCGAGCGTGCTGTCGTAGAGGCCGGGGTCGCCCCAGACGAGGATCGCCCCGGTCTCGTCCTCGCCGAGTTCGTCGCGGACGAACGCCTCGTACAGGTCGGCGCGCCGCGAACGCCACGTCTCGACGGCCGAGGCGTAGGCGGGGGTGGTCCTGTCCCGCTCCGGGTCCTGGGCCTGCACCACCCGGTACGGCCGCCGCCCGTGCGCCTCGATCATGTCCCGGCGCAGATCGGACAGGTCGTGTTTGACCTCTCCCTTGTCCACCAGCAGGAAGGCGTCGGCCCGGCCGATGGCCTTGACCGCCTGGAGGGTGAGATGGTCGGGGTCGCCCGCGCCGATGCCGATGATGAGGATTCGCTTCACGGGGAAGAGTCTGCCCTCCCCGCCGTGGGCGGGTCCCGCCGGGCCGGTCCGCCGGAGGTCGGCACCCGGAGCACAGAGAAGTCTCCATCCCCTGTGAGATGATGCCGCCGCGGGCGACGGCGGTCAGAGGAAGCCGGTGCGAGTCCGGCGCGGTCCCGCCACCGTGACCGGCGAGCCGGTCGTGGGCGGATGGCTCACGACGAGTCTCGCCGGGAGCCGGAGACTCACGCGGTCGCCTCCTCAGGCCAGGCCGGGGCGGACCTCCCCGGGAGAGGATCGGTGATTCGTCATGTCCCCCGTCCGGCGCGCCCCCGTGATCGCGCCCGCCGCCCCGGAGGCCGTCTCTGCGGCGATGGCCGAGGTGTCCTCGGTCGGCGGCTACTTCGAGCTCGACGAGGGCGAGGCGGAGCCGGGCTGGCGGCCGCTCACCGACCTGCTCACCGACCGAGCCCTGCTGGAACGGCGCGTCGCCGAGGTCGCCGTGCGCCTGGGCACCGACCAGCCGCGGGTGGCGGCCTCCATCCAGTTCCAGGGGCTCGCGGCCCGCCTGTGGTCGCCGGTCGTCGGGGCCGTGGCCGCCCACGACCTCCTCCTCGACCTGGCCCCCGCCCGGCTGCACTGGTACCCGGCCCCCGCCGGGCCGCTGCCGCTGCGCGCCGTACGGCCCGCGGGGCGGCGTGTGCCCGGCCCCGTCGAGGCGGCCGGGCCGATGTACCGCGGCGTGGTGACCGGGCTGCTCGAACCGCTGGCGCTGGCCGTACGGGAGGTCGTCGGGATCGCGCCGGGCCTGCTGTGGGGCAACGCCGCCTCGGCCCTGGCGGGAGCCGTGTGCGTCCTCGCGGGCCGGCGCCCCGACCTGGCCACGAGGGCCGTCGCGCTCGGCCGGGAGCTGCTGGGGACGGGGCTGCTGCGCGACACCGGTGAGCTGGATGAACCCGTCCCCGGGCGGCCGGTCTTCACCCGGCGCAGCTGCTGCCTGTACTACCGGCTGCCCGGCGGCGGCAAGTGCGGCGACTGTGTCCTGCTCGCCGGCCGCGCGAGAAGCCGGACGGGAGACCGGGAGGGACGCGCCTGAACGGCCGTCACCCCGGCCCCGCGGACAGCCCGAGCTCGTGTTCGCCCAGGGGTGCGAAGAAGCGGTCCACGTCCCGCTCGCTCACCTCTTCGAGACGGGCGGGGGACCAGCGGGGGGAGCGGTCCTTGTCGATCACCTGGGCGCGGATGCCCTCGACCAGGTCGGGCGCGGACGGCATCGCGCAGGCGACGCGGTACTCCTGGTCGAGCGCCTCCTCAAGGGAGCCGAGCCCCCGGGCCAGGCGCAGGGCGCGCAGGGTGACCTTCAGCGCGGTCGGCGACCTGGCCGAGACCAGTTCCGCCGCCCGCTTCGCCTCCTCGGCGCCGTCGCCGAGCAGCCGCTCCACGATCTCCTCGACCGTTTCGGCGGAGTAGCAGGCGTCGATCCATCCGCGTTCGCCGGTCAGCTTCCCGGGCGGCACCGGGCGGGCGAAGGCGGCGACGACCCCCGCCACGTCCCCCGAGGCCAGTTCGGCGGTGAGGGCGCCGAGATCCGCCGAGGGGACGAAGTGGTCGGCGAGCCCGCAGGCGACGGCGTCGCCCGCCCCGATCGCCGCCGAGGTCAGCGCCATGTGGGTGCCGAGCTCGCCGGGCGCCCGCGACAGCAGGTAGGTGCCTCCCACGTCGGTCAGGAAGCCGATCGTGGTCTCCGGCATGGCCAGGGCGGTGCGTTCGGTGACGATCCGCACACCGCCGTGCGCGGAGACGCCCACCCCGCCGCCCATGACGATGCCGTCCATCAGGGCCACGTACGGCTTGCCGTACCGGGCGATGAGGGCGTTGAGGCGGTACTCGTCCCGCCAGAACGCCGGTGAGGCCCCGCCCCCGGTCCTGACGTCCTCGTGGATGGCGCGGATGTCGCCCCCGGCGCACAGGCCGCGCTCGCCCGTCCCCCTGATGAGCACGGCGGAGACGGAGTCGTCGCAGGCCCAGGCCCGCAGGGCGGTGTCGATCCGGCGGATCATGCCGTGGTTCAGGGCGTTCAGGGCGCGGGGCCGGTTGAGGATGATCTGCCCGAGGCGTCCGGTGACCAGGGTCACGACCTCGGCGTCCGGCTGGAGGTTCATCAGGCGGCCCCCACGAGCCCGCGGGTGACGACGACGCGCATGATCTCGTTCGCTCCTCAATGTAGTCGGACGTCCTACTAAATCCAGAGCGTACGGCGTTCGCCCGAAAGAGTCTTGATGCCTATCATTCGTAGTTGCGAATTACTTGCAACAAGGGGGTGGCATGGCGGTCGTCCTGGGGATCGAGACCTCGTGCGACGAGACCGGCGTCGGCATCGTCTCCGGCGGTCGGCTTCTCGGCGCCGCGCTGTCCTCCTCGATGGAGGAACACGCGCGCTTCGGCGGGGTGGTGCCGGAGATCGCCGCCCGCGCCCACCTGGAGTCGCTCGTCCCCTGCGTGCGGGCCGCCTTCGAGCGGGCCGGGGTCGGTCCTTCCGAGATCGACGCGGTCGCGGTCACCTCGGGGCCCGGCCTGGCCACCGCGCTGCAGACCGGGATCGCCGCCGCCAAGGCCTACGCGCTGGCCTGGGACCTCCCCCTGTACGGCGTGCACCACCTGGCCGGGCACGTGGCCGCCGACACCCTGGAGCACGGCCCGCTGCCGCCGCGCTCGGTCGCGCTGATCGTCTCCGGAGGGCACACCTCGCTGCTCCTGCTCGGGGACCTGGCCCGTGACCCGGTCGTCCACCTCGGCGACACCCGTGACGACGCCGCGGGCGAGGCGTTCGACAAGGTCGCCAGGCTCCTCGGGCTCGCCTACCCCGGCGGTCCCGCCGTCGCCGAGGCCGCCCACGACGGCGACCCCGGGGCGGTCGCCTTCCCCCGGGCGATGCTCGGCGACGGCCACGACTTCTCCTTCTCCGGGCTCAAGAGCGCCGTCGCCAGGCATGTGGCGCGGGCGGGCGACTCCCTCGCCGTGCCCGACGTCGCGGCCTCCTTCCAGGAGGCGGTGGCCGACGTGCTGACCCGCAAGGCTGTCGAGGCCTGCCTGGGCGCCGGAGTGGACACCCTCGTGATCGTCGGCGGGGTCGCCGCGAACCGGAGACTGCGCGAACTCGCCGCCGAGCGCTGCCGCGCGGCGGGCCTCACGCTGCGGATCCCGCCCCCGGGGCTGTGCACCGACAACGGCGCGATGATCGCCGCAGTCGGGGACCTGCTGGTCGCCGCGGGAGCACCGCCCTCCTCACGGCACCTGGCGGCCGACCCCTCGGCCCCGCTGAGCCGGGCCCGCACACGAGACTGACGTGTCGGAGGCCGCTCCGGCGCGGGAGGAGCGGGCGGGAGAAGGCCGGCGGAGCGATCGCCGCGCCCTCAGCGGGCTTTGATCTGAGTGGAGAGGCAGGCGATCTCGGCGGCGAGGTAGGCGCCGAGCTCCGGCGGGACGATGTTGACGGCCGTGATCTCCGCGGGGTCGAGCGGCAGCCGTACGACCTCGTAGACGCCCCTGGCGGGGTCGGAGAACTCGGGGCCGCAGCGCAGGGCGGGGTCCATCGAGACCAGGCGGCAGCCGTACACGTGCTGGATCTTGACGCCGTCGTCGCGCACGCACTCAAGGGTGGTCAGCGGGGTGACGTCGGAGACGACCGCGCCCAGCTCCTCAAGCACCTCGCGGTGGAGGGTGTGCTCAAGGGAGGCGTCCTGCGGCTCGACGTGGCCGCCGGGGATCGACCAGTAGAGGTCCTGTCCGGGGACCGTGCGCCGGAACAGCACGAGCCGGTCGTCGTCGAGGATCACCGCGCGGACGCTGGGGACGAGGGGCATCGGCCCATTCTGCCATCGGCCGTTCAGGCGCTCAGAAGTCGCCCCGGCGTAGCCGCTTGAGGTCGGAGCGGTGCTTCTTGGCGGTGATCCGCCGCTCGACGGAGCCCCTGCTCGGCTTGGTCGGACGGCGCCGCTTCGGTGGAGGGGCCACGGCCTCCCGCAGCAGCCGGGCCAGCCGGTCGCGCGCCGCCTCGCGGTTGCGCAGCTGGGAACGGAACTCCGAGGCGACGACGGTGATGACGCCGCCGACCAGCCGGGGACCGAGACGTTCGAGCGCGCGTTCCCTGAGCGGCGGCGGCAGAGCCTCGGTCGCGGCCAGGTCGAAGCTCAGCTCGACCCGGCTGTCGGTGGTGTTGACCCCCTGCCCGCCCGGCCCCGAGGAGCGGGAGAATCGCCAGCGGAGCTCGGCCTCGGGGACGCAGAGCGAGCCGCTGATCTCAAGCGGATCGGACATGGGAGGACTGCTCCTTCGGAATCTCATGGGCTGTGATCCCAGGATATCCACGGCGTGAACTCCCTGATCAAGCGATTTATCCCCCTGTCTGGACGGGAAGGGCCGGGTGATCCGGTCTTGTGGGGCGGTGCGCCTTCCGCCACAGTGACTCCGGGGAAACCCAGGGGGCCGCACCGTGAAGATCCGTACGAGAGGCGGGGGCGCGTGGACAAGATCGTCGGCGTGCATGGGATAGGCAAGTACCACTACTACCGCGACGCGGGTAACTCGGCCGAGGGCGCGGCCGGGGCCGTACGTGAGAAATGGAACCGCTACCTGCACAAGGGGCTGACCGGCGGTGTGCCGTACGCCCAGGAGCGCTACGTCACCGACATCGCCTACTACGCGCACCTGCTGGGCGAGCGGCCCCAGGAACCGTCCGCGCGCGCGGTCCGCGCCATGGACACCCCCTCCCAGGAGGTCTTCGTCGCCTGGGCGAAGCAGTTCGCCACGGTGGGGGAGGGGCTGACCGGCGCGCTGCACGCGATGACCGGCTGGCTGCTGGACCGCCTGCAGGCCAACGCGGCCGACGTCGCGGGACTCTTCTGCCCCGAGGTCGCCGCCTACATGACGGCCGGAGGCCAGGCCAGGGAGAAGGCGCGCGCGGCGGTGGCGCAGACGATCAGGCGCAACCAGCCGAAGGTGGTCATCGCCCACTCGCTCGGCAGCGTGGTGGCCTACGAGACGCTGTGGTCCAACCCCGACCTGAAGGTCGACCTGCTGCTCACCCTCGGCAGCCCGCTCGGCATGCAGAACGTCATCTTCGAACGCCTGCTGCCCGCCCCGATCAACGGCCAGGGCAGGAAGCCGCCGTCGGTCAGGCGCTGGGTCAACGTCGCCGACAAGGACGACATCGTGGCGATCCCCGCCGAACTGCGCAGAAACTTCACCGGCGTCGACCAGGAGACGCTGGTGAACCTCGACTGGATCGACTTCCACAGCGTGCGCAACTACCTGGGGTGCGGAGCGCTCAACGAACACCTCAAGCCTTACCTCCAGTGACCCGTCCCTTCACCGGACCGTCGCCCGGGGGTAGACGGGTGTTCAATGACGGTGGGTAAGGCCCTTGCCTGTGCAACGGTTGTTCATCCCGCCGTGGACCGCAGGCCACGGCGGGGAAAGACGGGCGGGTTGCACTGGTCGCGTGGAGCAGACACCGTCACGCAGGGTGTTCCTTTCCGTCGCCGCCACGGGTGTGGGCGGCCTGTTGCTCACCGGGGCGGGGCTGACGCCGACCGGGAACCGGACGACCTCGCGAACCCTCCGCCGCGACCCGTTCACCCTGGGGATCGCCTCGGGTGACCCGTCGCCGGACGGGGTCGTGCTGTGGACCAGGCTCGCCCCCGACCCGCTCGGCCCGCAGGGGCTGGGCGGGATGCCCGCCAGGGACGTCGAGGTCGAGTGGCAGGTGGCCGCCGACGAGAACTTCACCAGGGTGCTGCGCAACGGCGTGGAGACCGCCCGGCGGGAACGGGCGCACAGCGTCCACGTCGAGCTGGACGGGCTCGAACCCGGCCGGGAGTACTTCTACCGCTTCCGCGCGGAGGGACACCTCTCGCCCGCGGGCCGTACCCGGACCGCCCCGGCGGCCGAGGCGGCGCCGTCCCCGCTGACACTGGCCGTGGCCGCCTGCGCCCACTACGAGCACGGCTACTACACGGCCTACCGCAGGTTGGCCGAGCAGGAGCCCGATCTGGTCGTCCACCTGGGCGACTACATGTACGAGTACGCCCCCCAGGGCTACACCGCGATGGGCGGCGCCGTACGTGAGCACACCGCGGGCAAGTGCGCCACGCTGGCCGACTACCGGATGCGGCACGCGCAGTACAAGAGCGACGCCGACCTGCGGGCCGCGCACGCGGTCGCGCCGTGGCTGGTCGCCTTCGACGACCACGAGGTCGAGAACAACTGGGCCGGGAAGGTCTCCAGCACCGGGGACCCGGAGTTCACCCGCCGCAGGGCCAACGCGTTCCAGGCCTACTACGAGAACATGCCGCTGCGCGGGACGAGTGTGCCCGACGGCGGTTCGATCCGGATCCACCGGCGGGTCGACTGGGGGCCGCTGGCCCGCTTCCACCTACTCGACACCCGGCAGTTCCGCGACGACCAGGCGTGCCAGGACGGGCTCAGGGCCGGATGCGACGACCGGCTCGCGACCCGGCGCACCCTGCTCGGGGAGGACCAGCGGCGCTGGCTGCTGGACGGGCTCGCCTCCTCCCGGGCGCGCTGGAACCTGGTCGCCCAGCAGATCCTGATGGCCCAGCGCGACTACCGGGCCGGGCCGGGCATCGAGGTCAACATGGACTCCTGGGACGGCTACGCCGCCGAGCGCACCCGCCTGCTGACCGGCTTCCGCGACTCGGGCGCCGCCAACCCGGTCGTGCTGACCGGTGACATGCACATGCACCACGCGGCCGACCTCATGCTCGACTTCGACGATCCCGACTCGCCCAAGGTCGGGGTCGAACTGGTCACCTCCTCGATCGCCAGCGACGGGGACGGCTACCGGGACAAGGCCAGGGTGGCCGAGACGATCGCGGAGAACCCGCACATCTCCTATCTCGACCAGCGGCGCGGCTACATCGTCTGCCGGATCACCCAGGAGGAGCTGCAGGCGGACTTCCGCACGCTGGACTACATCAGCCGCCGCGGTGCCCCGGCCAAGACGGGTGCCCGGTTCACCGTCCCCGCCGGACATTCCACCCTGCTGTAAAAACGTGGGGAATTCCTGAAAGTTGTTAGATGATGCGGCATATGAGTGATCTTCTCCCCAGGAGGCTCGCCGCCGCGGCCCTCGCCGCCGCGCTCGGCGGTGCCCTTCTCGTCCAGCCCTCGACCGCGGCGGCGGCCGAGGCCCGGCCTACCGCGGCCTCGGCCCCCTTCCGGTACGAGGTCTTCTTCCCCAAGTACACCTACCGGGGCGGAAACCTCACCTACACCGTCAAGGTGCGCAACAAGCGGGTCAAGGGCCAGCACTACGTGGCGCTCGTCGGTGACTTCTCCACGCACTTCCGCACGGTCAGGGTGATCTCGAAGCCGCGCAGTGTGAAGTGCTCCGTCAAGCGGCGGTCCGTACTGTGCCTGGTCTCCTCCCTCGACAAGGGCGACGCGACGACCATCAAGCTCAGGGGATGGGTCGGCTCACGCAGGGGCACCGCCGTGGCGCGGTTCGGCGCGGCCGTGACCGACAACCCGAACGTCTCCGCCAAGCGGCTCGCCAAGGAGATCCGCAGCCACCTCAGCGCGAAGTCGAAGGTCCTGTGACCCCCTGACAGCCGACCGGAGGTCCGTCACCGGCGGATCTCCGGCGCCCGGCGCGCCGGGCGAGGCGGGTCACGGGCGTGCCAGGATTGGGTCATGGACATCGATCTGGCCGATCTGGGGTTCTGGCGCCGCCCGATCAAGGAGCGCAACGAGGCGTTCGCACGGCTGCGAGAGCTGGACCGGCCGGTGTTCTTCCCGGAACGGCGAGTGCCGCTGCTGCGCTCGGGCAAGGGCTTCTACGCCCTGGTACGGCACGCGGACGTGGTCGAGGCCAGCCGCAACGCCAAGGTCTTCTCCAGCGAGCCTGCGGTGACCAACCCCGAGCCGCCCGGCTGGGTCAAGCACGTGTTCGGCGAGTCCATGGTGAACATGGACGACCCCCGGCACGCCCGTCTGCGCCGCATCGTCTCGCGGGCGTTCAGCCCCAAGATGCTCGCCGGGCTGCAGGACGGCATCGACAGGGCGTGCGCCGGGATCGTCGACGACGTGATCTCCGAGGGCCCCGGCGACTTCGTCCGCCAGGTCGCCGCCCGGCTGCCCATCCACGTCATCTGCGACATGATGGGCATCCCCGACGAGATGCGGGAGCGGGTCCACCGGCACGTCGACGTCTCGACCGCCTACACCGGGGTACGGCCCAGCCTGCCCCAGACGCTCAGGATGGCCGGGCAGAACATGCTGGCGCTGCTCGCCCTGCAGCGCATGGTGATCCAGCTGGGTAGGCGGCGCGCCACGACGCCCGAGGGCGACCTGGTCTCCGCCCTGGTCACCGCCAACGTGGACGGGGAACGGCTCACCGACCGCGAGCTGGGCTCGTTCTTCGCGCTGCTGCTGGTCGCGGGCAACGAGACGGCCCGCAACACCATGGCGCACGGCGTCAAGCTGCTCACCGACAACCCCGAGCAGCGCCGCCTGCTGACCGAGGACTTCGACGCCCACATCGGCGGGGCGATCGAGGAGATGGTCCGTTACGTCTCGCCCATCATGCAGTTCCGCCGCACCGTCACCCAGGACCACGACCTGCGCGGCCTGCACCTGAAGGCCGGGGACAAGGTCGTGCTGTTCTACGGCTCGGCCAACCGCGACGAGGAGGTCTTCCCCGACCCCGACCGCTTCGACATCACCCGCGAGACCAAGGGCCACGTCGGCTTCGGCGGCCCGGGGCCGCACTTCTGCCTGGGCGCCAACCTGGCCCGTCAGGAGATCAGGACCATGTTCCGCGAGCTGTTCACCCGCCTGCCGGGCGTCCGCTCCGTCGGCGAGCCCGAACTCCTCCCCTCCAACTTCGACAACAGCGTCCGCAGCCAGGCCTTCACCTTCTGAGGGCACCTTCTGGGGACTCTCACCTGTCGCCGAGCTGGGGGGCCTCGACCGGGCAGCTGGGGTGGGGGGTCGAGGCGGCCAGGACGTTGCGCCTGATGGTGAGGAAGGTGGTCACGGCCGCGGCGGCCATCATCGCCGCGGCGACCAGCATCGTGGTGCGGAATCCGGCGGTGAAGACCGCGGGGGAGTGGAAGGCCTCACCGGTCAGTCCGGCCAGCGGCGGGATCGCGGCCACCGCCAGCAGCCCTCCGGTCCTGGCCACGGCGTTGTTGACGCCGCTGGCCACGCCCGCGTAGCGCTCGTCCGCGGTGGCCAGCACCGTGGCGGTGAGCGGCGCGACCGCCGCGGACAGGCCCAGGCCGAACAGGGAGACGGGCAGCAGCACTCCCGTCGCGTACGGCGTGCCCTCGCCGATCCGGGACATCAGCACCAGGGCGACGGCACAGACCAGGATGCCCGCCGACATCGGGATCCTCGGGCCGATCCGTTTGGCCAGCTCACCCGCCCCGGCCGACAGCAGCAGCATCAGCAGAGTGATCGGGATCATCGCCGACCCGGCGAGCACGGGGGAGAAGCCCGAGGAGACCTGCAACTGGACGACCAGGAGGAAGAACACCACACCCATCGCGGCGTACATGATCAGCGTGACCACGTTCACCGCGGTGAACTCCTTCGAGGAGAAGAGGCCGACCGGGACGAGCGCGGCGGGCGAGCGCCTGATCTCCAGCCAGACGAACACCACGCCGAGCACCGCGCCCGCGACCAGCGGGACCACCTGAAGGCCGATCAGCCCGTAGGTGATCCCGGCCAGGGAGAACGCGGCCAGCGCGGCGCCCGCGACGTCGAAGCGGCCGGTCGCCTCGGTGTCCCTGCTCTCCGGCACGTGCCGTACGGCGACCGCGATCACCAGCGCGGCCAGCGGCAGGTTGAGCAGGAACACCCAGCGCCACCCGGCCGTCTCGACCAGCCAGCCGCCCAGCAGCGGCCCGACGGCCGCGGCGACCCCGCCGAGCCCCGACCAGGCCCCGATGGCCCTGGGCCGGTCCTCACGGTCGAAGGAGGCCTGGATGATGGCCAGCGAGCCCGGGGTGAGCAACGCTCCGCCTGCCCCCTGCAGGGCGCGGGCGGCGATCAGCGTCTCGATGTTCGGCGCGAGACCGCACAGGGCGGAGGCGGCGGCGAACCAGACGACGCCGGCCAGGAAGATCCTGCGCCTGCCGTACCGGTCACCGAGTGAGCCGCCCAGCAGGATCAGCCCCGCGAGGGTCAGCGTGTAGGCGTTGACCGTCCACTGCAGCCCCGCCATGTCGGCCTTGAGAGCGGAGCCGAGCGCGGGCAGCGCCACGTTGACGACCGTGCCGTCCAGCATGGCCATTCCCGAGCCGAGCACGGTGGTGAGCAGAACCCAGCGGCCCGTGGCCGAACCGAACCGGATATGGCCGTTGTCCATACCCTCCATGATGACCCACCGCCTGTTTTGTCAGGATTTATCTGACGAGGCATGAAATGTCGGCAAGCTCTGGTAGGAAATGGTCTGCCATATTTCGCCGGACGGGAGCCCTGGAATGGACCACGCCGAGTTCAACGACGCCGTCACCGCGCTCCGGGAGGGCGTTTACGCCGGTCTGCCCATCGTGCAGGCGCCCGGGAGCGACGACGGGGACGTGCAGGGACTGCCCGCCCCGCAGGCGGCGGCCTGGCGGATAGGCCTTGACTGGGACGAGGGCGACCTCGAACTCGACTTCCGGCACTTCGTCGACGTCGTCGACACGACCAGGGTCTCCGCGCTCATCGTCGGCAGCTGGGGGGAGTCCTACGAGGACGACTCCTCAAAGATCGTCGGTCTGCTGACGGAGCACGCGGACCGCTTCCCCGCCCTCCGTTCCCTGTTCCTCGGGGCCATGTCGTACGAGGAGTGCGAGATCTCCTGGATCCAGCAGAGTGACGTCACCCCGCTGCTGGCGGCCTTCCCGCTGCTGGAGCGCCTGGAGGTGCGCGGCGGCGAGGGGCTGCTGTTCCCGCCGGTCAGGCACGAGAACCTCAGGGTGCTCAGGTTCGAGAGCGGAGGGCTTCCCGCGTCCGTGGTCCGCGGGGTCGGGGACAGTGACCTGCCCGCGCTCGAATACCTGGAGCTCTGGCTCGGCGTGAGCAACTACGGCGGCGACGCGACCGTGGCGGACCTCGGGGCGATCCTGGGCGGCGAGCGGCTGCCCGCCCTGCGCCACCTGGGCCTGCAGGACAGTGAGATCCAGGACGAGATCGCGGCGGCGGTGGCCTCCGCGCCGATCGTGGCCCGCCTGGAGACGCTGTCCCTGTCGATGGGCTCCCTCGGCGACGACGGGGCGGAGGCGCTGCTGTCCGGCCAGCCGCTGACCCACCTGAGGCGCCTGGACCTGCACCACCATCACCTCACCGACCCCATGGTCGCCAAGGTCGGGGCCGCCCTGGCGGGCGTCGAGGTCGACCTCTCGGGTCAGCTGATGCCGGACGAGACATGGCGCTACGTGGCGGTCACCGAGTGACCCCGCTGTCCAGATGGACATGAAGTGTCGGCGATCTCTGGTAGGAAGTGGTCTGCCGTATTTCGCCTGACAGGAGCTCTGCAATGGACTACGCCGACGACTCGCTCGGGAACGGCGCCTACGCCGGTCTGCCCATCGTGCACGTGCCCGAGGGCGAGGAGCCACGGGAGCTGCCCGCCCCGGAGGCGGCGGCCTGGCGGATCGGGGTGGACCGGAACGGAGGCGGCAAGAGTTTCGAGGAACTCTTCCTGAGCTTCGTCGGCACGGTCGACACGACGAAGGTCACCACGCTCATCATCGGCGACTGGGGGAACGCCTACGAGAGAGACTCCAGTGAGGTGGTGCGGCTGCTGACCGAGCACGCCGAGCGCCTGCCCGCCCTGCGCATGCTGTACCTCGGCGAGATCTCCCGGGAGGAGGCCGAGATCTCCTGGATCCAGCAGAGCGACGTCACCCCGCTGCTGACGGCCTTCCCGCTGCTGGAGCGGCTTGAGGTGCGCGGCGGCTCCGGGCTGGAGCTGAGCCCGGTCAGGCACGAGCACCTCAGGGACCTCACCGTCGAGTCGGGCGGCCTGCCCGCGAGAGTGGTCCGCGGGGTCGCCGAGAGCACCTTCCCCGCCCTGGAGCACCTGGAGCTCTGGCTCGGCGTGGACGAGTACGGCGGGGACGCGACCCTGGCCGACATGGCGGGCATCCTGAGCGGCGAACGCCTGCCCGCCCTGCGCCACCTGGGCCTGCAGAACAGTGAGATCCAGGACGAGATCGCGGCGGCGGTGGCCTCCGCGCCGGTCGTGGCCCGCCTTGAGTCGCTGGCGCTGTCGATGGGCTCCCTCGGGGACGAGGGCGCCGAGGCGTTGCTGTCCGGCCAGCCGCTGACCCACCTGAAGCACCTCGACCTGTGCCACCACTACCTCACCGACCCCATGGTCGCCAGGGTCGAGGAGGCCTTCGCGGGCTCCGGCGTCGAGGTCGACCTGTCGGAGCAGGAGGAGCCCGAGGACGAGTGGCGCTACGTGGCGGTCTCCGAGTGACCTCGCTGACGGTCGTCGGCACTCCGGGGGAGCGCCGGGTCACCCTGTTCGCGCGCGCCTGCGCCGCCCACGGCCTGCCCGAGCCCCGGGTCACGCCGTGGACTCAGGTGCTCGGGAGCGATCGTGCGATCCGGTTCGAACCGGGCACCCTCGTGCGGATCGAGTCCCCCGGCGAGGACGCCGCCGCCGACGCGCTGCTGCGCGGCCCCGGGGAGCCGTCCAGGGTGGGCGGCGGGGCCGCCTGGTACGCCGCCCTCACCGCCGGGATCGAACGTGTCCGCCAGGCCGTGGCGGACGCCCCGGGCGCCGGGTTGCTCGCCGACCCCGGTGAGATCGCGGTGATGTTCGACAAGCGGCTCTGCCACGCGAGGCTGTCGGCGGCCGGGGTTCCCGTACCGCCCGCGCTGGCGGGACCCGTCGGCGGCTACGCCGAACTGCGCGAACGGATGACCGAGGCCGGATGGAACCGGGTGTTCGTCAAACCCGCCCACGGCTCCTCGGCCTCCGGCGTCGTCGCCCTGCAGACCGCCCCGGGCCGGATCAGGGCGGTCACGTCGGCCGAACTGACCGGCGGCGCGCTGTACAACTCGCTGCGGGTGCGCTCCTACGACGACGAGCGCGACGTGGCGGCGATCGTCGGCCTGCTGGCCCCGGACGGCCTGCACGTCGAGAGGTGGTTCCCCAAGGCAACGCTCGGCGGAAGGGCGATCGACCTGCGGGTGGTCACGGTCGACGGCACGCCGACCCACGCGGTGGTGCGCGCCAGCCGTACGCCCATGACGAACCTGCACCTCGGCGGGGAGCGCGGTGATCTCGGCGCGGTGCGGGCCGGGCTGGGGCCCGAGGGCTGGTCGCGGCTCGTCGACGTCTGCGCGCGGGCGGCGGCGTGCTTCCCCGGCAGCCTGTCCACCGGGGTGGACGTCATGGTCGGCACCGGCTGGAGCGACGTCGCGGTGGCCGAGGTCAACGCCTTCGGCGACCTGCTGCCCGGGCTCACCGGCCTGCCCGGCACCGGAGCAGAGGGGCTGGACACCTACCGGGCCCAGGTCGCGGCCATCTTGCGCCGTCACGTCCCCGCGGGGGTCGGCGCCGGTGCGTGACATGAACGAGATCGTGGGCGGCCACGACCTGCTGCTGGTGACGCTCGACACGCTCAGATACGACGTGGCGCGGCAGGCGCTGGCAGCGGGACGGCTGCCGAACCTGGCGCGGGCCCTGCCCGGCGGCCGGTGGGAACGGCGTCACAGTCCGGGAAGCTTCACCTACGCCGCGCACGCCGCGATCCTCGCCGGGTTCCTGCCGACCCCGGCGGCTCCCGGACCGCATCCCCGGCTGTTCGCCGCGACGTTCCCCGGCAGTGAGACGACGGCGACGGGCACCTGGACGTTCGACGCCCCCGACCTGCCCACCGGGCTGGCCGCGGCGGGTTACCACACGATCTGTGTCGGAGGAGTCGGCTTCTTCAACAAGCTGACCCCGCTCGGCTCCACGCTGCCCGGCCTGTTCGCCGAGAGCCACTGGGAGCCGGAGTTCGGGGTGACCTCGCCGACCTCGTTCGAGGCGCAGATCGCGTGCGCGGAGCGGGCGGTCGCCCGGGTGGACGGGCCGGTGTTCCTGTTCGTCAACGTCTCCGCGCTGCACCAGCCGAACTGGTACCACCTGCCCGGAGCCACCCGCGAGCACGGCGACGACCCGCGCAGTCACGCCGCCGCGCTTGAATACGTCGACCGGCACATCGGCGGGCTCTTCGCGCTGATGAGCGCCAGGCGCCCGGCCTTCGCGATCGTCTGCTCCGACCACGGCACCGCCTATGGGGAGGACGGTCACATCGGGCACAGGATCGGCCACGAGGTCGTCTGGACCGTGCCCTACGGGGAGTTCGTCCTGGAGAGGGGACAGTGGTGACGGCCGGACAGCCGGGCCTTGAGGCGGGCCCCTATCAGGGGTACGTCTACGCCTATCCGCACAAGACGGCCTACCGGCCGCTGGACCCCCGGCCCACGCTGCGCCAGGTGTGGGCGCGGGAACCGAAGGGGAGCCTCTTCCTCTACCTGCACATCCCGTTCTGTGAGATGCGCTGCGGGTTCTGCAACCTGTTCACCAGGACCGGCGCCCCCGAGGAACTCGTCACCGCCTACCTCGACGCGCTGGAACGCCAGGCACGGGCCGTACGGGACGCCCTGGACGGGCCGGAGTTCGTGCTCGCGGCCGTCGGGGGCGGCACGCCGACCTACCTGAGCGCGGCCGAGCTGACCCGGCTGTTCGACCTCACCGAGCGGATCACGGGCGCCGACCTGCGAGCCGTGCCGCTTTCCGTGGAGACCTCGCCCGCGACGGCCACGGCCGACCGGCTCGCCGTCCTGGCCGAGCGGGGCACCACCCGGATCTCCATCGGGGTGCAGAGCTTCCTCGACGCCGAGGCCCGCGCGGCGGTCAGGCCGCAGCGGCGGGCGGAGGTCGAGGCGGCGCTCGGCCGGATCAGGGACACCGGCTTCAAGGCGCTCAACATCGACCTGATCTACGGGATCGACGGGCAGACCGAGGAGACCTGGCGCCACTCGCTGGACGCGGCGCTGGCCTGGCGGCCCGAGGAGATCTACCTGTATCCGCTGTACGTCCGCCCGCTGACCGGCCTCGGCCGCCGCGCGCGCGACTGGGACGACCACCGGCTCGGCCTCTACCGTCAGGGCCGCGACCACCTGCTCGCCGCCGGGTACGAACAGGTGTCGATGCGGATGTTCCAGCTGCCCGGCTCCGGCGGCCTGACCGAGTACAGCTGCCAGAGCGACGGCATGGTCGGCCTCGGCTGCGGGGCCCGTTCCTACACCGAGGGCCTGCACTACTCCCACGAGTACGCGGTGGCCGCCCGGCAGGTGCGCGGGATCATCGACGACTACGTACGGCTGCCCGCGGAGGAGTTCGCCTTCGCCAACGTCGGCTTCCACCTGGACGAGGCGGAACGGCGCCGCCGTCACCTCCTGCAGTCGCTGCCGCGGACGGAGGGGCTGGACCTGGACGCCTACCGGGGACGCTTCGGCACCGAGGCGACGGCGGACTTCTCCGGCGAGCTGGAGGTCCTGGCGGGCAGGGGCTGGCTCGGAGATCCCGAAGGGCGCCGGCTGCGGCTGACCCCAGAGGGGCTGGCCCATTCCGACGCGATCGGCCCGTGGCTGTTCTCCGCGCCGGTGCGTGCGCTGATGTCCGAGTACGAGCAGCGATGACGATTTTTCATGAAAAATCCGCTTATGGCGGGGTCGTCCAGGCCGGGGACCCCGAACAGGACCCTGGACGGGAAAGAGACGAGCCCGTGGGCACAGGAGGCGCCGGACGCGTCCTTCCCGGCGGGAAGGGAGACGACCCCGTGGACACGAGCGTGAACCCCCCGGGCGGTGAGCACGAGCCGGGCCACCTGACGATCCTGTACCGGGGGCCGCTGTCCAGCTGCGACTACGACTGCCCCTACTGCCCCTTCGCCAAGCGCCGCGACAGCCCGGAACGGCTACGGCAGGACCGGGCGGCGCTCGAACGGTTCACGGCCTGGACGGCGGAGTGCGGCCACCCCGTCTCGGTGCTGTTCACCCCCTGGGGGGAGGGGCTGGTCCGCTCGTGGTACCGCCGGGCGATGGTCGAGCTGAGCCGGCTCCCGCACGTCCGCAGGGTCGCCATCCAGACCAACCTCAGCTCCCGCACCGGCTGGCTCGCCGAGGCCGACCTGGACACGCTCGCCCTGTGGGCGACCTACCACCCCGACCAGGTCACCCACGAGCGCTTCCTCGGCAGGTGCCGCGAACTGCACGGACTCGGTGTCCGTTTCAGCGTCGGCGTCGTCGGCCTGCCCGAGCACCTGGAGGCGGCCCGGCGCCTGCGCGCCGACCTGCCCCCCGAGGTGTATCTGTGGGTGAACGCCGCCGAGGGACACCTCTACACCGACGAGGAGGCGGCCGGGTGGGCGGCGCTCGACCCGCTGTTCCACCACAGCAGGACCCCGCACCGCAGCGCCGGGCTGCCGTGCCGTACCGGGGAGAGCGTGATCTCCGTGGCGGGCGACGGCACCGTACGGCGCTGCCACTTCGTGCCCGAGGTCCTGGGCAACCTCTACGACGGCTCCTTCCGCGCGGCCCTGCGCCCCCGGGGCTGCCCGCTGGCGGTGTGCGACTGCCACATCGGCTACGTCCACCTGGAGCCGACGGGACTCTACGACGTGTTCGCCGGGGGAGTCCTCGAACGCATCCCTCATGTCTCCTTGAGCGGCCGGTAGTCCTTCTCCGTCTGGCCGAACGTCCACGCGACCCCCTCGCGGGCGGTGCGGGTCCACGGCGGGACCCGCAGCCAGTAGGTGCGGAACGTGCCGTCGGGCTCGGCGGTCGAGTTGACCACCTCGACCATCGCCACCGCCTCGTCGTCGGGCAGGTCGATGCGCCACAGGACGCCGGTCTCGTCGCGGTGCGTCGGCGTCGCCCCCGACTCGGCGAGGTAGCGGTCGTAGCCGAAGTGCTCCAGCATCACCCGGCGCAACTCGGCGTTCTCCTCGGCGCGGATGCGCGCGGGGGTCAGGCCCGTCATGGAGGCGCCGAAGTCGGCGGGCACCGGCATGCCGTGCCAGGCGTGCAGGGCGAAGCCGTCGGGGAAGGAGAGCGCGGCCCCCTCCGCGCGGTGCGGACGGCCCGCGTCGTCGCGGTGCAGCTCGGCGGGGCGCTCACAGAGCAGCGCCACCCGCTCGAAGGGCCACCACCAGCCCGCGGACTCGGCGACCCGGACCAGGCCCTCGACCTCCGGCGCGCCCAGCGCGTCGAACAGCGACAGCCAGGGCGCGTCGTGCTGGCCGAGCACGGCGTCCAGCGTCGAGGCGCGCAGCAGCGCCCCGGCCTCCTCCGAGCCCGCGGACGCGGCGATGCCGCCGCGGATGCGGGTGACCAGGCGGTTCACCTCGTCCCACAACGCGCCCCCGGTCAGCGACCAGGCCAGCGGCCAGCCCTCGGCGCCGAGCCGGGCCAGGGCGTCGGCCCTGGCCCGCTCCCACGGCCGGGTACGGACCTGGTCGCGGACGCACCGGCCCGCGTCGAACTCCGCGGCCCTCTCTCCGGGATCGCCGCCGGGGCCGTCCTGCTCGCCGCCGCCCCTGTTGGCGGCGAGCTTCGCGGCGATCACGGCGCCCTCGGCGGGCGAGGCCGCCCAGATGATCCGCTCGGGCTCGGCCAGGCCGCCGAGCCGGTAGGCGAGCCGTACCCCCTCCTCGGCGCGGGCGCGGTCGGCGGGGCCCGTCCTGAGGGCCACCTCCTCCCAGCGGAGCGCGGCCACGCTCAACGTGTCGGAGAGTTCACTGGTCACGGTCATGTTCGGGTGCTCCTGGGACGTGCGGGGAATCGTTCAGTCGGCGACGACGCGGAAGGCGCCGGGGACGTACTCGCGCTGGCGCAGCACGCGGTACCACCCCTTGGGCAGGGAGATCGCGGCGTGCTCCTCGTGAACCACCCGCCCGCCGGAGGGGAGGTTGAGGAAGGAGGGGTCGGCCGGACGCGCCCCGCGGACCAGGGTGCCCTGGCCGACCACGGCGTGGGCGTGCCCGGTGGCCTCGCCGAGGGCCAGCACCAGGCGGCCCCGCGCGTCACGCGGCACGGACGGCGAGGTGACGACGGAGGCGGGAACGGCCTCCTCCTCGACGGGCACGATCAGGATGTCTCCCTGGCGGTACATCTCACAACTCCTCGGATCGGGATGATCGAAAGTTAGCGGCCGCCACCGACAATCCCGGGCGGGATCATCGCCGCAGCCGGTGAGGGCACGCAGAACCGGCCGCCAAGGCGGATCGTGATTCGTCCCTCTAGCGTGTAATCCACGCCCTCCTCCTGGGACTACTGACCGTGGACCATCCCCAACAACGCTTCACCGAGCTCTACGACCGGCACTACCGGAACGTCCTCGGCTACGCGCTGCTGCGCGCCGACAGGCAGGCAGCGGAGGACGTGGTGAGCGAGACCTTTCTGATCACGTGGCGACGGCTGCGCGAGGTCCCCGACCCGGCGCTGCCGTGGCTGCTCGGCGTGGCCCGCAACCTCCTGCGCAAGCAGCAGGACTCCGGGCTGCGCGGGCGGGCCCTCGCCGCGCGGCTGGCGGATCTCGCCCCCGCGCCCGAGGACGACGTCGCCGAACGTGTCGCCCGGCGGGAGGCCGCCCTCGCGGCCCTCGCCGAACTCGGCGAAAACGACGTCGAGGCCCTGGTTCTGGCGAGTTGGTACGGGCTGACCCCCGCCGAGGCCGCCCGCGTCGCGGGCTGCACCGCCAGGACCTTCAACGTCCGCCTGCACCGCGCTCGCCGCCGCCTGGCGGAGGCGCTCGACCATGACGCACTCACCCTGGAGGAACGACGATGACCCCCGACGACTTCATGCTCGGCCTGCGGCCCGACGCCGTGACCGAGGAGAGCCACCGGCTCAGGCGCGAGCGCGACCTGTCGGCCGCCTTCGCCTCCTCCGGGCGGCCACGCTCGTTGCCGCCCGCGCGGCTGCTCAAGATCGCGCTCGGGCTCGCGGCGGCGGCCGCGGTCGGCGTGCCGTACGTGATCGGCAGCGCCCCCGCCGCGGCGCCCCCGACGGCGGCGAGGAACGTCGTCCCGACCGGGCACGGCACGGTCGACGCCCCCGTCGAGACGGTGGACGCGCGCTCGTTCCTGCTCGCCGGCGCCGAGACCGTGGCCCGAACCCCGGAGCGCAAGGCCCGCTACTGGTTCTCCAGCACCCGCACCTTCGACCCGGTCAAGGGGGGAGGCGTCCTCGCGGTCACCGCCGAGGCCTGGAGCGCCCCGACCGGCGGCCGTCTCGTGACCGGCAAGGACGCCGCCTACGTCCCGGCCCGCCCCGGCGCGCCGCTCCCCGAGGAGAAGTCCGTCGACCACGGGCCCATGGTCCTCAAGACCGCGATCGGCGGCACGCTCGTCTCCGACGAGGACGTGGCCGATCTGCCCGGCGAGGAGAAGGCGCTCGACGCGTGGCTGCGCGAGGCCTACCGCGGCGCGGGCAAGGGCCTGCCCGCCGAGGCGGCGAAGGAGGAGCGGGCGCGGTCCTATCCCGCCTTCGTGCTCGGCGCGGCCCGCTACCTGCTCGACTCCCCGGCGACCCCCGCGACCCGCGCCGCGGTCCTGCGGGTTCTCGCGGCCCAGCCGGGCCTGGCCATGAAGGAGGGCGTCACCGACCCGGCCGGGCGGACCGGCGTGGAGATCGGGCTGACGGGCGGCGACACCCGGCTCGTCATCGACCGGACCGGGGCCAGGCTGCTGTCCTTCGCCTACACCGGGCCGGACAGGGCGGAGAGGCGTGTGGGCGCCTCGGTGCGCTCGGCCGAGGTGAGCGGACGCGAGGTCGCGGTCCTCTCCTCCGGCTGGGTGGACTCCCTGGGCGCCCGTCCCTAGTCCGGTCGGAGGCCCCGTCTCCCGGCGCGGGGGCCGTCGCCGGTCGTGGTCCTGACGGCCGGGCTCGGTCGCCGCGTCAGGGCGTGAGGGCGTCCAGCGCGCGCAGGACGAAGTCGCAGACGACGGCCTCGGCGTCCTCGGCCGTGGTCTCCCCGCTGAGCAGCGGCACCCGCTCCGAGCCGATGACGGCGAGGATGAAGCGGGCGGCGGAGGCCACGTCCGAGGTGCGGAAGGCCCCCGAGGCGACCCCGCCCTCGATGATGCCGGTCAGGATGCGCTGCATCGGCTCGACGTGGTCGGCCAGGCGCTGGTAGGCGTCGGGGCCGAGCGCGGCCGACAGGTCGG
The DNA here is from genome assembly GCF_042650425.1 of Streptosporangium jomthongense. Lineage (NCBI taxonomy): Bacteria > Bacillati > Actinomycetota > Actinomycetes > Streptosporangiales > Streptosporangiaceae > Streptosporangium > Streptosporangium jomthongense. Next base: position 155,978 of record NZ_JBHSBC010000012.1, on the reverse strand, counting down.
CGGGGCCGGGGTGGGGGTGGGCGAGCAGCCCGGCCAGCTGCAGGCGGACGAACACCCGCAGGCGTTCCGCGGGGGAGGCGTCCGGCGGCAGCTCCCGCTCGTAGCCGTCGATGAAGTAGCCCGTCACCCGCTCGGTGAAGGCCAGCAGCAGGGTCGCCTTGTCGGGGAAGTAGTTGTACAGGACGGTGCGGGTGATTCCCGCCTCACCCGCCACTTCCGTCATCGAGATGGCGTCGATGCCCTGGTTCCTGGACAGACGGGAGACCGCCTGCAGAATCCGGTCCCGCGTCTGGGCGCGGTGCTCGCCGATCGTCGCGGCCGAAATGCGAGGCATGCCCCCATCGTCGCACAGGCCGGGGCGGTTCTCAGGCGGGTTGCCCGGCCGGGACCAGCCTGCCGAGGTCGGCCAGCACCTCGGTGTTGAGCCGGTAGGCGAGCCTGGTCTCCTCGATGATCAGCGCCTTCTCCGCCTCGTCGGCCGGAAGCGCGTCGAGCCGGGCGCGGTAGTCGTTCTTGAACCGGGGCAGGCTGCCGATCCCGTCGAAGCGGTAGAAGTCGACGCCGCCGTCCGTCTGGTAGCCGTAGATCTTCTGCAGCTCCATCCGGATGAACTGGCCGCCGGACAGGTCGCCCATGTAGCGGGTGTAGTGGTGGGCGACGTAGCCGCCCGGCCAGGAGGCGGTCCGCTCGATCCTGGCCACCAGCTCCTCGGTCGGCTTCGAGGGCTCGATCCTGGTTCTCCAGCCGGAGCCGTAGATCGTCTCCAGGTCACGGACCAGCGCCTCCTCCCGGTAGAGCTCGGGAAAGACGAAGGGACCCGCGACCGGGTCGCCGGCGAGTGAGCGGGAGACGCCGTCGAGGGCGACGTAGGCGAAGTAGTGCTGGGCGACCATCTCGCCGTAGGCCTCCGCGCTGAGCCGCCCCGCCATGAGGGCCTTGAGGTAGCCCTCGCCCTCCGCGGACTCGTGGTCGCTCCAGGTGGCGTTCCTGAGCGCTTCGGAGAAAGACGGCTCACTCATGATCACTCCGCGATGAAGGGGTCTTATATGACACAGTGTCACAAAGCCTGCCGTTCCCCGTCAACCCGATGATGACACCATGTCATAAAAAATCACTTCTTATTGGGTTGGGCGGCCAGTGCCAGGCAGAGGGCGGCGAACACCGGAGGCCAGGCCGGCCGGAACAGCACCCAGGAGGGCCCGTCCACCGGACCGGGCAGCCAGGGAATCTCCCCAGGGCCGAGCGGCAGCGCGGCCAGGACCGCCACGGTCGGCACGGCCTGGCGTCACAGGAAGACCGCCATGGCGCCCAGGTTGACCGTCACGACCACCGCCCGGAGCCGGGGCCGCCGTCCGCCCGCACCCGCACGCCGCCCAGTTCGGCGGCCGAGGACCGGTGGCCGTGCGGGGCCGGGACGAGCAGGTGGCCGAGGGCTGCGGCGACGGCGAGAACGGACGTGCGGTGTGGCATGCGGGCCTCCTGACCGGTTGGGAACCGGCAAGAGGCTAAAAATCATGGTTTGTCGCTTATATCGCCCTGGAGAGGTCCCCCCACGGGGTTCACTCGCCCGGCCTGACCAGACCCGTCTCGTAGGCGTACACGATCGCCTGGGCCCGGTCGCGCAGGTCCAGCTTGGCCAGGATGCGTCCCAGGTGCGTCTTGACCGTCTGCTCGGACAGCACGAGCTCGGCGGCGATCTCCTGGTTGGAACGGCCCTGGGCGACGAGGACGAGCACCTCGGTCTCGCGTTCGGTGATGCCGTCCGGCCTGATCCGGGGACGGCGCGGGCCGACCCGGGCGAACTCCGCGATCAGCCGTCTGGTCACCGAGGGGGCCAGCAGCGCCTCACCGGAGGCGACCACCCTGACCGCCTCGGCCAGCTGCCGCGCGGAGGCGTCCTTGAGCAGGAACCCGCTGGCCCCGGCGCGCAGCGCCTCGTAGACGTAGTCGTCGAGGTCGAAGGTGGTCAGGATCAGTACCTTCGGCGGGTCCGCCGCGGCCATGATCTCCCTGGTCGCGGCCAGGCCGTCCATGACCGGCATCCGTACGTCCATCAGCACCACGTCGGGACGCAGCCGCATGGCCTCCGTCACGGCCTCACGGCCGTCGGCAGCCTCGCCGACGACCTCGATGTCCGGCTGTGAGCCGAGGAACACGGTGAAACCGGTCCTGACCATGCCCTGGTCGTCGGCGATGAGCACCCGGATCGTCATGTCTCCTCCACTACCGGCAGTATGGCGGTGATCGCGAATCCCGTCCCGGCCGGTCCGGCCCACAGCCTCCCGCCGAGCATGGCGGCCCGCTCCCGCATCCCGACCAGGCCGTGCCCGGGACCCTCCGCGCGCTGCGCCGTACCGGGGGAGGGGCGTCCTGCGTCGTTGGTCACGTTGATGTTCAGCGCGCCGCCGGAACGGGAGATCCGCACCGAGACGTCCGAGCCGGGCGCGTGCCGCATGGCGTTGCTCAGCGCCTCCTGGGCGATCCGGTAGGCCGACAGGCTCACCGCCTCGGGCAGCCCGGTCAGGTCGCCGCTGAGGGAGAGCGCCACGGTGAGACCGGCCGAGCGCGCGTTGCCGACCAGCTCGTCGAGGCGGCCGAGTCCTGGCTGAGGGGCGGTGTCCACCCGTCCCTCGGCGTCCCTGAGCACCCCGATCACCCGGCGCATCTCGGTCATGGCGGACAGCGAGAGCACACGGATCTCCTGCAGCCCCTCCTCAAGGCGCCCGACGTCCCCGGCCGCCTGGAGGGGTACGGCCTCGGCCTGGATGGCGATCACCGACATGTGGTGGGCGACGACGTCGTGCAGCTCCCTGGCGATCCTGGCCCGTTCCTCCAGTGCGGCCTGCGCGGCCAGGGCTCGCTCGCTGCGCTGCTCCTCCTCGGCCAGGCGCCTGGAGGCCAGCCGTCTGGTCCGGACGTTGTAGCCGAGGAGCGCGGTGACGGCCAGCAGGACCGCGGCGGGCAGCGCATCGTTGACGCCGGGGCCGTAGACGACCAGGACGAGCACCGAGACGGCCCACACGCCCAGGGTGGTCCTGCGCTCGCAGCGGACCGCGACGGAGTAGACGACGAGCAGGTGGAGCATCGCCTCGGGGGCCTGCACGGGTCGTCCGCCGTCCTCGAAGGAGGGCATGACGATCACGCTCGCCAGGGCGATCCGCCAGGCGGCCAGCGGCCAGCGCTCGCGCAGCAGCACCGGGACGCAGGAGGTGATGGCGGCCAGGTGGAGCCACCACTCGGGGTAGAGGGGGCGCAGGAGGGCCCGGTCTTCCGGGGAGCCCACCGTGCCCGCGGTCATGTCGTTGGAGTGGACGAGCCGGGACAGGACGCCGCTGTAGACGATCCAGAAGGCCACCACGTTGGCCACCGTCACCAGGTCGACGGCGCGGAACGGCAGCAGCCGCAGGGCCTCGGGCAGCCGGAACCGAAGCCGGGGGGAGCGGGGGAAGGGCGGATCGGCCTGTCCCCTGACCAGCGCCAGGGCCGGCGGCCGCAGGAGCCGTTCCAGACCGGCGGGCAGATTCACCCGGCCAGCCTAGACAACGGGGGCGCGCACGGCGTCACCCTCGGGAGTGATCCACACCGTCACCTCCCAGGGGTACGGCGGTACCGGTGAGCCGTCGTCCCCGGGCCGGCGGGACCGGCGGGCAGGGCGCGCGGGGCACAGCAGGGGGAGCAGCGGGGGGGAGGAGGTACGGCCCGGCGAATTACACGATTACGATCGCTCACAGCGAACACGCTCAACTCCGGGAACAATCACGGGCTCCCATTAATTGAGTCGGTATAACTCAACCTTTGGAGCGCAGATGAGTGAGAGCCTGATCCTCCCGGTCCTGCCCCTCGACGACGAGGTCGTGCTGCCGGGCATGGTCGTCCCGCTTGACCTTTCGGAGGGCGAGGTCCGGGCGGCGATCGATGCCGCTCGGGCACTCGCTGACAACAAGCCCGAGGTGCTGCTCGTTCCCCGGATCGACGGCAAGTACGGTGCCGTGGGCGTCAGGGCCGTCGTCGAGCAGGTCGGCAGACTGCCCGGCGGTGAGCCCGCCGCCGTGGTCCGCGGTGTCGGCCGGGTCCGCGTCGGCTCCGGCACCACGGGCCCTGGCGCGGCCCTGTGGGTGCAGGCGAGCGTGATGGACGTCCCCGAGGCGGGGGAGCGCGCCGAGGAGCTGGCCAGGGAGTACAAGGCGCTGACCACGACCATCCTGCAGAAGCGGGGCGCCTGGCAGGTCGTCGACGCGGTCAACAAGATGGACGACCCGTCGCTGCTGGCCGACAACTCCGGCTACGCCCCCTGGCTGACCACCCAGCGCAAGGTCGAGATCCTGCAGACCGCCGACCCCGCCGACCGGCTCGAACGGCTGGTCGAGTGGGCCCGTGAGCACCTCGCCGAGCTCGACGTGGCCGAGACGATCCGTAAGGACGTCCAGGAGGGCATGGAGAAGCAGCAGCGCGAGTTCCTGCTCCGCCAGCAGCTGGCCGCGGTCCGCAAGGAGCTGGCCGAGCTCAACGGCTCCTCCCCGGAGACCGAGGAGGAGGACTACCGGGCCCGCGTCGAGGCGGCCGACCTGCCGGAGAAGGTGCGCGAGGCCGCGCTCAAGGAGGTCGACAAGCTGGAGCGGACCTCCGACCAGTCTCCCGAGGTCGGCTGGATCCGCACCTGGCTGGACACCGTCCTCGACATCCCGTGGAACGAGCGGACCGAGGACTCCTACGACATCGCCGCGGCCCGCGCCGTCCTCGACGCCGACCACACCGGCCTCGACGACGTCAAGGACCGCATCATCGAGTACCTCGCGGTGCGCGGCCGCAGGGCCGAGAAGGGCCTGGGCGTGGTCGGCGGGCGCCGCAGCGGCGCGGTGCTCGCGCTGGCCGGGCCTCCCGGAGTCGGCAAGACCTCCCTGGGCGAGTCCGTGGCCAGGGCGATGGGCCGCAAGTTCGTCCGTGTCGCCCTCGGCGGCGTCCGCGACGAGGCCGAGATCCGCGGCCACCGGCGCACCTACGTCGGCGCCCAGTCGGGCCGGATCGTGCGCGCGATCCGCGAGGCGGGCTCGATGAACCCGGTCGTGCTGCTCGACGAGGTGGACAAGGTCGGCTCCGACTACCGGGGCGACCCGACCGCGGCCCTGCTCGAGGTGCTCGACCCGGCGCAGAACCACACCTTCCGCGACCACTACCTGGAGGTCGAGCTCGACCTGAGCGACGTGCTCTTCCTGGCCACGGCCAACGTCCTCGAAGCCGTCCCCGGGCCGCTGCTCGACCGGATGGAGGTCGTGACGCTCGACGGCTACACCGAGGACGAGAAGGTCGCGATCGCCCGTGACCACCTGCTGCCGCGCCAGCTCGACAAGGCGGGCCTCACCGCCGAGGACGTCACCCTCGGCGAGGACGCCCTGCGCGCCCTCGCGGGCGAGTACACCCGCGAGGCGGGCGTGCGCTCCCTGGAGCGCTCGATCGCCAGGGTCCTGCGCAAGGTGACCGCGAACGTCGCCCTCGGCGAGGCCGAGCTGCCGGTGACGGTGGAGGACCTGGTCCCCTACCTCGGCCGCCCGCGCCACGTGCCGGAGTCGTCGCTTCCCGAGTCCAGCCGGCGTACGGCGGTGCCCGGCGTGGCCACCGGCCTGGCGGTCACCGGGGCGGGCGGGGACGTGCTGTACGTCGAGGCGTCACTGGCCGACCCGGAGACCGGTGACACCGGGCTGACCCTGACCGGCCAGCTCGGCGACGTCATGAAGGAGTCGGCCAGGATCGCGCTGTCCTACCTGCGCTCGCGGGGCGCGGAGCTCGAACTGCCGGTGACGGCGCTGAAGGACCGTTCGGTGCACATCCACTTCCCCGCGGGGGCGGTGCCCAAGGACGGCCCCTCCGCCGGCGTCACCCTGACCACCGCGCTGGCCTCGCTGCTGTCCGGCCGTACGGTCAGGAACGACGTGGCCATGACCGGTGAGATCTCCCTGACCGGCAGGGTGCTCCCGATCGGCGGGGTCAAGCAGAAGCTGCTGGCCGCCCACCGGGCGGGCATCACCACGGTGCTGATCCCGGCCCGCAACGAGCCCGACCTGGACGACGTCCCCCAGGCGGTCCGCGACGAGCTCACCGTCCACACGGTCAGCGACGTGCGGGAGGTGCTGGAGATCGCGCTCACCCCGGCCAAGGTCGCGGAGAAGGCCGTGGCCTGACCTGGGCGATCCCTCGCACGGCCCGTCCCTCCTCACCGGAGGGGCGGGCCGTTCGCCGTGTCCGGACGGCGAATTCCCCTATGGGGGTGATAGGGATCACATGAAATACCGGGAATCCGGGTAGGCCGACCCCGTGTTGAGGCAGACGTGAACGTGGCGAACCAGGCAGACGCGACCCCGCAGGGCCGGGCCGTCTCCCTCGGCGAGCACATGTGCGGGATGCCCCACATGTGTGTTCCGAGCTGTATGCGCTTCAAGCACTAGCTTCGCCCGCCCGTCCTCACGAAGGCCCGAGACCATGACCTGCCCCGCGGACCATCTCGTCCTGCGCCGCCTGTGCCACCTGCCCTTCGACCCCGGCACGCGCTAGCTCCCTCCCCGCCGTGGAACCCGTCGTAGAACCTTTCGAGGACCCGTTCATGTTGGGGAACAGCTGTGATTGATGTGTCAGGCCTGCGCAAGGTCTACCGCGACCGGGGCCGTGAGGTGACCGCCGTGGAGCGCGTCGACCTCCACGTCCGCGAGGGCGAGATCTTCGGCGTGCTCGGCCAGAGCGGTGCGGGCAAGAGCACCCTGCTGCGCTGCGTCAACCTCCTCGAACGCCCGACCGAGGGCACCGTGACCGTGGCGGGGCAGGAGCTGACCGCGCTCGGGGAGGCCCGGCTGCGCCGGGCCAGGCAGCGGATCGGCATGGTCCACCAGCACTTCGCCCTGCTGTCCTCCCGCACGGTCGCGGGCAACGTGGCCTTCCCGCTTGAGGTCATGGGCACCGGCAGGGCCGAACGAGCCAGGCGGGTGACCGAACTGCTCGAACTGGTCGGGCTCGCGGACAAGGCGAAGGCCCATCCCGCCCAGCTCTCCGGCGGCCAGAAACAGCGCGTCGGGATCGCCAGGGCACTGGCGGGCAACCCCGCCGTGCTGCTGTCCGACGAGGCGACCTCCGCGCTCGACCCGGGCACGACCCAGTCGATCCTGGCCCTGCTCAAGAGCCTCAACCGGGAACTCGGCCTGACGATCCTGCTGATCACCCACGAGATGAACGTCGTCAAGACGATCTGCGACTCGGCCGCCATCATGCGCCACGGCAGGATCGAGGAGTCGGGGACCATCCCCGAACTGTTGGCCACGCCGGGGTCCCGGCTCGCCGCCGAACTGTTCCCCCTGCCCCCCGCGGAGCCGGGCGACGTCACGATCACCTTCACCGGGCAGGCCGACGAGCCCGTGGTCTCCCAGGTGGCGCGCACGTTCGACGTGGACGTCAACATCCTCGGCGGAGCGCTGGAGCAGGTCGCCGGGCTGTCCACGGGGCGCCTGCGCCTGCGCCTGGGCGGCGCCCAGCGCGCCGAGGCCCTGGCCTACCTGACCGGTCGCGGCCTGCTGGTCGAGGAGAGCCCGGTGAACGCGCCCGTAACGCTGGAGGAGAAGGCATGACCTGGGACGAGATGGCCCCCCTGCTGTGGGAGAACACCTGGCAGACCGTCCAGATGGTCCTGTGGTCGACCCTGTTCACCGCGCTGCTCGGCCTGCCGCTCGGTGTCGCCCTCGTCGTCAGCGACCGAGGCGGGCTGTTGCCCTCCTGGCCGCTGAACCGGGTGCTCGCGCTGGTCGTCAACGTCGGGCGCTCACTGCCGTTCATCATCCTGATGATCGCGGTGATCCCGCTGACCCGGATGATCGTGGGCACGACCATCGGCACCGCCGCGACCGTCGTCCCCCTCACCCTGGGCGCGGCGCCGTTCTTCGCCAGGCTGGTGGAGACCTCGCTGCGTGAGGTGGGCTCCGACAAGGTGCAGGCGGCCCACGCGATGGGCGCCAGCCGTACGACGATCATCGGCAAGGTCCTGCTTCCCGAGGCGATGCCGGGCCTGGTCGCGGGGCTCACGGTGACCGTGGTCGCATTGATCTCCTACTCGGCGATGGCCGGGGCGATCGGCGGCGGCGGGCTCGGCGACCTGGCGATCCGCTACGGCTACCAGCGTTTCGAGACCACCCTCATGGTGATCACCGTCGTGGTGCTGGTCGTCATCGTCCAGCTCGTGCAGACCCTGGGCGACACCGTCGCCCGCCGCCTGCAACGCGGCTGATCCCTCCCACTCCCCCCGGGACCCCGTCACAAGCGGGAGCCCTGGTTTTCCACACCCAAAAGGAGCGCACAATGCGTAAATTCCTAGGAATCGCCTCCGCCGTCACGGCCCTGGTCGTCTCGCTGGCGGCCTGCGGCTCCTCCGGGCCCGCCGCGGACGCCGGAGCCGCCGGGGCCAAGGATCCGTCCGGTCCCGCGGCCGAGGTGCTCAAGGTCGGCGCCAGCCCCGTCCCGCACGCGCAGATCCTGAAGTTCGTCAAGGACAAGCTCGCCGCCAAGGAGGGCCTGAACCTGGAGATCGTCGAGTTCACCGACTACGTCCAGCCGAACGTGCAGCTCAGCGAGGGGCGGCTCGGCGCCAACTTCTTCCAGCACAAGCCCTACCTGGACGACTTCAACGCCTCCAAGGGCACCAAGCTGGTCTTCCTGCAGCCGGTCCACCTGGAGCCGCTCGGCCTCTACTCCAAGAAGATCACCAAGGTCGGCGACCTGCCGCAGAACGGGACCGTGGCCGTGCCCAACGACGCGACCAACCTCGGCCGGGCGCTGAAGCTGCTCGCCGACAACGGCGTGATCACCCTCAAGGAGGGGGCGGGAACCGCCGCGACGGAGCGCGACGTCACCGGCAACCCCAAGAGCCTGAAGTTCCAGCCGCTTGAGGCCGCGCAGCTGCCCCGCTCCCTTGAGGACGTGGACGCCGCCGTCATCAACGGCAACTACGCCCTTGAGGCGGGCCTCAACCCCGCGCAGAACGCGCTGGTGCTGGAGAAGGCCCAGGACAACCCCTACGTCAACGGCCTGGTGGTCGCCGAGGGACACGAGCACGACCCGCAGGTGGTCAAGCTCGCCAAGCTGCTGGCCGGTCCCGAGGTGAAGCAGTTCATCGAGCAGACCTACAAGGGGGCGGTCATCCCCGCGAACTGACCCGGGTGACGGCGGGAGCCCACGGGCTCCCGCCTGGGTATGGACCCCGGTAGGGACGAGACTGCAGCGGGGGACGCCATGACCACATACACCCTGTCGATCGTCGAGGGGGACGCCGGGGAGAAGGGGGAGGACATCTTCTCGCCGGACTCCCCGGTCACCTTCGACGACCTGGGGATCGGCATCCTGATGTGGCTGACCGAGCACGGGTACGAGGAGCCGGGCAGGAAGGTCGTGGTGACCCCGGCCGGTGAGGTGCCGCTCGGCGCGCTCGCCTCCCGGGACGTCGACCTCTGAAGCCCTCGAAGTCCCGGTGACCTCTGCGGCCCTGTGAGCTCACGGTCGCGACGCCGTACGGCACGGCGCGGGCGATCGGCGGGACACGGTTCCGGATCGCTCTGCCGGGGCAGGTGACGGGTCCGAGGTGCCGGACGTCTACCGGAGGGATCTCGACATGACGCAATCCCAGCCCCCTGCCTGCAGGACATGCGGCGCGCTGGTGGAACACCCGGGCCGCCACCGTGAGTGGCACGAGGTCCTCGAACGTCTCGTGCCCGGCCTGGGCGCCGAGCTGGACAGGGCGCACGGACCGGGAAGGACCGGCGAGGGCTTCACCTTCTGACCGTCCCCGGCGGCTGTCTCTTTTGTGCATCTATCGCCGGTATTCCGGGGCATTCTCCGGCGAAATGTCAGGGGTACGCCGTATGGTGCGCACGTGCATCCTCCGCAGCAGCCGTATCCACAGGACGGGCCCCAGCCGTATCCGCAGGGTGGGCCCCAGCAGTGGCCGCCGGCGCCGCCCCAACCGCCGTACCAGCCGCAGCAGGGTCCCTACCAGCAGGGGCCGCAGCAGGGCTCACCGTACGGCCAGCAGCCGACGACGCCGTACCCCCAGCAGGGGCCGCCCCAGGGCTGGCAGCAACCTCCTCCCATGGGGCCTCCTCCCGGCTGGCAGCCGGGCCCGCCCCCGCCGCCCTCGGGGGGCGGCGGCAAGGGGGTCGTGATCGCCGTGGTCGCCGTGGTGGCGGTCCTGATCGTCGCGGCCGGTGGCGCGGTCTACCTCTTCAACCGCAACAGCGGCTCCTCGGTCGCGCTGGTCACGAACGCCCCCGAGACCCCCCGGCCGACCGAGTCGTCCCTGTCCACGGACGAGCCGTCCCCCGACCCCACGGACGAGTCCTCCTCCGACGACCCCGACGAGGACGAGCCGGCCCCGACCGCCTCCTCCTCCTTCTCCTTCTCCCAGGACGAGAAGGAGGACCTGTTCCTGAAGACCGTGCGGCAGCGCAAGGAGCTGAGCGGCGTCGCCTCCAGCAGGCTGGTGCAGCTCGGCAAGGACGTCTGCGGCGCGCTCGACACCGGCAAGAACCTCATCCAGGTCACGCTGAGCAGCCCGGTCACCGACGAGTTCGGCGCCGAGACGTCCGGCTACATCGCGGGCGCGGCCGTCGTCCTGCTGTGCCCCGAGCACCGGGCCAAACTCCCGAAGTAACACGACGACCGTCCGCCAGCGCCTCGGCCGTCCGGAGACCGGTACGGCGAACGGCGAGGCGGTGCGGACATGACGCCGGGCACCGATCGCGGTGCCCGGCGTCGCGTTTGCGGCCTGTCCGGGCCATTTCGTGACCAGGGCCTCTCCGGGCGGCCTTTTCGCAGGGGAAAGGCGTGGCCGCGCATCGACACCCATTGCATAGGAAAGTTTCCTATTCAATACTGTGATCAACGCAGCGTGTCCCCGTCGCGCGGAACCTCCCTCGTCCGGCGATGTGTTCCCCCATGCTTCGCCGGCTCCTCCCCGTTCCGCCCGGCTTTCCCGGACTCTGGAGGTCCTCATGCCCCGCCGTTTCGTCGCGCTCGCCACCGCCGCGCTCGCCTGCTTCGGCGCGCTCGCCGTCTCCGCCACCCCCGCCCAGGCGGCGGTCCTCGAAGTCGTCTACAGCCCGCTCTCGCTCGGGGAGTACTGCGCGGCCCAGGTCAACCCCTACTCCACCATCGGCTTCTACAACGGCGGTCTTGGCTGCTACCGCTGGAACAACACCGGCGGCACGACCTACACGGGGAGCGGGAGCGCCTCCGCCGCGTGCGCCCACTTCCACCCCACCTACGTCTCCGCCGGTTACGCCCAGGGCGGCAGCCAGGCGCTGATCTGCAGGTACACGGTCTGACCCGCCCTCCCTCCGGCGTCCCCGCCCGGCCGTGCCACGGCGACGCCGGAGGGATCCGTTCCTCCCGCCCACGGCGCTACCTGTTTGGGAACCGTCGTTCCGGCTGATGGCCGGGGCGGTCGGAGTGGCGCGTTGGTGAGTCCCGGCAAGGCCGGCGGGCCTTCGGGAGATCTCCGCCGGAGCCGCCGCCAATTTTCCACGTGGTTGAGCGTCTCCCGGGCCGTCGACAGGAGGGCGCGGGAAAGGGCCGGTCGTTTCCGCCGGTCTTCGTCAATGCGATTGGGCGTCCGTAAAGGGCTCCGGGTCCGCGGTGTTCACGGATTCGTCATTCCTGGGGCTTCTCCTGTCCGGTCACCTGGATTTTCGTTCTCGTCAGAGCGGGCCACGAGCGGCACCTGGGCGCCCAGGCCACAGGGTCGGCGTCGTTTTCTTTCTCCCAAATACGCGAACCCGGTGAATTCGTGGCCAAATAGAAGGGGAAGTGTCGATGGCATGATTTCGGGAGGCGAATTCTGGTGCCGGATTACCCGCCGAAAATCATCGAGATCGTCGATGAGACCGGCCTGGGTGAGATCGTTGACTGTTTCCGTCAGTCGGTCCTGGCGGAAGCGGGAATTGTCGTCGTTCTCACGCTCCTCGGAGCACCGGGGATTCTGTTCGGTGACGATGTCGGCAGGGTGATGGGTGCCGTGGCCCTCGGGCTGGCCCTGCTCTGCGTCCCGCCCCTCTGGCTGAAGGCCCGCAGGCGGTTGTACCTGTGCTCCAACGGGTTGCTGCTCACGACGGGGGACGCCGTCCTGAAGCGTCTGATCGCCTGGGAGGACGTGGCCTACGTACGAAAGTGGACGACCCGGGTCTATCAACGCGGCGGTTCCCAGGACGTCGAGCGGTGCATCCTGATGCTGAAGAACGGCGGGAAGCTGAACCTGGCCAGACCCCCCTACGCCCGGGACGAGGAGCTCACGGCGGCCATCGAGCACTACATGTCGGAGATCAGCTATCCGCGCAGAGCGATGGAAATCGCCGAAACAGGCAGCTCCACCTTCGGTCCGATCACTGTCACCGCCGAGGGCGTGCGTGACGGCGACCGGCTCGTACGCTGGTCGGAGATCACCGGCCTCGAACGTGCACGAGTGCGATTACGTATTTGGACCGGCTTCGGCAGACCGGCCATTTCCCGTCAGGTCAGGACGATCCCCGATGTGGCGGTGCTGGTGGCTCTCGTGGCGGAGGGCGTGGAACGGCATCGACTCCACCGGCAGGAGCCTTCGGCGGACGTCTAGGACGGCGGACGCCTCGCGCGGGCACCGGCTTCCTGGGCGCGTTCGCAGGAGCCCGCCGACGGTTTCCGGCCCGCCCCGGAGCCCTCACCCGGGGCGGGCCGATGCGATTCGTCCGGGGCGCGGCCGGGCCGGGCTCGATCACGTTCCGGCCGCCGGGAGCCTTCCTGGCGGCCGGAAGGACAACAAAAGGGGTCAAGCCTGGGGCGGCCTGTCATTCGGCCGGTCCCCTGCACGGGCCCGGTCCGGATGTTTTTTCCATGATCCTTCCTCCGGCCGACCGCCTCTGAGCACGGCGGATAAAGGGGGCGTGAGAGAAGGGAAGGGGCTCCGATCATCCTCTTAAGCTGCGCTTACGTCCTGTCAGGCATCGTTCTGGTGTACCGGAACCGCCGGTCGCCGCTCCGACAGTCCACGAGCGGATGCAGGACGTGGGGGAAGACATGGACCCGAACAAGAATGAGCAGGAAAGCACCCCGGCCGAGGCGACCCACGAGAACGAAGGATGGAGCCAGTTCGGCAAGGTGCCGCCGCGTGTCGGAGGTTACTCGGAGGGCCGGGACACCGGGCTGCAGCCGACGCTGATCCACCCGGTTCCGGACGCGGCGGAGTCCCTGCAGATTCCCGCCCAGCGGGGGTCGCTCACCGGCAGGCAGAAGCTGGGGGCCGGTCTGGCGCTGGCCGCGATGGCCGTGGGAGGTGGAGTCGCGGGGGCCTTCATCGCGACCTCGATCGCCGGGGCCGGCACGGTCACGGCCTCGTCCGTCTCCCCCTCGGCCGAGGTGCGCCAGGTCGGCAGCTTCGCCACGGTCGCCGACGTGGCCAAGGCGGTCCAGCCCTCGGTGGTCTCCATCGAGGTCAAGAGCGCCAACGGCAGCGGCGACGGATCGGGCGTGCTGCTCTCGGCCGACGGCCTCATCCTGACCAACAACCACGTGGTCACGCTGGGCGGCCAGGTGGGGACGAACGGCTCGATGACCGTCAAGTTCAGCGACGGCAAGACCGCCTCCGCCAGGGTCGTCGGGACCGACCCGGCGACCGACCTCGCCGTCATCCGGGCGGAGAACGTCTCCAACCTGACCAAGGCCACGATCGGTGACAGCGACAAGGTCAGGGTGGGCGACTCGGTGCTCGCCATCGGCAGTCCGCTGGGCCTGTCCGGCTCGGTCACCGCGGGCATCGTCAGCGCCCTGAACCGTACGGTGACCGTCGGCGGCGAGCAGCGACAGCAGCTCCCGCCGGGCTGGGGCGGCATGCAGCAGCAACAGCAGGGCGGCGGAACGACGACCATCGGCGGGGCCATCCAGACCGACGCGGCGATCAACCCCGGCAACTCGGGCGGTGCCCTGGTCAACGCGGCCGGAGAGGTGGTCGGCATCAACAGCGCCATCGCCACCAACGGCGGCGAGGGCAACATCGGTGTCGGCTTCGCCATCCCGATCAACACCGCCAAGCAGGTCGCCAAGCAGCTCATCGACACCGGCAAGGTCAGCCACGCCTTCCTGGGCGTCAGCCTCGCCGACGCGACCGGCGACGTGGCCGGGGCCCTGGTCAACCAGGTCACCGACGGCAGCCCGGCCGCCCAGGCGGGGATCAGGCAGGGCGACCTGATCACCAAGATCAACGAGACGCCGGTCGACGACGGCGCGACGGTGGTCGGCGCGATCAGGGGGCTCAAGCCGGGGGACAAGGTGACCATCACCTACCTCCGCGACGGCAAGCCCCAGACCGCCACCGCGACCCTCGTCGAGAAGACCGGGCAGTAGCCTCGCCCAGAGCCGATGCGCCGCCGGGGACGCTGCGGACCCCGGCGGCGCATCCGTTTCCCGCCCGCCCGCCTCGGACGGCTTCCGGCATCCCGGGAGCCCCTGTGCTCCTGATCGGGAAATCCGGGCCGCGGCCTCGTGCCCCGGACGAGAGCCCGGCCGGGGAACACGGGTCAGCGCCCGGCGGTCAGCGCCTCGGAGCGCCACAGGTCACGGTAGTAGCCGGGCGCCCCGACCAGCTCCTCGTGGGTTCCCCGCTGCGCGACCGCCCCGTTCTCCAGCACGACGATCTCGTCGACCCCTTCGAGCCCGCGCAGCCGATGGGTGACCAGCAGTGTCGTACGGCCCCGCGTGGCGTCGAGCAGGTCGGCCATGAGCGCGTCCGCGGTGGCCTCGTCCAGTGATTCGGCGGGCTCGTCCAGCAGCAGCACAGGAGGGTCGTTCAGCAGCGCCCTGGCCAGCGCAAGCCGCTGGAGCTGGCCGCCGGAGACCGTCCGCCCGTCCTCCCCGAGCATGGTGTCCCAGCCGGTCCGCTCGACCCACCGGTCGAGCCTGGCCCGCCGTACGGCCTCGGCCAGCTCGTCCTGGTCCGCCTCCGGCCCGGCCAGGCGCAGGTTGTCCCGCAGCGTCGTCCGGAACACGTAGGGGTCCTGGGTCAGTCCCGTCATGACCCGCCTGGCGTCGTCGGAGGTCATCTTCCCGAGGTCGGTCCCGTTCAGCAGGATCGTGCCGGACTCGGGTTCCACCAGCCGCATCAGGGCCGAAAGCAGGGTGCTCTTGCCCGCGCCGCTCGGGCCGACCAGGGCGACCCGCCTGCCCGGGGTGAGGGTCAGGCTGACGCCGTCGAGCGCCACGGGCAGACCGGGGCCGTGCCGGACCACGAGGTCGCGGATCTCCACGGTCGGCGGCTCCTCGGGCACGGGGGCGGGGCTCACCGGCTCGGCGACGGCGGGCGGGGTCGCGCGGACCTCCCGCAACCGGCGCAGGGCGGCGAGCACCCCGGTCAGCCGCTCCGCCGCCGCGGCCATCGGCAGCACCGGCTCGAAGGCGACCAGCGAGACCAGCGCGAGAACCGTCGTGGCGACCCGGCCCGCCTGCGAGCCTCCGGCGATCCAGACGACCGCCAGCACGGTCAGGCCCTGCGTGAGCGTGCCGAGGGCGGCGGCGACCGCGTTGGCCCTGGCCTGGCGGCGTTCCAGCGCGCCCAGCCGGGCGTCGGCCTCGGCGCAGGCGGCCAGCGCGCGCCCTCCCGCCCCGTAGGCGGCCAGGTCGGCCGCGCCGTGGACCAGGTCGGCGACCCGGGCCGCCAGCTCCGCCCGCGCGGGCGCGATCCGCGCCGACCAGCGCCGGGCGGCGGCGGCCGTACCCGCCGGGATCAGCACCCCGGCGACCAGCAGCCCGGCCAGCAGAGCCGACGCCGCGGCGGGCAACAGGAACAGCCCCAGCACGACCGCGGCGACCCCGGTCACCACAGCGGCCGCCGCAGGCAGCAGGCAGCGGACCAGCAGGTCCTGCGCCGCGTCGGTGTCGTCGACCATCCGGCTGAGCAGGTCGGCTCCCCGCCGGTCACGCGGCCCCGCCGGGATGAGCGCCCGGTAGAGCCGCTGCCTGGTCGCCGCCTGCGCCCGCAGCGCGACGTCGTGCCCGGCCAGGCGCTCGCCGTACCTGAAGACGCCCTTGGTGGTCGCGAAGGCCCTGACGCCGACGATCGCCACGCTCAGCGCGGCCAGCGGGGGGTGCTCGGCGGCCCTGGTGATCAGCCAGGCCGCGGACCCGATCAGCCCGAGCCCGGCCAGTTCGGCCGCCGCGCCCGAGGAGATCGCCAGGGCCGTGCGGCCCCTCATGTCCTTGACGCCCGTCATCGGGACCCTCCGATCAGTTCGGCGGAGACCACACGCCCCTCGGCCAGCCGGATCACCCGGTCGGCCAGGTCGATCATCGCGGGCCGGTGCGCCACGATCACCGCGGTTCGTCCCTCGGCCAGCTCACCGGTCGCGGCCACGATCGCCGCCTCGCTGCGGCCGTCGAGCCGCGCGGTCGGTTCGTCGAGGAGCAGCAGGTCGGTGCCGGGGCGGCAGAAGGCGCGGGCGAGCGCGACCCGCTGCCGCTGCCCGGCGGACAGGTTCGCGCCGCGTTCGCCGAGCACCGTCTCGTAGCCCTCGGGCAGCGCCGTCACGAACTCGTCGGCGTGCGCGGCCCCGGCCGCCCGCCGTACCTCCTCGATCGTGGCGCCGGGGAAGCCGAGGCGGACGTTGTCGGCGACCGAGACGGCGAACAGGTGGGGGCGCTGCGGCACGAACGCCAGCCGTTCCCGCCAGGCGTCGTCGGCGGTGAGGGCCACGCCGTCGATCAGGACGCGCCCGCTGTCCGGGACGACGAAGCCGAGCAGCAGGTGCAGCAGGGTGCTCTTGCCCGCCCCGCTCTCGCCGACCAGCGCGACCCGCTCACCCGGTGCGATGGTCAGCGAGACGTTCTCCAGCGCCGCCTCCTGCCGGCCCGGGTAGCGCACGGTGACGTTCTCCAGGCGGATCTCCGGCGCGCGGCCCCCGGCCCGGTCCGCCGCCCCGGCCGGGGCGTCCCGTACGGCGGGGGCGGACGCCTGGCCGTCCAGGACGGCGAACGCCTCGTCGGCGGCGGCGACCCCCTCCATCGCGGCGTGGAACCTGTTGCCCATGGTGCGCAGCGGCAGGTACGCCTCCGGGGCGAGCAGCAGCACCAGCAGCGCCGTGGGCAGTTCCATCGACCCGGACAGCAGCCGCAGCCCGACCGGGACGGCGACCAGCGCCAGGGAGAGCGACGCGGCCAGTTCGAGCACCAGCGACGACAGGAAGGCCACCCGCAGGGTGCGCATCGTGGCCTCCCGGTGCTCCTGGGCCACCCGGCCGATCACCTCGGCCTGGTAGCGGGCCCTGCCGAAGGCGCGCAGCGTGGGCAGGCCCCTGACCACGTCGAGGAAGTGCCCGCCGAGATGGGCCAGCGCCCGCCACTGCCGTTCGGTGACCTCCTTGGTGCGCATCCCCACCAGCGCGCCGAACAGCGGGATGAGGGGCAGCGTGACGAGCACGATCACCGCGCTGGTCAGGTCGGCCGCGAACAGCCGTACCAGCACGGCGACCGGCACGGCGGCCGCGACCGCGGCCGCGGGCAGGTAACCGGACAGGTAGGGGTCGAGGGCGTCCAGGCCGCGACCGGCCAGCGTGACCAGCTCGCCCGAGCGGCGTGAGGCGAGACCGGCCGGGCCGAGCTCCCGCAGCCGCGACAGCAGCCGGTGGCGCAGCGCCGTCTTCACACCGGTGCTCGTGTGCCCCGCGGCCACCCCCTGAACCAGGCCGAGCAGGGCGCGGGCGCCGACGACGAGCGCGAGCACGGTCAGCGCGGCGGGGGCGAAGCGGCCGGAGAGCACCCCGGACAGCACCTCCGCCTGGACCAGCACGAGCAGCCCGGCCACGACCGCGGCGGCCAGGCAGACCGCCAGGTGGCGGCGGACCGCCCGCTCGCCGCGGACCAGCCGAAGGAGATCCTTGTGCATGTGAACCCTAGAAGAACGACGGCAACCGACCGGCCGCACGCTTGGGACCGAACGTGCGCCATGTCCATACTTGCGCACCCGCCATGACCGGCGTCAAAGGCGCGATTATGAGACTGAGCACACCCAGCGTGCCCTCGGGCGCGGCGTGTTCGAGCAGCCACGGCGCCAGTGCGGCCAGCGGCACCGCGGCGGGCAGGGCGGCGGCGCACGCCGAGACCAACAGTGCCCCGCCGCGGCGGCTCCTCCCGGTGACCCGTCCCGGCAGCGCCCAGGAGGCGAAGGTCCAGCCGTGGAAGGCGAACGCCCCGGCGACGACGGCGACGCAGGCGATCCCGGCGAGCGGGGAGGGCGACTCCGGCAGGCCCTGGGCGATCGAGGCCAGGATCATGCCCCAGCTCAGCGCCAGGCCGTACGATCCGGCGCAGACGGCCCAGTCCCAGGCGGCCCGCCAGCCCGTCCCGTCGAGACGGCGGCGGAACCACAGGCCCGCGTCGCGCAGGATCCACGAGATCAGCAGGGTGACGACCAGCGGGTAGAGACCGTACAGCACCCGTCCCTCGACCTCGGGGAAGGCGCCGAAGAGCACGCCCGCGACGGCGACCAGCCACACCTCGTTGGCCAGCACGAACGGGGCCATGGCCGAGACGATCGTGTCACGGTCCCGCTGGGTACGGCCGAGCACGGGCAGTAGCATGCCGAGGCCGATGTCGAACCCCTCCAGGGCGAAGTAGCCGATCAGCAGCAGGGCGAGCACGCCCAGCCAGAGGACGTCCATGGATTCCTCACCTTCCGTGGCGGGATGTCTAGTGGCTGAGCGCGTGTTCGAGAACGGCGGGGGCGGGTTCGTCGTCCGCGCCGAGGGCGACGGTGCCGGGGCCGCGCCGTACGGTTCCGGCGATCAGGAGGTAGTCGGTGACGGCCAGCAGGCCGAGCACCCCGGTGAACCCGACGAGGGAGACGGTGACCATGCCCGGTGTGAGGCCGTGGGACATGGCGTCGGCGACGGTGAGCCTGCCGTTGATCAGCCACGGCTGGCGGCCGACCTCCCGGGCCAGCCAGCCGCAGATCGCGGCCAGGAACGGCGCCGGGGTGAGGATCACCAGCAGCGGCTGCGCCCAGCGCCAGCGCGGCAGCCAGTAGGTCAGGGGCGCCAGCAGGAGCAGGAGGAACTGCACCAGCTGTCCGATCCCCATCATGGCCGCCAGGGCGACCCCGGCCAGCGGGACGCGGAACTTGTCCGGCTGGTAGAGGCCGATCGAGCCGAACTGGGCGTAGCCGAAGGCGACCGTGACCAGCGACCCGCAGAAGGCGACGAGCAGGCCCGTGCGGAGGGCGGAGGTGAAGAACTCCCGCTCGGGGGTCCGGCGGAACAGCTGGTAGGCGGAGGCCCCCATGACCACGGAGCCCGCGGCCCACAGACCGGCGCCGACCACGTGGGGGAGCGAGTTGACCAGCGCCGGGTTGCTCAGCAGCGCGCCGAAGTCGGTCAGCACCAGACGGCCGCCGCGCTCGACGGCCCCCACCGGGTTCTGCAGGAACGAGTTCGCGGCCATGATCCAGAAGGCGGAGACGTAGGCGGTCAGCGTCACCATCCAGATGCACGCCAGGTGCGCCCACCGGTTCAGCCTGTTCCAGCCGAAGATCCACAGGCCGAGGAAGGTGGACTCGATGAAGAAGGCGCCGAGCGTCTCGATCGCCAGGGGGGCGCCGAAGACGTCTCCCGCGTACTCGGACAGGCCACTCCAGCTCAGCCCGAACTGGAACTCCATCACCAGGCCGGTGAAGATGCCGAGCGCGTAGTTGGTCACGTAGATCTGACCCCAGAAGCGGGTGGCGCGCTCGTGCTCGGGCCTGCCGGTCACGGCGTGCCGGGTGTGCATGATCGCGATGATCGGGGCCAGGCCCAGCGTCAGCACGACGAACAGGAAGTGGATGCTTCCCGTAACCGCGAACTGTGTCCGCGCCAGGTCGAGCACGCCCACGGTTCACCTCCATTGTTGTGTCTGTCTACCTATAGGCACTCTACATGTAGAACGGCTACATGTAGCCTGTCTGCGGAAGGGTAAGGTGAGGGCGTGAACGATCGAGGCGCCGTAGGGCGGGCGGAGGGCGCGAGGTGAACGCCGACACGCTTCGCGGGCACATGGACGCCCTGCTGTTGTCCGTGCTTGAGGAGGAACCTCTGCACGGTTACGCGATCATCGAGGCCCTGCAGGCACGCAGCGGCGGCTCACTGAACGTGCCGACCGGCACGGTCTATCCGGCGCTGCGACGGCTCGAACAGGCGGGATACCTCGCCAGCGAGTGGGCGACGGTCAGCGGGCGCAGGCGGCGCACCTACCGGCTGACCTCCTCGGGCCACCGGGCCCTGGCGGGGGAGCGCGCGGCCTGGCGGGAGTTCACCGGTGTGATCGGCGGTGTGCTCGACCCCGGTGGCTCCGGGGAGCGGCTGGGCCGCTAGGACCGGCCGAGGGCCGGGACGCGGCGCCTGCGGGTGATCATCAGGCAGCGGGTGGCGCCGTACAGCTGCAGCAGCGACAGCCCGAGGCTCAGCGTCTCGACGCCGAGGTTCAGCGGGTGGTCGAAGAAGTCGTCACGCTGCGCGCCGTAGGTCAGCAGCAGCCCGAGGGCACCCGTGAGCGGCAGCACGATCAGCACCAGCACTCCCAGCGACCGGGTGACGAGCCTGGGCCGCCTGATCCTGCGCAGCCCCCGGCCGAGCGCGAACAGCCCGGCCCCGCCGAGCAGGGCGACCGCCAGCTGCAGATAGTCCAGGCCGCGGGAGACCGGCATGAACCACGCGGGCCACCGCTCGTAGGCGATCGGGTCCTGGGCGGAGAAGCGCCACACCAGGCTCCAGGCCATGATGGTCAGCGGCACGCTGATGAACAGCAGCGCCGCGAGCCTGCGCCCCGCCGAGATCGACAGCCCCTCCTGGTAGCCCGGCGCGATCTCCTCGACCGGGCCGAACTCCTCGACCGCGACCCGCTCGGCCTCGGCCCTGCCGAGCCCGTCGAGCTCCAGAGCCTCCGCGGTGTCGAGCAGGCTGTCGCGGGCCTCGGTGACCATGTCGAGTTTCGGTCCTCGCGGCCCGCTGAGCGTACGGCTGAGCCTGGCCACGTAGTCGTCGATCACCCCGGCTCCGGCCACGCCCACCTCCACCCCCGTACTCCCTGTGCGGTCATCACCGTACATCGTCGGGGTGGAGGTGGGTTCGGCGCATCCGGGATAACCCGGACACAACCCGGAGTCACCGTCTCGCGCCCCCGCGGACGCCTTCTCCGAGCCCGGGAAATCGCCGATTCCGGGAAAACGGACAGGCCGTTACGGCGACAACTGGATGGAGGGATGCGGCGTCCTCGGCGCGCTCGCCCGGCGGGCCGAGTGCGAGGCCGAACCCATCAGCAGGCTGCCCACGGTGATCGCCGCCAGCAGGGCGAACCAGCCGACGACCCGTCCCATCCGCAGGCCGTACCCGCTGATGATCCAGTGCAGCGACAGCAGCCAGCGGCCGGAGGAACGGCTGGTCGCACGGCGCATCTCCATGGCGCCGAAGGCGAAGTCGGCAGCGGTCGCCTTGTCGTCGATCCCGGCGCGCAGCCGTGAGTACAGGACGGCGAGGCGGTGCGGCGCGGGCACGTCCTGCTCCTCGTCCGACCAGCCGCGCCAGGCGTGCTCGTCGGCCAGCGTCCGCCGGAGGGTCCACCAGCGCAGTGGCGGCCAGTGTGGCGTGATCCGCACGCCGCGCGGGGTCGTGGCGAACACGCAACCGGTCAGCCTGAGCCGTTCCGGGGTGCGGATGCCGGTGAAACGGCAGGTGCTGAGATCGACGGCGCTCAGCTGGAGCGCCTCCGCCTCAAGCCCGCGCACGGAGGTCACCGCGGCCGCGCCGTTCCCGCTGACCGTGGCCTGGCCGCGCAGCGTCGCCTCTTCGAGGTCGGCGACCGCGCCGTCCAGCCGCACGCTCAGACGGCCCGTCACCCGGATACGCCGCAGGTCGACCGGGCAGTCGCGGACCGCCAGGTCGAGGCCGTTGCCCGCCCACGCCCCGGCGAGGGTGAGACGGCGGCCGACCGAGACGGGGGCCAGGTAGCCACCCGCCCAGAACCGTGTCGCCTCGAACCCGGCCAGACCGCCGAACTCCGTCCTCCTGAAGGAGACCGCCCTGCCGAACCGGCAGCCGCGGAAGGTCACATCCCCCTGGAAGAGGGTGCCGTCGAAGGTGGCGAAGTCGTGGAACTCGGCCCCCTCGAAGGAGACGGTCCGGGCGAACCTCGCCGAGCCGAACAGGGCGTCCCGGCCCGCGGACACCCGGTCGAAAGCGGCGTGCCCGGCGACGTGAACGCCGTGCAGGGAGACCTCCCTGACGAACTTGACCTCCCTGAAAGAGACGTTTCCGGCGAACCTTGCGCCGACGAACGAGGCCAGGCGATGGAAGCGAGCCTGGTCGAAGGAGACGTCCCCGCTGAAGACGACGTCGCAGAACCTGACGTCCTCGGGGAAGACGGCCAGGTCGAACCTGGCCCTGCCGAGACGCCCACGGGTCGGGGCGAGGACTCGTTCCAGCAGGTCCTTGCCGATGACGGTGCCCCGCAGATCGATCGCGGAGCCGGGGGAGAGGCCGCGGAGGACCTCGTCGAGCTCGTGATGCTCCAGATGGGCCAGGCAGCGCCCGTACGGCTGCCGGGCCGATCCCGCGCACTCAGGGGAGGCGGCGCAGGTCATCCAACCCACGTCCAGAGTTCTCATAAAACAGTGATACCCCAGACGAAGCCTTACGTGAGATCTACGTCATAGCAAGCTATAACTGATGCCTTTAGTCAGCACTTAGTGTCAAGATTCGTTGATTTCACCATCTGGCCATTTCTAAGTAAGTGTCGGCAGATCAAACCGGTTCTACGCTCCGCCTCATGCGTGCCTTATCCCGAGTCATCTCCGCTCTGGCCGTCCTCGGCACCGCCGCGGCCACGGTCACCGCCCTCCCCCCGGCACCCGCACTGGCCGAACCGGGAACCGTCGTCATCAGCCAGGTCTACGGCGCGGGCGGCAACAGCGGCGCACCACTCGCCAACGACTTCGTCGAACTGTTCAACCGGAGCTCCACGCCGGTCGCACTGGACGGCTGGTCCGTCCAGTACGGCAGCGCGACCGGCACGGGGAACTTCGCCGCCAACCCCGTCGTGCCGCTGTCCGGCACGCTGGAACCCGGCCGCTACCACCTGGTCAAGCTCGCCGGGGGAGGCGCGGGCGCCCCGCTGCCCGCCCCGGACACGACCGGGACGGCCAACATGAGCGCGACCTCGGGCAAGGTCGTCCTGGCCCGCTCCGCGCAGGGACTGGCCTGCAACGGCGGCTCGACCCCCTGCTCACCCGAGCAGAGCGCCCTCATCGCCGATCTCGTCGGGTACGGCACCGCCGACTACGCCGAGGGCGCTCCGGCCCCCGCCCTGTCCACGACCACCGCGGCCCTGCGTGCCGGCCACGGCTGCGCCGACACCGACGTCAACGGCACCGACCTGGTGAGCGCGTCCCCCGCGCCGCGCAACGGGACCACGGCCGCCGCGCCGTGCGGCACCCCGGAGCCCACCCCCACCCCCACGCCGACTCCCACCCCCACGGCCAGTCCCACAGCCAGTCCCACGGTCACGCCGACCGGGGAGCCGTGCCAGACGCCCGCGACCCACCCGATCGCCCAGGTACAGGGCAGCGGGGACACCAGCCCGCTGGCGGGCCGGACCGTACGCGTCCAGGGCGTGGTGACCGGCGACTTCCAGCGGGCCGACCAGCTCGGCGGGTTCTTCCTGCAGGACCCCACCCCCGACGCCGACCCCGCCACCTCGGAAGGCCTGTTCGCCTACGCCCGTGACACGTTCAAGGACGTCAAGGCCGGCGACCGGGTGCTGGTCACCGGCAAGGTCGTGGAGTACAACGGCTGGACCGAGCTCTCACCGGTCACCGCCGTCGACGTCTGCGGCACCGGCACCGTCACTCCGGCCAGGCTGAGCCTGCCGCGCGCCGAGGGCTCGACCCTCGAACCCGTCGAGAGCATGCTCGTCACCGTCACCGGGCCGCTGACCGTCACCGACCACTACAACCTGGGCCGTTTCGGCGAACTCACCCTCTCCTCGGGAGGACGCCTGTTCCAGGCCACCGACAGGACCGGCGTGGACGAGGCCGCCGACCGGCGCCGCAGCCTGCTCCTCGACGACGGCTCGACCAGGGAGAACCCGCAGACCATCCCCTACACCGACCCGCGCGTCGTCCGCCTCGGCGACACCACGCTCGGCGCCACCGGCGTCCTGGGGTACGGCTTCGGCGTCTACCGCCTCCAGCCGACCAAACCGGTCACCTTCCTGCGGACCAACCCCCGCCTGCCCGCGCCGCCGCCGGTGTTCGGCAACGTCAGGGTGGCCAGTCTCAACACCCTCAACTGGTTCACCACCCTGGGTTCACGCGGTGCGGACACCACCGAGGAACAGCAGCGGCAGCTGACCAAACTGGTCGCCACGCTCAAGGGCCTGAACGCCGACGCGGTCGGCCTCATGGAGGTCCAGAACAACGGCCAGACCGCCGTCCAGGCACTGGTCGACGCGCTCAACGCCGAAGTGGGCGCGGGCACCTACGCCGCGCTGACCCACCCCAACCCGGGCACCGACCTGATCCACGTCGCGGTGATCTACAAGCCCGCCAGGCTCAAGCCCGTCGGCCCGGCCCGCTCCTCGGCCGACCCCGTCTTCAGGCGGCCTCCGCTGATCCAGACCTTCCGCCGGGTCCGGGGCGGCCAGCCGTTCACGATGGTCGTCAACCACTTCAAGTCGAAGGGCTGCGACGCGGCCGCCACCGGTCCCGACGCCGACCTGGGCGACGGTCAGGGCTGCTACAACGGTGAACGCGTCCGCCAGGCCAAGGCGACACTGGCCCTCGTCGAGAGCCTCAGGCTGCCCAACGCGCTGGTGCTCGGCGACCTCAACGCCTACGGCGAGGAGGACCCGATCGACACGCTGGAGGCGAGCGGGCTGACCAGCCTCAGCAAGCGGTTCGTCCCCGCGCCGCTGCGCTACAGCTACCTCTTCGAGGGCCGCAGCGGAGAACTCGACCACGCCCTGGCGGGCCGGGGCCTGCTCAGGAAGGTGACCGGCACGACCATCTGGCACGTCAACGCCGACGAGAGCCGCATCCTCGACTACAACACCGAGTACAACCCGCCTCGGCTCTACCGGCCTGACGCGTTCCGGTCCTCGGACCATGATCCTTTGGTGGTCGGGCTGATGTTGTGATTCTTTGCGCCGCCTGGCTGTGTTTCCTTGCGCCGCCTGGCGGCGTCGCGGGGCTTGGGCGCTCCGAGTCGATGTCTTCCCTCGTCGTTCGTCCGCTCCGCTCCCTCACTCCTCAGTCCAGACACCGACGCGTCCAAGCCGACACCCCTCACACACGGCACCGGAAAACCCAAGATCAAAACCCTTCACACCTGAGGCGGGGGATCCCTCGTATCCGGTACGGCGGCGTTCGGATCGGCACCCTTGAACGGGGGCGGTCCGGGCGTCGCCGGGGTGGTCGCCGGGATGGAATGTCCGGGGGAGGGAAGTGGTTATGCGAGCCATACAAGACGTGACGACAAGAGGAGCCACAGGTGGCGACCATTGAGGTAACCGAGAAGAACTTCAACGAAATCGCCGACGAGGGGATCGTCCTGCTGGACTTCTGGGCGTCCTGGTGCGCGCCGTGCCGCACGTTCGGGCCGATTTTCGAGAAGTCCTCGGAGAAGCACGGCGACATCAAGTTCGGGAAGATCGACACCGAGGCCGAGCAGGGGCTCGCGCAGGGCTTCGAGATCACCTCGATCCCCACGGTCATGGCCATCCGGGACGGCATTGTCGTCTTCGCTCAGCCCGGGGTGCTGCCCGCGCCCGCCCTTGAGGACCTCATCGGTCAGGTCCGGGCGCTCGACATGGACGCGATCCGCGCCGAGCTGGCCAACGAGCTCCGCGCGCAGAAGGACTGACCCCGAAACGACGAAGGGTCCCGCACCACAGGCGTGGGACCCTCGTGTGTCTCGCGGCGAACCGCAGCTCAGGGCTCAGGAGGAGCGGTAGAGCTCCGCGACCCGGAAGGCCATGTCGAGCGACTGGCTCCGGTTGAGGCGGGGGTCGCAGGCCGTCTCGTAGCGCAGCGCCAGGTCGCCCTCCGCGACCTCGTCGGCGCCGCCCACGCACTCGGTGACGTCGTCGCCGGTGAACTCGATGTGGATGCCGCCCGGGTGGGTGCCGAGGTCCCGGTGCACCTCGAAGAAGCCCGCGACCTCGTTCAGCACGTCGTCCAGGCTCCGGGTCTTGTGACCGCTGGGGGCCTCGAAGGTGTTGCCGTGCATCGGGTCACAGATCCAGGCGACCTGGGCGCCGTTCGCGGTGACCTTCTCCACCAGCGCGGGCAGGTGCTCGCGGATCTTGGAGGCGCCCATCCTGGTGATGAAGGTCAGGCGGCCGGGCTCGTTGTCGGGGTTCAGCTTCTCGACCAGCGCCAGGGCCTCCTCGGCCGTCGTGGTCGGGCCCAGCTTCACGCCGATCGGGTTGCGGATGCGGGAGAAGAACTCCACGTGAGCGCTGTCGAGCTGGCGGGTGCGCTCGCCGATCCAGACCATGTGCGCCGACACGTCGTACGGCTGGCCGGTCCTGGAGTCGATCCTGGTCAGCGCCCTGTCGTAGTCGAGGATGAGCGCCTCGTGCGAGGAGTAGAACTCCACGCCGTGGAACTCCGCCGGGTCGGCACCGCAGGCGTGCATGAACGCCAGCGCCTGGTCGATCTCCCCGGCCAGCCGCTCGTAGCGCTTGCCCGCGGGGGACTCGCTGACGAAATCCTGGTTCCAGGCGTGCACCTGCCGCAGGTCGGCGTAGCCGCCCTTGGTGAAGGCGCGGATCAGGTTCAGCGTCACCGCGGAGGAGTGGTAGGCGCGCAGCAGCCGTCCCGGGTCCGGCAGACGCGACTCAGGGGTGAAGTCGAGACCGTTGACCATGTCGCCCCGGTAGGCGGGCAGCTCGACGCCGCCGCGCACCTCGGTTCCCTTCGAACGGGGCTTGGCGAACTGCCCCGCTATCCGGCCGATCTTCACCACGGGGACCCTCCCCGCGTAGGTGAGCACGATCGCCATCTGCAGCAGCGTCTTCAGCTTGTTGCGGACGGTGTCGGCGGTGGCGCCGGCGAAGGTCTCGGCGCAGTCACCGCCCTGCAGCACGAAGGCCTCGCCTCGCGTCACCGCCGCGAGTTCGGCCTTGAGGTTGTCGCACTCCCCCGCGAAGACGAGCGGGGGAAGTGCGGAGAGTTCGGCGACGACCTTGTCCAGCTCGCCGCGGTCGGGCCACTCGGGCTGCTGCGCCGCGGGAAGCTCCCGCCAGGAATCGAGGTAGTTGCTCACGACATACCAGGCTATTGCAACCTCGTGGGCGAACCCACCTCAACGTCCACAGATTGAGAACCTCTTTGTCACTGTGGAAGACGTCGCGGTGCCTGTCGGTAGGGGGCCGTGGGCTCGGCGGAGATCCGTTGCGGGCTCACGAGGGGCTCTTGACGTGTTCGGGAAGGACACCGAGGCCGATGAACCGGCGGGTCAGGGCGCCGACCACCGGAAGGTGGGACAGGTCGCGTGGCAGCAGCTCCGGGGCGTCCCGCCCGTTCAGGGCCGGCCGGATCAGCCGGTCCTGCACCACCCGCTGGGCGAACTGGGTCACCACGGTCGGCACCGTACGGCGGCGCTGGATCCTGGCCAGCAGCGACTCGGGGATCTCCGAGCCGGAGGCCAGCGGCCCGGCCAGCAGGTTGGCCGTGGCGACGGCGTCCTGCACGGCCAGGTTGATGCCGACGCCGAAGACCGGCGACATGGCGTGCGCGGCGTCCCCGATGACGAGCAGGCCTGGCCGGTGCCAGCGGCGCAGCCGGTTGAGCGCGACCGAGAGCACGCTGACGTCGTCGAAGCCGGTCAGCAGCCCGGTACGGCCCGCCAGGAACGGCAGCAGGTTCGCCACCTGTTCCCGCAGCGTCTCGATCCCGGCCGCCCGCAACTCCTCGAAGCCGCCCTTGGGGATGGCGTAGGCCAGCTGCCAGTAGGTTCCCCGGTCGATCACCACCATGATCCGGCCCGAGGACAGGCGCAGGAACGTCTCGTCCGGGTCGCTCTCCTCGCGCGGCAGCCGGAACCACACCACGTCCATCGGCGCGCCGTGTTCGATCGGGACGAGCCCGGCGGCACGCCGTACGTCGGAGTGGCGTCCGTCGGCGGCCACGGTCAGTGTGGCTCGAAGCTCGTGCTCGCCGTCGGGGTCGCGGTAGCGGACCCCGCGCACCGCGTTCCCCTCCCGGATCACGCCGTGCACCTCGGCGTTCATGAGGAGACGGAAGGTGGGGTAACGCGCGGCGGCGGTGGTCACCAGGTTGAGGAAGTCCCACTGCGGGACGAAGGCGATGTAGCCATACTCGCCTCCCAGTTTGGACAGGTCGGCGACCGGAACCGTCCCCTCGTCGGTGTGCACGGCCATGCCGTACGCCTTGTGGTGCGGCAGCCGCAGGAACTCCTCGGCCAGGCCGATCTCGTGCAGGACCTGCAGAGTCGAGGGGTGGATGGTGTCGCCCCTGAAGTCACGCAGGAAGTCGGAGTGCTTCTCCAGCAGCGTCACCTGGACGCCGGCTCTGGCCAGCAACAGCGCGAGTACGGCCCCGGCGGGACCGCCCCCCGCGATCACACACGTGTTCCGAGTCATAATTCATCACCCAATGAAATTGTCGCACAACGGGGTCGCCAAGGAAACCGTCCCCCGGAGTCCGGTACGGCACGCGTCAGATCAAGGGTGGGGAAGAGGCCTCAGAGCGGGGAGATCGTCCAGGAGGTCTCGGTCGTCTCGCCCGGCTGGAGCACGATCAGGTCGGTGCCCGAGTTGAAGGCGTCCGGCGGGCAGGTCATCGGCTCGACCGCCAGCCCCCGATAGCCGGACCCGGTGCCGCCGCACACCTGCGCCCACGGCAGGACCGAGGCCCGCCAGCTCACCTCGACCCCGCCCTCCGGGCCGCGTACCCGCACCCTGGTCAGGCCGTCCGCCCCGGGCCTCAGACCGGTGAAGGTGTGGTCGACGACCGTGCCGCCGAGCCGTCTGGGCTCCCTGAAGTCGTACGGCGTGCCGGAGACGTCCTCAAGGGAGGCGGGCAGCATCCGCTCGTCGGGCAGCAGCACCCTGTCCGCGGGCACCAGCAGCTCGTACTCCCCGGCGTCCTCGCCCGCCAGCAGCCAGGGATGCGGCGCGCAGCCGTACGGCGCGGCGTGCTCACCGGTGTTCTCCGCGGTCAGCGTGGTGGTCAGGCCGCCGGAGGTCAGATGGTGGAGCACCCGCAGGGCCAGGGTGAACGGGTAACCGGGCACCGGGGTCACGGTGTGCGCCAGCCGTACGTGGGCGGGGCCGATCTCGACCGGTGACCACCTGACGTCGGCGACCAGCCCGTGCAGGGCGTTGCCCCGGGACTCCTCGTTCGCGGTGAGGCGGTGGGTCACGCCGCCGAAGGTGTAGCGCGCCCCGCCGACCCGGTTGGGCCACGGGGCCAGCAGGGTGCCGCTGTAGAAGGGGGCGGGCCCCTCCGGCGGCCAGTCCGCCACCAGGTCGCGCCCGTCGTGCCTGAGCACGCGCACGGCCGCCGCGAACTGACTGATCTCGGCGTACATGTCGCCGTCGCGAAGGATGAACTGCCTGGGCACGACTGTCCTTTCAGGCGGAGGCCCGCTCGACCAGATGCGTGTCGAGGATCACGACCGGCTGCTCCAGGTGCTCACCGTTGATGCGGGCGACCAGGAGGTGGGCCATCTGACGGCCCATCGCCTCGGTCGGCTGGTGCACGCTGGTCAGCGGGGGAGAGGAGTGGGCCCCGGCGGGGGAGTCGTCGAACCCGATCACCGCCACGTCGCCGGGGACGTCCCTGCCCTCGTGCCGCAGCACCCGCAGCGCGCCCAGCGCCATCGGGTCGGAGGCGGTGAAGACCGCGTCCAGGTCCGGGTGCTCGGCCAGGAGCCCGCACATGGCCCGCGCGCCGCTGTCCTCGCTGAAGTCGCCGTAGGCCACGATCTCCGGCACACCCGTGGCGATCAGCGCGTCGCGGTAGCCCGCGAGCCGGTCGACGCCGACCCCCATGTCCTGCGGGCCCGCGATGGTGGCGATCCGCCTGCGGCCCCTGCCCAGGAGGTACTTCACCGCCTGCCTGGCCCCGGCCCTGTTGTCCACGTCGACGTAACAGTAGGGGTCGAGCCCGACGGGCTTGCCGCCGATGACGGTCGGCACGCCCATCTCCTCCAGCCTGCCGGGCAGCGGGTCGGCCCCGTGCAGCGAGATCAGCAGCACCCCGTCGACGTGCTGGCCCGTCAGGTAGTGCTCAAGACGGTCGTGGTCCTGCCTGGACTGGGCCATCGCCAGGATCAGCTGCAGGCCTGTCTCCGAGAGCGCCGAGCCGATGCCGCGGATGGTCCCGGCGAAGTAGGGCTCGTCGAAGACCCGCAGTTCCGACTCGGAGACGACCAGCGCGACGGTGTCCGTGCGCCGGGTGACCAGGGTGCGGGCGGCCCGGTTCGGGACGTAGCCCAGCTCCCTGATCGCCTGCTGCACCGCGTCGCGAGCCCTCTCGCTCACCTTCGGCGAACCGTTGATCACCCGGGAGACCGTGCCGCGCCCGACTCCGGCCAGGGCCGCGACCGCCTCAAGGGTCGGACGACGGTCGCCGTTCATGTTTCTCGCCCCCATGAAAGATTCTCCGGACTTCATTGTGCAGGACCGGTCAGGCCTCCACGCCTGATTGTCTCGGCATACCAAAGGGCGCTCTCCTTGGGAACTCTGCGCTGCGTCGGGTAGTCGACGCGCACCAGCCCGAAGCGCTTGCCGTACCCCCAGGCCCACTCGAAGTTGTCCAGCAGCGACCAGGCGAAGTAGCCGACGAGCGGTGCCCCCTGCCCGATCGCGGCGTGGCAGGCGCGCAGATGGGCCTCGATGTAGTCCCTGCGCTCCGGGTCCCGCACGAAGCCGCCGGCGTCGGCGACGTCGTCGAAGGCCGCGCCGTTCTCGGAGACCACCAGGGGGATCCGGGGGTAGTCCCCGGCGACCCGCAGCAGGACCTCCCGCAGCCCGTCGTGGTCGATCTCCCAGCCCATGCCGGTCACCGGACGCCCGCTCCCGGCGAACGAGACGTGCTCGCTGCCCACCCAGGGAGAGCCGGTGTCCGTCGGCGCCGCCGCGGCCGAGACCGCGCCCCCCGGGGCCCCGGAGACGGTGAACCGGCTGTAGTAGTTGATCAGCAGCATGTCCATCGGGGCGGAGATGACCCCCATGTCCCCCGTCTCGGCGAGTCCCTCAGCGAGCCCCTCGGCGGCCTCCCCGAGGTCCGCCAGGACGTCCGCCGGATACTCCCCCCTGAGCAGCGCGTCCAGGAAGAGACGGTTCTGCAGGCCGTCGATGCGGCGGGCGGCGTCCAGGTCGGCCGCCGAGCGTGTCAGCGGAGAGACGGCGTAGAGGTTCACGCAGCCGCCGATCCGGCTGCCGGCCCGCTGGGCGCGCATGGCCGCCATGGCCAGCCCGTGGCCGAGCAGCAGGTGGTGGGCGGCCAGGACCGCCCGCGCGGGTTCCCGCCGCCCTGGGGCGTGCTCCCCGGAGGCGTAGCCGAGGAAGGCCGCGCACCACGGCTCGTTGACCGTGCTCCAGTTGCGCACCCGGTCGCCGAGCGCGTCGTGTACGGCCGCCGCGTAGTCGGCGAACCGCAGGGCGGTGTCCCGCGCGGGCCAGCCTCCCGCGTCCTCAAGGGCCTGGGGCAGGTCCCAGTGGTAGAGCGTCACCCACGGGTCGATCCCCTGGCCGAGCAGTTCGTCGACCAGCCTGCGGTAGAAGTCGAGCCCCCGCTGGTTGACCGCCCCCACGCCGTCCGGCTGGACGCGCGGCCAGGAGACGGAGAAGCGGTAGGCGCCCAGGCCGAGCCGGGCCATCAGCCGGACGTCGTCGCGGTAGCGGTGGTAGTGGTCGACGGCCACGTCGGCGTTCTCACCGTTCACCACCCGCCCCGGCAGGCGGGCGAAGGTGTCCCAGATGGACCTGCCGCGCCCGTCCTCGGAGACCGCGCCCTCGATCTGGTAGGCGGAGGTCGCCGCCCCCCAGGCGAAGCCCTCCGGGAACCTCAGTTGCTGATCCTGTGTCTGCTGCGTCGTCATGCCTTGACCGCACCTTCCATGAGGCCGCCGACGATCTGACGGCCGAACACGACGAAAACAATGAAAAGAGGCAGGACCGAGACCGCCGTGCCGGTGAACAACATGACGTAGTCGGTGCCGTGGGCCTGGTTGAGCGCGGCGATCGAGGTCTGCACCACGGGGTTGTCCGGGTCCAGCACGATCAACGGCCACATGAACTCGTTCCAGGTCTGCATGAAGACAAGCAGCGCCAGTACGGCCATGCCCGGCCTGAGCGCGGGCAGGATCACCCGGGCGTAGACGCCCGCCGTCGAGGCGCCGTCGACGCGGGCGGCCTCGACCAGTTCGTCCGGCACCGCCTGGGAGGCGTACTGGGTCATCATGAAGACCCCGAACCCGTTGACGAGGAAGGGCAGGATCACCGCCTTGAGCCGGCCGGTCCAGCCGAGGGTCACCATGAGCTCGTACAGCGGGACCACGCCCATCTGCTGGAGCGGGACCATCATCGTCACCAGGATCAGCCCGAGCAGCGCCCGCCCGCCCCGGAAACGCAGCTTGGCGAAGGCGAACCCGGCCAGCGTGGAGATGAACACGACCGAGACGGTCACGGTGACCGAGACGACGGCCGAGTTGACCAGGCCGGTGAGGAAGTGGGCGTCCTCGGCCGCGAGCAGGCGGGCGACGTTCTCCCCCAGGTGGCCGCCGGGCAGCAGCGGCGGGGGAACGTCGATCGCCTCCTCGTTGGTCCGGGTGGCCATGACGAACATGTAGTAGACGGGAAAGGCGGAGATCACGACGGCGAGGGCGAGCGTGGCCCTCGTCAGCGGTCCAGCGTCCCCTGGGCGGCTCATCCGGCGCCTCCGATGCGGCGGGTGAGCAGGTGGTTGACGAGCGTGCCGAGCAGGATCAGCACGAACAGCAGCCAGGCGGCGGCGGAGGCGTACCCGAGGTCGAAGTCACGGAAGGCCTCCTTGACGACGAACATCGCCACTGTCTGGTACTGGCCGGTCGCCCCGCCGCTCATCGTCGGGTTGCCGTCGAACATGACGGGCTCGGTGAACAGCGTCAGGCCGCCGATGGTCGAGACGAACACGGTGAAGACGATCGTCGGGCGCAGCATCGGGACGGTGATCCGCCAGAACTGCCGTCTGGCGCTCGCGCCGTCGAGGGAGGCCGCCTCGTACAGGTCTCCGGGGATGGTCTGCATGGCGGCCAGCAGGATGATCGCGTTGTAACCGGTCCAGCGCCAGTCGACCATCGTGGAGATCGCGATCCACGCGGACCACTTCTCGTTCTGCCAGCTGACCGCGTCGACTCCGAAGAGGCCGAGGAACCAGTTGACCATGCCGTAGTCGCGCCCGTAGAGCTGGGTGAAGACGACGGCGACCGCGACGACGGAGGTCACCAGCGGCAGCAGTACGCCCATGCGGAGGGCGAGCCTGCCCCGGATGCGCTTGTTGAGGGCGTTGGCCAGCAGCAGCGCCAGCACGAGCTGCGGGACCGTCGAGATGACGAACATCCCGAGCGTGTTGACCACCGCGTTCCAGAAGGCCTCGTCGGCGACCAGGGACAGGTAGTTGCCCGCCCCCACGAAGGCCCTGTCCCCGGCGAGCTCCCAGTCGTGCAGCGAGACCCACAGGGTGTAGCCGAGCGGGAAGACCCCGAAGAGGACGAACAACACGAAGTACGGCGAGACAAAGAGATAGGGGGTGACCAACAGGTCGAACCTGGCGAACAGCGCGCCGTCCCGTCTCCGTACGGCGGGCGGGCGCTCACCGGGCCCGGCCTGGGCCGGGGCTGCGGCGTGCGGGGTCATCGATCGGCCTTTCGGGGGGCTTTCCTGGCTGGTTTCTCTGTGGGCCCCACCGGTCCCGGGGCGACGGGACCGGTGGGGGAAGCGGATCAGCCGGCCGCCTTGACCCCGGCGTCGAGGAACCTCTGCCAGGCCTGGTCGTAGGGGACCGAGCCCTGGTCCATGCCCTCAAGGATCTTCTCGACCGCGGTCTTCACCTGGGCGTGCTTCTCACCCAGGAAGACCGGCTGCAGGTTCTCGACCGACGCGCCGAAGATCCGGCCGGTCGGCGCGTCGTTGAAGAACGGGTTCCTCAGGTCGCCGACCGCCGGGTCCCGCTGGGCGGGCAGGGAACTGGGGAAGGCGGCGGCCTCCTGGAAGGCCATGATCTGGCCGTCCTTGCCGGTGAGGTAGTTCACCACCTCGGCGGCCTCCTTCGGGTGCTTGCTCTGCCTGGGCACGGCCAGGTAGGAGCCGCCCCAGTTACCCGCGCCTCCCGGCACCGTCGCGACGTCCCACTTCCCCTTGCCCGGCTCGCCCGCGGCGCCGGAGACCACGCCGAGCATCCAGGCGGGGCAGCCCATCGTGGCGAAGCCGCCCTTCTTGATGGCGGCGTTCCAGGGCGGGGTGAAGGAGGCCAGCTTGGCGGTGAGCCCGGCCTCGCTGAAGCTCCTGACCGTGTCGAAGGCGGTCTTCACGGCGGGGTTGGTGTCGATGACGAGCTTGTTGGACGTGTCGATGTAGGTGATGTCGCCGTTCCTCTGCGCCTCCTGGGCGAGGATCACGTTGTAGAGGGTGTTCGGGCCGTCCAGGAAGCGCGGCGCGTCCTTTCCGGGATTGGCGGCCTGGAACCTCCTGCCGACGTCCATGAAGGACTTCCAGTCGGGCCAGAGCCCGCCGACCTCCTCGCGGTCCGTGGGCAGGCCCGCCTTCTCGAACAGGTCGGTGCGGTAACACATGGTCATGCCGCCGATGTCGGTGCCGAGAGCGAACAGCTTGCCCTCGGCGTTGACGCCGTTGTCCCACTTGGCAGGGGGGAAGTCGGCCTTGCGGCCTCCGAGGCCGTACTGCCCGAGGTCGGTGAAGAACTGCGGGCGGGCCTTCATCAGGCCCATCGCGCCCTCGTCCAGGGCGACCACGTCGGCCGCGCCGCTGCCCGCCTGCAACCGCTGGAGCAACTGGGGCAGGTAGACGTCCTCGAAGCGGTCGGTCAGGTTCTGGTATCTGATCTGGATGCCGGGGTGGGCGGCGTTCCAGGCCTGGGCGGCCTTGTCGTAGCCGAAGTTCTCGCCGCCGCCGAAGGTGTGCACGGTGACGACGACCGGTTCGGCCGCCGTGGACGCGGGCCCGTCCGTCCCGCCGGAACCGCACGAGGTCAAGGCCAGCGCCGCGGCCGTGACCGTCGTGACCGCGGCGAGCCTGCCGCGCCGCCTGTGGTTCAACATTCCGGACCCCTCTCAGGTCGTTCGCCCGAATCGGTGGGAGGTGTCGTCACGGGCCGGTCCCCGACAGACGCGGCTCTGCGACGAGGCGGTTCCTCAACGTGTTGGGAGCGCTCCCACGAAGCGTGGCCGACGGGTGGGCCGACGTCAATACGACGAGACGCAACCGTTACCCTCCTCCGTTTCCATTGCGACTTATGGGCTCAAGCGACCGCAAAATGGATGTGCTTCTTTTTGGGAGCGCTCCCATATTGACGGAGGGGCGGGACGCCGGG
>NZ_JBHSBC010000012.1:97205-120332 GCF_042650425.1 Streptosporangium jomthongense | reverse complement strand
CCCCTTTCCGGATTCGGGGGATCACCGCCGCGGCGGGCGGGGAGTCCGCCGCGGATGGGGGTCTCGTACGGCGGGGGCCGTACGGAGGGAGGGGATGGGGTCAGCCGCTGTAGACCGGGTAGCCGTAGCCGACGACCTGGGAGGTCGGACGGATGCGCTGCTCGACCTTGCCGTTGCCGGTGTTGCCCTCGATCGTGGTGATCGTGCCGTTGCCGTTGTCCTGCTTCACGAAGCCGACGTGGTCGATCCCGTCGAGGTCCTTGCCGCCCTTCCAGTCGAAGTAGACGACGGCGCCGGGCTTGGGAGTGGTGCCCCAGTGGCCGTTGTCCCTGAACCACTTGGCGTGGGTGACGGTGTAGGCGTCCCAGCCCATGGTGGGGCGGATGCCGGCCTGCTCGCCGACCCAGGAGACGAACATCGCGCACCAGGGGGCGTTGGCGTAGTCCTGGATGCGGCCACCGTCACGGGCGGTGGTCTCCTTGGCGCGCTCACTGGACATGTACCAGGAGTGGAACTTGGTGCCGCCGCCCTGGGCGTTCTCGCTGACGCCGATCTGCTGGGAGGCGATGTTCAGAACCTGCTGGGCGGTCACCTTGGGCAGGCGCTCGGCCGTGGTCTGGAGGCTGGTCTTGGCGGTGTCCGCGCTCGCGTTCCGGACGGTGGCGGACGTCTGCTCGGGGGTGTCCGCCAGGGCGGGTCCACCGGCGACGACCCCGCCGCTGAGGGCGATGGCGGTGCCGAGGATGACACGGGCCAGGTAGTGCGTCTTGGGGGTGGAGGTAAGGCGGTGCTTGGCCATGGGGTACTGCTCCTTGCGTCGCTTCCATGCCGCCTACCGGGTTAGCTGACGGGTTCGGACTGGAAAGTGTCCTACAGCGCGTATGCGCTGATTCACCCCAAAGGACCTGGGTCCCCGGTTCCGCGAGACTCGCGGATTCGGCGGCCGTGTCCATCAGGCGGATGTCCACCTGGTGGAGCACGGTCGGGCAATGTCGTGGCAATGCGCTGACCTGCGAAGGTCTGGGCGTTCGCCGCGAATTCGTTGAACGTACGTGAACCGGACAGACGATTACAAGTCCGACACATTGCCTTGGCTTGGGAATGGGCCTCGTTCGAGGGGGAAGACTGGGGCCTCGTCCACCCGGGACGATCTCCCTTTCGGTGACGCGATCCCCGGTGGGAGAGGGGATCGCGACACGACGGGCACGATGAAGGGCAAGGGCAAGGACTTCGCGTGCCAGGTGAACGTAGATCTTTTGGCCGACCCCTCCTCCACCGGGTCAAGAGGGGGTCTCTTTACCCGTCCCGGCGGGGTCGCCCCCGGCCCCTGGGCCGGTCAGGGGCGTGACGTGAGCGCGGCGAACCGTACGCCTGTGAGCTCCTCGGAGACGATCCACAGCCGCCGCGCCAGGTCTTCGTCGAGAGCCCTGGGCGAAGGCGTCAGCGCCCTGGGGCCGGGGCCGACGTACGTGCCGCCGGCCACGCCGGGGTGGGTCGCGGCGTACAGGGAGGGGAGGGCCCCTTTCTCCGGAGCCTTGAGCGCCAGCCGCATGAAGGAGGTGACCGGCCGGGTGAACACGCCCGGCCGCATGATCGAGGTGGCCGTCGGCCCGGGATGGACGGCCAGGCTGAGCAGTTTGCCTCCGGCCAGGCGCTGTAGTTCGAGGGCGAACAGCAGGTTGGCCAGCTTGGACCTGCAGTAGGCGCCGAAGCGGCGGTAGCCGTTCTCCAGCCCCAGGTCGTCGAAGTCGATCCGCCCCATCGCGTGCGCGCCACTGGAGACCGTGACGACCCTGGCCCCCTGTCCGGCCAGTAGCCGGGGCAGTAGCGACCCGGTCAGGGCGAAGTGCCCGAGATGGTTGACGCCGAACTGGGCCTCGAAGCCGTCGGCCGTCGTCCGCCGTGGAATCATGGCGACGCCCGCGTTGTTGACGAGGAGGTCGATCGGCCGGTCAAGGTCGTCCGTGAACGCCCGCACCGAGGCGAGATCGGCCAGGTCAAGGCCTCTGAGCTCGACCCGTCCCTCCGGGGCCGCCGCCCTGACCCTCTCCAGCGCCACCCGCCCCCTGGCCCGGTCGCGCGCGGTCATGATCACCTCGGCGCCTCGCCGGGCGAGGTGCAGGGCGGTCGCCAGCCCTATCCCGCTGCTGGCACCCGTGACCAGTGCCGTACTGCCGGACAGGTCGGGAATGTCATCAGCGGTCCACATGATCGGCGTCTCCGGGGCCAGCTGTACGAAACGGTTTCGTACACTACGGTAGATCGTCACGAGTACGACCCGCAAGAGGGCATATTCGTGTGTTCACCCGTAGTTCCCGGCGCCGTAAGACGTCCGGGTTACGGTGAGGCGGTCGTGAACGGGTCATCGCCCGGCGTGGAGGACGGTCGAGACCACGCGCGGGAGCAGGGTTCGGCCGTTGCCTGGGTGGAGTCCCCGCTGCAGATGCTCTGCGCCGTGGAGGCCCACCACGCGGGGCTGCTCGGCGCCCACGCACGAGTGGTGCCCAGGGCCGGGCTGCGCCCGCTGGCCGTCACCCGCCGTGAGATCGCCAAACTCGGCCCACCGGCCGGGCTCGAACTCGACGAGCCCTCGCCCGAGATGCCCAGGCCCCGCAGGGGGACGAGCTGGGCGGTCGGCGACGCCTTCTCCGGCAAGGTCCAGGCGGCCTGGCTCACCGCCCTGCCCGGCCGGATGGTGATCGTCGACGACGGGCTCGCCACGATCAGGCTCCTGGAACTGCTCACCGGGCGGTTCTGGACGCCCCTGCTCCGGGCCAGAGCCACCCCGGGACCGCTCAGGAAGGTGCTCGGCTCGGCCGCGGGCATGCGGCTGCGGGCGGCCGCCCGGGCAGGCCGCCTGTCGATCTTCACGGCGCTGCCCGTCCCCGACGACCTGGCGCGGGCCGTACGCGCACGGGGGGCCGAACTGGTCACCCACGACTTCGCCTGGCTCAGGTCCCAGCCCATGCGCAGACCGGGGCCGAGGGAACGCACCGTCGTCCTGGGCACCTCCCTGGTCCGCAACGGCCTCATCCACCGCGACCACTACTTCGGCTGGCTGGCCGGACTCGGCTCGACCGGGCCCGTCGCCTACTTCCCGCACCGCAGAGAGGACCCCGGCGACCTCGCCAGGGTCGGCAGGCAGCCCGGGATCACCGTCTACGACGGCGGCGCCCCCGCGGAGATGACGCTGCGCGGACTGGAGGCCGAGCAGCGGGTCCTGAGCCTGCCCTCGACCGCGGTCACCTCCCTGCGCGTCCTGCTGTCGGCCCGCGGCGTCGTCGTGGAGACCGTGGACGTCCCCGACGAGTGGTGGACCGCCCAGGCGGCGCCCTCCCTCAGAACGCACCTATCGATGTTCGCCCATCACGACACTGGAGTCACAGGTTGAAGGTCCTGGCCGTGGCCGACTCGGATTCCTACCTGAAGTGGGCCGCCTACCTGCTTGAGGGCCTGCCCTCGGGCTGTACGGCGGAGCTGACGGTGGTCCGTACCCCCATCACGCCCTCACCGGCCCAGATCCACGCGGCCGTGGCCGGCGCGGCCGGTGACCCGCCGGTGCTGTCCGCCAGAGCCCTGCGCAGGGCCGCCGAGCGGTTCAGGCCCGACGTGGTGCTGGTCGCCTGCACAGGGCCCGTGGTGGACGTGCTGGTCAGCGAGGTCCTCTCCGGCCTCACGCCCCGGCCCGTCTTCGTCTCCGGCCTGCCGGGCATCTCCATCCCGGCGACCGAGAAGGCATGGATCTTCCGCAGCGGATGCGACCTGTTCGTCCTGCACAGCGGGCGGGAGGTCGAGGAGTTCTCCACCATCGGCAAGGAACTCGGCGGCGGAGGACAGATCGGCCTCACCCGGCTGCCGTTCCTGCGCGACAGCGGGCAGGTCCCCGCGGCGGGGCCCCGCGACCGCGTCGTGTTCGCCACCCAGGCCAAGGTGCCCAAGCGCAGGGAGGACAGGGAACGGATCCTGCTCGCGCTGGCCGACCTGGCCGGACGGCGCCCCGACCTGGACGTGGTCGTCAAACTGCGCGCCCTGGACAACGAACGCCAGACGCACAACGAACGCCACAACTACCAGCGTCTGTGGCAGGCCCTGGAGACCGAGGGGCGGGTCCGCCCCGGCGCGGTGCGGTTCGCCGCCGGAGCCATGCACGAGCACCTGGCGCACGCCGCCGGATTCGTCACCGTCAGCTCGACCGCCGCACTGGAGGCCATCGCCCAGGACGTGCCGCTGCTGGTGCTGTCCGACTTCGGCGTCAGCGCCGAGATGATCAACCTGGTCTTCGAGGGAAGCGGTCTGCTCGGCACCATGGACGACCTGGCTCAGGGCCGTTTCCACACCCCGGACGAGGCCTGGTGCAGGGCGAACTACTTCCACCCCAACGGGGAGAGCGACTGGGTGTCGCAGATGGTCGCCCTCGTCGGCCAGTCCCGCTCGGGACGCCTCGTCCCCGCGACCTCCCTGCTGGACGGCCCGCAGTACGCCGCAGCCCGCAGGCGCGCCCGCCTGCGCGTGGAGGTGCCGCCCAACGTCCTCCGAGTCGGCTACCGCGCCAAACGCCGCATGCGCCGCTACCTGAAACTGTGACTTTTGCGCCGCCTGGCGGCGTCGCGGGTTGTGTCTCTTTGCGCAGCCTGGCGGCGTCGCGGGGCTTGGTCGCCCTGGGTCGGTGCTTTCCCTCGTCACTCCGTCGCTTCGCTCCTGCGTTCCTCAGTCCAAGCACCGACGCGCCCAAGCCGTGTCTCTTTGCTCCGCCTGGCGGCGTCGCGGGCTTGGGCGCTTCAGGTCGGTGCTTTCCCTCGTCACTCCGTCGCTTCGCTCCTGCGTTCCTCAGTCCAAGCACCGACGGCGCCCAAGCCGAAACTCCTCACGCTTGGCGCCGGTAAGGCACAAGACCAAAACCCTCACGCCTGGGGCGGGGAGCCCCTCGTGAGGGTGCAAGAAGCGGGGTGCCGGCGGGTCAGGAGAGGGCCTTGGAGAGGCGGCGGCGGATTTTGCCCAGGGGGCCCGGCTCCGGGGCGGGCGTGGTGGGGAGCAGGTCCAGGGCCGTCAGGCGCTGACGCTTGAAGTAGCGGGCGGGGCCGTTGGCCTCCAGATACGCGACGGCCCGTTCACGCAGCCCGGGGTGGACGGTGCTCTGCATGCAGTAGCCGACGGCGCCCACCAGCGCGGGAAGATCGACCGGGGGCGGCTCCTCCAGCGACCCGTCGGGGGACAGGCGGGGGAGCAGGGCGTCGGTGATCGTGACCGGGACGCGGTTGCTGTTCTCGTACGGCGCCAGCCGTTCGAGCACCAGGTCGCCTCCGAGCGTCGCGACCGGCAGCCCGAACTGCCTGCTCGCGGTCACCAGGGCGGTGGAGAAGCAGCCGACGACCAGCTCGGGTTCAAGCGTGGCGAAACACGACTCGGCGGGGACGCTCTCCCCGACGACCGTCAGTTCAACCCCCAGCTCCGCGGCCGTCTCGCGGAGCCGCTGGGCGTGTCGCCGCCCGCCCGCCGGGTGCGGCTTGAACAGCACCGAGCGAAACCCCCTCGCGGCCAGGCCGCGCAGCATGTCCGCGTGCAGCCCGGCCTCCTCGTCCTGGGTGACGATGTCGAGCGCCGACAGGTACTGGCCGAGGATCATCGCCTGACCGCGGGGAAGGCCCCGCGTGCCGTGCGTGAGCCGTTCCGCCTGGGCGAGGACGTCGAGGAAGGCCCGGTCGGGCAGGGCGACCGCGGGCACGCCGTACTCGGAGAGCAGCAGCGGCGACAGGCCGGGAACGAGGTCCAGGTGGAGCAGGCGGGTGATCCGCCCCGAGATCTCCTGCGGCAGGGGGTCACGGGTCGGGCCGTAGCTCATCAGGCCGTCGGAGTAGACCGTGATCGGGCAGTCCTTGACCAGGCCGGCGATCGTCCTGGCGGGCGGCACCGCGATGGACTCCAGGATCAGTTCCCGGGGCCCCTCCTCAAGGGAGAGGTGGGAACGCAGGAGACGGCCCAGCATCGGGACCTCGATGATGCGGGCCTTCCAGTCGGAGGGGTGCAGCGGCGCCACGATGTCGTTCCACGACCACACCTCGTCGAACCGGGGACGCAGCGCGGCGAAGCCGGGGGCCTGGTCGAGGGAGGGGGTGATCTCCGGGATGGCCGCGTTGTTCGAGACCAGCAGGATCCTGCGGCCCGGGTGCGGGCCGAAGAGCCCCTCGTCGATCGCCGCCCCGAGCGTCATCGCGCCGAACAGCGTCGAGGCGTAGAACAGCTGTGTCATCGGGTCTCCAGCAGTGTCTGCAGGATCTGGTCGCGCTCCGGCTCCAGCCGG
This sequence comes from Streptosporangium jomthongense, assembly GCF_042650425.1. Classification (NCBI taxonomy): domain Bacteria; kingdom Bacillati; phylum Actinomycetota; class Actinomycetes; order Streptosporangiales; family Streptosporangiaceae; genus Streptosporangium; species Streptosporangium jomthongense. Next base: position 114,034 of record NZ_JBHSBC010000012.1, on the reverse strand, counting down.
CCCGCGGCGAGCAGGTCGGAGGGCAACCGCCTGAGGGCGTCGGCGCCGCGCTTTTCGAAGCGGGCGCGCAGGTCGGGGGAGAAGCGGTCGGCCAGCTCCAGATGGTGGGCGAGGAGGGCGCAGAAGGTCCGCACCGCCTTCGGGGCGAACTCCTCCTCCAGGTCGGAGAGGACCAGGTCGAAGGCGTCGAAGAAGTGCAGCTGCCTGGCGTCGCCCACCTGGGTCAGCGAGCCGGTGACCATCCTGCGGTAGAACAGGCCCGCGAGCGAGACCACCGCGAACGAGCCCGCCTGCCGGTGCAGGCGCCAGATCCACGGCCGGTCCTCGGCGGTGTGCAGGTGCCCGGGGAAGGTCAGCAGCTCACCCAGGTCGCGACGGTAGATCCCGGCCCACGCGTAGGGGTAGTCGACCATCGTCTTCACCCCGGTGGGCAGGATGTGGTCGCGGGGCTTCAGCACCGTCTCCCGTACGGCGAGCGGCGCCCGGTGGATCACCCGTTTGCGCCCCTCGGCCTGGACGTGGTCCACCCGGACGAAGTCACATCCGAGCCGTTCGATCGCCCCGGTCAGTTCGGCGAGGTAGTCGGGCGCCAGCCAGTCGTCGCCGTCCATGAAGGTCAGGTAGCGCCCGGAGGCCAGCGAGGTCCCGAGGTTGCGGGCGTCGGCGAGCCCGACCGGCCTGTCGTTGTGCACTACGACCAGGCCGGGCAGCTCGTCGCGGAAGTCCTCGATGATCTGCCCGGTGGCGTCCGTCGATCCGTCGTCGACCACGATGAACTCGAAGTCCCTGCGCGCGTTCCTGACCAGGGAGGTCAACGCGTCGGAGATGTAGAGCTCGGCGTCCTTGACCGGGACGACGACGGACAACGTGATCAAGTTTTCCCTTTTCTGTTTTCTCTGGTGATTCGACCCCCACGCGGGGACTTCCTAAGCCCTACACGTGAGGTTTTTGATCTTGTGCTTTACCGGCCCCAAGCGTGAGGAGTTTCGGCTTGGGCGCGTCGGTGCTTGGACTGAGGAACGCAGGAGCGCAGCGACGGAGTGACGAGGGAAAGCGCCGACCCGGGGCGCCCAAGCCCCGCGACGCCGAAGGCGTCGCAAAGGAACACAACTCAGACCCGCACCCTCCGCAGCCGGGCCTTCGGGGCCTCCTCGCCGGGGAAGACGCGCTTGACGCCGTCGCCGAGGGCGGTCTCGATGATGCGGATGTCACGGACCAGGTGCTCCAGGCCCGAGGGTTCGAGCGAGGCGGCGTGGTCGGAGCCCCACATGGTGCGGTCCAGCGTGATGTGCCGCTCGACGGTCACCGCGCCCAGCGTCACCGCGGCCAGGGAGATCTGCAGGCCGCGCTCGTGGCCGGAGTAGCCGACGGGCACGCCGTAGCGCTCCTGGAGGGTGACGATCGTGCGGAGGTTGGCCTCCTCGGGCGGCAGGGGGTAGGTGGAGGTCGCGTGCATCAGCACCAGCTTGGAGGTGCCGAGGATCTCCACCGCCCTGTCGATCTCCTCAAGGGTGGACATGCCGGTCGAGAGGATGATCGGCTTGCCGGTCGCGGCCAGGGCCTGCAGCAGCTCCACGTCGGTGACGCTGGCCGAGGCGACCTTGTGCGTGACGACGTCCATGGCCTCGAGGAACTCGACCGAGGGCACGTCCCACGGCGAGGCGAACCAGTGCAGGCCGCGCTCCTGGCAGTACCTGGCGATCTCGGTGTACTCGTCGAGACCGAACTCGGTCCTGACCTTGTACTCCATGTAGGTCATCTCGCCCCACGGCGTCTGCCGGATCTGGTCGCGCTGCTCAAGCGGCACGCAGATCTCCGGGGTGCGCTTCTGGAACTTGACCGCCTGGCAGCCCGCCTCGGCGGCCACGTCGATGAGCCTGCGCGCGATGTCGATGTCGCCGTTGTGGTTGATGCCGATCTCGCCGATCACGTAGACCGGCTGGCCCGAGCCGACCAGCGCGTCGCCGATCTGGACCGGCTTGGCGACCGGGGAGAGCCGCAGCTCGGTCCTGGGGGCGGGGGTCGCGGCCGTCTCCGTCGCGGGGCGCGCGGCCAGGACGCGGTCGCACAGTTCCCGTACGGCTCCGGCCCCGCCGGGCCTGGTCAGCACGGTCCTGGCCGCGGCGCGGACCTTGGGGTGGGCGTCGGGGACCGCGACGGGCCAGCCGACGTCGCCCATCGGGCCGAGGTCGTTGACGTCGTTGCCGACGTAGGCGACGCGGGAGGGGTCGATGCCCTCGATGGCCAGCCAGTCGCGCAGCACGGTCCGCTTGTCGGTCAGCCCCTGCAGGACGGGCACGCCGAGCTTGCGGGCACGGGCGGTGACCACCGGGTTCTGCTCGGTCGACATGATCATCAGCTTGACGCCCGCCCTGCGCAGCAGGGAGATGCCCATGCCGTCGGAGCGGCTGACCGCGACCGTCTCGTGGCCGTCCTGGTCCACGTAGGCGCGGTCGTCGGTGTGCACGCCGTCGAAGTCGGTGATCACCGCGTCCACGTCGATGGGCTCGGGCAGGTCGACGAACGGCGCGAGGGCCCTGACGATCTCCAGGTCCTCGGGAGAGTCGATCTCCAGGGCGTGCCTGGCGGGGACGGGCTGCACGGAGACGGCGCCGAAGAAGCGGTGACCGTGCTCGCGCAGGCCCTCGGTGCGCATCACGTAGAAGGCGCCGGTCTCGCGGTAGTCGGGCTCGCGGTCCTGGCGGCGCGGCCGGTGCGCGGGGTCGTGGTTGATGCCCGCGCCCGCCGAGCTCCACAGGAACTCGTGCGTCTCCAGCCCGGAGAACACCACGTCTGCGGTGCCGTCGAGGACCTTGACGATCGCGCCGTCCAGGTCGGCCGGGTCGATGAACGCGCTGGTGCACTGCACCAGGACGACCACGTCCGGCACGTCGGACAGGTGGTCGAGGACGTGCAGGACGGCCGACTCGCTTGAGGCGGTCGCGCCGCTCAGCTCCTCGGGGCGTTCGATCACGGTCGCCCCCGCCTCACGGGCCGCCTCGGCGATCCCCCTGTGGTCGGTGCTGACCACCACCTCGTCGATCAGTTCGGCCCGCAGGCAGGCCTTGACCGCGCGGGCGACCAGGGGAGTGCCGCCGACCGCGGCCAGGTTCTTCAGCGGGACGCCCGCTGATCCTCCACGGGCGGGGACAACGGCCAGGACTCGCAAGGTTGCTCCTCGTGACATGCGGCAAATGCCCCTGAGCTGGGGCGTTTTAGGAACGCTAGTCACGGGGGTGACCGGACAGGGGTGACTGAGCTGAACGCCCAGAGTCGGTCGTCTTAACTTTCCGGAGAGCCGGGGGCTCCAACACGGAGGGCAGTGTGGGGCATACCGGATGTGTCGCCGTGCGCGGTCAGGCGCTCGCGCCGATGGAGTCCATGAGCATGGGCAGCGCCCGTTCCAGGCTCTGCCGCCAGTACGGCCAGCTGTGGGTTCCGGGGCCGTAGAAGTCGGTCACGACCCGCGCGCCGTTCGCCTGGGCCCGGTTGACGAAGGTCTGCGCCTGACGCAGCAGAGTGGCCTCCCCGCGGTCGGGGGCGGTGCCCAGCGGGTCGAGAGACCCGGGTGTGCCGTCCCCGCAGGAGACGAAGAGCCGCACCCCGCGCAGCCCGGCGGTCAGGTCGGCCGGGTTGTGCGCCGCCCAGGCGGGGTCACGGTGGCCGCCCCACAGGTCGGCGGAGTCCTCGCCGTACTCGTTGAGCAGCCAGTCGACGCCGTTGTTGCCGTCGAGGGTGTTCAGCACACCGGAGAAGGAGGCCGCCGCCCGGAACATCCCCGGGTGACGGGCCGCGTAGGACATCGCGCCGAGCCCGCCCATGGACAGCCCCGCCACCGCCCTGCGGTCCCCGGCGCCGTAGTCGCGCTCCAGGACGCGGCGGACCTCGGTGAGGTGGAAGGTCTCCCAGGCGGGGCCCTCCCGCCAGTCCGAGTAGAAGCCCACCTGGCCCCCCTCGGGGATGACCACGATCACCGGATAGGCCGAGGTGAGCCTGGCCGCCTCCCCCTGGGTCGTCCACGCGTCGTACTCGGACTGGCAGCACCCGTTGAGCAGGTACAGCACCGGCCACGGCCCCGATCCGGGGCGCCACCCGCCGGGCAGCAGCACCCGGACCATGCCCTCGCGTCCCAGCGCGGCCGAGCGGATCGTGAGCTCGTGGTCGCGCTCGCTCAGCCGGTTGACGTGGACGCTTCCCGGCCCGGAGCCGAGCGGGGACATCTCCGGGCCACGCGGTGTCCCGCCGGAGGAGAAGGGGGTCAGCAGCGCCAGGAGCACGGCCGCCACGGCCGCTCCGGCGAGCAGGAGGACTCCGAGGCGTGCGGCTGTGCGGTTCACGGGACCAATCCTGGCGAAACTTCGCGATCACCGGAAGTGCCGGGCGGCGGCGCGCCGTGGCGTAATGGTTCGTCATGGCCTGCCGGGGTACGGCCGTTCCGCAGGGGTCGGGGACATCCGGGGGAGAGGGGACGGCGGATGCGCGGGCTGGTGTGGATGAAGGACGGGGGCGCCGAGTATGCCGAGGTGGACCTCGGGGCGGAGCTGACGGCGGTCGGGGTGGCGATCGGCACCGACCCCGTGCCCTACCGCCTTGAGTACACCCTGCGCACCCTGACCGGATATGTCACCGAACTGCTGTCGGTGCGGGTCCACGGAGCGGGCTGGCACCGGGCGCTCGACCTGCGCCGCTCCGTGCACGGAGCCTGGTCCTGCGAGACCAAGGAGGAGGGGAACCTGGGCGGGCCGTCCCCGGGCGGTGACGTGAACGCCCTGGGCGACGCGCTCGACTGCGATCTCGCGCTGTCTCCGCTGACCAACACCATGCCGATCCTGCGCCACGGCCTCGACGCCAACGACGGGCGGATCGACCTCGTCACCGCCTGGGTCGGGGTGCCCCACCTGCACGTGACCCGTCACCCGCAGCGCTACGTCCACCTGGCGCAGGGCCGGGTGCGCTTCGAGGGAGAGGGCTTCGGCGCCGACCTCACCCTCGACGGGGACGGCGTCGTCGCCGACTACCCGGGGCTGGCCAGGCTGATGAGCGGGGACGCCTCCCCGGCCTGGTGACCCCTCTCAGGGCGCGGGCCGTACGAAGACGGCGACCGTGCGGGCGGGGACGCTCAGCGTGCCGGTCGCGGGGTCGAAGCCGGACCTCCGGACGACGGGGTCGCCGCCACCTGCCTGGACGGGGTGCAGTTCCACCCGGGCGCCCGCCAGCGCCGCGACGGCCTGCGTCACGGTCCCCGGTGTCGCGTTGAAGACGACCGTCAGCGACGTCCGGTGCGGGTCGAGGCCGTCGGAGTCCAGATGCATGGTCACCACGCCGGGGATCTCCCGCGGCCCGGCGGCGGGGAAGGACAGGCGCGCCTGCACCTCGTCGAGGGAGCCGAGCGCGAAGGCGGGGGACGAGGCGCGGATCCTCAGCAACTCGCCGTACCTCGCCCTGGCCGAGCGGATCGCCGCGCGGTCCGGTCTGAGGGCGGGGTCGGCCAGCAGTGGCCTGGCGTACTCCCACCTGGCCTCGTTGCCCGCCCTCGGGGGAAGGCCCGCGCCGAACCCGTTGCCCAGCGCGGGGTCCCACAGCAGCCGGTTGAACCAGTCGCCCGAGTCGTAGGAGTTGCGGTCGAAGGACTTCGAGCGGAGCCGTTCGCTGCCCGCGTGCACGAACGCGAGGCCCTGCCCGAGCAGTACGGTGGCCAGCGAGAGCGTCTGCATCCGCACCCGGTCGGCCATCGTCGTCGACCTGGGCAGCTTGTAGGCCAGCGCGTCGAACAGCGTCTCGTTGTCGTGGGCGTCCACATAGGTGACGACCTCGCCGGGTGAGGCGGTGTACCCGGCGGGGGAGCCGTTGTAGCCGATCTCCGAGGCCCGCGTCCACCTGCCGTCCGAGGCGGTGAAGGCGTAGTCGCGCAGGTTGCCCGCGAGCCCCGCCTTGATCAGGTCCTGGTAGTACAGCAGCCGCCCCCGCCGCTGCTCGGGCGTGCCGTTCACGGGTGAGTCGTCGGGCGGTCCCGCCAGGCCGGAACCGAAGCCCCGCACCCTCGGGTCGGCGTCGAAGGGGCCGCCGCCGCGCACCGCGTCCCGCAGCCGGTCGCTGAAGGTGGCGATCCCGGTACCCGCCATGGCGGTCTGGGTCGCCTGCTCGAAACGGGCGCCGCCCGCGACCTCGCCGAAGTCCCAGCCCTCGCCGTACAGCAGGACCGAGGCGCCGTCCACGCCGTCGGCGCCGGGGGTGAGCCGGTCGAGGGCCTCGCGAACCGCCAGGAGGTTCGCCTTCGGGTGATGGCCCATCAGGTCGAACCTGAAGCCGTCCACCTTGTACTCGCGGGCCCAGGTGACGACGGAGTCGACGACGAGTCTGCCCATCATGAGGTGCTCGGGGGCGGTGTTCGCGCAGCAGGTCGAGGTGGCGACCGTGCCGTCGTCGAGCAGCCGGTGGTAGTAGCCGGGCACGAGCCGGTCGAGCACGGCCGAGGGGTGCTGACCGCAGGCGTAGGCGTGGTTGTAGACCACGTCCATGACCACCCGCAGCCCCATCCGGTTCAGTTCGGCGACCATCCGCCGGAACTCCACGATCCGCGCCGTCCCGTCGGGGTCGGAGGCGTAGGAACCCTCGGGCACCGTGTGGTGCAGCGGGTCGTAGCCCCAGTTGTAGGAGTCCCGCGCCGCCGTCAGGGCCACACGTTCCTGCTGCAGCTCGGAGTCCGGCGGCATCGAGGCCAGGTCGCCGTCCGGCTCGGTCCGCTCGGACCGGCGGTCCGGGACGGTGGCGAAGTCGAAGACCGGCAGCAGGTGCACGTGGGTCAGGCCGTCCCGGGCCAGGGAGCGCAGCTCCGCCGTCCCCGCCGAGTCCCGGGCGAAGGCGGCGTAGGTGCCCCGCTCCTCCTCGGGGACCGACGGGTCGCCGGCGGAGAAGTCGCGCACGTGCAGTTCGTGGATCACCGGCCGGTGCCGGGTGACGGGGGGCTTGCGCAGTTCGGCCCAGCCCTCCGGGGCCAGGGCGGGGTCGGCGAGGTCGGCGAACTGGCTGCGCGTGGAGCCGGCCGACAGCGACAGGCCGTATGGGTCGGTGACCTCGTTGACGACGACCTTTCCCGCGGCCGGGGCGTAAACCGTGACCAGGAAGGTGTAGTAGCGCCCTCTCCACGACGGGTCGCCGGTGACCGACCAGACGCCCGTCCCGTCGTCGCGCCGCATCGGACGCACGGTACGGCCCGCCCCGGAGGGGGTGTCGTACAGCGCCAGCCGTACCTTCCCGGCGGTCGGGGCCCAGACCGAGACCCTGGGGACGCCGTCCTCCCAGACCGGGCCCAGCTCGGCGTCGGCCGCCGCCCGGTAGAGGTCGTCGAGCACCCCGGCGATCTGCACCCCGGTCGCGGCCAGCGGCGCCCCCGCCGGGTCCCGCCGCACGGCGACCACCTGGCCGCGCAGTGCCGAGGGGACCAGGCCCGCGTCACGCGGATCGACCGTGAAGGCCGTCCGCCCGGCCAGGTGAGGCCGTACGGCCAGCTGCGCGGCGGTGAGCGAGCCGGGGGACAGGCGGATGACCCCGAGGGCGCCGGTCAGGTCCCCGCCCGTGCGGGCGATGCCGCCCTCGCCGGACAGGAGCAGGCTGTGGCCGAACCCGGCCGGGTCCCCGTCCAGGTCCCAGACGACCGTCCCGCCGTCGATCCAGTGCGCCCACGCCCGGCCGGGATCGATGTCACCCCCTGCGCCGTCGTGCTCCGTTGCCTGGCTCACGTTCGCGGTCTCCTCGCCTCACGGGCACGCTTTCCTGACCTCCTCGTTCCCCGCGAGGCGGCCGTGACGCAAGCGGTTACGGGGGTTTCATCGGAAGTCCTCGGTGCCTCCGGAGTGAGAAACATGCAGCTAGACGGATATATGGTGACTTTCCTGGTGGGCGCTCCGGGCCCTGTCTTGACATCTTCCTGTAACAAGTTTGCAGAAAGTTGCGGCAAATTCTTTCGCTTCGGCTTACCGCCGCGTAACGTCCGGCGTATCCTGCCCGGCCCGGTGGTCCGTCCCCGGCCGCGGCGGGGACCGCCATACCGTGGGCCCGCCGGGCGTCACGGTCTGACAGTCGTCTGATCGGGGGACCCCCATGACCGAACTCGCCCAATCCCACCGCCCCGGCGGAGCAGACGGGACGGCCACCCGCTGGTGGCGCGACGCGGTGATCTACCAGGTCTACGTGCGCAGCTTCGCCGACGGCAACGGGGACGGGATCGGTGACCTGCTCGGGGTGCGCGGGCGCCTGCCGTACCTCGCGGACCTGGGTGTCGACGCCCTCTGGCTGACCCCGTTCTACACCTCGCCGATGGCCGACTTCGGCTACGACGTGGCGGACTACCGGGACGTCGATCCGATCTTCGGGACGCTGGCCGACGCCGCCGCGCTCGTCGAGGAGGCGCATCGGTACGGGCTGAGGGTGATCGTGGACGTCGTGCCCAACCACACCTCCGACCGGCACGCCTGGTTCCGGGAGGCGCTTGAGGCGGGACCGGGCAGCCCGGAGCGGGAGCGCTACGTCTTCCGCGAGGGCAGGGGCGAGAACGGGGAGCTGCCGCCGAACGACTGGGAGTCGATCTTCGGGGGGCGCGCCTGGACCCGGCTGCCGGACGGCGAGTGGTACCTCCACCTGTTCGCCTCCGAGCAGCCCGACCTGAACTGGGAGAATCCCGAGGTCCACGCCGAGTTCGAGTCGGTCCTGCGCTTCTGGCTCGACCTGGGCGTCGACGGCTTCCGGGTGGACGTGGCGCACGGCATGGTCAAGGCGCCGGGGCTGCCCGACGTCGGCCATCCCGACCAGATCCGGATGATCGGCACCGACGTGGTGCCGTTCTTCGACCAGGATGGCGTCCACGACATCCACCGGGCCTGGCGCAGGCTCCTGGACTCCTACCCCGGCGAGCGGATCGGCGTCGCCGAGGCGTGGGCGCCCTCCCCGGGACGGCTGGCCCGTTACGTCCGCCCCGACGAGCTGCACCAGGCCTTCAACTTCCACTTCCTGGGCACCCCGTGGGAGGCGGCGGCGTTCCGCGCGGTGATCCAGGAGTCTCTGGACACCGCCGGGTCGGTTGGCGCCCCGACCACCTGGGTGCTGTCCAACCACGACGTCAAACGGCACGTCACCCGCTACGGCGGCGGCGGGACGGGCCTGCGCAGGGCCCGCGCCGCGGCGCTGCTGACGCTCGGCCTGCCCGGATCGGCCTACGTCTACCAGGGGGAGGAGCTCGGCCTGCCCGAGGTCCTCGACCTGCCGGAGGAGTTCCTGCACGACCCGCAGCGGCTGCGCGACCCGGAGGCGGGCAGGGACGGCTGCCGGGTGCCCCTGCCGTGGAACGAGGCCGAGCCGCACCTCGGCTTCGGCCTGCCGGGCGGCGAGGACCCCTGGCTGCCGATACCCGCCTCGTGGGGGCCGCTCAGCGTCGAGTCGCAGCTGGCCGACCCCTCCTCCACGCTCAACCTGTACCGGCGGGCCCTGGAGGTCAGGCGTGCCCGGGGCTCCTTCGGTGAGGACGCTCTGGCGTGGCTGCCCTCCCCGGAGGGGACGCTGGCCTTCGCCCGTGGCGAGGGGTTCGCCTGCACGGTCAACCTGACCGGTGAGCCGGTCGAACTGCCCGCGCCGGGACGTGTCCTGCTGGCCAGCGAGGAGCCGGTAATCGAGGGCGGCCTGGCGCGGCTCGCCCCCGACTCCGCTGTCTGGTGGGAGCGCGAGGGCGCGTGAGAGCGCCGTTCGCCGGGCAATGCCCACCTCAACGCCGGTGAAAGAGTTGTAACGGTTCGCTGGGTGCCTGCCGCCCCCGATGGTCCGGCGGGGGCTCCCTGTGCCAGGATCTCCGCTGACCGTCACTCAGCGATGGGACGTGCCTACATGGAGTCGATCATTCCGCGATGGACCGTTCCCGCTCTCGCGGTGTTCACCGTGAGCGGTCTCCTCGTCGCGGTCCCCGGCCCCGCCCAGGCGCGGGCGGGCGGCGTCTACTACGTCGACTCCGAGAAGGGCGACGACGCGGCCGCGGGCACCTCGCCGGAGAAGGCGTGGCGTTCCCTGGGCAAGGTCAACGACGCCAGGTTGCGCCCCGGCGACGTGGTGCGGCTCAGTCGCGGCGGAGTGTGGCAGGGACCGCTGCGGCTTCGCGCGAAGGGCACCGCGGCGCGGCCCGTCGTGGTCGAGCCGTACGGCACGGGCTCGGCGCCGAAGGTCGGCGGCGAGGGCACGGAGAGCTGCGTGGTGCTCGGCGGCTCCCACCTGCGGGTGACCGGGGTGCGCGCGAGCGGCTGCCAGTGGGCGGGCTTCGAGGTGACCGGAGACGACAACGAGCTCGACGGCGTCCTGGCCGACCGCAACGCCAGCGGCGTCAACCTCGTCGGAGCACGCAACGTCCTGAGGAACAGCGTGCTGACCCGCAACGACCGCATGAGCGTCAACGACAACGGCGGTGACAACGACTCCGGCGCCTTCGGTGTGCTGCTCAACGGCGACGACAACCTGGTCTCCGACAACGTCATCACCGGCAGCTACGCCGCCAGCCAGGACTACGGCACCGACGGCGCCGCGGTCGAGGTGTTCAACGGCGACCGCAACCGGGTGGTCAGGAACATCGCCCGCGACAACGAGACCTTCGCGGAGCTGGGCGCGCGCAAGGGCAGGACCGCGACCGGGAACGTGTTCGCCTTCAACGTGGTGACCTCCTCACGCAAACGTGGCTCCTTCCTGATCACCCGGGGCGCCGGTCATGTGGTCGGGCCGGTGCTCGGCACGGTGGCGGTGCAGAACTCGGTGTACCTCCCCGCCCGCGACACCATCGGCTGGTCGTGTCATGACGGCTGCTCCCCGGCCATCCTCAAACTGCGCAACAACGTCATCGTGGTCGGCGGCCAGATGGGCTACGAGGACGGTGCGGGGGCCGACGAGGGCGGCAGCGTCTACCGGGGCAGGTCCCGCGGGTTCAAGCTCGGCTCGCGGTCCGTCGTCGCCGATCCGCGCTTCAGGGGTGGGAACGACCTGCGCCTGAAGCCGGGCTCCCCGGCCCTCGGCCGGGGCCTCAAACTCAACCCTGCCTGGTACGGCGGCGCCTCCCAGGCCCGTGACCTGGCGGGGAAGGCCCCTTCGGTGGTTCCCGACGCGGGCGCCTACCAGCACTAAGCTTTCCGAATTTTTCGGATTTAAGGTCTTATCTTGGACATCTCCCCGGAACATCCGTGAAACCTGTCTAGGACACCCTGTGTTCGGAGAGGGGGGATCGACGATGATGTTGCGACTGCGGGTGTCCTTTCCCGACAGGCCGGGGGCCCTGGGCCAGGTGGCCCGGGTGCTCGGCACGCTGGGCGCCGACATCCTCCAGGTGACGGTGCTGGAACGTGAGGCGGGGCGGGTCGTCGACGACTTCACCGTCTCCTGGCCGGGACCGTTCGGCCCGGAGGGCGTCAGGGACCGGCTCTCCGCCGTGCCGGGCATCCGTGTCGAGGCCGTCTGGCGGACCAGGGAGATCCCCGGGACGTCCCCCGACTACGACCTGCTCAGGCACGTCGTCGCGGAGCCGGGGCGGGCCTTCGCCACCCTGGTCGACGCCATCCCGGACCTGGTGAGCGCCGAGTGGGCGGTCGTCGTCTCCTCCGAGAGCGGCGAACTCGTCCACCGAAGCTGGCAGGCGCCGGAGTCCCTCGACGAACGGGGAGGCCTGTCCGGGATCGGATCGGCCGACCTCACCGCCCTGCGCCCCTGCGCGCTCACCGGGGGACGCCACCGCTTCATGAGCGTGCCCGTCCCCGGCGCGGGACTCCATCTGGTCCTCGCACGTACGGAGGGGCCTCCGTTCCACCGCGCCGAGCTGGACCGCGCGGTCCGTGTCGTGGAGATCGTCTCCATCATCGGCCGCAGCACCGCGCCGCAGACCCCTCAGGGCGTCTGAGGCCGTTCATCCGGGCCTTGCCGTGATCCGGGTCCCCGGGCCCGCCCAGGGCGCGTCCGGTCCCGCTCAGCGGCGGGGCGGGTCGATGCGCGAGCCGTCCACGGTGAAGAGCATCAACCGGCTGGCGTCCACGCCGACCCTGGCGGGCTCCCCCGCCCGCCAGACGGGACGAGCGCCGAGCCGGACGATGAGGTCGGCCCTGCGATGGGTCCCGCTCGCCTGCTCGTTTCCGTACTCGGTCTCGGCCTGTGCGGACCGGCCGGGCAGCAGCCTGCGGATGGCCGCCATCGCACGGCCACCGGAGGCGGCCATCGCGTGGGCGTTGTGGCGCGGGTCGGGCGGCTCGGGGACGGCGACGGACTGGATGCCGCTCTCGACGTAGGCGAGCCACTCGTGGCCGTGGTACTCAAGCGCCCTGACCCGGCCGAAGAAGACCGGGCCCTCGAACGTCTCCGGCACCGGGGCGAGGCAGTCGGGACGCAGGCCGACGATGATCTGACGGCCGACGTGCTGGGAGATCACGTACGCCCTGGGATCGGTCCAAGGAATGGTGATCTGATGTGGCCCGAAGTCCAGCATGATGAACTGGTTCTGCGGGGTCTTGACCACGGCCGACAGCAGGTTGAGCTGCTGGGAGCTGAGGAAGGCCGCGGTGAAGGCGGTCGCCGGGTCGTTGTAGACCTGTCCCGGGGTGCCCAGGTCCTGGAGCACGCCGCGGTTCATGATGGCGATGCGGTCGGCCAGGGTCAGGGCCTCGACCTGGTCGTGGGTGACGTAGATGGTGGTCACGCCGAGGGAACGGACCAGCGAGGAGATCTCCATGCGCATCTCGGTGCGCATGCCCGCGTCGAGGTTGGACAGCGGCTCGTCCATCAGGAACAGCGAGGGCTGGCGGACGATCGCCCTGCCCATCGCGACACGCTGGCGCTGACCACCGGAGAGCGTTCCAGGACGACGGTCGAGGGTCTCGTCGATGTGCAGCGCCTTCGACAGCTCGGTCACCCGCTCGCGCACCAGGGCGGGGTCGGCCTTGGCGATCTCCAGGGGGAAGGCCATGTTGCCCCGCACGGTGCGGTGCGGGTAGAGCGCGCCGTTCTGGAAGACCATGGCGACGTCACGCTCACGCGGCGGCAGGTCGTTGGCGAGGGTGCCGCCGAGCCACAGGTCGCCCGAGGTGACCTCCTCAAGCCCGGCGATCATCCGTAGCAGCGTGGACTTACCGCATCCCGAGGGCCCCAGCAGGACAAGGAACTCCCCGTTCTCGGCGCGCAGGTTGATGCGGTCAACCGCGAGGTACCCGCCGGGGTAGACCTTGGTCACATTGTCGAGGACGACGGTACTCATGCGCGCTCGTTCCTCCCGGACTCCGCTGCCCGGATCCAGCCGTGTGATTGATGAGGTAGTACATCGCGACATTCACCTGTGTGTCCATAGATGTGGTTAGAAATCGCTTGCCTTCGGGCCACTTCCGGAGCCCGGCTCCGGGTGGCCGACGTCGCGACGACAAGGGTTCAGGTGCTGATCGTGATGACGGTCGCTGAATGTTACAGTTTGCGAAAAGTTGTGCGAACCCTTTCACGGGGGCCGGATGCCGTCTGGCTTGCGCCCCGCTCGGCCGCATGGTGGGGTGCTTGTGATGGACGGCGAACTCCCGCGGGTCCCCCGGCCCCGCCTCGACGGCGCGGGCGTCAGACTGGCCGACATCGCGGCGCGGGCGGGAGTGAGCGAGGCCACGGTCAGCCGGGTGCTCAACGGCAGGCCGGGCGTGGCGGTCACGACCAGGCAGGCGGTGCTGGCCGCGCTGGACGTGCTCGGCTACGAGCGCCCGCAGCGCCCGCGCGGGAGCAGCAACGGGGTGGTCGGCCTGGTGATCCCCGAGCTGGACAACCCGATCTTCCCGGCGTTCGCCCAGGCTCTCGGAAGAGAGCTGACCCAGCACGGCTACACCCCGGTGCTGTGCACCCAGCTTCCCGGCGGCGCCCCCGAAGACGAGTTCACCGAGATGCTGACGGAGCGGGGGGCCAGCGGCATCGTCTTCGTCTCCGGGCTGCACGCCGACACCACCGCCGACGTCGAGCGCTACACCCGACTGGTCGGCCGGGGCCTGCCGATCGTGCTGCTGGACGGCTACAGCGACCGGATCGAGGCCCCCTTCATCTCCCCCGACGACAGGGCGGCGGCGTGGCTGGCCGTGCAGCACCTGGTGGACCTCGGGCACGAGCGGATCGGCATGGCCCTCGGGCCGCGCCGGTACGTGCCGGTGATCCGCAAGATCGAGGGTTACCGCCAGGCGATGGCGCACCTGCTCGGCGCGGACGAGACCGACGAGCTGATCTCGCACTCGCTGTTCTCCGTCGAGGGCGGCCAGGCCGCCGCGGTCCGGCTGCTCGAACAGGGTTGCACCGGGATCGTCTGCGCCTCCGACCTGATGGCGCTCGGCGTGATCAGGGCCTGCCGGGAACGGGGGCTGTCCGTGCCCGAGGACGTCTCGGTGGTCGGCTTCGACGACTCGCCGCTGATCGCCTTCACCGACCCGCCGCTGACCACCGTCCGCAAGCCCGTCGGCGCGATGGCCGCGGCCGCCGTCGCGGCCCTCATCGAGGAGATCAGCGGCACCCGGGGCAGGAACGTCGAACTGGTCTTCCAGCCCGAGCTGGTCGTACGCCGCTCGACCGGCTCCGGCCCGCTGGTGAACCGTTAGACCCGCCGGATGCGGGCCGCCTCTCCGCACCGGGCGCCGTTGACCGGTGCGGAGGGTCTCGCGGCCCCGGCTCACCCCCGTTCGGGGGAGCCGGGCCTGCGGCCGCCGGAAAGGCGGCCGAGAAGGGAGGCGGCGGAGGCCCGGTAGGCGGCCACGTTGCGCATCTTGACGTGCTCGTAACCGCGCACGACGTCCGGCAGTTCGGCCAGTTCCAGGACCGTCGCCGCGGTCTCGGGGGTCAGGTGGGACAGGGCCCGCCGCACGTCGCGGGTGTACTCCGCGACCAGCGCCCGCTCGGTCCTGCGCACCCCGGCCATGCCGAACGGGTCCAGCCGGGTGCCGCGCAGCCCGCGCATGCCGTACAGCAGGCGGAAGGCGGGGTCGAACCAGGTGCCGAGGCGGATCTTGCGGTTCATGCCCATGGCACGCAGCACCGGCGGGTGCAGGTTGTAGGAGATCTTCGCACCCGGCCCGAACTCGGCGGCGATCCTGGCCCGCTCGGCCGGGTCGAGGTGCAGTCTGGCGACCTCGTACTCGTCCTTGTAGGCCATGAGCCGGTGCAGGTGACGCGCGTAGGCCTCGGTGATCGGCAGCGAGTCCCCGGAGGTCCCCCTGGAGGCCTTCTCCTCCTCGGCCTTGACCGCGCGCACCGCCTCGGCGTAACCGGCCGCGTAGCGCGGGTTCTGGTAGGCGGCCAGGTCGGGCACCCTGACCGTCAGAAGGCGGTGCAGTTCGGTGCCGGGCTCGGCGATCGAGTCGACGAGCCGGGCGAGCTCCGGGTCGGGACGGGAGGCGGGCGGCGCGGGCGGGCGGGCCGCCTCGGCGACGGCCTCGGGGGCGGCGACGACGGCCCTGCCCCAGTGGAAGGCGGCGATCGTCAGGTCGGCGGTCTTGCCCCCGCTCTGCCGTACGGCCCGTTCGATCGACTCCAGGCTCAGCGGGATGAGCCCGCGCTGCCAGGCCGCGCCGACCACGATCGTGTTGGCCGGCATGTGGTCGCCGAACAGCGCCTGGGCCAGGTCCTCGGCGTCGAGGTAGACGTTCAGTTCGCTCCTGGTGCGCGATTCGAGCGCGCCGATCGGTGAGCCGAGTTCGGTGACGTGCCTGGACGGGTCGACGACCATGGAGCCGGTGGGGACCAGGCTGGTCGAGACCACCGCGACGGTCCGCCCGGGGTCGGCGGCGCTCAGGTGCTTGGGGTCGGTCGCGCCGAGCAGGTCGAGCGCCAGGTAGGCGTCGACCGCGCCGGTGCCCGCCCGCGCGGAGCGGTCCTCGCCGTCCTCGAAGATCCGGACGTCGGAGACGACGGTGCCGCCCTTCTGGGCCAGGCCGGTCTGGTCGAGCCCGCGTGAGCGCTTGCCGTCCAGCATCGCCGCGGTGCCGAGCATCTGCGCCACGGAGACCACCCCGGTCCCGCCGATGCCGACCAGCCTGATCGTCGTCTCCCCGGCGCGCGGCTCGGGGGCGGGCAGCGCGGGCGGCACGGGTACGGCCCGGCGCCGCCGGGTGTCCTTGCCGGGCACGACGGTCACGAAGGACGGGCAGTCGCCCTCGACGCACGAGTAGTCCTTGTTGCACGAGGACTGGTGGATCTCGGTCTTGCGGCCGAACTCCGTCTCGACCGGGAGCACGGACAGGCACTCCGACTTCTGCCCGCAGTCGCCGCAGCCCTCGCACACCCGCTGGTTGATGGCCACCCGCCTGACCGGGTCGGGCAGTTCGCCCCGTTTGCGCAGCCGCCGCTTCTCCGCCGCGCACTGCTGGTCGTGGACCAGCACGGTCACGCCGGGGATCGAGGCCAGCTCCCGCTGCGCCTGTTCGAGCGCGCTCCGGTCGCGGACCTCGGCGATCCTGGAGAGCCTGACCCCCCGGTAACGCTCGGGCTCGTCGGTCGTGACGATCACCCTGCGCACGCCCTCGGTCTCCAGCCAGCGGGTCAGGTCGGCCACCGCGAGCGACGGGGTGATCGTCTGCCCGCCGGTCATCGCGACCGCGCTGTTGTAGAGCAGCTTGTAGGTGATGTTGACCCCCGCGCCGACGGCCGCCCGTACGGCCAGCGAGCCCGAGTGGTGGAAGGTGCCGTCCCCCAGGTTCTGGAAGATGTGCGGGGTGTCGGTGAAGGGCGCCTGCCCGATCCACTGCGCCCCCTCGCCGCCCATCTGGGTCAGGCCGGTCAGCGTGCCCTTGCCCTCGCGGTTGATCACGATCATCGTG
>NZ_JBHSBC010000012.1:65199-97187 GCF_042650425.1 Streptosporangium jomthongense | reverse complement strand
ACGGGGGCACCGTCGGGCACCGCGGTCGAGCGGTTGTGCGGGCAGCCGGAACAGAAGAAGGGGGTGCGCTGCGGGCCGAGCAGCTTCAGCGGCGCCGGACGGGAGATCACCGCCAGCCCCCTGTCGACCCGGTCGCCGGCCGCCGGGTCGAGTCCGGCCCTGCGCAGCCGGAAGGCCAGCGCCTTCGCCGCCAGGTCGGCGTCGACGCCGCCGCTCCTCGGGATCAGCGGGGCGCCGTTCTCGTCGAGCTTGCCCAGCACGCGGGGGGCGTCGGCGGTGCCGTACAGGACGTCCTTGACCAGGCCCTCAAGCAGCGGGTCCTTCTCCTCGACGACGAGGATCTCCTTGAGCCCCCTGGCGAAGGTCCTGACGATCTCCGGTTCGAGCGGCCAGATCATGCCTATCTTGAGGACGCGGACGCCGAGCTCCGCCGGGTCGACGCCCAGCCTGCGGAAGGCCTCGCACACGTCGTAGTAGGCGGTGCCGGAGGCGACGACGCCGAGCCAGGCGTCCCGGGGGTCGACGGTGACGCGGTTGAGGCCGTTCTCCCTGGCGTAGGCACGGGCCAGGTCGAGGCGCGGGCCGGTGAGGGTCCGCTCCATCTCCAGTGACCACGGCGTGAGCAGGGTCGCGTCGGGCGTGTGCCGGTACGGCCTGCCCTGGTACTCGACGACGGGCGTGACCGGGACCACACGGCCGGGTCCCACCTCGACCGTGCCGCTGGCGTCGACGACGTCGGTCACCGTCTTGACGGCCACCCACAGGCCGCTGGCCCGGGAGGCGGCGATGGCGTGGCGGCCGAGATCGAGCAGCTCCTGGACGCTTCCCGGATGGACGATCGGCATGCCGAAGGAGGCCAGCGTGCTCTCCGTCGCCGAGGGGAGCGTGGAGGACTTGCAGATCGGGTCGTCCCCGCACAGGGCGATCAGGCCGCCGTCGGGGTGGGCGCCGACGAAGTTGCCGTGCCGCAGCGCGTCGGCGGCGCGGTCGACACCGGGGGCCTTGCCGTACCAGACGCCGAGGACGCCGGCCTTGCGCGGCCGGGGCAGGCCGGGGACGAGCTGGCTGCCCCAGACGGCCGTGGCGCCGAGCTCCTCGTTCTGGCCGGGACGGTGCACGACGTCCAGGGGCTCGGCGTGCCGCCGCGAGCGGGAGAGTTCGAGGTCGAAGCCCCCGAGGGGGGAACCGGGGTAGCCGGAGACCATGGCGCCGGTTTCGAGACCGGCCGCGCGGTCGGCGCGCATCTGGTCGAGGATCACGCGGACCAGGGCCTGCGTGCCGGTCATGAACACCTGGCCCTCTTCGAGGGCGTAGCGGTCGTCGGGAGCCGTTGCGCGGGTTTCGGCGGAGATCGTCATGATCGGTGGTCCCGTCTTGCCGTGGTGCACTTTGGTTGCCGCAAGGTTATGTCAGGCTGTCCGAAATATGATGTCAATATTTATTGTCCACTGCTGAGTGGATAGCATCTGATGCCATGGATGCCACAGATCGCGCAATCATCGGCCTTCTCCAGGTGGAGGGCAGGCTCAGCAACCTCGAACTCGCCGAGCGGGTGAGGCTCACTCCCTCGCCGTGTCTGCGCCGGGTCCGCAACCTTGAGGAGTCGGGGGTGATCAGCGGTTACCGGGCCGTCATCGACCCGGCGGCCGTCGGGCGCGGCTTCCAGGTTCTGGCGTACGTGGAGCTTGAGGGCCAGGACGCGGAGACCGTCACCGCCTTCGAGGCCGCGGTCCTGGAGATCGAGGACGTGGTCGAGTGCCTGCGCATGTTCGGCCGCCCCGACTACGTGCTGCGGATCGCGGTGCCCGACATGGAGGCCTACAGCCAGCTGTGCCTCGAACGGCTCGGCAAACTGCCCGGCCTCGACAAGCTGACCTCCCAGATCGCCATGAAGGCCCTCAAACCCGGTGGCGTCCTACCGCTGTGACCTCCGCGGCGCGGCGGACGGGGCGGGGATCCCGGAGGGCGACGGCTTGGACGACGGCTTGGACGACGGCCTGGGAGAGGGCGCGGGCGGGGGAGGGGGCGGCGTCCTGGGCAGGTCGATCAGCGCCTGCCTGGCCCGGGGCGCGCCGTCGAGGGAGAAGTAGGGGTTGATCCGCAACGCCCTGGCCAGGTGGGCGCGGGCGGCGGCCGTGTCGCCGAGGGCACGCGCGATCTCGCCCCGGTGGTAGGCGGCCTGCGCGTTCCGGGAGCCGGGGGGTTCGGCACGGGCGGCGTACCCGGCCGCCTCGGCGTCGTGGCCGGCCCGGTGCAGCGCCCACGCCAGGGCGTCGGCGACGTCCGCGCCGCCGTGCCCGTTCCACTCGGCCCGCAGGCGCCGTACGGCGGAGGCGGGGTCGCCGTGGTCGGCCTCGAACCGTCCCGCCCTCAGCGCGTCCACCCTCGCCAGGCCGTGGGAGGCGAACAGGGCGTACTGCCGCGCGGCCCGCTCCGGCCGCCCGAGGTACTCGTACAGCTCGCCGAGGTCGGCCGTGTAGCCGGGGTCGCGGGCCGCCGCGGCGCCGTAGTCGCGGATCGCCGCGCCGGTCCAGCCGAGCGCCGCCTCCGCCCTGGCCCGTCCCGCGTACGAGGGGGCGTGCTCGGGGTCGGCGGCGAGCGCCCGCCCGTAGGCGCGTACGGCCCGCCGCGGCCGTCCCAGACTCCATTCGAGCTCGCCGAGCCCATGGGCCTGGCACGCCAGCTCCGCGGGGGAGGAGGCCGCGAACCCGGCTCTGCGGAGCACGGCCCTGGCCCGCCCGCTCTCACCGCGCAGCCGCAGCAGGTCGGCGGCCCGGGTGAGCGAGGCCACGTCCGGGGTGCCGCCGAGCATCCGCCTCAGGGCGAGGTCCGCCCTGTCGTACCGGCCGAGCCCGGTGTAGGCGTCGGCCAGCACCGTGTACAGCGGCCAGCGGCGCGGCGCGGTCCTGCGGGCCCGTGTTCCCCAAGCACGGGCGGCGCCGTGGTCGTGCCTGACGTTGGCGATCACACCCATGCCGATCATCGCGTCGGCCTCGGGGGACAGGTTCAGCGAGTACCTGAAGGCCGAGCGCGCCAGGACGTAGTGGGCCGGGTCGCCGGTGCGCCCCGCCGCGTCGAGATGGGCGTCGCCGAGCGCCGTCCAGGCCCGCGCGTTGGCGGGATGCTCACGCAGGCGGGCGCGCGCGTCCGCGACGGGGTCGGTCCGCGTCCGGGAGGTCCGTGAGCCTCCGGCGGAGGACCCGTCAGGTCCGGTCGAGGCTCCGGGCGGTGTTCCGGGACCGGGTGCCGGATCACCGGGGCCGAACAGGGCCAGCAGGACGCCGCCCGCCGTCAGGCAGCCGAGCAACGGCAGGAATCTGCGCACGCGTCTCGCCTCCGCGCTCTCAGAGGTGGCCGGGCCACGGCGGCCCGTCGTTCCGCGTGGAACGGTGGGGAACGGGAACCGGCTGGCGGCACATTATCCGGATTTTTCCGGAAATGATCTCTCGGGAAACGCGGCGAAACCGGGTCGAGTACTGCGTGAAACCCACGTTCGGCGTCCTTTTCGAAAAGCCCCCGTTCAGGTTCTCGATCATGAGAAAGCTAGCACCGCGGGCACGAGCCCCTCGGGGAGCAGCCGGTCAAGAAACCCCAAAAACGGGAGCGAAAAAGCACGAGGCCCCCGCCGGAGCGGGGGCCTCACGGACCTGTGTCAGACCACGCCGGTCTTGACACGCGTCAGGAAGTCGGCCCAAACCTGGGGGCTGAACAGCAGAGCCGGGCCATCGGGGTTCTTGCTGTCGCGAACCGCGATGACGCCGGGGAGGTTGTCGGCCACCTCCACGCACTCGCCGCCGTTTCCGTTGCTACGGCTGCTCTTGCGCCACTGTGCGCCGGTCAGGTCCATGAATGCATCCTTTTCTCGATGAAGGCCGCCGATGCGGCCTGGGGTAGGGCATATGAGCGCAGGGCGTCGAACTGGGCCGATAGAGGGTCGACCCGCGCTGGATCGATCAGAAGCTGTGCGGCTTCCGCGTTCTCCATGTACACGATGTCGGGGGCGCCTTTGAAGGACAGGACCAAGATGGGCCCTGCGAGCCCGGCATAGGCGCCCACGTCGAAGGGGATCACCTGGATGGTGATCCGCGGTCGCATCGTGGCATCCAGAAGGTGTTGCAACTGCGCGCGCATGACCGCGCCGCCACCGATGGGGCGGGTCAGCACGGCTTCGTCCAGCAGGACGAAGAGGATCGGCGGGTCCGGCCGGTCGAGCAGTCGCTGGCGTTGCATACGCACAGTAATCATCTCCTCAACCTCCTTCTCGGTGTCGAACGGCCTTCCCGCCCGGGTCAGCGCCCGTGCGTAGTCCTCGGTCTGTAGCAACCCGGGAACCACCGACAGCTGATAGTTACGCAGCGTCCTTGCCTCCCACTCCAGCTCGAACAGCGAGCGCACCCACGCGGGGGAGGACTCCCTGCCGATCAGCGGCCAGAGCTTGACGAGGGTGCCGCCGGTCTCCAGGACCTCATCGCATCTCTGTGCGAACTTCCTGGTGGGAGCACGTGCGGCGGTCTCGATCAAGCCGACCAGTGAGGTGGAGTACGAGGTCCGTCTGGCCAGCTCCTGCTGGCTCCAGCCCATCGCCTCGCGCAACCTGCGCAGCTCGGAACCCCAGTAAGCGCTGACGCTCGTGCTGGGGTCCAGCTCTTTGGGGGCGGGCATGGGGGGCTCCCGTCTTTCTGGGTCCTACAGGGGTCGGGGTGGAACCTACAGCCGACCCGAACCGAGGTGCATGTACCTCTTCGTAGTCGAACATCTACAGAAAGTAATCACTCCTGTTCACTCTGGGAAGTGGAAACGAAGAATCGCTTGCATCGATTACCGAGAGGAGGTGGACGGTGGTGACGATCGTCCACGGCACATCCGCCTGGACGCCCGCCGTGCGTGCCGCAGGTCTGCTCAATGACGAGCTGGCCAGTCGGGGAGTCAAGGGTGACGTCCACGGGGGTTACGGTCTGGCGCTGGTCTCCGTGCACGGAGACCTGGTGGTCTGGACGGACGGAACGGTCTACCGCTGGTGGGCCGGACACCTGTCGCGGCGGACGGGACGGCGGCTCTACGCCGTCTACGGGGTGGACAACCCCGCGACCGTCGCGCGTGGGGTGATGCTGCGTTACGTCGAGCTGGACGGCGGACAGGACGGTGAGTACGACGGCGGGTACGGAGGCGATCACAGCGGCGAGCACGGCGACGGGCAGGCAGGGCGGCCGGGGGAACGCCGCCCCTCCTTCGCGCCTCCGCCGGACAGGACGGTGCCGCCGCCGGGCAGGGCGTTGCGAGGGCCGGTCACGGGGGACCGTCCTGAGGAGCCGCCTTCCCCCGCCCTGTCGCGGCCGCCGGCCGTGTCCGGGGTCATGCTCGCGGCCGGGGTCGCGCCGGGCGTGACGGACGGGAGCCGTCCACGCCCGGTACCCGTCCGGTAGGCCAGAAAGAGACGCCCCTTTCCGCCTGGTCCTGCCGGGCGGGGCGGAAAGGGGCGGACGGCGGTAGAGTCGTCCGCCCGGCCACCGAGTACGGCGGACCCGGGGCGTGGACCGTTCCGCGCGGCCCCGGATCCCACGGCGGGGCCGTACGCGCGGGCCCGGCCGTCGAAGGGATCTCTGGAACGTCATGGCGCAGCGGTTTCGGGGCGGGCTCGTCGCGGCCGCGGGCACACTGACCGCCCTCGTCCTCGCCGGGCACCGGCTGGTGCCGAACTGGCGGGGATGGGGCAACACGCTCGACAGCGCCCTGCCGTGGTTCGGTCTCGTGGTCCCGCTGCTGGCCGTGGCCGCTCTCGCCAGGAGGTCACGGCTCGCCACCGCGGGGGCGCTGGTTCCGGCCGTGACGTGGGGGGTGATGTTCGGGCCCGCGTTCGTGCCCGCCGTCCGGGCCGGGCAGCCGGACCTGCGCGTGGTCCACCAGAACGTCAACATGGCCAACCCCGACCTCGCCGGGACCGCGAGGGCCCTTCGCGCGGCGCGCCCCGACATCCTGGTGGCGGCCGAGCTCTACGACGACCCGGTCCTGATGAACGGGACGGTCGATCCCGCCTTCGCCGCGGAGATCGACCCCGACCTGCCCTACCGGTTCCCCGACAACCCCGGCATCGCGGTGTGGAGCAGATATCCCTTCGTGGGCAGGCCCAAGTCGGTGCCCGGGGTGCCGCGCTCCCGGTGGGCGACCATCCGTACCCCGCACGGCCGGGTCAACCTCTACGCCGTGCACCTGGCGTCCTTCCGCCCGGGGGAGCGGTGGGTCATCGCCGAGCGCAACGCCCAGGTCGAGGCGCTGGCCGCGGCGATCAGGGCCGATCCGAGCCCCCGGATCATCGTCGTCGGCGACCTCAACACCGCCTCGACCGACCGGGAGCTGCGCGCGCTCACCGAGACGCTCTCACCCGCGGCCGAGCGGGCGGGCTCCGGCCTGCAGTTCACCTGGCCGGCCACGCTGCCCCTGGTGCGCCTCGACCACGTGCTCACCCGGGGGCTGGAGGCGCTCGACAGCCGGGTGCTGCCCAGGTCGGTCAGCGACCACCGGCCGATCCTGGCCGACCTGCGTTTCCCCTCCGGGAGGGAGGCCGGCGCGGGCCGGTGAAGCGGATCGCGCCGACCCGGTCCGCCGCCGGCCTGTCCAGCAGGGTCACACCCGCGGCGGGCGGCAGGGGGCCGCGCCGGGCCCGGCCGACCAGGTCCCGCCAGCGGCGGCGGTGCCTGGCGAAGGTCGTCGCGGTGACCGTGCGCCCCCGGGCGCGCTGCCCGGCCCGCGCCGTCTCGGGGTCGACGTCGAGCAGGACGAGGTGGACCTCGCCGCCTGCCCTGCGGGCCAGCCAGGCGAAGCCGTGCAGAATGTGCGGCCAGGTGCCCCGGGTGTGCGCGACCACGTCGTGCCCGCCGAGCACCGCCCGTGCGATCCGCCACACATGTGTGGCATGCACGAGCGGAGTGCGGGCCCGATGTGGGACCGGCCCGAGATAGCGGGCCCACCAGTTGCGTGACTGCCGTGAGTCGATCACCCGGGTACCGCCGGCGGCGACCGGCTCCCGTTCGTCGCCGCTGAGGCCGTACAGCCGGTCGAGCAGAGTGCTCTTGCCCGCGCCGGGGAGACCAGCGAGCAGGACCAGGGAACCCGGCGGATAGGTCAGGACCGTCGCGGCCCCTCCCCCGAGAGGAAAGGAGGGCGTGTCGCCGGTGGGGGAGGGGAGGGTGGGCATGGCGACTCCTCGAATGACGCGGTCATCCGAGGTCTCCTTCACCCGCGCCGTGCGGGCGGCCGCCCGGGGACGCCGTGGGACGTCCGTACTGACCGGGTCGGCTCTTGGGAAGTACTCCCCTCGCCCCTACAGGGTAAAGGAACGGTGCTCCCGGCTCCACCCCGTGAACGTCGCTCAGCGGAGAGCGGCGGCCTCCGCGGCCAGTCGCTCGATGCGGGAGTAGTCACCGGAGGCCAGCGCGTCCGCCGGGGTGAGCCAGCTGCCGCCGACACACCCGACGTTGGGCAGCGCGAGGTAGGTCGCGGCCGTCGCGGGCTTGATGCCGCCCGTCGGGCAGAACCGCACCTCCGCCAGCGGTCCGGCCAGCGCCTTCAGGTACGGCAGCCCGCCCGCGGCCTCGGCGGGGAAGAACTTCATCTCGGTCAGGCCGCGCTCGGCCAGCGCCAGAACCTCGGAGGCGGTCGCGACGCCCGGCAGGAACGGCACGCCGCTGTCCCGCATGGCGTCCAGCAGCGAGGGCGTGGAGCCGGGGCTGACCAGGAACCGGGCACCGGCCTTGACGGCGGCGTCCACGTCCGCGCCGGTACGGATGGTCCCCGCGCCGATGACGGCCTCGGGCACCTCGGCGGCGATCCGCTCGACGGCCTCCAGCGCGCCCTCGGCGCGGAGGGTGACCTCGATCACGGGCAGGCCGCCCCGGACCAGGGCACGGGCCATGGGGACCGCGGTCTCCGGGTCGTCGATCACGACGACCGGGATCACCGGGGCGATGTCGAGCAGACTCATCGATACTCCATGTTGGACAGGCGCTGGCTCAGCCACGCCGCCGCGCCGACGAGCGCGGGCTGGGGCGCCACGATCAGGTTCGTGGCGATGCCGGAAAGGTAGTCGTTCAGCATGGGGGTGCTCTCGAACCGGCGGCGGAAGCCGCTGGAGAGAACCCGTCCCACCATACGGGGCAGCACGCCGCCGCCGAGATAGACGCCGCCCCTGGCGCCCAGGGTGAGCGCCACGTTCCCGGCGAAGGTGCCGAGCATGCAGCAGAACACCTCGACGGTCTCCGCGCACAGCGAGTCGTCCATCCTGGCCACGATGTCGGCGGCGGTCAGGCGCGGCGCGTCGGTCCCGCGCACCAGTGCCAGGGCACGGTGCAGCCGGGTCAGGCCGGGGCCGGACAGCAGGTGCTCGGCGATCACGTGTTCGAGCCCCTCGGAGCGCAGCGCGCGGACGATCTCGTGGTCGCGCTCGTCGAGGATCGGCACGGTGACGTGGCCGCCCTCGCTGGGGATCGGCACCCAGCCCTCGGCCGCGGGCGCCAGACCCCCGACGCCGAGGCCCGTTCCCGGCCCGAGCACGGCCTTGATGCCGTGCGAGGGCGCGGGGCCGCCGAGCGAGACCAGATCCTCCCCGCCCAGGTGGGGCAGGGAGGCGGCCAGGGCCTCGAAGTCGTTGAGCAGTTCGGCGTTGGGGATGCCGAGGGCGTGCACGGAGCCCGACCAGCCCGCGTTCGTGAGCCGGTAACGGTCTCCCTCGACGGGACCCGCGATCGCGATACAGGCCGCTCCCGGCTGAACTCCGCCCGCGTGTTCCGCGAGATAGGCGGCTACGGCTTCGGGAAGCCCTTCGTGATCGGCGCCGGCCAGCACGGCCACCGCCTCGGGGGCGCCGCCCGGCTCGGTGACCAGGCCGAAACGGGCGTTGGTTCCCCCGACGTCGGCGACAAGCCAGGGGAGCCAGGGCAGGCTCACCATCGCGCGTTCCTCATGCCCCGGCCTCAAGGCTCTCCGCGTGGCCGTTCAGGGCGAAGATCCCGGCGCCGCGTTCGGCGGGGCCCGCCGTACGGCGGAAGGCGGCGAACAGCTCACGTCCCGTGCCGACCCACCGGGCGTCGGTGAGCGGGGCGCCCTGCGGGGTGCGGGCCGCCAGTTCCTCGGCGGGGACGAGTAGCTCAAGGGTGCCTGCCGTCGAGTCGAGACGGATCGGGTCGCCGTCCCTGACCAGTGCGATCGGCCCGCCGTGCGCGGCCTCGGGCGACAGGTGGATGGCCGCGGGAACCTTGCCGGAGGCCCCGGACATGCGGCCGTCGGTGACGATGGCCACC
Organism: Streptosporangium jomthongense; assembly: GCF_042650425.1. Lineage (NCBI taxonomy): Bacteria > Bacillati > Actinomycetota > Actinomycetes > Streptosporangiales > Streptosporangiaceae > Streptosporangium > Streptosporangium jomthongense. The sequence continues at coordinate 87,894 of NZ_JBHSBC010000012.1, read as the reverse complement.
CGCTGCCCCCGGTCGAGCAGCACCGCCAGCGGCGGGGTGAGCTTGTGCAGTTCGGGCATGCCGTTGGCGCTGGGTCCCTGGTAGCGGATGACGGCGACGAAGTCCTGGCCGTCGAGCTCGCCCGCCTCGAAGGCGCGCAGCAGTTCGAGCTGGTCGTCGAAGACCTTCGCCGGGGCCTCGACGACCAGGTGCTCCGGCTTGACCGCGGAGACCTTGCTGACCGCGCGGCCCAGGTTGCCGTCGAGCATGTGGATGCCGCCGTCGGGGGAGAAGGCCTCGGAGACGGGACGCAGCACGTCGGGGTCGGTGCTGCCCTCGGTGCGCTCCTCCCACAGCAGCTCGCCGTCCGCGCCGTCCTTGAGGCCGGGGGCCGAGCGGTAGTGGTCGAGGCCGTGTCCGGCGACGGTCAGCACGTCGGCGTGGAGCAGCCCGGCGTCGAGCAGGTCGCCGATGAGCACCTGCATGCCGCCCGCGGCCTGGAAGTGGTTCACGTCGGCCTGGCCGTTGGGGTACATGCGGGTCAGCAGCGGCACCACCTTCGACAACGCGGCCAGGTCGTCCCAGAGCAGCTCGATGCCCGCTGCGGCGGCGATGGCCACCAGGTGCATCGTGTGGTTGGTCGAGCCGCCGGTGGCCAGCAGTGCCACACAGGCGTTGACGATCGCCTTCTCGTCGACGACCCGCCCCACGGGGGTGTACTCCTCGCCGTGCACGGTGATCTCGACCGCCCGCCTGCCCGCGGCCTTCGTCAGGGCCTCACGCAGCTCGGTGCGCGGGTTGACGAACGTCGAGCCCGGCAGGTGCAGGCCCATGACCTCGATCATGACCTGGTTGGAGTTGGCGGTGCCGTAGAAGGTGCAGGTGCCGGGCGAGTGGTAGGAGCGCGACTCGGCGTCGAGCAGTTCCTCCCTGCCGACCTTGCCCTCGGCGAAGAGCTGCCGGGTGCGTGCCTTGACCTTGTTGGGCAGGCCCGAGGTCATCGGGCCCGCGGGCACGAACACCGCGGGCAGGTGGCCGAAGTGCAGCGCGCCGATCAGCAGGCCCGGCACGATCTTGTCGCAGACGCCCAGCATGAGACCGGCGTCGAACATGTCGTGCGAGAGCGCGATCGCGGTGGACATCGCGATGACCTCGCGGCTGTAGAGCGACAGCTCCATTCCCGCGCGGCCCTGGGTGATGCCGTCGCACATGGCGGGCACGCCGCCGGCGAACTGCGCGACGCCGCCCGCCGCGCGCACGGCCGCCTTGAGGATCGGCGGATAGGTCTCGTACGGCTGGTGCGCCGACAGCATGTCGTTGTAGCTCGACACGATCGCGACGCCGGGCTTGACGTTGGCCATCAGGTCCGGCTTGTCCCTGCCGGCGGCGGCGAAGCCGTGGGCCAGGTTGGCGCAGCCGAGATGTCCGCGCGCGGGCCCGCGCTCGCGGGCCGTCCTCGCCTCGGCGTCGAGCCGGGCGAGGTAGGCGCCACGGCTGGCGCGGCTGCGCTCGGCCAGGCGGTCGGTGATCTCCTGGATGGCGGGGTTCATCCGGCCTCCTCGTCGGTCGTCGTGGTCTGCGGGCTCGTTCACTCCGAGGCCTCCTCGTGCCAGGTACGGCCGCTGCGGCCGAGGAGCTCGTGGGCCCCCGCGGGACCCGAGGTGCCCGCGGGGTACGGCTCGGGCAGGGTGCCGTGCGCCTCCCACTCGCCGAGGATCGGGTCGATCCACCGCCAGGCGGCCTCGACCTCGTCACGCCGCATGAACAGGGTGGGGTTGCCGGTCAGGACGTCCATGAGCAGCCGCTCGTAGGCCTCGGGCACCCGGGTGGTGAAGGTCTCGGCGAAGCTCAGGCTGAGCGGAACCGGCTTGAGGGCGACCTCGCCGGCGCCCGGCTCCTTGGCCATGATGTGCAGCTGGATGCCTTCGCTGGGCTGCAGCCGCAGCACCAGCCGGTTGGGCGCGCTGCCGGGGAAGATCGAGTGGGGCACGTCCTTGAACTGCACCACGATCTCCGAGTACCGGTGGGGCATGCGCTTGCCCGTGCGCAGGTAGAAGGGGACGCCCGCCCAGCGCCAGTTCTTCACCTCGGCGCGGATCGCGGCGAAGGTCTCCACCCGGCGCGAGGTCTCGGTCGGCGCGGTGCCGTCCGGCTCGTCGAGGTATCCGGGGACCTGCTCGCCGCCGGACTCGCCCGCGGTGTACTGGCCGCGGACGGTGAACCGGTCGACCTCGCCGCCGACGATGGGCCGCAGCGCCTGCAGGACCTTGACCTTCTCGTCGCGGATGGCCTCGCGGTCGTTGCGCGAGGGGGGCTCCATCGCGACCAGGCACAGGAGCTGGAGCAGGTGGTTCTGCACCATGTCACGCAGCGCGCCCGCGTGGTCGTAGTAGCCGCGCCTGCCGGGGGTGCCGACGGTCTCCGAGGCGGTGATCTGGACGTGGTCGATCCACAGGGAGTTCCAGATCGGCTCAAGGAAGGCGTTGGCGAAGCGGAGCACGAGCAGGTTCTGCACGGTCTCCTTGCCCAGGTAGTGGTCGATGCGGTGGATCTGGCGCTCGTCGAAGATGGCGCCGACCTCGTCGTTGATGCGCCGCGCGCTGGCCAGGTCGCGGCCGAGCGGCTTTTCGAGCACCACCCGGGAGGCGGGGGTGACCAGCCCCACACGTTCGAGCTGCCTGCAGAAGAGGCCGAACGTCATGGGCGGGCTGGCCAGGTAGAACACCCGGGTCCGCTGCTCGTGCCCGGCGAGCATGGCGCCGAGCCGCTCCCAGCCGGCCGTGTCCTCGCCGCCGATGTCGACCGAGACGTGGTGCAGCCTGCCGAGGAAGCGTTCCCAGACGTTCAGGTCGTCGATCGGTACCGCGCCGCGGACCTGGGCGTCCACCTTGCCGCGGAAGTCGGCGTCGTCGAGTCCGCCCCGGGACATCGCGATGATGCGGGTCTCGGGGGAGAGACGGCCGTCACGGTCGCAGTGGTACAGCGCGGGGAGAAGTTTCCGCATGGAGAGGTCGCCTGTACCGCCGAAGACGATCAGGTCGGCGGACTGCGGGAGCTCGGACATGGGGAGTACTCCGTGGTGATCTACCGGAATTAGGGATAGATCGGACACTATCCGGATCTTGCGCTCTACACAAGCGGAGTTTTGTCATCTTAGATGAGAAAGTTTGAACTTTTCATTTCCTAAGCGGGTGTGGTTCACTTAGCGGATGCCTCGTCGTCCCGCTGCCGCGCTCGCCACCAGCGGTGAGGTTCTGCGCCTCATTCGCACCGGTGAGGCGATCACGCGCGCGGACATCGGCCGGGTCACCGGCCTGTCCCGGCCCGCCGTCTCGCTTCGGGTCACCGAGCTGCTGGACCGCCGCCTCGTCATCGAGGACAGCGACGGCCCCTCCACCGGAGGCCGCCCGCCGACCCGCCTGGTCTTCAACGCCTCGGGCGGCGTCGTGCTGGTCGGCTCCCTCGGGGCGAGCAAGACACAGATCGCCGTGTGCGACCTCGCGGGCGGAGAACTGGCCCGCGCCGACCTCGCCATCGACGTCGAGGAGGGGCCGGACGTCGTCCTCCCCCTGGTCATGCGGACCTGGGGCGAACTGCTCGGCGACCGGCCCGTCTCCCAGGTGCGCGGGGTCGGCCTCGGGGTGCCCGCGACGGTCGAGTTCGCGGCGGGCCGTACCGAGAGCGCCCGCATCATGGCGAGCTGGACCGGTGTCACGATCCCGCCGATCATCGCGGACCGTTTCCCCGCCCCGGTCTTCCTCGACAACGACGTCAACGTCATCGCGATCGGCGAGCACCGGGCCGTCTACGCCGGGCAGGCCGACGACCTGCTGTTCATCAAGGTCTCGACCCGGATCGGCTCCGGCATCATCGCGGGCGGCGAGATCCTGCGCGGCGCGCTCGGCGCGGCCGGGGAGATCGGGCACATCCCGGTCCGCGACGGCGGCGGGGTGCTCTGCCGGTGCGGCAACGTCGACTGCGTCGACTCCGTCGCCAGCGGCACCGCGATCCTGCGTGACCTGCGCGCCAGGGGCCACGAGGTGAGAACCCTTGCGGACGTGGTGAGCCTGGTGCGGGCGGGCGACGCCGAGACCATGACCGTCGTCCGCAACGCGGCCAGGATGCTCGGCGAGGTCGTCGCCACCGCCGTCAACCTGCTCAACCCCGCCGTGGTCGTGCTGGGCGGGGACGTGGCCGAGACCTTCCAGCCGCTGCTCGCCGGGGTGCGCGAGGTCGTCCACCGGCGCTCGACGGCCCTGTCGACCCGTAACCTGCGGATCGAGCGGAGCAGACTCGGCCCCGGCGCGGGCATCGTCGGCTGCGCGCACATGGTCCTGGACCACATCCTGTCGCCCGAGGCCGTGGACGCCCCCTCCTGAGGGCGGTGCCCGGCCGCGCCCACGGGAGCCTGTACTCCCGAGGGCCGTGCCTGCGGGCGGCGGTCCTCCAGGAAGGGCGCTCAGCCCGCCTCGGTCGTCGTGCCCTTCCTGGCGTGCGACTGGCGTCGGACCGCCAGGGCGATGTCGACGACCGCGACGACGACCGCCAGCGCCATCACCACGGTCAGCCAGGTCAGACCCGCCACGAAGCCGAGCACACCGATGCCGACGGCCGCGATCAACGCGAACGAGCCGAGCCTGATGTGGACCACGTCGCGGGGTGTCGCGCCGACCATGGGCTTGCCGTCCGCGGACATCCGCTCCGGCTGTTCCTCGGGTGTCATCGTCTCCTCCTTCGGGGCGGGGTTCTCCGGCGGGTGTGGCCCCGCGCTCAGTCCTCCCAGGGCGGTGTCTCGTGCATCTTGGAGTAGTACCTGGCCAGATGGGACTTGATCGGCCCGACGTCGCCACCGGGGACGTCGACCCCGCCTCTGGCCCCTTCGACGACGCCCGCGGCGGCGTGCAGCGCGCGCGGGACGGCCTTGAGCTCACCGTCGACCACGTCGGCGAAGGGCAGTTTGTAGCTTCCGAACTCGTCGGGCTCGCCGCCGTCGTACCAGAGGTGGGCCTCGCGGTACTTGGCGTTCGGCCTGTGCTGTGCCCCCGCCCAGGCGCGTACGCGTCTCTCGGCGGCCTCCTTGTTCCAGCGTCGCCTGGAGTCGGCCAGCGGCAGGTCATGGAACCGCGTCACCGTCATGCCGGTCCCCCTTCCTCGCGGACCTCGGGTCTCGCCGGGCCTCGTACGGCACGGCGAGACCGGTGGAATCAGTCCTTGAAGGCGTCCTTGACCTTCTCGGCGCCGTCCTTCAGCTTCTCGCCCGCCTGCTTGAGGTGGCTCTTGCTCTGGTCGGCGCGACCTTCGGCCTCAAGCCGTTCGTCGTCGGTGAGGCGCCCGGCGCCCTCCTTGACCTTGCCCCCGAGCTCCTCGGCCTTGTTGGAGACCTTGTCTTCCGCACCCATGAGTGATTCATCCCCTTACATCCTCTATGTGGAGTTTCCCCGCACAGGGATATCCAGTGTCCGAGGACGAGGGAGATAAACATGGGCCTGCGGGAAAGGGGCTACGCGGGGGTGATGAGCCGTTCCATGGAGAGCATGCGGAAGGAGCGGTGGTCCTCGCGCTCGACCTCGGTGTAGCCGAGGCGGCGGTAGAGGCCGATGACCTGGTGGCGCTGGGGCATGACGTCGAGGACCAGCCGGGCGAAACCCCGCTGCTCGGCATGTCTGTGCGCGTGCTCCATCAGCAGTTTGCCCGTCCCGCCACGGTGGCCGGGACGCGCGTAGAGACGGCTCACCTGGACGGCGTCCGTCCCGGGGAGGGGCTTGAGACCCACGCCGCCGATCGGCCTGTCGTCGTGGCAGGCGACGAGGAACACGCCGGGGTCGCGGTAGACGGACCCGGGGTCGCGGCATTCGTTCTGCATGCGGGCGGGCAGCTCGTCGAGGGAGACCGGGACAGGGAGACCGAGCTCAGCCTGGGTCGCTCCCATGTACTCGAAGATCAATGCTCCGACGTCCGCCCAGCGGTTCGTGGTGTGGGCGTCCAGGACACGGATGGGGGAGTTCATGACACGCTCCGACGGTCGCGCTCCGGGTGGGTTCGCCCGCCCCGGCGTTCGGGTGAGATCGGTCGCATCCCCATATCTTGAACGATGCCTTGATCCTTTGATGAGGCAGGGGTGGAGGTTTGTCTGTCACCCATGGGAGCCGCTCCCAGGTGCGCTGTGAGCGGAAAGCGCTCACAGCGAACGGCGCGGGAACGCCGGCCCGGGAGCGTTATGGTCGCGATGAATCGTCATTCGTAAATTCAGCTCCGGGGTGGGTGAAAGAGATGACCAATTCGCGGCCCGTCGCCGAGGATCAGCTCTACCAGCGGCTTTTGCGTAAACGGATCGTCGTCCTCGGCACGGAGGTGAACGACGAGGTGGCCAACAGGATCTGCGCCGAGCTGCTCCTGCTGTCCGCGGACGACGACCGGCGTGACATCTGGCTCTACATCAACTCGCCGGGCGGCTCGGTCTCGGCGGGCATGGCCATCTATGACGTCATGCAGTACATCCCCAACGACGTCGCCACGGTCGCGATGGGCATCGCGGGCTCCATGGGGCAGTTCCTGCTGTGCGCGGGGGCGCCGGGCAAGCGTTACGTGCTGCCGCACGCCAGGATCATCATGCACCAGCCCTCGGGAGGCCTGGGCGGCACCGCAACCGACATCGCCATTCAGGCCGAGCAGATGCTGTACACAAAGCAGCTCATGCGTGAGCGGATCGCCTTCCACACCGGCCAGACGCTGGAACAGATCGAGGAGGACTGGGACCGCGACCGCTGGTTCACCGCGACCGAGGCCAGGGACTACGGGCTCGTCGACGAGGTCATCCGTACCACCAGGGAGGTCGTCCCCGAGAGCTGAGACAACCCCTCTCCCCGCGCGTCCCGTGAACGGACAGGGGCGCGGCCGGGGAGAACGGGAGCAGGCCGGGCGTGTCAGCGGTGACAGAGCAGGCAGCGCAGGGCGCGCTCAAGGGACCCGGCGTCGGAGACGGGGACGGGCCAGGGCAGACGGATCAGCGTCGGCTCGTCGACGCCTGAGCGGACGGTCGCGCCGAACCTGTCGAGCTCCCAGAGCCATACGTCGGGGACGGGCCCGTCGAGCAGGCAGGCCAGCGCCGTCTCAAGCTGGTCACGGTGTGTGCCGTTGACATGGCCGAGCAGGCGTTCGGCGACGTCCATCAGGGGGTCGGGGCGGGCGCCGAGATACTCCTCACCGTCGAGCACCCCCGACTCCGGGCCGGTGAGATAGATCACCTGGCCGACGTCGATCCGCAGCAGCCGGGGGCCACGGCCCTCAAGAGCCTCGAACAGCGCCTCGTCGGGGCAGCGTTCGGCGATCGCGATCGCGGCCTGCCGCGCCTCCCCATCGGGTACGGCCTGCGCCCACCCCTGCACCTTGAGCAGGCCGCGCGAGGCCTGGACGGCTCCGAGACTGCGGCTGGCCGTCAGGTCGACGGTCACCACGGGTTCGTCGAGCGCGTCGTGGAGCGGATCTCCCGGCATGACCAGCAGCACCGGGCGGCCCCGGTCGTCGACGCCTCCCCTGGCGGGCGAGGCGGGCAGGCGGGTCCCGGTCAGGGACACGTGGGTCGGGACGGCCGTGGCGGCGAGGGTGCGGACCCGTTCGGGGATCGGGGGAGCGGTGACGGGCTGCATGAACAGGCTCTCCTTGAGATCGGGGAATCCTTCACCTAAGGTAAGGCTTACCTCACTAAGGCAAACCTAATCACAGAGGAGTGACCGTGCGCTACACCGGGCCCAAGGTGCGGCTGTCCCGCAGGGCGGGCGTCCCGCTGACCCGCAAGGCCGTGCGCTACTTCGAGGAGCGGCCGTACCCTCCGGGCGAGCACGGGCGCAAGACGAACAGGCGGCAGACCGGTGACTACGGCCTGCGGCTGATGGAGAAGCAGAAGCTGCGCTGGTACTACGACGTCTCCGAGCGGCAGATGCGCCGCTACTGGGACATGGCGCTGCGTGGCACCGGTCGTTCGGGAGCCGAGCTGGTCGTGCTGCTGGAGAGCCGTCTGGCCTCCCTGGTCCTGCGGGCGGGTCTCGCCCCGTCGATCTACGCGGCCCGTCAGTACGTCTCCCACGGCCACATCACCGTGGACGGCCGCAAGGTCGACATCCCCAGCTACCTGGTCAAGCCCGGCCAGGTCATCGCGGTCCGTCAGAGGTCCAGGACGATGCAGCCGTTCGTCGCGGCTGCGGAGGGCGTCTACGCCGACGACCGGATCGCCGCCTACCTCGACGTCAGCCACACCGACCTGAGGTTCACCCTCGTCGGCCGCCCGCTGCGCGAGCAGATCGTGATCCCGGTCGACGAGCAGCTCGTCGTGGAGTTCTACTCTCGCTGAGGGCTCACCGCTGGCGCCCGCCCACCGGTCAGCGGCCGGCGGGCGTCACCGGGACCCGGTCCCGCAACTCGCGGATCTCCGCCCTGAGCGCGGTCAGCTCCGCGAGCACCGCCTCGTTCGTCTCCCTGACCGTCAGGGCCTCCTGGGCCGCGGCCTCGGCCGACTGCTCGGCGTGCTCGTCCTCCATGGCCCTGACCACGACGGCGATGAAGAGGTTCAGCACCACGAAGGTGCACACCAGCATGAAGGCCACGAAGAAGATCCAGGCCGCCGGGTGCTCGTCCATGACCTCCCGGGTGATGTCCGACCATCCGTCCCCGGTCATCATCTGGAACAGGGTGAACAGCGAGGTCGGCAGGTCCCCGAAGTAGTCCGGCGCGGTGTCGTGATAGAGCTTGGCGCCCATCACCGCCGCCACGTAGAGCACCAGGCCGAGCAACAGCACGATCGACGTCATCCCGGGCACCGCGTTGAGCAGCGCCGTCACCACCCTGCGCAGACTCGGCACGACCGAGATCAGGCGCAGCGCCCGCAGGATGCGCAACGCCCGCAGCACCGAGAGGCCACTGGCGACGGGCAACAGGGAGATCGTCACGATCGAGGTGTCGAACAGGTTCCACGGGTCGGCGAAGAACCGGCTCCGGTAGACGTAGACCTTGGCAAGCAACTCGGCGACGAAGACGTAGAGCGCGGCGTGGTCGATGACGGTCAGGGCCGTGCCGTACCGCTCGACCGCCACCTCGGAGGTCTCCAGTCCCAGGGTCGCGGCGTTGACCAGGATGATCGCGATGACGGCCTGCTGGAAGCGCGGAGCCTCCAGGACGGCGCGGGCACGCTCGCGCAGCGGCACGAATGACTCCCCGTGGGTCGTTGGCCGGGTGAACTGAGGGAAGATCATATCGCTCGGGGATCATCCGCCCCGCCCGGAAGTCGGCCTCCTCAGGCCAGGGACCGGCCCGTCCCGCCGCAGGGGGTCGTTCGCCCGCTCCCGCATCCGGGACGCGCGCCGAGGCCGGGGCGGCGCGGGCCGCCCCGAGCACGGTCGCCGCGGGCGCGGCGGCGACGGTCACGCGTGCCGTCTTCGGCGATCGGGCTCCGCCGAACCTGCCCACACCAATTTTCCTGAAATTTGGTGATAAATCCGCCAGCGTGGACTCGGCGCGCACGGAGGTCGGCGGGCCGAGAGGACGGCGGATGGAACGGAACGCGGGAACGCGTGGTCAGAGGCAGGTCAGGTCGGGGTTGGGCACCGGCCCGCAGGGGCCCTTGTTGCCGCCGCCGTCGACGACCTGACCCGCGGGAGCCCAGATGAGGTAGCCGCCGTTGAACCTGCCGACGTTGCCGGACAGGTTGATCCGGGACTCGGGGACGGTGCGGACGTGGACGCCACCCGCGACCGGGTTGCCGTCACGATCCTTGACCCCGCTGGGCCGCAGGCCGTTGCCGGTGAACACGTTGCCGGAGATCCACTCCGAGTTCGCGCGCCTGATGCCGTTGTCGACGAGGACGCCCGCGGTGCGGTTGGAGGTGAACCGGTTGCCCTTGATGGTGAAACCGGTGACGTCATCGGCCTCGAAGCCGATGTCGTTGTTCCTGATGTCGTTGTCCTGGATCGTGTTGGTGACGTTCGGCGACTGCGGCATGGCCGTGTAGAAGGCGCTTTCCGCGTTCTTCAGGACGTTGCCGGTGAACACGTTCTCGCGGGACATGTCGTAGAGGAGCACGGTGAAGTCGTCGAAGACGTTGTTCTCGTAGCGCCCCCTGCTGGACTGCTCAAGCCGCAGGGAGCCGGAGGTCAGTTTGCTCGCGCGCACGGTGCCCGTCGACTGGCGCAGATACAGCTGGTCGCGCGCCTCGCAGCCGTCGAGCGTCACCCAGGAGTCCTGGGCCCTGATCCCGTTGACCGTGCAGCCGCCGGAACCCTGACCGAGGACGGCGGAGGCGTTGGTCAGCTTCGTCTGCGCCCCGAGCCGGACTCCCGAGACCGTCAGCGGGATCGGCGAGATCAGCTGGGAACCGGCGGCGATGAGCGACTGGGAGCCGGTGAGCGTGCCGTTGACCAGCGTCGTGCCCCTGCGGTCGGGGATCTGGACGGCGGGCGCCCCGCTGACGGTGTGGCCCGCGAGGTCGACGGTGACGTTGTCCGCGCCGATGGTCAGCCCGGTGCCCTGGCACACCAGGTCGGCGGTCAGGACGAGGTTCGCCGTCACCACGTCACCGCACTGCGCGGCCGCAGCCGCAGCCGTGGCGGGGGCGGGGGCGGGCAGGGCCACTCCGGGTCCGGCCGTGGCCAGGACGGCGGACAGGGCCCCGACGAGTACGGCGGCCGTGCGAACCGCCCCCGGTAATCGTGCCGGGCCGTAATCGCTCTTCCTCTCGGGCATTTCCCCTCCATGGTCACGGTGAATGATTTCCCCGGCGCCGGGATAAGGGGGCCGGCGCCGGGTTCCACGGACCAAGGGTGCACGAGGATCAGGGAGCGGAAAAGGCGGGAAAACGGCCGCCACCTGTTCCGGAAATGCCTCCGGAAGGCTACGTGACAGAAAAGGAGATACGGTTTTCCGGTTTTTCTTCTTTTTTCGGCTGGGCCTTTTCGTGTTTCCCCGCCGGTGCTCGGCCTAGCGCGGCGGGCCGTACGGCTCGATGCGGGGGTCGGAGTGGGGGCCCGTGCCTCCGAAGGCGACCGGGGAGATCCGGTCGGCGGCGGCCTCGGTCACGCGCAGGCCGTACAGGCCCCTGCGGGGATCGATGAGCACCAGGTCGTAGCCCAGGTCGACCTCCTCGTCCCTGAGGCCGAGGCGGTGCGTGGCCTGTTCGAGTGTGGCCTGCGGCGGCAGCCGTACGGTGATGAGGACCATGACCGTGCCGCCGCTACGCCGCACGCCGGTCTCTGCGTCGCAGCGCGGCGAGAACCCCCGCGACGTCCAGCAGGCCGTAGCCGTAGTCGTAGTCGTAGCCGACACCGCCCCGGTCGTCCGCGGTGCGGTGCAGCAGGGTGCGCAGCTGCGAGGGGGACAGTACGGCGGCGGGCCAGCGGGTGCGGATGGCCGCGACCAGTCCGGCGGCGACGGGGCAGGCCGCGGAGGTGCCCGAGTCGGGCGAGCCCTCGCCGAAGGCCCCGGAGCCGGAGAAGTGGGTGTAGGAGCAGATGTCGGGCTTGCGCTGGGCGAGACGGCCGGGCCCCTGGGAGGAGTAGCCGACCCGCTCGCCCTCGGTGTCCGCACCGGCGACGGACAGCACGCTCGGGTGCGAGTTGGCGCCGCCGATCGGGCGGTCGGGGTAGGCGCACCGGCGGTCCCTGCAGTCGCGCCCGCAGTTGCCCGCGGCGAACAGCACGTCGGCGCCCGCCTGCTCAAGGCTGGAGACGATCAGGTTGAACGGGTGGGCCGCGTTGTCGGAGTAGTTGCCGGGGTGGCCGACGGGGAAGTCCCACTCGGGGGAGAAGGAGCCCCAGCTGTTGCTGACGACCAGCGACCGGGTCGCGGCGGGCAGGGAGTCGAGCACGGTGCGCAGGTGGGCGAAGGCGGCGACGGCGTCGGAGAGCAGGCCGTCGATCTCCGAGCCGCCGGGACGCCGGGAGAGCAGCACGGGAATGTCGATCAACGACGCCTTCGAGGCGCTGATCAGCGCGTCGAAGGCGCACATCGTGCCGTGGTCGACCTCGAACCGGCCCGCGGTCCCGGAGACGCCGGAGGGGTTCCAGCTGTGGGCGGAGTCGATGATCGGGGCGTGTCCGATGCGCTGGGCGACGTGTGCGGCGTTGATGCCGGTGTCCACGACGGCCAGGGGGACGCCGGAGCCGTCCAGCCCCTCCGACCTGAGCTCGGCGACGCGCAGCAGCCGCTCCACGTCGTGCCAGTCGCCGACGGGGGCGTCGCCGCCGCAGACGATGCTCGACCCGATCACCGGGTCGGCGTGCACCCCGATGACGTCGGAGCGGGTGTTGGGCAGCAGCGTGACCCTGGTGGAGAGCTCGTCGTCGGAGATCTCGCCGCGGACCAGGACCGAGGCGTGCTCGGCGGCGAAGGAGAAGGTCAGTGCCTGGTTCAGGGACAGCGGGTCGCCCCCGGCCGCCGGTACCGGGCGGGGCACCGCGACCGGGACGAAGGAGTGGTCGAGGACGACCCCGGGCAGGCCGTCGGACACGTCGGCCGTGGTCGTGGCGACACCCGGGTCGGCCACGGCCGCGACGATGTCGGGGGTTGGGCGGAGCTGGATCAGGACTCGCATGGCGCACCACCGGATTCGAGGGGATCGAACTCTCCCCACGTTCCTGCATTTCCGGCGGCCCCGTCCAGCCGTGAAAAATGCCTCTGACCAGGCCTTATGTCACCAATCCTAGCAAAACGCCAGGGTTGATTTCCTTCTCCGGAAGGTCGCCGATCACTGTCCCGGCGGACATGATCGCGGCACCGGGGACCGCTCCGGCCTGCCACCGGACCCCTGGACGGGCGGGCGCAGAACCGGGGCCCGCCCGCCCAGGACGAGTGGGTCAGAAGCCGCAGATCTCGCTCAGCGACTTGGCGGTGGCGCCGTTCTGGGTGGGCGTCTCGCGCGGTGTCTGCGGCGCCGTCCGGTGCGGCGTGGGCCGCGTGGTCGAGGGGGTCGCCGCGGGCGTGCCGTCGCCGCCCGTGGGGGAGGCCGTTGCCCCGCTCACGCCCGGCGAGGCCGTCACCCCGGCGGCCTGGGCCCGGCGGGCGGGCCGCTCGGACTGGCGCAGCGCCCTGACGGTCGCGGCGCGGATCTTCCGCCAGTCGGGGGAGCCGGAGTAGAACTCCGGCGGCACGAACTGCAGGCTGGTGATCCTGGCGTTCTTGACCTTGAGGGCCAGCTCGGTCAGCGGGTCGAGCAGCTCACGGGGGATGTCGGTCTTGGCCATCTTCTTGGCGACGTTCGCGATCTTGACGAAGTTGGTGAGCACGACCGAGGGGGTCGCCTGCTGGGCGAAGGCGCCGATGACGCAGCGCTGGCGGCTCATCCGGGAGAAGTCGTCGCTGCCGACACGGGAGCGGCCGTACCAGAGGGCCTCCTCACCCGACAGCGTCCGGTAGCCGGCCCTGATGGTGCCGGCGGTGCCGTAGAGGCCGCCCCACGGGACGTCCCTGTCCACCCGGATCTTCAGGCCGCCGATGGCGTCGACCAGGTGGGCGAAGCCGAACATGTTGATCAGCGCGTAGTAGTCGATCCTCAGGTTGAGGGTGTAGCCGATCGCCTCCATGAGAGCCCTGGGCCCGCGCTGACCGTCCTTGCCCTGGACGACCTCGGGGTGCTCCTCGCCGTACTGCCACACCTCGTTGAGCAGGCCGCCGTTGGGCAGTTCGCGCATGAAGCCGTTGGGGAACTGCCTGCCGAGCGTGCCGTCCGGCGGGAAGCGGACGTGCTGCAGGTTGCGGGGCAGGCTGAACATGACCGTGTTGCCGGTCGAGACCTGCACACTGGCCACGGTCATGCTGTCGGTCCTGATGCCGTCCCTGTTGCCCGCGCCGTCGCCGCCGACGAGCAGGAAGTTCACCCGGTCGCGTCCGTTCCACGGATCCTCGTGCTTGACGGGGACCACGGCCGGGTTGTCGGTCGAGCTCTGGAAGATGGCGTTGGCCGTGTTCTTGGCGGTCAGCACGGTGTTCGCCACCAGGGCGAACGGCGACATCACCCCGACGCACAGCAGGCCGATCGCGACGCCGGAGACGATCTGTCCCCTGCCGCTGAGCCTTCTCGGACGCAGGGAGATGTAGGAGGACAGCACGATCAGGAACCAGGCGAGGGCTCCGGCGCCGGCCAGGGCCACCGCGCTCGTCAGCGTGCTGTCCCTGGTCAGGAAGCCCACGTTGCCGGGAAGGACGACGAACGCGACGACCGCCGCGGCGACCAGGAGCGCGGCGAAGACGCCCAGCAGCGCGTAGCCGGTACGGCGGTGTCCCGCGCGCAGGTGGGCCGCGCCGGGCAGGACCACCGAGAGCCCGGTCCAGCCGACGAGCGAGGCCGTCGTCAGCGGCTTGGCGAACCTGGGCCGTTTCCCTGCCGGTCGCGCCACGGGGGGCGGGCCCTGTGCGAGGTCTCCCGGGCCCTGCGGGATCCGGGCGTCCTCTCCCGGGGGCCGGGCGGTCTCCCCGGCCCCCTCGCCGGCCCCGGCGGAGGGAGGACCGGGGGCGCCGAGAACACCGGGGGCGTCGGGGGTTCCCGGAGCGCCGGGAACGTCGGCGGCGGGGGCGCCGGGGGTGACCCCCGGGTCCTGCTCAGGGGCGTGCCGTTTCCCGTCATCGCCGGAAGAGTCCCCCGGGCCCTGCCCATGGCGCATGATCACACCGCTTCCTACTGCGTCCTACCCCGGTCCACCTGGCAAAACAGCCGAGGTCCCCCGATTACATGGAATTGGCAGGATTCTAGCCCCATACATGGACATGGCAGACAGACAACCAAACTTCGGTTAATGAGTATTTAAGCTATGACGTCGAGGAGGAGGAGGCCAGCCAGGTGTTGCACTGGAAGGTCTTGTTCTTCTCGTAGCCCTGGCGGAACCAGCGGTTGTTGTTCGCCGGAGTCCCGTGGTCACGGGGGTAACCGGGCCAGTCCCCGACCCGTGAGTAGAAGTAGTAGAGCGTGTTGCGCCTGGCCGGGGTGACCGGGTAGGTGCTCGCGACCGAACGCATGAACATCCCGCCGAAGCAGGTGGCCTGGAGCTCGAACCTGCGGCTCAGCGCGAGCCTGCCGCTCCTGCTCGACGAGCGTTGCGTCTTCTGCCACCAGCTGTCGGACAGGCCGGTCAGCTGCTGCACGTGGTGGCCGTACTCATGGGCCATCATGCTGATGATCGCGCCGTGCCAGCCGACGATCTGGCCGTATCCGAGGCTGTTGCCCGATCCCTTGGCCATGGCGCCGGTCGAGGCGTAGATGGTGTGGTTGCGCGGGCAGTAGTACGGCACGATGCTGCCGATCTGGGGGAAGTCCCCGCACGCCCCGCGTCCCCTGCCCGAGACGATGGCGTAGCCGGGCGGGCTCCAGTCGATGCCCTGCTCGCCGAGGATCCGCGACCACCCCTTGTCCAGGCACTTGGAGGTCTTCAGGATCAGCCCCTTGAGCTGGCTGTGGCTGTAGATGCTCGGCGAGCCCGCGGAACAGCTCACCGTGGGCAGGCCACCGGTCCGGTAGAGGGTGTTGCCCTCCAGGGTGGTGTTGCGGACGACCTCCTTCGAGGGGCTGGGCACGTCCGTCGGCTTCGTCTCCTGCGGCGTCTCCGTCGGTGTGGGTGTGGGCGTGTCCTCGGTGGCCGGCCGCGAGGTCTCCAAGGGGGAGGGCGTGTAGGTGGGCACGGCGAAGTGCGGGGCCGAGTCCCGGTAACGGTTCTTGATGACCGACCCGGCGACCACGAGCCCGATGAAGAGCAGCGCGATCACACCGAAGACGCTCACCACGATCACTCCGGCGCCTCCCGAGCGCCGCTGCGGCGGCTGCCACGGAGCGGGCGGGACGGGAGGCGGTGGCGGGATCGGCGCGCCGTACGGCGGCTGCCCCTGGGGCGCCCCGGGGTAGGGCGGCTGCCCCTGGGGCCCAGGCCGGGGGTAGCCCTGCGCGGGCGGCGGCGGGTACCCCTGGCCCGCGGGCGGGTAGCCCTGCGGTCCCGGGTTCTGGGACGGATAGCCCTGCGGCGGGGCGGGCGGGTGACCGTATCCCTGGTTGGGGCCGGGTCTTGGGCCCGCCTGACCGGGCGGCGGATAGCCGTAACCCGGAGGGAAACCCTGCCCGGGAGGAGGCTGCGGCGCGGACGGGTACGGCTGTCCGGGCACTCCCTGCGGCGGCGGACCGGGAGGCGGTCCCTGAGGCGGCCCCTGTGGTGGTCCCTGAGGCGGCGCGGCGGGCCAGGCGGGAGGCGGCGGTGCGGGACGGGGGTGCCCCTGGGGGCCCTGAGGCCCTTGAGGCCACGGTGGTTGTGGAGGGTTGTGCCCGTTGCCTGTCACGCTGTCTCCCCGTTAACCCGAGTGTCCGGCCGTCCACGAATGACCGGACTTTTATCGAATTTGGGGCGTAAGCATACTGATTTATCATCCGTCACGGATGTCGCTATATACGGTTACATTCTGAAATCGTCAAAGGTGATCTCTGCAATGTCCGGGACCGACCCCGGGCCCGTGTCCTAGCGTCGAAGCCATGAATCTGCAGCAGCTCCGCTACGTGGTCGCGACGGCGGAGCACCGCACCATGACAGATGCGGCCAGGTCGCTGTACATCGCGCAGCCCGCGCTTTCCCGCGCGATCAGAGACCTTGAGCGAGAGTTGGGAATGACGTTGTTCGCCCGTTCCGGGCGCGGCGTGGTCGTCACGGCGCAGGGGCGCCGGGTGGTCAAGCTGGCCCGGGAGGCGCTCGACGCAGTCAGGGAGATCGAGGCACTGTCCGCCCACGGCCACCAGGCCGACGCGGAACTGCGCATCGCCTCGACCCCCAGCCTCGAACCGGGGCTGGCCGGACGACTCCTTCCCGCCTACGCCGCCGAGCATCCAGGGGTGCGCGTGCACATCGTCCGTTGCGACGGCCGGGACGGCGTGGTCAACGCCATCAGGGACCAGCGGGCCGATCTCGGCCTGACGGACCTGCCCGTCCCGGCCGACCTGGTCAGCCATCCGCTGGAACGCCAGGAGATCGTGCTGATCTCCCCGTCCGGCCTGGACCTGCCCGACCCGGTCCCGATGAACAGGCTCAACGGCATGCGGCTGGTCATGCCCGTCCCCGGCAGTGCCCGGCGCAGGGAGTTCGACGCCCTGTTCACCAAGTACGGCATCGCTCCCGTGCCCGCCGTACAGCTCGACGAGCGCGGCAACTGGCTCAACACGGTCCGCTCGGGAGCGGCCTCCCTGCTGTGGTACCGGGGCATGGCCGAACAGGCGGCCAGGGCCGGGCTGGTGGTCCGCTCCCTCGACCCCTCGGTCCGCAGGGTGATCGCCCTCGTCCACGCGCGGCGGCGGCTGCCCTCCGTCGCCCAGGACTTCGTCACGGTGGCCGAGGGTGGGTCGGCCGCCTGACCTCCACGTGAGGCACGGTTTTCCCAACCCCCGGAGGCGGCGCAGGTGGGAGCGCCCGCCTCTCCGGTACCGGCCCGATAGGCTCGGTATCGATGACTATCTTGCGCCTGCGAGGCCGTGAGTTCCGGCCCGGCGAATTCGCGATCATGGCGGTGGTCAACCGCACCCCCGACTCCTTCTACGACAGGGGCAGGACCTACGGCTTCGAGGCCGCGCTCAAGGCCGTCGACGGGGCCGTCGAGGGCGGCGCGGACATCGTGGACATCGGCGGTGTCAAGGCGGGACCGGGCGACGAGGTGGACCCCGCGGAGGAGATCCGCCGGGTGGCCGGCCTGGTCGCGGCGGTCAGGGACCGTCACCCCGATCTGGTCATCAGCGTCGACACCTGGCGCGCCGAGGTCGGCGAGGTCGTCGCCGAGGCCGGCGCCGACCTGCTCAACGACACCTGGGGTGGAGTCGATTCCGGCCTGGCCGACGTCGCGGCCAGGCACGGCATCGGCCTGGTGTGCGCGCACGCGGGAGGCGTGACCCCGCGCACCCGCCCGCACCGCATCGCCTACGACGACGTGGTCGCCGACGTCGTCGATCACACCGTCGGCCTCGCCGAGCGGGCGGCCGCCGCCGGGGTCGCCAGAGAGTCGATCCTCATCGACCCGGCGCACGACTTCGGCAAGAACACCCGGCACTCCCTGGAGATCAGCCGTCGCCTCGGCGAGATGGTCGGCACCGGCTGGCCGGTGCTCGTCGCGGTCTCCAACAAGGACTTCGTCGGCGAGACCCTCGGCGGGCTGCCTGTCGACGAGCGGCACGCCGGGACCATCGCCACCCTCGCGGTCTCCGCCTGGCAGGGCGCCCGGGTCTTCCGGGTCCACGACGCCGCCTCCGCCCGTGACGCCCTCGCCGTCGTCTCCGGACTGCGCGGATCGGGTCTCTGAGAGGACCGGAATGGGATCGGGCCACCCGTGGGGGGAACGGGTGGCCCGATCGCGAGGCGGGGGCGCACCTCGCCTTTCGATGGGTCCTGTCCGCGGGCGGTCCCGCGACGGCGGCAGACGGTCCGTCCCGCAGGCCTGGGAACACATGCCTGGCTCGTGCTGACGGTCTCGCCCGCCGGGGGTGCCCCGGCGCCCCGGAAGAGGCACAAGTGAGCGTCCCCATCGTGAACCCGCGACGGGTTTACCGCAATATCCTGACCGGGGTAAATCGATTTGTTATCTGGTCCGTCGCGTACCGTCCGCCGGAGGGAACCGAAGGTCACGGCCCTGACTCACGACCGAGGCGGGTCACCCGGCAGGCCGAGGGCGTGGTGCACCACGTCGTGCATGTAGGCGCGGAAACGGCGCAGGATCTCCGGGTCGCCTGGGGTCCAGTGGTTGCCCTCCTCGTCGAGCACCCCGCCACGGGAGAAGACGTGCGCCGACCACGTCACCGTCCAGACCGTGAACATCACGTCCGCCGAACCCGGAGCCAGGGACCGCAGGGTCTCGCTGATACGCCGGACCATCGGCTGGACGTACTGCCGCTCCGGCTCGGTGACGTCGCTGGCGTCGGACAGCCAGCGGTGCATCCACAGCGCGCCGATGTCCGGGTTCTCGACACAGAAGTCGATGTAGCTGTCGAGAAGGCGGTGAACGGCCCTCGCGGGCTCCCGTAAGGGGTCTCCCGGAGGTGCGGCGGAGATCTCTGCGATCGCCCTCTCCGTCTGGCCGAGGTCGGCCAGGTGGGCACGTTCCAGGACTGCGAGGTACAGCTCCCGCTTGCCGCCGAAGTGCTCGTTGAGCGTGGCGACGTCGACCCCGGCGGCCTCGGTGATCTGACTGGTCGAGGTTCCGTCGTAGCCAAGGGCGGCGAAGAGCCGCGTCGCGACCCGCAGGATCAGCTCCCGCTCGCCGCCGTCAGCGGAAGTCATGAAAGTGACGCTAGGTCTCCGGGCCCTTCCCGGCCAAGCACATGATGGACAAGCGTCGGTCAAGATAGCGGAAGTCGTACAACTGCCCGTAAACCAGGCGAGGCATCCTCCAGGTGCACCGCGCCGCCGTGGGCGTTGACCGTCTCCCTGACGATCGCCAGGCCGAGCCCGGAACCGCCCTCGTCACGGCTGCGCGCGCTGTCCAGCCGGGTGAAACGGTCGAAGACCCGTTCCCTGTCCGGTTCGGGGACGCCGGGGCCGTCGTCGGTGACGGTCAGCACCGCGTCCGCGCCCTCGACGCGCAACTCGACCACCACCGGGGCCGAGGTGTACCGCAGCGCGTTGTCCACGAGGTTGACCAGCACCCGCCCCAGGTCGAGAGCGTCGCCCGTCACCACGGCCGCCCTCGTGGGGGAGTCGCCCGCCGGGGCGGGCAGCCGTACCGTGACGGCCTCGCCGTAGCGCTCGACGGTCTGCTGGATGAGCTGCTCCAGTTCGACGGGCTCCCTGCGGGCGGGGCCGCCCCGCTCGTCGAGCCTGGCCAGGGCGAGCAGGTCCTCGGCCAGCCTGGACAGGCGCATGGTGTCCTCAAGCACGCCCTCGGCCGTCTCCCGCCAGTCCTGCCCCTCGGGATGGCCGAGCGCGACCTCAAGCTGGAGACGGATACTGGCCAGCGGGCTGCGCAGCTCGTGCGCCGCGTCGGAGACCAGGGACCGCTGCCGCGCGTCGGCCTGTTCGAGCCTGGTCAGCATGTCGTTGAGGGTGGTGGCGAGGCTGTGCACCTCGTCCCTGGCCTCGGGCACCGGCAGCCGCCTGGAACGCGCGGTGTCGGTGATCTCGTCCGCGCCCCTGCGCAGCGCGGCGATGGGACGCAGCGTCCTGCCGATGATCACCCAGCTGGCGCCGGCGAGCAGCACGAGCAGCAGCGGCGTGCCGACGACCAGCACGTGACCGGCCGTACTGAGGCTGGTCTCCACCTCACGGAACGAGCGCGCCGAGATCACACTCTGCCCCCGGTCCGCGCTGAGCACCCGCACCCGAAGCAGATGCGGGATGCCGTACGGCTCGCCGTTGACGAACCGCGCCCTTCCCTTGGCGATCGCGGAGGCCCGCTCGGACGCGCTCAGCAGCGGCACCAGCCGGTCGGTGCCGGTGGTCGCGTGGGTGATCCGCCCCCGGCCGTCGATCACCTGCAGCAGCGTGCCGTCCGAGGTGGTCAGCTCGTCCGGCAGCCGCCCGGCGTCGGCCAGCGAGACCGTGTCGCGCGCCCGCTGGTAGATCGCGTCGTCGATGGTGGTGATCAGCGCCTGGCCCAGCACGCCGACCATCACGTACGCCGAGACGACCAGCGCGAGCGCGAGCACGGCGGAGGCGACCGCGGTCAGCCGGAAACGCAGGCTCTTGCGCCGCCACCAACCGGCCGTACGGCGCCCGCCCCGCGTGCGCGGGTCAGCCGCCATCGCCCGCGAGCCGGTACCCGGCCCCCCTGACGGTCTGCAGCGCGTTCCTGGAGAACGGCGCGTCGACCTTGCGGCGCAGGTAGCCCACGTAGACCTCGACCACGTTGGGGTCGGTGTCGAAGGTGTCCCACACGTGTTCCAGGATCTCGGACTTGGAGACCACCTCGTCGTGGTGGCGCATGAGGTACTCCAGGAGGGCGAACTCCCTGGGCGTCAGCTCGATCGGCTGCTGCCCCCTGGAAACACGGCGCCGCGCGGGGTCCAGGGTCAGGTCACCGGCCCGCAGCACGGCGGGGCGCCGGTTCGCGCCCCGGCGCAGCAGCGCCCTGAGCCTGGCGACCAGCACGACGTAGGAGAACGGCTTGGTCAGGTAGTCGTCGGCGCCCAGATCGAGGCCGTCGGCCATGTCGTACTCGCCGTCCTTCGCCGACAGCATCAGGATCGGCACCCAGTTCTCCTCGGCCCGCAACTGCTTGCAGACGTTGTAACCGGAGATCCTCGGCAGCATGATGTCCAGCACGACCACGTCGTAGTCGCCGACCCTGGCCAGGTGCAGTCCCTCCTCGCCGTCATGCGCGAGGTCGACCGCGAACCCCTCGGCCTGTAGCCCGCGCTGGAGCGCCGCGGCCATCCGCCGCTCGTCCTCAACGACGAGAACCCGCATCCCCCACCACCTCCGCCTTCGCCCCCATCTTCGGCCAGCGGCACTGAGAGACCGCTGAGAACCTGTGAGACCTCTCAGTCTGTCTCAGCTCCGGCACAGGAACGGTCACGCAAGCTGCCTTCAGAAACGATCGACGCACTACCGTAAAGGAGTGACATGTCTGAACGAACAAGGCGAAGCCGCGTGACGAGATGGGGTGTGCCGGTCGCTGCGATCGCGGTGGTAGCCGCGGCCATCGGAGCGGGCCCGGTCATCGCAGCCGTCCAGGGGGAGCCCACACTCCCCGCGCGTACGGCGCAGCAGCTGCTCGCCGACGCCGCCACGGCCTCCCGGTCCGGCATGAAGCCCATGTCGGGCACCGTCATTCAGACAGCCTCCCTGGGACTTCCCGGCCTGCCGGAGATCTCGGGCATGGGCGGCTCCTCACCCGCCGCCCTGCTGGCGGGCTCACACGAGCTCAAGGTCTGGTACGGCGGCGCGGACCGGCTCAGGCTGGCTCTTCCGGGCAAGATGAGCGAGACCGACCTGATCGTCAACGGCGACCAGGTCTGGCTGTGGCGCAGCGAGGACAACGAGGCCACCCGGATCAACGGGGTGGACCCCGAGGCGCAGGACAAGCACGCCACCGCGCTTCCCTCCGCGACCACTCCGCAGCAGGCCGCGCAGCAGGTGCTGAGCAGGGCGGCCACGGACACCGTGGTGAGCGTGAGCAACACCGAGCGGGTCGCCGACCGCCCCGCCTACCAGCTCGTCCTGGCTCCCAAGGACGGCGCGTCCCTGGTCAAGGAGGTCAAGCTGGCGCTCGACGGGGAGACCTTCGTCCCCCTGCGGGTGCAGGTCTACGCCAAGAGCGCCGCCGAACCGGCCTTCGAGGTCGGTTTCACCTCGGTCACGTTCACCCCGCCCGCCGCGGAGAACTTCACCTTCACCCCGCCCGCGGGGGCGAAGGTGACCGAGCGGGCCGCCGACGAGTTCAGCGAGCAGGACCGGGCCAGGCAGGAACGGGAACGGGCGCTGAAGGGCAGGGCCAAGGTCGTCGGGCAGGGCTGGACCTCGGTCGCGGTGCTCCCCTTCTCCGTCAAGGACCTCGGCGCGAACCGGTCCCAGGACGCGGACGGCCCGGCGGGGAACGCGAACGCCCTCGCGGACGCCCTGCTGAGGTCGGCCAAGCAGGTCAGCGGGCCGTGGGGCAGCGGCAGGGTCATCCAGAGCAAGCTGCTCTCGGCGCTGCTGACCGACGACGGCCGCCTGCTGGTCGGCGCGGTCACCCCGGAGAGGCTGCAGGAAGCGGCGGCGAGCTGACGAACGGGACGCCGGGAGGGTC
>NZ_JBHSBC010000012.1:56578-65166 GCF_042650425.1 Streptosporangium jomthongense | reverse complement strand
GCCCCGGGGGACGCGCCCACGTCTCCCGGGGCCGGGACCGGGACTCCGGCGGGGCGGAGCGGGGCCGTACCCGCCCTCCGGCCCGCCGGGCCACGCCCCAGGAACGACGCCGCGAGCGGAGGGCCGTCGCGCTCGAAGGCGGAGACGACACAGGCGACGATGGGAGAGCCATGCTGACCGTCCAGGAGGACAGATCCTCCTCCGCTTCCTCCGCTGTGCCTCCCGAGGCCCGCACGGAGGACTACTCGATCGTCACCCGCGGACTGACCAAACGCTTCAGGGGCGGACAGGTGGCCGTCGACCACCTGGACCTTGCCGTGCCGAAGGGAAGCGTCTTCGGGTTCCTCGGCCCCAACGGCTCGGGAAAGACCACGACGATCCGTATGCTCCTCGGCCTGGTCGCCCCCTCGGAGGGCGGCTGGGAACTGCTCGGCACCGCCATGCCGGACGGCCTGCGGACGGCGCTGCCGAGGGTGGGCGCGCTGGTGGAGGGGCCGTCCTTCTATCCCTACCTGTCCGGTGAGGCCAATCTGCGCCGCTACGACGCGGCCGACCTCACGGTCGATCCCCGTACCGCCTCGGCCAGGATCGGTGAGGCCCTCGAAAGGGTCGGGCTCACGGCCGCCGCCCGCAAGCGTTACCGCGCCTACTCCCTCGGCATGCGTCAGCGCCTGGCGATCGCCGCCGCGTTGCTGCGGCCCAGGGAACTGCTGATCCTCGACGAGCCGACCAACGGCCTCGACCCGCAGGGCACCAGGGAGGTGCGCGGCCTGGTCAAGGAGATCGCGGCGGAGGGCACGACCGTGTTCGTCTCCTCCCACCTGCTGGCCGAGATCGAGCAGATGTGCTCCCACGTGGCCGTGATGCGGGCCGGACGGCTGGCCGCCCAGGGTCCTCTGGCCACCCTCAGAGCCGCGGAGGCGGTCAGGATCAGCGTCGAGACACCGGACGTCGCGGCCGCGGCGGCCGTGCTGGCGGACCTGGGCCTGGCGGGAGTACGGCTCGGCGAGGACCGCGAGGACGAGGTGAGCGCGGAACTGGGTGAGAAGGCCGCCGAGCGGATCTGCGCCGAACTGGTCACCGCCGGTGTCGCGGTGCGCGGCCTGGCCGTACGCCGCCCAAGTCTTGAGGACGTGTTCGTCGGCCTGACCGGAGAGGGTTTCGATGTCGCCGGCTGAGAAGGGTTCCCCGAACCAGACAATGACCGCCCCCCAGAACACCCGAGAGAAGGACACCCCGCCCTCCGAAACCGACGCCTTAGAAGGCCCCACCCCCGGCCTGACCCGCACCAAGGAAGACAGCGCGAAGGACTCCGGCTTGGGCGCGTCGGCGCTTGGACTGAGGAGTGAGGGAGCGCAGCGGACGAACGACGAGGGAAAGCGCCGACCCGAAAGCGCCCAAGCCCGCGACGCCGAAGGCGTCGCAAAGAGGCGCGGTCTCATGCGCTTCCTCTTCTCCGAGGTCGGGCTGACCTTCCGCAGGCCGAGGAACCTCGCCATGCTGGGGGTGCTCGTCCTGGTGCCGGTGCTGCTCGGCGTCGCGCTCAGGGCGTTCGGCGGACCCGAGCCCGGTGACGGCGCTCCCGGCGTCTTCACCCAGATCACCGGCAACGGGCTGTTCCTCACCTTCGCCGCGCTCTCCCTGCTGGTGCAGTTGCTGCTGCCGGTCTCGGTCGCGGTGGTCGCCGGGGACTCGATCGCGGGGGAGGCGGGCATCGGCACGCTGCGCTACCTGCTGGCGGTTCCGGTGGGCCGCACCAGGCTGCTGGTGGTCAAGTACGCCAACGCGGTGATCTTCTGCCTGGCGGCCGTGGCGGCGGTCGCGTCGTCGGCGCTGCTCACCGGGCTGCTGTTGTTCCCGGCGGGGCCGATCACCCTGCTGTCCGGCGGGACGATCCCCATGGCCGAGGGGCTGCTGAGGATCGGGCTCGTCGTGCTGTACGTCGCGGCGGGAATGGCGGCGCTGGCGGCGATCTCGCTGGCGTTCTCGACGCTGACGGAGATCGCCATCGGCGCCATCGCCGCGACCGTGGTGCTGGTCATCGTCGCCCAGGTGCTCGGGGTCATCCCGCAGTTGTCCGGGCTGCGGCCGTACCTGCTGTCGAGCTGGTGGAGCGGTTTCGACGGGGTGTTGCGAGACCCGGTCGCCACCGGGGAGATGGGACAGGGGCTGCTGGTGTTCGGCGCCTACATCGTGATCTTCGGTTCGATCGCGTGGGCCAGGTTCAGCGGCAAGGACATCAGCGGCTGATCCGGCCGGGGGAGACGGAGGCGGGGGCCCGCGGAATCGATCCGCGGGCCCCCGCCGTCTGTTCTCGTCTCCGCCGAGGCCTCTCCGCGGAAGCCTCTCCACGAGCCTCCCGCCGGAGCGCCTCACCGGCGGGTCAGGAGGCGCGTCCTCCACGGCGCAGGCCGAGCACGCCGACCACGACGCCCACGACTCCGGCCAGCAGGCCGGCCCCGCCCAGCAGCCGTGCGGTGCCGTCCGAGGAGGACGCCTGCGCGGCGGGCTTGGCGGCCTCGGACTCGTGGGCGGCCACGGTGGCCGTGGCGGACGGGCTGGCCGCTCCGGCGCCGTGCTCGTCACCCCCGGTCGAGGGGGTGAGCCTCAGCGTCGGGACCGGGCGGTCGGCCTCGGAGCCGTCGGCCTTGGGCGGGTCGGCCCACTTGACGACCTCACCACCGGTGTAGGTCTGGGTGGTGGGGAAGGTGAGCTGGTCGGTGTCCTTGGGGAGCATCCCCATGGAGACCTCGAACTCCTGGAACTGGCTGGGGCCGATCTTCCCGCCCGACCAGGTGACCTTCGTGACGGCCTCGGTGATCTCGCCGTACTCGGTCGTCACCGGCTTGGGAAGCTTGCCGGTTACCACCTTGACGTCCCAGCCGGGTACCGGCTTGACCGAGACGAACGGCAGCGGGTGGTCGGTGGGGAACTCCACCTCGACCTTCTCGGTCGAGGCGTTGTCACGCTCGTTCGGCACCCGGAAGGCGACCTTGGTGAACCCGCCCTGCTCCGCGGTTCCCGGGTTGATGCTCACGTGCGCGAGGGCGGGCAGCGCCAGGCCGATGGTGAGCGCGACGGCGCCGGCGGTCACGGCGGCGGCACGGCGGCACACTGAGGAAAGGGACATGCTTGGGGACTCCACTTCGATACTTCGTGTTCTGTTCCGGCGGTGACAGGTGACACAGGTGTCAGGTGATCTCAGACGGCGGGAAGTGGAGGACCGCGTCTGCTGACGGTATGGCGGAGCAGCCGCCCGGCGGGGACGGGGGCGACGGCGGCGGGCACCGTACGCGCAGGGGCGGGGATCGAGGGCAGCGGGAGCAGGCGCAGAGCCGCGCCGAGCCGCCGTCCGGCGGCGCGCAGCAGCGCCCACAGGGCGGCCTCGCCGCGTGACAGCCACCAGCCGGTGATCAGCGTCGCGGTGAGGTGCGCGATGATCATGCCGAGGCCCTCGCCCAGCCTGCCGCCGTGGCCGTGTACGGCCAGCGAGATCCCCGAGGGGTCGTCGAAGGCGAACAGTTCGTGTAGGAACAGTTGCATGCCGGACAGGGTCACGCCGATCGTCGTCGCCGACCGTTCACGACCGGCCAGCGCCGCCGCCAACGCCATGACCGTGGCGCCACCGGCCGCGACCGCCCACGACTCGGGCCCCGAGCCGCCCGCGGCCAGGTGGCCGAGCACGGCGAGCGTCACGCAGACGGCCGAGAAGGCGGCCGTGCGCATGAGGCGTAACGGGAGGCGGGCATGCATGACGCCCATATGCTCTCACGCTCCGGCCTCCCCCGCCGTTCCGGGCTCACGGCCGGGCACGGACGCGAAAGCCGGGGCGCGGACGGCCCGGGGAAGATCTTTCCGGACTCTGCCCGGAATGTGGCGCCGTGGGCGTCGGATGCGCCGGAACTCCTCTTTACATACCCGTTGCATAACTGTACGTTGTTGACTTATCACCCTACGTACTCGCGAGACAGAGGTGAGGCATGCCCGACAACGGCGCCGAGCGTCGCCCCGACCCCCGGGTGGCGTTCGCCGGAGAGACGGGATCGCGCGTCGGTGAGACCGACGCGCGCCCGGGCGCCGCCGAGGGCGTCACCGCCACGACGGGCGCCGGTGGCCACCTGCCCCCGCTGGCCGAGGAGCGGCCGGACGGCAGACCGCTGACCCAGCGCTTCGCGGAGCCGGAGGGATAGGTCATGGAGCTGCACTTCCGCAACCGCTACACCGCCAGGGCATGGATCGCGATCATGTTCTACAGCCCGGACGGCTGCCGCGACCAGGGACAGTGGGGCACCCGGGGCTGGTGGGCCGTCGACCCGGGTGGTGAGGCCTACGTCCTCAACACGGGCAACCGCTATGCCGCCTTCTACGCCGAGGCCGCCGACGGCGCGGTGTGGACCGGCTCCCACGGCCCGTTCTACGTCTACCGGGACGCCTTCGACTCCTGCCTGAACGTCGGCAGCACCGCCGCGCGGCGGGTCGGCGCCCGTCTGGTCGATCTGAACGGTTACTCCAGCTACTACGTCAATCTCACGGCCTGACCCCGGACCCACCCCTCCAGCCCGGCGTGCGCTCCCATCCCCCTGACCGCTGGGGCGTGCGCGTCGGGCGTCGCCCGCGGTGACGGACGTCCCCGGCTCCGCGCCGGTGCCTGCGCCCCGGCGTCCCGCTCCCCGGCGGCGTCCAGCCGCGAGCCGGTGACCGGCCCGTTCCCAGAGCGGGCCGGTCACCGTCCCCGCGACGACGCTCAGCCGGACGGTTCCGCGGCCGGCGCGGTTCCGCCGGTGTAGAGACGGGCGACCACGTCCTCGATGGACTTCTCCTCGGGAACGGTCGCGCGCAGGTCGTCGAGGGTGCCGTCGAACGTCAGGCGGCCGTGGTCGATGAGCATCACCCGGCGGCAGAGCCGCTCGATGTCGCCCAGGTCGTGGGTGGTGAGCAGGACGGTGGTGCCGTGCTCGGCGTTGCGGCGGCTCAGGAAATCCCGCATGGCGGCCTTGCTGACCACGTCCAGGCCGATGGTCGGCTCGTCGAGCACGAGCACGGCGGGGTCGTGCAGCAGGGCCGCGGTGACGTCACCGCGCATGCGCTGCCCCAGGCTGAGCTGGCGGACCGGGGTGGTCATGAAGGACTCCAGGCCGAGCAGGCAGGACAACTCCTCAAGCCTCTCCCGGAAGACAACGCGATCTACTTTGTAAAGGTGCCGGATCAGTTCGAAGCTGTCCCGCAGCGGCAGGTCCCACCACAGAGTGGTCCGCTGGCCGAAGACCACGCCGATCCTGCGCGCGAGAGCCGTACGACGCCGGGCCGGGTCGAACCCGGCCACCTCGATGCGACCCGCGGTCGGCGCGAGAATGCCGGTGAGCATCTTGATGGTGGTCGACTTGCCCGCGCCGTTCGGCCCGAGATAGCCGACGAACTCCCCGGCCCCGACCGTGAACGACAGGTCCCGTACGGCGTGCACCGTCTTACGCGCGCTGCGGCGGCCGACGGTGAACGAGCGGCCGACTCCCTGAACCTCGATCATGTCGTGTCAGCTCCCTGTCGAGCGGTAGCGGCGGACGCCCGCCCGCCAGGCGAACGCGGCGACGGCGGCCAGCGTCAGCGCGGCGAGCGGGGAGGCGAAACGCAGCCAGTACGGCAGGCTGAGCGGGTCGGGCCGGTCCAGCACGAACAGTGTGGGCTGCCAGTTCACGAAGGCCAGTGGCACGACGAAGGTGACTCCTCTGACGAGGTCGCGGCTGTAGACGTTCAGCGGGTACTGGGTGAGCGCGTTGCCGCCGTAGGTGAAGGCGTTGGCCACCTCGGGCGCGTCGGTCAGCAGGAACTGCGCCGCGCCGGCCAGGGCGAAGAGGGAGGAGAAGATGACGATTCCGCACAGGATCATCGGCGGGATCGCCCAGGCCCTGTTCCAGGGCAGGTCGAGTCCCGGCAGGGCGATGGCGAGCACGACCGCGGCCTGGGTGACCCTGCCGAAGCGGTGCACACTGAAGCGGTCGACGGCCATCTGGACGAAGGCGCTCGCCGGACGGATGAGCATGGTGTCGAACCCGCCCGTCCTGATGTGCTGGCTGAGCCGGTCCAGGTTGCCGAAGAGCATGTCGCTCACCCCGAAGGCCAGGCTCGACGTGCCGTACAGGAACATGACCTCGGACAGGCCGAATCCGGCGAGCGAGCGGGTGTGTTCGAAGATCACCCAGATCGCCAGGACGTCGAGCATGTTGATGGCGAACGAGCTCACGGCCATCGTGATCAGCGGCCCCGGATACTGGGCGGAGGCCCGCAGCCAGGTCCAGGCGAGCAGGAGATAGGTCCTGACCATGTCAACCACCCTGGATCACGACCTTGCGGCGGGCGGCGGAGGTCGCCAGGGCGCCGAGGGTGAGCAGGGCGACCGCCCAGGCGGCCTGGAAGCCCAGGGCGTCGAGGATGTCGCGCTTGCCGAGGTAGAGGTCGGCGGGGACCTGGACCATCGCCGACCAGGGCAGCACGCGGGCGAGGTCGCCGAGCCAGCCGGGGAACAGGTTCAGCGGCAGCACCATGCCGCTGAAGAAGAGCGTCAGGACCAGTGACAGCGACTGCGTGCCCCTGTCGTCGACGAGCCAGCAGGCGGAGAGCGCGATGAGATAGCGCCAGGCGAAACTGACGACGACCCCGAGCGCGAAGCCCGCGGCGAAGGAGAGCCAGGCGGCGGGGCCGGGGGGCAGGACCAGTTCGAAGAGCACCGCGCCGACGACCGTCGGCGGCAGGCTGCGCAGCAGGAACAGGTGGGCGGCCCTGCCCACGTCGTCGGAGAGGCTCCACAGCTGTAGCGAGGCGGGACGGACGAGGTCGACGGCCACGTCTCCGTTGCGCACGCGTTCGGCCAGTTGCAGACCTCCGCCGAAGACCTGCATCGGCCCGATGAAGGCCTGGCTGAGGAAGCAGAAGGTCATGGCGTCGGCGAGGTCGTAGCCCGCCAGGCCGGGCCGGGCGGTCCACAGGGCGATCAGCACGTAGGCGCGCAGGATGCCGAAGACGGTGTTGGTGAAGGCCCCGGCGAGGGCGGCGGACCGGTAGGCGAAGTGGCGGCGGAAGCCGTACCAGGCGATGTGAAGGTAGAGAAGGAAGGCGGCCTCCCCGGGAAGCGTCGGGACAACCGTCCTATCGTTGTCGCCGATCTTGATCGGGGCAACGGGTTTTTCCGTCTCCTCGGTCACATGGCGTCACAGGTTGATTACCGTTAGGGATGATTCCCCTTACCTTTCGCATCCCTTAGGTCTGGGGCGCGGGCGGCGGGCTCCCGGGTTCGTCACAGTGTGTGTGCCGCATCGCGTACACGAGAGGTTCAACCAGGATGGCACGTGGCGGAACTGGTCCCAGGTACGGCATGCCACCCGGCGTGCGGCCCCTCACGTCAGGAGATCCGATCGCGGTCGGCGGCCACCGGCTGCTCGGACGGCTGGGCGCCGGGGGCATGGGCGTGGTCTACCTGGCCGAGCGTCCGAACGGGGACGTGGTCGCGCTCAAGACCCCGCACCCGGCCCACCTCGGCGACGTCACCCTGCGCGCGCGTTTCGCCGAGGAGATCGTCAACTCCCGGAGGGTGGTGCCCTTCTGCACCGCGCGGGTCTACGAGGACGGTGTGGACGGCGACCGCCAGTACCTCGTCTGCGAGTACATCCCCGGTCCCGCGCTGTCGGAGGTGATGGCCCGGGTGGGGCCGCTGTCCGCCGACCTCGCCTACGGCGTCGCCCTGGGGGTGGCGGCCGCGCTGGTCGCGGTGCACGAGGCGGGCCTGGTCCACCGCGACCTCAAGCCGGGCAACGTGCTGCTGTCGGAGGAGGGGCCGAGGCTGATCGACTTCGGCATCGCCAGGGGCGTCGACACCCTCGTCGCGCACACCGAGGCGGGGCAGGTCATGGGCAGTCCCGGCTGGGTCTCGCCGGAGCGGCTCACCGGTGGGCCCGCGCTGCCCGCCTCCGACGTCTTCGCCTGGGGATGCCTGGTCGCCTACGCCGCCACCGGCTCCCATCCCTTCGGCGCGGGGGACGCCGAGGCGCTGGCCCGCCGCGTGCTGGCCGATCCGCCGGAGCTGACCGGTCTTCCCGAGAGGCTGCGCCCGGTCGTCGAGGCCGCGCTCGCCAAGGATCCCGCGCGGCGGCCGGGCGCCGCCGACCTGCTCGGCGCGTTGCTCGCCGCGGGAGGGGTCGGCGCCCCGGGGAATCTCCGCGTGGCGGTCGCCGAGGTGCTCGGGTGGATCTGGACCCCGGTACCGTGGCCCCGGGGCGGGGCGGGGCAGGGGTCGTTCCCGGTGAGGGCGGAAAGCGGGGCGGGCGGGGAGCGCCCCTCGGTCGGGGCGGGTTCCGCCTCCCACCGGGTGGCGAAGACGGTGCCGCAGCGACGGCCGCACCGGACGCAGGCGGGTTTCGCGGCGCTGGCCACCCTCGTCATGGCGGCCGTCACGGTCTTGGCGGCGGCCAGGGGAGGGGCCAGGCCGTACGCCGATCCCGAGGTGGGGGAGCTTCCCGCGGTGATCGCACCGGTCCACGGGAGCCCGGCGGAGCGTGCCCGGAGGGAGACGGGGCGGCCCGCCACGCCGAAGGGGCCGC
>NZ_JBHSBC010000012.1:12234-56562 GCF_042650425.1 Streptosporangium jomthongense | reverse complement strand
CCGACCCCGGTGGCCCCGGGGGCGTCGGCGGTCCCGGTCGTCTCGGCGGTTCCGGCCGCTCCGGTCGCCACGCCCACGGCCGGTGTCACGGAGCCCCCTGCTCTTCCGCCCGCCTTCGAGGAGCCGGGGTTCGCCAGACCGCAGCACTATCCGAGGCGTTATCCGAGGCTTCCGCGGTGGTCGCGGCTCCCGCGGTGGACCAGGGAAACCGCCGAGGCGGAGGAGCCGGTCGGCTGCGCGG
Source organism: Streptosporangium jomthongense (assembly GCF_042650425.1). Classification (NCBI taxonomy): domain Bacteria; kingdom Bacillati; phylum Actinomycetota; class Actinomycetes; order Streptosporangiales; family Streptosporangiaceae; genus Streptosporangium; species Streptosporangium jomthongense. Next base: position 56,321 of record NZ_JBHSBC010000012.1, on the reverse strand, counting down.
GCACCCTGGACAAGGGCGTGGAGTGCCCGGCGAGCCCGGGTGAGTCCAAGTCGTTCCTCACCCCGGTCCCGCAGGTGGGGGGGAGCGAGAGCGTCGCCCCCGTCACGGGAGGCTCCACGGCGGTGCCGCCGTCCCTCCCCTCGTCGAGCGCGGCGCCCGCCCTCAAGTCCGGGGAGTGATCCCGCCGGGGCGTCCGTTAGGGTGATCGGCGCGTGTCGAGTCGGAGGGGGAGGCCTGTGGGCGGACTCGCGCCGGGTGCGGTCGAGTTGAGCGGCGTCGGTGTCCGGGTGGTCGGTGGGACGTTGCTGGACGGGGTCGACTGGCGGGTCGGGTACGGCGAGCACTGGGTGGTGCTCGGACCGAACGGCGCGGGCAAGACGACTCTGCTGTCGCTGGCGGCGGCCGTACGGCATCCGACGGAGGGCACGGTGACCGTGCTCGGCCAGCGGCTTGGCCGGATGGACCTGCGGGAACTGCGCCGCCACATCGGCCTGGTCGCCGCGAGCCAGCGGCTCGTCGACGAGGAACTGCTTGAGGAGGAGGGCGCGAGCGCCCACACGGTCGTGCTGACCGGTCACACCGGCACGAGCGCCCCGCTGTGGGACCGTTACCGGCCCGAGGAGCACGAACGCGCCCACCGGATGCTGGGCGAGATGGGCTGCGGGGAGCTGGCTGAGCGGCTCTTCCGGGTCTGCTCGCAGGGAGAACGGGCCAGGATCCGCGTCGCCAGGGCGTTGATGGCCGATCCGGTTCTCCTGCTGCTCGACGAGCCGTTCGCCGGGCTCGACCTTCCGGCCCGGGAGGACCTGATCACCGCGGTGGAGGGCCTCGCCATGACCCGGCCCGCGCTGACCACGGTCACGGTCACCCACCACCTTGAGGAGGTGCCCGCGACCACGACCCACGCTCTGCTGATGCGCGAGTCGCGGATCTGCGCGGCGGGGCCGGTCGAGCGGGTGCTGACGGAGGAGAACCTGTCCGGCTGCTTCGGCAGGCCGCTGCGGGTCGGCCGGCACGAAGGACGCTGGTCGGCTGTGGCCGTACGGAGCTGACGCGGGACCTGCCGGTTTCGCGCCCGGTGGGGTCAGTCCTTCTTGCGCTGGCGGATGAGGCCCATGAACCCCGGGCTCGGCTTGAACCTCGCGGTCCAGGTCTCGGCGATCTCCAGGGGTTCCCCGGTCTGTGGGTTACGGCCGGTCCGTGCGGGTTTGTGGACGATCTCGAAGGAACCGAAGCCTGGGATCGCGACCTTCTCCTCGGCCGCGACGGCTGTCTGGATGGTTCCCAGGATCGCTTCGAGGGCCGCCGCGGTCTGCCTCCTGGTGAGTCCCGCCTCGGCCGCGGCCTTCTCGATCAGCTCGCGCTTGTTCATGGGGACAGTTAACGCCATTCCCCTCATCGTCGGGGAGGTGCCTGCCGTCCCATGGGGGGACGGCAGGCACCTGGGGCCTTCAGCGGTCCGACTGGGCGGCCAGCCGTTCCGCTTCCCCGTACAAGGCCTCGACGAGGATGAGCTCCAGGCGGAGGTCTTCGTCGACGAGGCCGTCCAGAACTTCCATTCGGGCCTCCCACTACTCGGACGTCTCACGGGCCGTGAAAGTTCACACGGGTACCGGATCGGACGTGACCGTGATCTGTGAAACCGCGCCGGGCGTGTGAGCGGCCTCCACCACTCCCGTGTCGTCCTATGTCGCGACGAGCTCGGCGAGATCGACGTGCTCGCCGACCTCGCGCACGTCCAGGCAGTACGCCAGCAGAACCCGCCGTTCGCCGACCCGCCGGGTGACACGCAGGCACGGTCGATCGTTGAGCACGACCGCCTCGACCTCGATGCCGTCCGGCCCTCGCCAGATCCCCATGGAGTCGAGGCTACGAACAGTCAGGTAAGGCCGGGGTAACCAACCGGGCATATCGTGATAGGTCCCGTAAGCCATGTGGTTTGACCGCTTCCGTCGGTGATTAGCCGTTGTGCTCTGGGTAACAGACGGTCTTAATCCAAGTAATCAGGGAGAAATCAACATGGTTCTGCCCAAGCTAACCCCCGAACAGCGTCAGGCGGCCCTCGCCAAGGCCGCCGAGACCCGTGTCGCCAGGGCCAGGCTTCTGGCCGAGGTCAAGGCGGGATCGATCAGTCTTGAGCAGCTGCTCTCCAGGAACGACGAGATCGCCAGGCGCATCAAGGTCTCGCAGGCGCTGCGCGCCCTGCCGGGGATCGGCAGCATCAAGGCGGCCCAGCTCATGCAGCGGGCCGAGGTCGACGAGACCCGCCGTCTCGGCGGCCTGGGAGCGCAGCAGCGGCGCAGGCTGATCAGGGCCCTGGTGAGCGGGACGACGAGCTGAACGACGCCCTGAGGCGGAACACGGCGAAGGCCCCGCCGTACGGCCTCGGGAGATCCGTACGGCGGGGCCTCACGCGACGACCTGGTGGCAGGGCCCGCCCGGGGAGCGATCCCATGCCCTGGAGGCGCCCGGGCGGGCCCTTGTCCGAGGGGTCAGTGAGCCGTCTCGAACTGCTCCTCCTCGGTCGAGCCCCTGAGGGCCGTGGTCGAGGAGTCCGGCGCCACGGCCGTGCTGACCAGGTCGAAGTATCCGGTGCCGACCTCGCGCTGGTGGCGGGTGGCGGTGTAGCCGCGTCGCTCCGCGGCGAACTCGGCCTCCTGGAGGCCGACATAGGCGGTCATGCCCTCCTCGGCGTACCTCCTGGCCAGGTCGAACATCGAGTAGTTGAGCGAGTGGAAGCCCGCCAGCGTGATGAACTGGAACTTGTATCCCATGTGCCCCAGCTCGCGCTGGAACTTGGAGATCGTGGAGTCGTCGAGGTGCTTCTTCCAGTTGAACGAGGGCGAGCAGTTGTAGGCGAGCATCTGGTCGGGGTAGACGGTCTTGACGGCCTCGGCGAACCGGCGGGCGACGTCCAGGTCCGGAGTCGAGGTCTCCATCCACAGCAGGTCGGCGTAGGGGGCGTAGGCCAGGCCCCGTGCGATGCAGGCGGCGACGCCGTTGCGGACGCGGTAGAACCCCTCCGCGGTGCGCTCGCCGGTGGTGAAGGCCTGGTCACGGGGGTCGACGTCGGTGGTCAGGAGCGTCGCGGCCTGGGCGTCGGTCCGCGCGATGATCACCGAGGGGACGCCCGCGACGTCGGCCGCGAGACGGGCCGCGTTGAGCGTCTTGACGTGCTGGCCGGTGGGGATGAGCACCTTTCCGCCCAGGTGGCCGCACTTCTTCTCCGAGGCGAGCTGGTCCTCCCAGTGCACGCCCGCCGCACCCGCGGCGATCATGCCCTTCATCAGCTCGAAGGCGTTGAGCACTCCGCCGAAACCCGCCTCGGCGTCGGCCACGATCGGGGCCAGCCAGTGGGGGGCGTCGCGCTCCTCCTCCGACCAGGTGATCTGGTCGGCGCGCAGCAGCGCGTTGTTGATGCGGCGTACCACGGCCGGAACCGAGTTGGCGGGGTAGAGGCTCTGGTCGGGGTAGGTCTGCCCGCCCAGGTTGGCGTCGGCGGCCACCTGCCAGCCTGACAGGTATATGGCCTTCAGCCCGGCCTTGACCTGCTGAACGGCCTGGTTGCCGGTCAGCGCGCCGAGGGCGTGCACGTAGTCCTCGGTGTGGAGCAGTTTCCAAAGCCGCTCGGAACCGAGCCGGGCGAGAGTGTGCTCCTCCTGGACGGAGCCCCGGAGTCGAACCACGTCCTCGGCCGTGAAGGTCCGCTCGGTACCCGCCCAACGAGGGTCGGTCTGCCACTCTCGCCGCAGCTCGTCTGCGGCTCCCTTGAGGCGATCGTTCATCGTCACTCCTTGTCGTCCCCTGGGTGCCTTGCACCGAGTGTGTTCCCCATCGAAAGGGACGAACAGGTCACCGATCGCGAAAGAATCAACTTTATTGCTGTTCTGGCAAGGATTGGCCGTCTTGGGTGCAGAAGAAATTCATAGTTTTCGATATGGACTAGACCAATCCCGGGTTGGGTGCGTGGGTGCTTGAAATATCTCTCGAAATTTCGTTTAGCATCGTGGTATGGCATCGCTCTTCGGAGAAGAACCGCTGTCCTTGACGCAGGAGCTCGACCTCATCGCGTTCGGGCAGCGGCTGAGACACCTGCGCAAGCAGCGCGGCCTCACCCTCTCCGACCTCGGTGAACGCGTCGGCCGCGCGCCGAGTCAGCTGTCGCTGCTGGAGAACGGCAAGCGCGAACCCAAGCTGTCGCTGCTGAAGTCCCTTTCCGTCGCGCTCGGCGTGCCCGTCGAGGAACTGCTGCGCCGCCAGGCGCCCAACCGCAGGGCCCAGCTGGAGATGGAGCTTGAGGAGGCCCAGCGCGACCCGCTGTACGCCGGACTCGGCCTGGCCAGGCTGAAGGTCTCCGCCCGCGTCCCCAACGACGTGCTCGAACACATCCTCGGCCTGTACGGCGAGCTACGCTCACGTCAGGCCAGGGGCACCGCGACCCCGGAGGAGGCGCGGGTCGCCAACGCCGAACTGCGGCGCATGCAGCGCGAACGGGGAAACCACTTCGAGGAGATCGAGAAGGCCGCGGCCGAGGCGCTGTCCGCGGTCGGCTACCGTACCGGGGCGCTGTCGCAGGGCACGGTCCAGGCCCTGGTCACCCACTTCGGCTACACCGTGCAGACCGTCCAGGACCTGCCCCGCACGGTGCGCTCCATCACCGACCTGCGCAACCGGCGCATCTACGTCAAGCACGAGCAACTCGGCATGCACACCCCGCGCACGATCCTGCTGCAGACACTCGGCCACCTCGCCCTGGGCCACCACAGGCCCCGCGACTTCGCCGACTTCCTGCGCCAGCGGACCGAGGCCAACTACTTCGCCGCCGCGGTGCTGGTGCCCGAGGCGACCGCCGTGCCCTTCCTCAGGGAGGCGAAACAGGACAGGGCGCTCAGCGTCGAGGACCTCAGGGACGTGTTCGCCGTCTCCTACGAGATGGCCGCGCACCGCTTCACCAACCTCGCCACCCACTTCCTCGACCTGACCTGTCACTTCGTCCGCAACGACGCGGGCGGGATCATCTTCAAGGCCTACGAGAACGACGGCATCGTCTTCCCCGCCGACGAGCAGGGGGCGATCGAGGGTCAGCGGATGTGCCTGCAGTGGTCGGGACGCCAGGTCTTCCGCTCCCCGGACAGGTTCTCGGTCTTCTACCAGTACTCCGACTCGCCGACCGGCACCTACTTCTGCATCGCCCACGTCGACCCCTCGCGGGAGCGGGACTTCGCGATCACCCTGGGCGTGCCGTACCGGGAGTCACGCTGGTTCCGCGGCAGGGAGACGACCAACCGCACCAGGTCGAACTGCCCGACCGGTGACTGCTGCCGCCGCCCGCCCGTCGAGCTGGCCCAGCGCTGGGACGGCTACGCCTGGCCCTCGGCGCGCGGCAACTCCCACGTCCTGGCCGCGCTGCCGCCGGGGTCGTTCCCCGGCGTCGACGAGGCCGACGTCTACGCCTTCCTCGAACGTCACGCCGCGGGCTGATCGCGCTCCAGCACGAGCCAGGGGTTGCCGAAGAACTGGTAAGCGGGCGCCGTCGCCGGGGCGACGCAGCGCAGCGAGCGCAGCACCTCGGCCGGAGGCTCCCCGGCCAGGGCGCGCCGGTGGAACTCCTCGACCAGGCCGTCCCCGACGGGCCTGAACGGCGCGACGGCGGCGCACGCCCCCGCCAGCAGGAACGGCTGGCAGTCACCGGGCTCGTCGAGGAAGACGAACGCGCCACCGCCCATGCCCCGGCCGAGGGACTCGGGGGCCGGGCCGCCCGTGGCGAAGTGCACCACGTCCGGCGGGTCGCCCAGCAGCGCGAGCACCTCGCCCAGCGAGGTGCCGACCTGCCTGGCGCCGAAGGCGGAGACCAGCGGGTGCGGGTGCGGCCCGCCGTGCACGACCGCCATGCCACGCCCGCCCGCCCGCGCCGGAGGCGGCAGCTCAGGGCGGTTCCCGCCGAGCGGCCAGCGCCCCGTCACCGCCTGGCAGTTCAGGAAACCGGGCAGGGACCGGTCGAACGGATGCTGGAGCACGGCCAGATCCCACGGGACGTGTGGCTCCTGGGACAGGAAGAGCACACTCGGCCGCCGGGGCGACACCCGCCCGGCCACCGCGTTGAGCAGCTCCCAGAACCCCGGCGGGACGTGCGCCGCGACCCGCGCCCCCACCTCCTCCAGGGGCAGGGACTGCTCGGCCAGGCCCCGCCCGAACTCCGAGGCCCGCATGCCCAGCTCGCAGACCTCCGCCTGGTCGGGGGTGACGAAGTGCGGCGACTGGTAGGTCCACCACAGCCGTCCCGGCCGGTCACCGTGGACGACGACCGCCGTGACGTCCGGCGCCTGCCCGGTCTCGGCGAGCCGAACCCGGGTTCCGGCCACCGGATGCGGGGCGTTGTCCCTGCCGAGCAGGCCGGGGGAGTCGAGGACCGCCAGCGCCCGCACACCGAAACCGACCACCTGGCCGCGCACCGCGTGCACCACCTGGATCTGCCTGGCGGTGACCGGCTGCTCCTGCGCCGTGGCGACCAGGCCGACCTTCGCCCTGGGGTACGGCGAGGCCTCGTCTGCGCGCAGCCGTACCCGCCAGCCGCCGGGCGCCTCGAACCCCTCCGCGACGATCTGGATGTCAAGATCGGCAGGTCCGAGCCCGCCGTACGGCGCCGCCCGCCCACCGGGTGCCTCCTCGGCCACCAGGCCGACCTCGACCTCGGCTCCCCAGCCCGCGACGACCTCGGCGGGCGCCTCGATGAGGGGAAGCGGGGGTGCCTGCCCGGCGGCGGACGACTCGCCCTGCCTGCGGCGACGGCGGAAGGCGCCGGTCAGTCTGCCGATCACCGAGCGCGCGGGCCCGGGGGAGGCGCCGGACGGGACGCGGCCGAGCGGGCCGGTGCTCGCGGCCGGAGGCTCCTCCTGCGGGGGCGCGTCCTGGCCGAGCAGCAGGCAGAAGCGTTCCCACGCGGGGCCGTACTGGGAGATGAGGGCGACCACGGCCTCGGCGAGCGGTCCTGGCGGCTGCCCGCCCTCCCCGGCGAGCAGCGGATCGAGCCGGGCGCCGAGCTCTGCCGGAGGCTCACCCGGCATGCCGCCGAGTTCGTCACGGACGGTGCGCGCCGCCCTCATCACGGCCACCGGGTCCATACCGTCCCTCCTCGCTCCGCTCTGAGCCGATCTTCCCACTGCGCGGCGGGTACGGGAGCCCGTACCCGCCGAGAATAGGAGCCGCATAGGGTGATACCCGTGGATTTCGAGGTGCTGGGAAGGAAGGGCTGTGCTGCCTGAGGTGGAGGCATGGCTGGGCAGGCGCACCTCGTCGTCGGATGACTGGTCCCTGCCCTGGTTGCTCAAGGCCAAGGGGAACAGCACGATCAGTGTCGTGCTTCCCGCGCGTGACGAGGCCGAGACGGTCGGTGAGATCGTCACGGCGATCCGGCGCGACCTGGTCGAGAGGACCCCGCTCGTTGACGAGATCGTGGTCATCGACTCACGCTCCGTGGACGAGACCGCGGCGCGCGCCGCGCAGGCCGGGGCCAGGGTGGTCGCCCAGGACGAGATCCTGCCGGACCTGAAACCGCTGGACGGCAAGGGGGAGGCCCTGTGGAAGTCCCTCGCGGTGACCTCGGGCGACCTGCTGGTCTTCGTCGACGCCGACCTGCGTGAGTTCCGCACGTCGTTCGTGACCGGGCTGCTCGGCCCGCTGCTCGACGATCCCGGTGTGGTCTACGTCAAGGGCTGCTACGACCGGCCGCTGCAGAATGTGCAGAGCGGGGGCGGGCGGGTCACCGAGCTGGTCGCCAGGCCGCTGCTCAACCTGCACTGGCCGCTGCTGGCCGGATTCGTGCAGCCCCTGGCGGGTGAGTACGCCGGGCGGCGCTGCGTGCTTGAGCGGGTCCCCTTCGTCACCGGCTACGGAGTCGAGCTGGCGCTGCTGGTCGACCTGCTCGAACTCGTCGGCCTCGACGCCCTCGCCCAGGTGGACCTGGGCAGGCGTGTCCACTCCCACCAGTCGACCGAGGCGCTCGGCGGGATGGCCGCGCAGATCCTGCAGACCGCCTGGTCCCGCCTGGAACGGCACAACAAGATGGTCTCGCTGCACACGCCCTCGCCCCGGCTGGCCCAGTTCCGCAGGGGGGCGCACGGCCACCAGGTGACCGTGCGCGACGTGGCCGTGGCCGAGCGGCCCCCGATGGCCACCGTCGAGGGACGGCGCCCGGCGAAGTGACCGGCCCGCGCGGGCGGCGGGGTTACGCGCCGCGCCGGTTGGCCAGCCGCCACCCGGCCAGCGCCAGTGCGGCCAGGACCAGCGCCCCGGCCACGTAGACCCACGGAGACGGCGAGGAGCCCCCGCCCGAGGAGGCGGCGGGGGCGGGGGTCACGGGGGTGGTGGTGACAGTGGGACGGGTGGGCGTGCCGAGCGCGGACAACAGGGCCGCGGGCAGCGGCTGCCCCTCGATCCCGTCGTCCGCGACCAGCGCCCCCGTCCCGGCGCGCACCCGGTGGTCGCCGTCGCACAGCGCCGTGTGCAGCGGCAGCCCCGGCTCGGTCGGGATCATGCCGCTCTTCCTGGAGGACGCGAACACCAGGTACCGGGCCCCCTGCTCGAAGTTGTAGCCGCAGGCCGCGCTGTCGGCGTTGGTCGTCACCTGGTACTCGGTCAGTGCCTGCCCCTTGTAGACCTGGTCGGCCCTGAAGGTGTAGACGACCGGCGCCGGCACGGACGCGTCGGTCTTGGCCGGGCGGGAGGCGAGCACCGTCCCGGTGAAGACGACACTCGCGTTCCCCACCTGTTCCGTGGGTTGGAGCGGGGCGCAACTGCAGGCGCACGCGGTGCCGGGAAAGGCCACGATGGCGGCGGCCAGCAGGAGGAGGACGGTGACGACCCTGTTAATCATGTCCTCATCACGTATCCCGGCGCCCTGCGGTTCGCCCGCGGGCTCATTCCTCCGGCGTGGGGCGGTCGTGACGGGGCGTTCTGTACCAGACGACCGCGCCGATCGCCGCGAGTGCCGCCAGAGCGGCCCAGATCCACCAGGGGATGCCGCTCGGAGCCTCCTCACCCGCCGCGGCGGGTGCCGGTGAGGCCGAGACCTGGACCGCGGAGGCGGTGGGCGCGACGGATTCACCCGGTGCTGACGGCTCTCCGGAACCGGTCACGGTGAAGGGGATCTCGCCCTCGATGGGGTGGCCGTCCGAGGAGACGACCCGCCAGGCGATCACGTATCCACCCGGGGCCAGCGGCTGTGTCACGTCGGCGGTCACCTTCGGTCCCTCGGTGCGCGGCGTGCCCAGGGGCGCCTGTGTGTTGTCCGTCCGGCGCAGGACGACGGCGGGGAAGTGGACCCGGGAGCTGAAGACCAGCTCGATCCGCTCGGGGGAGGACACCTCGGCGTTCTTCGCCGGGGAACTGCTGCGCAGCTGGTCGTGGGCGAGCGCCGCGGGCGCGGTCAGGACGAGGAGGACCCCGCAGCCCGCGACCGCCAGGACCATTCTGCGCATGAACTGCGGCAGATATGCCATAACGGACTCCATGGAGACTTCCGGACGCGCGATCGGCGCGGCCGGGCAAGGCGGAAGGCACCCCCGGCAGGGGCACCCGATCACGGGGCGCGCCGGCCACCGGACCCGCCAGGGTCTCCCTCAGCCGGCGCGCGGAAGCGCGGGCGGCCCGCGCCTGCGCGGAACCGGGCAGGCCCACCCGCTCGGGAGGGGCACGGCCTCGACGAACGGCACGAGAACGGGAACGGCCGCGGGCGTCCAGGTGGCGGCGAGCACCGGAAGGATCGGGAGCCGCGCGCCGTACACGCGGATCATGAGCCACAGGGCGCTCTCGCCGCGCCACAGCCACCAGCCGGTCAGCAGCGCCGCCGCGAGGTGGACCGCCGTCATGCCGGGCCGGGCGTGCCCGTGGGCCAGCGGGATCACCGGGTACGGCACGGGCGCGGCCCGGCTGAACAGCTCGTGCAGCAGGACCTGTACGCCCACGCTCGCGGGAAGCACGACCTGCGGGCCGCGCTCGTGCCCGTTGAGGGCGTAGCCGAGGCAGAGGGCGACGATCCCCCCGAGGACGGCCGTGTACGGCGGCACCGCCCCGCCCCCGGCCAGGGCGTGGCCACCGCCGGAGACCACGAGGCACAACGTCGCGAAGACGAGTGCCCGCGGCAGACGGAGCGCTGACGCCACTGGGGCCATGACCGTCATCCTGTCAGCCGGGTCAGGCCCCGAGAAGACCGGGGGACGTCGCCGCTGGGCTAGCCTGAGGCGCGATGAACCGTTTGACGACCTCAAGGGGCGAGTTCGAACTCGCCCGTTTCCCCGAGCACTCCCGGCAGGAGCTACGCGCCTGGGACGCCGCCGACGAGTATCTCCTGCGGCACCTCGAAGGGGCGGACGGCGAGCCGGTCGCCCTGTCCGGCACGGTGGTCGTGTCCGGTGACCGGTGGGGAGCCCTGGCCACCGCGCTGGCCGCCCACCGGCCCGCGCCCGTGCAGATCACCGACTCCTTCCTCACTCAGGAGGCGACCCGGGCGAACCTCGCCCGCAACGGGATCGATCAGGACGCCGTCCGGCTCCTGTCGACCGGGGACACGCCCCCGGAGCGGATCGACGTGCTGCTGGTCAGGGTGCCCAAGAGCCTGGCACTCCTGGAGGACCAGCTGTGCCGTCTGGCCCCGGCCGTGCACCCGGGCACCGTCGTCGTCGGCGCCGGGATGGTCACCGAGATCCACACCTCGACGCTGCGGCTGTTCGAGCGCGTCCTCGGGCCGACCAGGACGTCGCTGGCGGTCAGGAAGGCACGGCTGATCTTCTGCACGCCGGAGCCGCGCCCGGCCCCGGCCGTCAACCCCTGGCCGCTGAGCTACACGCTGCCCGGCGACGTCGGAGCGGTCTCCGGCCTGACCGTCGTCAACCACGCGGGCGTCTTCTGCGCCGACCGCCTCGACATCGGCACCAGGTTCTTCCTGAGGAACCTTCCCGGCCGCAAGGGGCCGGAGCACGTGGTCGACCTGGGTTGCGGCAACGGAGTCGTCGGCCTGGCCGTGGCGCTGGCCGACGAGGAGGCGCGGGTGACCTTCGTCGACGAGTCCCACCAGGCGGTCGCCTCGGCGCGGGCCACGTTCCTGGCCAACGACGTCCCCGCCCCGGACAGGGCGGAGTTCCTCGTCGGCGACTGCCTGTCCGGGACGCCCGCCGGATCGGTCGACCTGGTGCTGAACAACCCGCCCTTCCACAGCCACCGGGCGACGACCGACGAGACCGCCTGGCGGATGTTCACCGGCGCCCGCGCCGCACTGCGCCGCGGAGGTGAGCTGTGGGTCGTGGGAAACCGGCACCTCGGCTACCACGTGAAGCTGCGCAGGCTCTTCGGCAACTGCGAGGTCGTCGCGAGCGACCCGAAGTTCGTCGTCCTGCGGGCCGCCAAGCGCTGACGCCGTACCGGGCCGGTCCCGCACCGTCGCACGGCCCACGCCAGGTAGGCGGGTGTCTCGTCGGTGACGACGTGTTCGACGCCGTAGCCCGCCATGCGCCGCCACGCGGCGGGGTCGTTGGGGGTCCAGGCGTAGACGGCGACCCCGGCCCGCGCGTACGCGCGGGCCAGCTTTCCGGTGAGCCTGTCGTGACGGATTCCGACGAAGGCGAACCTCCTGGCCAGCGAGACCGGAGGGGCCGTCCTGGCCAGCAGGCCCCGGCGCGCGTGGATGGAGCGCACCGCCCGCAGCGTGTCCGGGGAGAACGACATCAGGCTCGCCCACCGGTAGGCGTTCAGCCGGTGGTACTCGCCGGAGAGGGAACGCAGGTCCGCCGCGTCCGGGACCTCCTTGAGGTCGAGCAGCGTCCGGCCGCCTGCCGCGCGCAGGAGCCGCAGCGCCTCGTCCAGCGTCGCGGGCCGCTCGCCGCCCAGGGTGCGCAGCGCGCGGAAACGGGACAGGGTCATGCCGGAGACCCGTCCCGTGCCCGTGGTCGTCCGGTCGACCGTGGCGTCGTGCATCAGCACCGGCTGGTGGTCCCTGGTGAAGTGGACGTCCAGCTCGACCTGTCCGGACCCCGCCGCCAGGGCGTCGCGGAAGGCCCTGAGGGTGTTCTCCGTGCCCGGCGGGCCGTACCCGCGGTGGGAGACGACGGCGGGCGCCGGACACCCGGCGGGCACCGGGGGGAGGGAGGCGGTTCGCTCACCGCCCCGGCCGAGCGTCACGACGGCCAGCGCGGCGAGCACCAGCGTCCCGCGCGCGAGCCTGACGGCGGCCGGGTTACCGGAGGACACGAGGGTGGATGTCGGACCGGGGAACAGGAAGCCGGGGAATGGTACACACAGTTATTGACTGTAACTGTGTGTCATCAATCCGCAAAGGGCCGGTCATGCCCGGTACGGCCGCCGGCCTGGGCCGGTGGCCGTACCGGGTCAACGGTCATCGGTCGCCGCGTACCTCGACCCGCTGCCTGCGGTAGTTCGCGCCCGGCCCGCCCGGGCGGTAGCCGCGCTCCACGTTGCCCGCGATGTCCACGGAGAACCAGTGCACCTCGGTCGTACGGTCGACCGTGATCCGCTGCGCCCCCTCACGCGTCCCAGCGGCGACGAGCTTGGGAGAGTTCAGCGTCGGCCTGCTGCCGTCCAGCGTGTAGTAGACGTTCGCGGGCTCGTCGGTGGTGAAGGTGAACGTGGCCGAGGCGCCGGTCCTGCCGGTCACCTTCAGCTCGGAGCCGGGACGCCGCCGGTCGCCCGAGTAGGCCCTGGCGACCTCCAGGATGGCGATCTGGCCGCTGGAGAACTCCATCGCCTCCTCGTGCCCCTCGGCGAACGGAGGCTGGAAGCCCACCGGCTGGAAGCGCTTGGTCGCCGGGTCGTAGAGGTCGGCGCCGACCTCGAAGTCCCAGCCGATGATGCCGCGGTTGTACCAGTGCTCGTCGGCGCTGTTGCCCGCCGCCGAGTACAGCACGTCGGGCACCGGCCCGGTACGGCCGGGCCAGATCGCGGTGCCACGCCTCTCCTGCACCGCGGACAGGATGTGCCGGGAGGACTCCCAGAAGTAGTTCTCCGTGCCCAGATCGGTCCGCGGCAGCGTCTCGCGACCGGCCTCCTTGTAGGCGCCGGGGGGCCACATGAAGTAGCCGCCGTAGGAGTGGGTGTTCATCGCGAACTTGATGTTGGGGTACTTCCTGGTGAGCCAGACCTGGTTGCGGTCCTCGGGCTCCGACAGCTCGGACGGGCCCGCGAACACGCCGCTGGTGCAGTCGGAGGAGGCCCCGAGGTAGCCGTCGAACATGGAGCCGACGGAGAAGTTGCGGTTCAGGTCGACGCCCCACGAGTTGCGCGAGGCCGGGTCGGCGGCCTTGGCCGGGCAGTGGTTGGTCATGTTCTTGCGCTGCATGTTGTAGTCGTAGAAGCTGTAGTGCCCGCCGTCCGGGTTGGACGTCGGCAGGATGAAGATGTCGAGGTCGTCGACGATCCTCCTGGTCCGCGGGTCGTGCGCGTAGTTGCGCAGCAGCCGTTCCGCCGTCTCCACGCAGACCAGCGGGGTCACCCACTCACGGGCGTGCTCCTGGCAGTAGAGGAAGACTCCGACCTTCGGACCGCCCCGTTTGGTGCCGACGCGCAGCGCCTTCATCTGGAACGGCTCACGTGAGACGCTCTGCGGCGCCTTCAGGCCGTCGGTCAGCCGGGTCGCGGGGGCCGCGGCGACCAGACCGCCGCCCTGGTCGCCCCGGTAGGTGGCGGCGGTCAGCAGCGCCGAGGCCGCGGTGTTCGCGTTGAGCGCGTCGACCACCTGACGGGCGGTGCTGGAGATCGCGCCGGAGGCGTCGGTGGCCAGGCCGACCACGACGTCCTTGCCGGTGACCGTGACGCTCAGCGGGGAGGAGGCGGCCTCGGGGCGGGTCAGGGCGAGGCTGACGTCGTTGCCGCCCTGCGAGCCGTACGCGGTCGAGGTCACGTAGAACGTGCTCGCCGCGCCCGTGCCGAACTGCGCCTGCGCGGCCCTGCGGTAGCCGTTCGTCTTGTACGGCAGGTCGATGATCTGGGTGATCCTGGGGAACTCGGCGGCCAGGGCGGTGATCCGGCCGGTGACCTCGGTCGGGTCCATGTAGTGGTCGACGAAGTCGGAGACGTAGTGCCCGCCGGGCGGTGTGCGCCGTTCGCCGAGCCACTTGGTGACCGGGACCGTGACCGAGCCGCCGCGGCTGCTCTTGATCGTCACCCGCGAGGGGGCCTGCGTCACCGGCAGCGGGTAGTCGAAGCGGTGGTACATGTACTGTCCGGCGTCGGTGAGGCGTGACAGCGTGGCCGTTCCGCCCGAGTCGGGGGGAGTGCCCCGCCCCGAGTCCCAGGTGGCCGTGAGCACGGTCTCGGCGTCGGTCGCGCTCGACTTGACCTCGACCGAGAGGAACCGCCGGTCGTCGGTGCTGGTGAACCACTCCGCGCGCAGCGGGGTCAGGGTGTCGTTCTGCTGCGCGGCGGTGACCGCGGCCGACATCGCGGTCCGCCGTTCCGCCTGGTTCGCCGCGAAAGCGGCCTGGCCGGGCACGGCGTCACGGACGTCGAAGCCCTGCCCGCGCAGCTCCCGCGCCTCCTGGGGGCTGAGTACGGCGTGCACCTCGATCCCGTCGTCGACGGCCTTGCGGTACTCCGCGAGGTCGACGCCCAGGGCGTTGAGGCGGTCGACGGCCGCCTGGTCGGGGACGACGACCCGCAGCAGGGCAACCCCGTCCTGCGTGGTGCTCGGCTGCCGGTCGGGGACCACCTCGCCGCCGGACAGGGCCGGGGGAGGGGGGCTGGCGAGCACCGGGGTGGCGCCGAGCGCCAGGACGACGGGCAGGACGAACGCGGCCACGACGCGGCCGCTCCCTCTGCCGTTGAGAGAATTTCTCATGCGAGATTCCTCCAGTTGGTGCGCTCGGCCGAGTAGGGGGTGTCACGGAATGAGCACACAATCGGAGGGAAATTTTGATCGATAAGATCATCTTCGTCAAGTCCCCCGGTTCGGACGGCGTAGGGTTATACGATTCCCATTCGATTGAAGTGAAATTTCATTATGTGTCGTTTGGATTGTGCTATCCGGGATGGCCTGGACGCCTGCGGCCATGGGCCTCGGGGGTGTGTGTTCGGGGGTGTGGCCAGGCCGTCCGGCGTTTTTTCTCGGGGCGTGGCCGGTCTTCGCTGGATTTCCCGGGATATGGGTCTTCGCTTTACGGATGAGCTCCTTCGTCGGAGAACGCGTGTTCCGGATGCCCAGAAAGGCCGTGTCGCCTCATGACCGCCGGGTGTGGAACACCGGGAAAACATGCTCTGTCATTTCCTTTGTCGGAACGTGGGGCCGTTGACCGCGTCCCTCCTGAGCTCCCCGGGCCGCCGTCGCGACGTGCTCGACTTCCGCGTCCTCGGCGCGGTTCCCCCACAGGGAGATCGCGATGCCGGGGGAGGCACGCCTGGCGCGGTCGTTGCGTACCACCCACATGAAGATCCGTTTCCGGATGTCGGGAGGGCCCCGCGTGACGCTTCCCCATAGGGGATGGTCCCGTCGGTCGTTCCGTGGACGTCGATGACCGAGATGACACGAGCGGGACCGCGGTCGTCGCCGGTACCGGGGCAGAAGGCCCGGCCACCGGTACGATCGCGGCGATCCGGACGGCCATGCGGCAGGCCGGAAGCCCGGTGAACCCGTCGCCGGTCGACACAGAGTCCGTTCTCCGGGATGTTCAGCGGGGTGGAGGTGAAGGTCCGGTACTCCAGCCGTGGAGCGTGATCGGGCAGGGCGGTGGTTTGCCCGCGGACAGGCCTGGTGACAGTGTTCGTTCCCATGCTTGTCGTGGCGCCGGGGTCGCTTCGGATTCCCGGAGCCGCGGACCCGGCAGGACGGAGGGACGAGGTCGACATGGCGGAGCCGGTTCCCGGGCAGGCGGCGGCCACGCCGGCTGATGTGGCGCGCGCCCGGGCCGAAATCGGGCCGAGCCTTCCGGCTCCGCTGGTGGCCCTGTGGAAGGTGAAGGACGGCCTGGCGACCGATGCCGGTGTGACCGTGTACCCGGCTGGGTGCGTCGGTGAACGCAACGCCACCTACGACGTCACGCGGTGCGCACCGGGTTTCGTCCTCATCGGCGACGACAGCGGTGGCCGCGGGTTTCTCCTGCGTGCCGGTGATCCGTGCTCCGCCGTGTTCTCGTCAGACCTGGGCGACCTGGGCCCCGAGGACTTCGAGGTCGAGGCCGTGGACCTCACGTCCTGGATCGAATCGCTCTGCCCTGACCTCTTCCGCTGTGGACCGCCCACGGTTTCCGGCCCGCGAACAACGCCGGACGGTTGACCCGACGGGCTTCTACAGGCCGAGTTTGCGCACCTGGTCCGTCACGGCTGTCAGGAGGGCGGTCAGCGCGGGAGTGGGCGGGGTGTCCCGGGTGACGGCGACCAGGCGGCGTCTGAGGGTGGTTCCTGCGATGTCCCGGATCGCGAGGGCGGGGTCGTCGCCGGGCAGGCTCAGGGTCGGCATGAGGGCGACGGCGGTCGCGGCGCGGACGAGTTCGAGTTGGACGTCGGCGTCGCTGGAGCGGTGCCGGATGTCGGGCTCGTAGCCGCCGAGGGCGCGGCAGGTCCCGACGACCATGGCGTGGTGACCGGTGCCCTCGGCCGAGGCGGCCCAGATGTCGGATCGCAGGTCGGTGAGCGCCACGGGTCTCCCGGGCCGGGCGAGCCGATGCGCGGCCGGCAGCACGATCTTCAGGTGTTCTTCGAGCAGAAGCGTGAAGCGGAGCCCGGCCGGGCGAGGGCGGGGGTGGCTGTCGTACTCGTCGCCGATGACGAGGTCGACCGCGCCCAGGCGTAGACCTGGCAGGGACTGTTCGAGCTCCAGCTCGAAGATCTCCACGCGAACCTGCGGGTGGTCCGCCTTCATGCGGGCCACCGCCGGGATGAGGAGGCGGCGGGCCGCCGATTGCAGGCCGCCGGCGCGGACAGTGCCCCGGATGACGCCGCTGAGGGTGGCAAGGTCGGCCTCCGCAGCCTCGGCGGCCGAAAGCAACACCCGCGCGTGCTGGGCGAGCAGGCGTCCGGCGTCGGTAAGCCGCACACCGCGCCCGGCCTTGTCGAGCAGCCGGGCGCCGGTTTCCCTCTCCAGCAGGGCGAGCTGCTGGGAGACCGTGGAGGGGCTGTAGCCAAGGGCCGCGGCGACCGCGGCCAGGGTGCCTCGTTCCTCGAACTCCCGCAGAAAGCGCAGCCGTCGAAGGTCCAGCTCGATCATTCGGAAACCCTAACGGGTCACCTCCAGGAATCATCGCTGGACCCGATGGGTCAGGTGTCCAATCCTTGGGCGCATGGGTGCAGCACTGTGTCTTCTGTCCGCGGCCTGCTTCGGCGCCATGGCGATCTTCGGCAAGCTCGCCTACGACGCCGGTGTCTCCCCCGGGGCGCTGCTGCTGGTGCGCTTCGCCCTGGCCGCCGTCCTGCTCGGGATCGTCCTGCTGGTACGGCCGGGGCTGCGCCGCGCCGCCTCCGGTTCCCCCCGGGGTGAGGCGGCCGGTCGGCCGGCGATGACGCGCGGCAGGGTGACGGCCGTCGCCGTCGGCCTGGGTGCCGTCGGGTACGCCACGCAGGCGAGTCTGTTCTTCTCCGCGCTGCGGCTGATGGACGCGTCCCTGCTGGCTCTGATCCTCTACACCTACCCGGTCATGGTCACCGTGGTGGCGGTGCTGCTCGGCCGTGACCGGCTCACCCCCGCACGCGGAGCGGCGCTGGCGGCCGCCTCGGGCGGAACGCTTCTGGTCCTGCTCGGCGCCGGCGGCGTGAGCTTCCACCCGCTCGGGGCG
Source organism: Streptosporangium jomthongense (assembly GCF_042650425.1). Lineage (NCBI taxonomy): Bacteria > Bacillati > Actinomycetota > Actinomycetes > Streptosporangiales > Streptosporangiaceae > Streptosporangium > Streptosporangium jomthongense. Next base: position 38,553 of record NZ_JBHSBC010000012.1, on the reverse strand, counting down.
CTGCTGGCCTTCACCTCCGCGATCACCTACACCGTCTACATCCTCGTCGCCGACACCGTCGTGCACCGACTGGCACCGGTGGCGCTGTCCGCGCTGGTGATGACCGGTGCGGCCGGCACCCTCGGCGCCCGCGCCCTGCTCACCGGCGGCGTCGATCTCCGTTTCGGGGCGCCGGGATGGCTCTGGCTGGCCTGCATCGCCGTGGTCTCCACCGTCGTGGCGATGCTGACCTTCTTCGCCGGGCTCAGGCGCACCGGCCCGTCGACCGCCGCCATCATGTCCACCTTCGAGCCCGTCGTCACCGCCGCGCTGGCCACTGTCTTCCTCGGCGAGTCCCTGACCCCGGTGCAGCTCGCCGGCGGCGCGCTGGTGTTGTCGTCCGTGGCGGTCCTCCAACTCCGGCGCGCCGGTGCCCGCACGAACCCCTCGCCCGCGGCGGTCCGGCGGGCAGGACCCGTCCGACGCCCTGGGAGTGCCGGACCGTCTCCTGGTGCCGAGCTACATGCGCGTCCCGTGCGATGCGGGCCCGATCACCCCTGATCACCTCGACGGGCCGGTCGACCGGTTGCCCGCCTGATCCGGTCCGGCGCGACCACACAGCCGTCCGGGCGGTCGTCCGGCCCGCCGGTCACGGCCTTCTGGCCAGCCACACGGTCCTCGTGGTACGGACGGTGAGGTCCGTCCGCCGCAGCACGCACTCCGGGCCGTCGCCGTCGAGGAGAACGTCGAGCGCGGCCAGGTCGTCGGCGTCCAGCAGGTTCTCGACGCCGGAGCGGACGCGCCGCAGGGTCGCCAGGGCGTAGCGGCCCGTCGCGGCGGGCAGTGGCGGCCGCAGGTCGATGGCGAAGTTCCGCTCGGTCTCGACGGTGAACCCGGCCTCGGCCAGCGGCGCCCCCCAGTCGGATCCCAGGAGCGGCATGTGCTCGGCGCGCATCTCCGCCAGGAGGGCGTGACAGCGCGCCTCAAGCCCGGGACGGCCGACGCCCTGGTCGTCGGGCAGGAAACGCGGCATCGGCAGGGAGTCCATTTCGAGTACGGCCAGCAGCCCTCCGGGTCTGAGGGCCGCGTGGACGTCGGCCAGGACGCGGCCGGGGTCCGCCATGTGGTGCATGGAGGCCGAGGCCCAGACCAGGTCGACGGCGCCGACGGACGGCCAGGCGGTGTCCAGGTCCGCCTGGACGGTGCGGACCCGCCGGTCGAGGCCGAGGGCGCGGGCCCGGTCCGTGAGGCGGCGCAGCATGTGCTCGTCCTGGTCGAGGGCGATCCCCTCGGCCTCCCCGAACCGCGCGAGCAGCGTCAGGACGCCGGTTCCCGTACCACTGCCCAGGTCGAGGATCGTACGGGGCGGCGAGTCCGCGGCCAGCCCGGCGATCAGGTCCGTCACCTCGGCCAGGTGGGCGTGCAGGACCTCCGCGTCCAGATCGAGCAGCTCGGCCATGCCCGAGCCGTCGTGGTCGGCGGTGGCGTGGTGATGATGGTGGTGGTGAGGGTTTCCCATGAGGGAACCCTACGAGGAGTTTGCGTCGATGACATACTATCTTGCGTATGAAGCAAGACGGTGATCTCGACAGCGTGGTGCGCGGGCGGATCAGAGGGTTGCGCGTGGCCAGGGGCTGGTCGCTCGACGACCTGGCGGGCCGCTGCTACCTGAGCCCCTCGACCCTGAGCCGCATCGAGACCGGCCACCGGCGCATCAGCCTCGACCAGCTCAGCGCGATCGCCCGGGCCCTGGGCACCACCATCGACCAGCTCGTCGAGCCCGTGGGCGACGAGGACGTGGTGATCAGGCCGAGGCACGACGAGGCGCGGGGGCTGACCACCTGGATGCTGGGCGGGCGCGACGGGCCGCACGGGGTGACCGTCGCGAAGATGCGCGTCACCAAGCCCGTACGGCGCGGCGTCGACGAGCTGAAGGTCCACCCCGGCAGAGACTGGTTCACCGTCCTGTCCGGAACCCTCACGCTGCTGCTGGGGGAGCGGACCATCAGGGTCGAGGCCGGGCAGGCGGCCGAGTTCTCCACCATGATCCCGCACGCCTTCGGGGCCGAGGACGGCCCGGCGGAGATCCTGTGCGTCCTCGACCACGAGGGACAGCGCACCCACCTGTGGCAGCTGCCCTGACCGGCCCGGCCGTACCCGTGACATGAGGTCCGGGGTAGGGCCGGGCCGGCCCGCGGCGTCACACCACGGCGGGCCTGAGCGCGTCCGGGGTGTACAGCGCCGCCAGTTCGGCGGCGATCTCGGCCGGTGTGGGCAGCGCCTCGATCTCGGCCCTGACCTCGTGCGCCGTCGCGCGCAGCGCCTCGTCGGTCAGCAGGCGCTCGATCAGCGGCACCTGCAGGTCACCGATCAGTGTGGTGAGCGCGCTGCCCCTGGCGGCCAGCGTCTCGGCGTTGATGTGCCGGTCGGCCCCGTTGGGCAGGATGAGCTGCGGAACGCCCAGCGCGGAGCAGGTCAGCGTGGTGCCCGCGCCGCCGTGGTGGATGGCCGCCGCGCTGCCGCGCAGCAGAGCCCCGAGCGGCACCCAGCCGGTCACCCGGACGTTCGGCGGCAGGGGCGTGGACCACGAGGTCTCGCCGGAGCCCGTGGCGATCACGAACTCCGCGTCCACCGCCTCGGCCGCCTCGATGATCGGGGCGAACTCGCCGAGCCCGTGGGTCTCGGGAACCACCGTGCCCAGGGTGACCGCGACCCGGGGCCGGTCGCCCTCGTCGAGCAGCCACTCGGGCAGCAGCCCGCCGCCGTTGTAGGGCGTGTAACGCATCGACCACCGGGGCCGGGGTCCGATCACCAGGGAGGACGGGACGACGCCGATCGTCTCGACGCCCTTGGGCACCGTGACGCCGTGGCGCAGGAACGCCTCGTTCGCGGGCGCCCGATCGAAGACCTCGGGCTCGAATCCGCCGACCCCGTAGTTGTGCGCGACACACGGCACGCCCAGCTTGGCGGCGGCCACCGGCCCCGCGGTGAAGATCGGGTCGTAGACGATCAGGTCAGGGCGCAGGCGCTCGGCGAGCCTGACGTGCCCGTCCACGTAGCCGTCCCACATCGCGACGACGAGCGGCTTGATCTGCTCCAGCTCCTCGGGACTGATGCCCTCCCGGGGCTGCTGGAGACGCTCGGCCGCGGGGCCCTCCTGGAAGTCGGCGATCATCCGCGCCGTGGTGAGGCCGGGTACGGCGTCCAGTGTGAGGAACCCGGCGTCGCGGACCGCGAGGGCGTCCCCGGCGGCGGCGAAGGTGACCTCGTGGCCGGCGAGGCGGAACGCCCACGCGAGCGGCACCATGGGAAACACATGCCCGATTCCCGGAGCAGGTACGAAAAGCACGTGCATTTCTGACAGGTCCCCTCTGTCGTTTGACACCCTGTTTTCTTGACCTTGCTCTTCCGGGGTCAAGTCAACCGAATCCCACGCGTGTTGATCAAGAGCCACCCGGGTGACTTCTCACGGGAGTCAGGGCACCAGGACGATCTTGCCGCGTCCGTGCCCCTCCTCGCTGAGCCGGTGCGCCCCCGCGGCGTCGGCCAGCGGGAGGACGGCGCGGACCGGCAGGGCGAGGGTCCCTGCCGCGTGCAGGGCCAGGGCCCGTGCCACGGCCTGGACACCGTGGCTCTCCCCCTCACCGCCCCCGGTGAAGCGCGTCCCGGTCTCGACGGCCTCCGGCACGCTCACGATGCCGACGATCCGCTCGGGGCCACCGAGGAGGCCGACCGAACCGGCCAGCGCGCCCCCGGCCGCGTCCAGCACGGCGTCCACCCCCTGGGGCGCCACCTCACGAACCCGGTCGAACACCCCCTCTCCATAGGAGACAGGAACCGCGCCGAGCTCACGCAGGTAATCGTGGTTCGCCGCGCCGGCCGTACCGACGACACGGGCGCCGGACGCGACCGCGAACTGCACCACCAGGCCGCCGACGCCGCCGGCGGCCCCGTGGACCAGCAGGGTCTCCCCCGCACCGACCTTGAGGAGGTCCAGCACCCGGTTGGCCGTCTCCGCCGAGGTGTACAGCCCGGAGGCGGCCTCCCAGGACAGGCCGGCCGGTTTGGCGGAGAGCTGGGCGGCGTCGGCGAGGGCGTACTCGGCGTACCCGCCCGCGACCGGGCCGAGGACCTCGTCCCCGGCCGCCCAGGCGCTCACGCCCTCGCCGACCGCCACCACCTCACCGGCCGCCTCGCCTCCCGGCGTGTACGGCAGGTCGACCGGCAGGAACTCCTTGAGCAGTCCGGCCCGGATCTTCCAGTCGACCGGGTTGACCCCGGCGGCGCGTACCCGCAGCAGCACCTGGCCGGGACCGGGGGAGGGGACGGGCACCTCGGCGAGCCGCAGTTCCTCGGCGCCGCCGTAGGAGGAGACGACGACGGCCCTGCCGACGGTGGGGAAGGACGAAGAGGACATGACACTCCTTGAGCCTTGATCGGGGTGCGCGGGCGGTGCGCCCGCGCACCGGGACACGGCCGAAACGGTCTCATCCCCCGAGACGGACGAGAAGCGGAGTGTTTTCCCTAGGATCGAAAATCCTAGTCTCAGAGTCGGGATTTCCGGAGGGCACCCCACGGGCGGAGACCCGTCCGCGGGGTGCGGCCGTCAGCCGGAAAGGGCCCCGGTCAGGGCAGCGTCCGCAGGTAGGTCGGCGGCTTGCGCACCTGGCTCGCCTGCTCGAACGCGTAGCTGATGGCGATCAGCGTCGGCTCGGAGAAACGGCCGCCGAAGAACGTCACGCCGAGCGGCAGCACGTCCTTGGCGTATCCACCGGGGACCGTGACCGCCGGGTAGCCCGCCATGGCCGAGGGCGAGGAGGTGGCGACGAAGTCGGTGAAGTCGTCACCCTTGGTCAGATTGGTCACCCAGGCCCCGTTGTTGGTCGGGGCGAGCACCGCGTCGAGCCGGTTGGCGGAGATCACGGAGTTGATCGCGTCACGGGAGAGCGAGGTCGCCTTCTCCCTCGCGGCGCGGTACTCGAAGTCGTTCAGGTCGCCGCTGGTCGCCTGCGCCTGCTCGAACAGCTCCTGCCCGAAGTAGCGGAGTTCGGTCGAGGCGTGCTTCTTGTTGAACTCGATCAGCCCGGCCAGGTCCGCCGGGTGCTTCCCGGGGGCCTCGGCCAGATAGGCGTTGACGTCGTGCTTGAACTCGTTCGTCAGAGCCGGGAACTCCTGCTCGGCCGCCTCGTCCGTCCCCGTCAGTTCGAGGTTGTCGACCACGGTCGCGCCGCGTGCCCTGAGCGTGGCGATGGTGGCGTCCAGGGCGGCGACCACCTCCCGCTTGTTCCCCGCGGCCGAACGCCAGACGCCGATGCGCTTGCCGGCGAGCGCGTCCGGCCGCAGCGCCTTGAGGTAGTCACGGTTGCCGCCCGGCACGGTGGCCGGATCGCGCGGGTCAACCCCCTGGATGACGGAGAGCACGGCGGCCGCGTCGGTGACGTTCCTGGTGAGCGGGCCCGCGGTGTCCTGGGCCAGGGAGAGCGGCACCACTCCGGCGCGGCTGACCAGGCCGACCGTCGGTTTGACCCCGACGACGCCGTTGATGCCGGCCGGGCAGACGATCGAGCCGTCGGTCTCGGTGCCGATGGTGACCGCGGCCAGGCTCGCGGCGGCGGCGACCCCGGAACCGCTGCTCGACCCGCAGGGGTTGCGGTCCAGGACGTAGGGGTTGTTGGTCTGGCCGCCGACCGCGCTCCACCCGCTTGAGGAGGCGCTGGAACGGAAGTTGGCCCATTCGGACAGGTTGGTCTTGCCGAGGATCACCGCGCCCGCCGCGCGCAGCCGCTGGACCAGGAAGGCGTCACGGGCCGGGCGGGAGCCGAGCAGCGCCAGCGAACCGGCGCTCGCGCGTCCGGTGGCGGCGATGTTGTCCTTGAGCAGGACGGGGATGCCCTCAAGGGGGCCGCGCGCGCCCTGGCGCCGCCGCAGGTCGCTCTGCTTGGCCTCCCGCAGCGCCGCGGGGTTGGTCGAGATGACCGCGTGCAGTAACGGGTCGACCGTACGGATCCGGTCGAGGTAGAAGCGGGTGAGCGCCACCGAGTCGAAGCGCTTCTGGTTCATGGCGCGCTGCATGTCCAGGACGGTCGCGCGGTCCAGGTCCAGGCCGCGCAGGACGGTGCTCGACGGGGGTACGGCCGCCTCGTGGGCGTGTGCCGGTGCGGCCACGGACAGCCCGGCGACGAGTGTCGCCGCCGCCAGCCATCGCGTGGAATGCGTGAAAGTCATGGACGACCAGCGTAGCGATCATGCTTTCTGAGGAAAATGTTTCCGGTTCATACTTTTGCCGGACAGGGGCCGCTGTGATGGGCTGACGGACCGCGGTCCGCGAGAGGAGGATCTCGCGGACCGCGACCTCTCAGAGACGGTGGACGGCTCCCCTGATCGACCCCTCAGCCGGTTCCTCGGCCAGGAGGGGGCTCGGCGAGCCGCCACCGACGAGCACCTCCGCCCAGAACACGAACCCCGCGACCACGTAGTCGGAGTTTCTGTCCGGGTCCAGGAGGAACATCCTCGCCTTTCCCCAGTTCTCTCCGACCCGGCGCTCCTCCGAGCGTGTCACCTCGGGATCGGCGACGGTGAGGCGCAAACCTGAGTGGAGGGCGGGCAGGGAGATCCGTGAGACGTCCTGGAACAGGACGTCGAACACTCTCGGTCTCTCCTCGCCCTCGGGGTCGCCGTCGAAGCCTCGCAGGAGCACCTTGCCGTGCCCCACCTCGATCGCCCAGGGCTTGAACCGCCCCGGCAGGACGAGCGGGAGCCGTCCGTTCTCGATCGACACGTTCATCCCACACCAGCCCAGTCGTTGAGCCTACGGTTCCAGCGGAAGAAGTTGACTTGATCCATGATGCCCGCAGCGTCCACCTGCAACAGCTCCCACTGGGTGTGCAGCAGGTCACGAGAGTTGGTGTTCTTGGCGATCTCCAGTGCCTTCGCGGGCCCACGGTTGGCGCCGGGGAGACCGTCCAGCATGAACGAGATCTCGCCCTCGCCGCGTCCGGCCCTGGCGATCGCCGACTGGACCTCGTCCCGCCACGTCGCGCTTGGCGCTCCGAGGAGATTGCGCGCGCCGACCTTCTCCGAGAACTCGTTCAGTTTGAAGTCACGTCTCCCGAGCGCCACATGGTCCTTGGGGCCGATGAAGTCGCAGCCGTCGTTGTGGACAAGGAGCGAGGTGCCGCCGGTGACCACGTGGTAGGTGTGGATGTCGGCGATGGTGAAGTTGTGGACGCGTTCGTGGGCGGTCCACTTCTTGAGCGCGGTGACCTGGACGTGGGTGCCCGCGCTGGTGCGCAGCCACATGCCGGGCTGGAGTTCGCCGGCCTTGAGCCACTTGCGTGCGCTCTCGACCCAGAACGGGTGGCCGTCGGTCGCCGCGATCTGGCCGGTGGCCGATCCCTTGTCGCCGTCGGTGTCGACGGTGACGCGGACCAGGTTCTTTTCGCCCTCGCCGACGATCAGTCGTACGACCGGTTTGGCCGTGGTCTGGCCGGTCTCCGGGTCGGTGGCGACGACCTGTTCGCCGAGGTCGACTTTTTCGATGGGTTTGACGGTGCCGTCGGCCATGAGCACGGATGTACCGGCGACGAAGCTGTTGCCGGGTTTGCAGCTCGGCCTGTCGAGACGAGGCCTCTCCGACGCGGCCTTGGGTTTCGTCTTGGCCTTGGCCTTGGCGGCGAGGGCTTTGGATCTCTCGGCCGCTTCGGCGGCGACCTTCTTGGCGTAGGCCTCGGCCGCCGCCTTGGCCGCCGCGGCCTTCTCCGCCGCCGCTCTGGCCGCCCTCGCGGCCGCGGCCTTGGCCGCCTCGGCCGCCTTTTCCGCGCCGCGCAGGATGGCCTTGGCCCACTTGAGTTCCTCGAAGAAGGCGAAGACGGCCTTGCCCGCCCGCCAGATCGCCTCGGCGATCTTCTTGGCCTTGAAGATCTTGCCCCAGGGCAGCGCCCCGATCACGGCCATCACACAGGAGCCGATGTCGCCGTTGAGGCAGTTGACGATGTCGTTGATCCCCATGATCTCCATGAGGATCTGGCCGCCCGCCTCCAGGATGACGTCCAGCACGCTCTTGTTCTGCAACTGCTGGGCCTTGGCGACGTCCTCGGGGCTGGGCCCGGACTCGGCCTCCTGGCCGGGGGCGGTACCGTTGCCGCCGCCGTCCGCCGCCGCGTTCACCATGCCGGTGGGGTCGGTGTAGACGAGGGGGTTGTTGGAGGCGTAGGTGTAGGCGGAGGTGGCGCCGACACCCGTGGGCATGGGATCGACGCTGCTGAACCGGCCCGTGCCGGGGTTGTAGTTGCGGGCGCGCAGGTAGTAGTTGCCGTCGCCGGTCGTGCTGTCCTGGTAGGCGCCGGTGAACCGCAGTGGGTTGTCCGGGCCCGCCGCGACGCTCCGTTCGGGCGCGCCGGCTCCGCTCCGCCCGGCGGCTCCGGCCCCTCCCGGTGGCGGGGTCGCCCGCCCGGCGGCTCCGGCGGTCAGGGTGGTGCCCGTGCGGGGGTTGCCGAACGGGTCGTAGTCGTAGCCCGCCTCGATCTGGCCGGTCGGCGAGACCATGTTGGCGACGCCGCCGAGCCAGTCGTGGGTGTAGGAGTGCGCGCCGCCGGTCAGCAGGGCCAGCGGCTCGTCCTCGGGGCCGTAGGTGAAGCCCTGCCTCTCGACGACGGCGCCGCCCGCGTTGACGGTGGTGTCCAGCGCGATCTGCGGCAGGGTGCCGTTGACGTCCCAGCTCCAGCGCTGGATCGCCGAGACGGTGCCACCGGCTCCAGCGCTGGTCGCCGACAGGCGCAGGCCGGTGGCGTCGTAGGCGAAGGTGGTGGAGTTGCCGTTGACGGTGGCCTTGGCGAGGCTGTTGTCGAGGTTGTACTCGAACCGGTCGGCGCCCGCGCGGATCTGGTTGCCGTTGACGTCGTAGGCGAAGTCGCGGGCGACGCTGGAGCCGGGCCGGGTCACGGTCTCGCGGGTCAGCTGGTCGGCCTCGTCGTAGGCGTAGACGGTGGTGTCGTTGCCCGCCGTACCGGTGCGTTTCTGGCTGAGACGGTTGCCGACCAGGTCGTAGGTGTAGTCGATCCGCCCGGCCATCTGCGAGCCGGTGGCGCAGCTCGTGGCCGAGTAACAGGCAGAGGTGACCCGGTCGACCGTGTCGTAGGCGTAGGAAACCGACTCGCTCGCGGTGCCGCGCGTGGTGACGACCTTGGTGGGGTTGCCGACCTGGTCCAGGGTGAGGTCGAAGGCCGAGACCGGATCGGCGTCGCCGTTCGCGGTGGCGATGCGGGTCAACCGTCCGGCGTCGTCGTAGGCCCGCCTCTCGGTCAGGCCCGTGCCGCCGGGCAGGGTGGTGCTGGTGCGCCGCCCTGCCACGTCGTAGCCGAAGCGCCACTCGGCGCCCGCGCCCGCGGTGCCGCCGGTCACCTTCTGCTCGGTCTGCCTGCCGTCACCGTCGTAGGCGAAGGTGACCGCGGTGCCGTCGGGATAGGTACGGGAGGTGATGTTGCCGCGCTCGTCGTAGCCGTAGGAGAAGGTCTCGTCGGCCTGGCCGGCGGTCTTGCGGGTCACCTTGAGGATCTGGTCCTCGTCGTCGTAGCCGACCTCCCGCACCCCGGTGGGGTCACCGTAGGAGGTGGTGCGGTCCTTGGCGTCGTAACCGAAGGTGTAGGCCGGCCCCTGCGAGCCCAGCGCCGTCCTGGTACGGCGGCTCAGGATGTCGTAGGTGTTGACGACGGTCCGCTTGAGGCGCTCCTCGGGGCTGACCCACTCGGGACCGTTGACGGTGATCGCGGTCAGCGGGTTGCTCTCGGCGTCGTAGGTGACCTCGACCCGCCGCGACAGCGGATCGGCCTTGGTGATCAGGCGTCCGGCGTCGTCGTAGGACATCCGGGTGTAGCGGCCCAGCGGGTCGCGCACCGACTCCAGCAGCCCGTCGGTGCTGTAGGTGTAGACGGTGGAGCGGGCCGTCGGGTCGTTCGGGTTGTAGGGCGTCTCCGGGGTGTGGACCGTGGCCGGGAGGTCGTCCTCCCGGTAGGTCCGGTAGGTGGTGCGTCCCTTGGCGTCGGTGACCGAGGTGACCCGGTTGCTCGCGTCGTAGACGGCGGCCGTGGTGTTGCCGAGCGGGTCGACGGACTTGACCTGGTTGCCCGCCTGGTCGTACTCGTAGCGGGTGGTGAAGCGGGCGGGGTCGGCGCCCTCGACGTTGCCCCGCGGTTCGGTGACGCCGGTCAGCAGGCCGTCGTCGTCGTATCTCCAGGTGGTCACGCCGCCCTCGGCGTTGGTCTCCTTGATCCGGTTGCCCGCCGCGTCGTACTCGGTGCGGGTGGTCTTGCCCGCCGGGTCCTTGATCTCGGTCTGCCGGCCGCTGCGGTCGTAACCCATGGTGGTCCTGCGGCCGAGCGCGTCGGTGGTGGAGGTGACCTGGCCGTTGTTGTCGCGTCCGAACGCCGACTGCTTGCCCAGCTCGTCGGTCCTGTTCGTGGTCCGGTCCAGAGCGTCGACCTTGATGTCGCGCTCGGTGAACCCGCCGCCGGGATAGGGGTGCCGTACCCGGATCGGGTTGTCGTCGGCGTCGTAGAAGTAGGTGGTGGTGAAGTCGGCCGGGTTGGCGCCCGGCTCGTTGCCGCGCGGCGAGGTGACGGTCTTGAGCAGGCCCTTGCCGTCGTAGCCGTAGGTGGTCGTGATGGGGGCCCTGGTACGCAGGAGCGCCTGCGTCGAGGCCCGCCGTCCGGCGTCGGTGTAGGTGTAGGTGGTGGTGCGCCGGGAGTCGTCGACCGTCTTGAGCAGGCCGTTGGCGAAGTAGAAGTAGTCGGTTGTGGCCTCGGTCGGGGTCTGCCTGCGCACCAGGCGGCCGGTCTCGTCGAACCCGCTGCGCCAGGCGCCGTTCTTGCCCGGCTCAAGGGTGCTGGTCACCCGGTCCTGGGCGTCGTAGGCGTAACGGGTGGTGTAGGCCGCCCGGTTGCCACCGGGTACGGTACCGCGCGGGTCGACCGTGGCGGTCTGACGCCCGGTGGCGTCGTAGACGACCTCGCCGCGCCGCCCGGCGGGGGAGATCGCCGCCTTGAGCAGTCCGGCGTTCGGGTCGCCCTGCGGCAGGTACTCGTAGTGGCTCACCTTGCCGCGCTGGTCGGTCGTCGAGGTCCGCAACCCGCGGGAGTCGTAGGTGTGCGTGACGGCGTGGCCCTCGGGGTCCTCGCTGCGCACCAGCTCGTTGAACTCGTTGTAGGTGTCCTTCCACACCTGGCCGTTGGCGTCGGTGTGGGTGGTGGGGTTGTTGCGCTCGTCGAACCGGGTCTTCTCGGAGAAGCCGAGCGGCTGGGGCGCCTTGGTCTGCAGGCGGTTGCCGTTGGCGTCGAAGGTCGCCTCGTGCTGGTGCTGCTTGCCGTTGACCACCAGGTCGCGGTTGAGCTCCCGGTCGTAGCGGTGGTTGTCGGAGTCGCCGGTGCCGCGCTGGGAGTACACCAGCGTGTTGCCCCGGTAGCCGTCCCAGAGCACCACCCCGTCGGGGTCGGTGGTGGTGGCCTCCTGTTTGGCGGCGTCCCAGGCGAAGGTGGTCTGCTTGCCCAGGCCGTCGCGCTGCGCGGTCACCCGGCCGTCGGTGCCGTAGTCGTTGGAGATGATCGCCACGTTGTGCGGGTCGACCACCTGCGACAGCAGGGTGGTGGCGTGGTAGCGGTACCTCCAGGTGAACCCGCGGGCGTCGATCACCGAGGTCAGGAGTCCGTCGGTGTAGAAGTAGTTCACGTTGCGGCCGTCGGGCAGTTTGATCTCCCGGATCAGGCCGCCCTCGATCCGCACCGAGACCACCCGGCCCGAGGCGTCGGTGATGTTGACCCCGAGCCCCTCGTAGGCCAGCCGTACCCCGACGTCACGGGCGTTGCGGATCGAGACGAGACGTCCCTGACCGTCGAAGCCGTAGCGCACCTGCCGTGGTGTGGTCAGCTCCCAGCCGTCCGCCGTTCCGCGCAGGGTGGAGCGCACGCCGGGCGGGCGCTTGTAGGCGCCGCCTGCGGCGGGGGTGTAGCGGGCCTGGGCGCCGTCCTCGGCGCGTACCACGGCCACGCCGTCCTCGCCCACGCTCACCCGCATGTCGTAGGACCAGGCCCAGCCGGGACCGAGAGGGCTCGCCCCCCGGTTCATCGAGGAGTAGGTGCGCGCCGAGACGAACTGCGGGCCGTAGGAGGCCATCGCCAGGTCGCGCTCGGTCCGCACGAAGGCACCCGTGCCGGTGTTGACGCCCAGCGCCCTGGAGGCCTGGCCCGCGGCGGTCAGCGCCAGCGCGTTGCCGCACCCACAGCCGGAGGCCTGCTCGTTCGGGACCGGCGGCGGGTCCACGGTCTCGCGCGGGACCGAGCGGTCCGACGGGGCGGAGACCACCTCGCGGCCGTCGTCGTAGACCGCGGCGACGGTGACGAAGTACTCCCTGCCGGTCTCCAGCGTCCAGCCGTCGGCGGCGCCGAAGGAACGGCAGAGGTCGCCCGCGCCGCCGCAGTAGGACCGTTGCAGGTCGGGGCGCTGAACCAGGGTGGAGGTCTGCTCGGTCTGCGACTGGGCGTCGTACAGCCGCACCCGCGCCGCCGTCCACGAGGGATCGGCCTGGCCGACGTTGAAGTAGGTCACCAGCGAGGTGTCGCCCAGCACGTAACCCGGACGCAGCGACAGATCGGTGAACCCGTCGTCCACGGCCTTTCTCGCGGTTTTTCCGGTGAGGGACGTCCAGCGTTCCCCGCTGACCCTGACCGGCTGGCCCGCGGCCTTCGCACCCAGGGGTACGACCGGAGGCCGTTCACCCGCTTTGAACGCCCTGTCCGGGCGTATCCCCCTGGGCAGGGGGCGTTCGACGGGGCCGGGACCGGGCCTGGCCTGCGGAACCGGTGGCGGCGCGGCAATCGCGGGAGGCACGTCCGGTACCGTGAGAAATGACGCGACGAGCGTCGAGACGACAAGTGGAATCAGAATTCGGGCATGACGAAGTCGACCGATGGCGGGCATTGCCCAAAACCTCCCCCGTGGAGGGACCGGCAGCGGAAGAATCAGCTATCCAGGTACGCCAACGAGGGAATCATTCGGCATTGTGCACTGCAATGGCTTTGTTTCGCCGATGACGTTTTGTTATAGAGCCCGAATTCGCTGCGCCGAGCAGGTCGTTAATGCGGGGAAAACGTGATCAACGGTTCCGGCCTGGTGCGATGCAATTCCGGGGATCTTCCCTAATCAATCGGAAAGATCGGCGGACCTGATCCTTGCTCACGCTCCGCGTATTCCGTGTGACGCGGAAACACGGTGCCTTCCTTGGCTTTCCGCGCCACCGGGACGCACCCCGCGCTCACCCTGTCCACCGCCGGGTACGGCCGCCGCGATCCACTTCCCGGCACCCACGACCGGGTGGGCGCGGGTGCCGGAAGTGCCCTCAGCGGGGGTCGGGGTCCCGTCTGGGGACGGCGGTGACGAGCAGATGGGCGAAGGTGTCGCTGAAGGCGTGCAGCAGGGCGCAGGCGTGGGAGTCCTTCTCCCGGGTGACGGTGAACGCCAGGCTCCACTGCTCGACGACGGCGCGGTGGACGGTCTCCGTCTCGGCGGGGGCGGCCTCCGTGAGGGCCGTCCGCGACAGGTTCAGGCGGCGGCGGACCTCCGCCTCACGGGCGGAGTCCCCCCGGGCGAGCAGCCGTACGGCCCTGGCCCTGGCCATCGGCCACAGCGGGGTGGGCATCGTCGTCACCAGGATCTCCGCGGCCCGCCGTGCCGCGGTCTCCTTGACCGGAGGCAGGCTGTTGTCCTTTTTCTTTCGCACCGTCCTCGGCGCCAGGGCCGACGGGAGCGGCGACGAGGCCGAGGACGGTTCCGCGGGCAGGAAGGTGAGCAGCTCGGCGGTGGGGGTCAGGAGGCGGGGACGCCTGGCCTGGCGGTTGACGGTGAGGAGCACGGCCGTGGCGACGGCCACGGCGAGCATGAGGGCGAGGAGCTGCCAGTGGGTGCGCAGCAGGCCCAACGTGACGAGAAAGGTGGTCGGTCCACTCGGCGGGTGGGGGGTCCGGGTCAGCAGGTGGGGGGTGACGGTCATGGGCATCCTGACCGAGACCAGCGCGACCGGGGCGGGGAGGGGTGAGGTGGTCATGGGATCAGCGCGTCCCGCCCCGGCCCGCGAGCGTGGCCCGCGACCGATAGACGACATAGGGGCGCACCAGATAACCCAGCGGGACGCCGAAGGCGTGCACCAGCCTGCTGAACGGCCACAGCGCGAACAGGGCCATGCCGAGCAGGGTGTGCACCTGGAAGAGCAGCGGGGCGTTCGCCATGGCGGGCACGTCGGGCTCCAGCTCGAACAGGCTCCTGAACCACACCGAGACCCCAAGCCGGTAGTCGTAGGAGCCCGTCCTCGCCCCGATCAGGGTGGCCGCGACCCCGGCGAGCAGGACGGTGGCCAGCACCGGATAGACCAGGCGGTCACCACGGACGCCGGCCTGCCTGACGGCACTGACCCGCAGCCTTCGCCACATCAGGAGGGCGAGCCCGCAGACGGCGGCGACCCCGGCCAGGCCGCCGACGAACAGCGCGTTCGCGCGGTAGAGGGACTCGGTGATGTGCATGTCCTCGGTCAGCCGTTCGGGGACGAGCAGCCCGACGAGGTGGCCCGCGATGACGAACAGCAGGCCGTAGTGGAAGAGCGGCCCCGCCACGCGCAGCAGGCGGCTCTCGTGCAGCTGGCTTGATCGGGTGGTCATCCCGAAGCGGTCGTAGCGGTAGCGCCAGACGCTGCCCGCGACGAACAGGACAAGGACGAGGTAGGGCAGTACGCCCCACAACGCGATCTGCAGATGTCTCACCGGCGGGCTCCCTGGCTGGAGTGCTGAGTGACCGTTGGATAGGGAGTGAGGTCGAGGCCGACGCTCTCGGAGGGCGGCCCCGCCTGCGCGATCTCGCCCACCGCCCGGCGTTCCCGCGCGCTCGCCTGAGGCAGGGTCGCGCGTACGGCGTCGAGCACGTCGGCGTAGGGACTGCGGTACTTGTGCAGGGCGGCGGACAGCAGGTCGAGCGCCGCCCGGTGCCCGCGCAGCAGTGGCCCGCCCCGTTCGGGGCAGCGGGCCGCGAACTCCAGCATCAGCGGCAGGAAGTCGGGTAGTTCCGCCTCCTCCGGCCGCCAGCCGCTGGCGCGGTAGAGCGCCTTGATCTCGGCGAGGGAGGCGCCCCGCCGTCTGGTGTCGCCGTCGGTGTAGTAGGTCAGGTGCAGGGTACGGCGGCCGCTGCGGTCGAAGGTCGTGACGTACCGGGCGGCGAGGTCGAGGGTGTCCTGTTCCCGCACGTGGTCGCGGAAGCGCAGCAGGAGGCGGGCGGGCGGTGTCGGGACGACGGCCAGGGCCCGTCCTACCAGGTCGAGGTGGCCGGGCCAGTCGGGACCAGGATAGGCGAGCAGCAGGGAGGCGGCCTGGTGGACGACGGCGTGGTTCATCCGGCCTCTCCTCTGCGTGGTGGGAACAGGCCGTCGGGCCGGCCCCTGCCGTCCCAGCCGAACAGGTTGAACCGCCCGCTCCGCTCGTCGCCGCCGTCCGGGATCGGTGACGCGTGGAAGGCGGCGGTGTCCGCTCCCGCCCTCATCCCCGCGAACATGTCCTCCGTCATGCCGGGGCCGCCCGGTCCGTCCAGGCTGCACCCCGCCGCCGCGTCGGCCCGCCCCGCGCCCGCGGCGTAGGCGGTGGGGATGACGTACCGTTCGTCGTACTTGGCCAGGGCGAGCAGGCGGTACATCTCCTCGATCTCCCCGGGCCGCATCCCGACGTCCTCCGCGACCGTGGGGTCCGGTTCCTCGCCGAGGTTGAGCGCCCGCATGTGCGAGCGCATCGCCGCGAGTCTGCGCAGCGCCGCCTCGACCGGGGCGGTGTCGCCCGCGGTGAACAGCCCCGCCAGGTACTCCAGCGGGATGCGCAGCGCGTCGATCGCGCCGAAGAGGTTGTCCGCGTCCTCCCCGTCGTTGCCGGTCCCGGCCAGCGCGTCCACCACCGGGGACAGCGGCGGCACGTACCAGACCATCGGCATGGTCCGGTACTCCGGGTGCAGCGGCAGCGCGACCCGGTAACGGGTGATGAGCGCGTTCACCGGGGAGCGCCTGGCGGCCAGGATCCAGTCGTGCGGGATGCCCGCCGCCTCCGCGGCGGCGACCACCTCGGGGTCGTCGGGCGAGAGGAAGCAGTCGAGCTGGGCCGGGTAGAGGTCCTCCTCCCTGGGCGTCGCGGCGGCCTCACCGACCCGGTCGGCGTCGTAGAGCATCACCCCGAGGTAGCGCAGCCTGCCGACGCACGTCTCGGAGCAGACGGTCGGCGCCCCGGCCTCGATCCGCGGGTAGCACAGTGTGCACTTCTCCGCCTTGCCGCTGTCGTGGTTGAAGTACACCTTCTTGTACGGGCAGCCGCTGACGCACATCCGCCAGCCCCGGCACCTGTCCTGGTCGACCAGGACGATGCCGTCCTCAAGCCGCTTGTACATCGCGCCGGAGGGGCAGACGGCCACGCAGGACGGGTTGAGGCAGTGCTCGCAGATGCGCGGCAGGTAGAACATGAAGGAGCGCTCGTACTCCAGCCGCACCTCCTGGCTGACCCTGCGCAGCACCGGGTCGCCCGCCAGGTGCTCGGGGCCGCCGCCCAGGTCGTCGTCCCAGTTGGGCCCCCAGGTGACGGCCGTCGGGGAGCCGTCGATGAGCGAACGGGGCGCGGCCGTGGGCACGTCGTCGCCCAGCGGGGCGTTGATGAGGTTCTCGTAGTCGTAGGTCCACGGCTGGTAGTAGTCGTCGAGCAGCGGCAGTTCGGGGTTGGCGAACAGCCGGCTCAGGCGCCTGACCCGGCCGCCGGAGCGCGGCACCAGCCTGCCGTTGCGCAGCCGCCAGCCGCCCTTCCACCTGTCCTGGTCCTCGTAGCCCCTGGGGTAACCCTGCCCGGGACGGGTCTCGACGTTGTTGAACCAGACGTACTCGGTGCCCGCCCGGTTGGTCCATGTCTGCTTGCAGGTGACGGAGCAGGTGTGGCAGCCGATGCACTTGTCCAGGTTCATCACCATGGCGATCTGAGCCATCACGCGCATCAGTACTGCACCTCCTGGGAACGGCGGCGGATGACGGTCACCGCGTCACGCTGGTTGCCGGTCGGCCCGTAGTAGTTGGGCGCGAAGGACAGCTGGCCGTACCCGCCGATGAGGTGGGTCGGTTTGATCAGCAGTTTGGTGAGGGCGTTGTGCACGCCGCCCCGGCGCCCCGTGGCCTGCGACCTCGGCACGTTCACCAGGCGTTCCTGCACGTGGTACATGAAGACGGTGCCCTGCGGCATCCGGTGGGAGACCACGGCGCGGGCGACGACGACGCCGTTGGCGTTGACCGCCTCGATCCAGTCGTTGTCCGCGATCCCGGCGGCCCGGGCGTCCTCGACGCTGACCCAGATGACGGGGCCGCCCCTGGCCAGGGTCTGCATCAGCAGGTTCTCCTGGTACTCGGAGTGGATGGACCACTTGGAGTGCGGGGTGACGTAGCGGACGGTCACCGCGAGATCCCCCTCGTGGGTCCCGCCGTACTCGCCGAGGGCCGCCGTGTCCAGCGGCGGCCGGTAGACCGGGAGCTGCTCGCCCAGCTCGGCCATCCAGTCGTGGTCGAGGTAGAAGTGCTGGCGCCCGGTGAGGGTGTGCCACGGTTTGGCGTGCTCGACGTTGACGGTGAACGGCGCGTAGCGGCGGTCGGGGGCCTCCTTGCCCGACCACTCGAAACTCGCCCCGACCTGCACGGGACGGTCCTGGGTGTCGGAGAAGACCACCCTGCGCTCGGCGACGGAGGCGGCCAGTTCGGCCATGCCGGAGCCGGGGCCGCAGCGTTCGCCGAGCCTGGTGAAGCCCTCGGCGGCGACCCGCCCGTTCGTGGTGCCGGACAGGGCCAGGATCGCCTCGCACAGCTTGACGTCGCTGTCCAGCAGCGGCCTGCCCGCCGCAGGGCCGTCCCCGGCCTGCCCGCAGCGCGCGGTCAGCCAGCGCGCCTCGGGCGCGGTGCCGACGGTGACGCCCTTGACCGTCAGGCCCACCTGTTCCGGCAGCGGGCCGAGGGAGGCGAGCTTGGCGGCGACGGCGGTGTAGTCACGTTCGACGAGGGCCAGCGCGGGCAGGTTGTGGCCCGGCCGCGCGGGGACGTCGCCGCCGCGCCAGTCGGGGACGCGGCCGCCGGGCTGGGCCGTCTCACCGGGCGTGTCGTGCTGCAGCGCGGTGGCGACCAGGTCGTGGGCGACGTCCAGCCGCCCCGCGGCCAGCTCGGAGAACCTGCGCGCCAGACCGTGGAAGATCTCGAAGTCGGTGCGGGCCTGCCAGGGCGGGCTGATGGCCGGGGAGAAGGCGTGCACGTACGGGTGCATGTCGGTGCTGGACAGGTCGTGCTTCTCGTACCAGGTCGCGGCGGGCAACACCAGGTCGGAGAACAACGTGGTCGAGGTCATCCGGAAGTCCAGCGAGAGCAGCAGGTCGAGCTTGCCGCGCGGTGCCTCGTCGCGCCACTCCACCTCACGGGGCCTGTCGTCAGGGGGCGCCTCCTGGGCGGTGGCGTTGTCGGGAGCGCCGAGCAGGTGCCGCAGGAAGTACTCGTTGCCCTTGGCGGAGGAGCCGATGAGGTTGGCCCGCCACACCGTCAGCACCCTCGGCCAGTTCTCCGGCGCGTCCGGGTCCTCGCAGGCGAAGCCGACCCTGCCCGCCGCGATCTCCTCGGCCGCCCACAGCGCCGGGTCCTTCCCACTGGCCCGCGCTCTGGCCCCGAGCTCCAGGGGGTTGGCGGAGAAGGTCGGATACGACGGCATCCAGCCGAGCCTGGCCGACTGCGCGACGAGGTCGGCGGTGTGCCGTCCCGCGAACAGCCGCCGCCCGGTCGCGCTGGACAGCGCGTCGGCGGAGAAACGCTCGTAGCGCCACTGGTCGGTGTGCACGTACCAGTACGGTGTGCCCGCCATCTGCCGTGAGGGACGCACCCAGTCGGCGGCCGTGGACAGCTGCTGCCATCCGGCCAGCGGCCGTACCTTCTCCTGGCCCACGTAGTGCGCCCACCCGCCGCCGTTGACGCCCTGGCAGCCGGTCAGCAGCAGCAGTGAGAGGAACGAGCGGTAGATCGTGTCGGAGTGGAACCAGTGGTTGGTGCCCGCGCCCATCACGATCATCGCCCGGCCCCGGGTCTTCTCCGCGGTCGTGGCGAACTCCCTGGCGATCCGGGTGATCCGTTCGGCGGGGACCGAGGTGATCCGCTCCTGCCAGGCCGGGGTGCAGGGGGAGTCGGCGTCGTCGTAGCCGTCCGGCCACCGTCCGGGAAGGCCGGGGCGGCGCACGCCGTACTGGGCGAGGAGCAGGTCGAAGACGGTGGTCACCAGGCGTCCGCCGATCCGCCGCACCGGCACCCCGCGCCGTACCGCGCCCGTCTCCCCGTCGCCTTCACCGAGGCCGGAGTCGAAGCGGGGCAGCAGGATCTCGGCGGTCTCGCCGCCCTGCGGCGGGTGGAGGCTGAGCAGCGGCTCGACCGCGCCCAGGTCCAGGTTCCACCGGCCTGCGCCCGCCTCGCTCCAGCGTTCGCCGAGGGTGCCGTTGGGCGCGACCGGCTCACCGGTGACCGCGTCGAGGAGCACCGGCCGCCACCGGTCGGCCCCGTTCACCGCGGCCCCGTCCCCTGGGGCGCTGCCCTCTGGGGCGCCGTCCGGTGCCAGGTCGGCGGCGGTGACGAACTTGCCGGGCACGTATCCGCCCGTCTCGTGCTCCTCCAGCGCGACCAGGAACGGCAGGTCGGTGAAGCGTCTGACGTAGTCGGTGAAGTACGGCACGGTGCGCTCGACGAAGAACTCGTTCAGGATCACGTGTCCCATCGCCATGGCGACCGCGCCGTCCGTGCCCGGGTGCGGGTGCAGCCACTCGTCGGCGAACTTCGTCGCGTCCGAGTAGTCGGGCGAGACCACGACGACCTTCTGGCCCCGGTAGCGGGCCTCGGCCATCCAGTGCGCGTCCGGGGTGCGGGTGACCGGGACGTTCGACCCCCACAGCATCAGGTAGGCCGCGTCCCACCAGTCGGCCGACTCGGGCACGTCGGTCTGGTCCCCGAAGACCTGGGGCGAGGCCACCGGCAGGTCGGCGTACCAGTCGTAGAAGGACAGCATGGGGGCGCCGATGAGCGACATGAAACGCGCGCCGATCGCGTGCGAGGCCATCGACATGGCGGGGATGGGGGAGAAGCCCGCGACGCGGTCGGGGCCGTACTTCATGATGGTGTGGACGTGCGCGGCGGCGGCGATCTCCAGCGCCTCCTCCCACCCGATCCGCACCAGCCCGCCCTGGCCGCGCGCCGACTGGTAGCGCCGTCGTCTCTCCGGGTCCGAGGTGATCTCCGCCCAGGCCGCGACGGGGTCACCGAGCCTGGTTCTGGCCTCCCGGTACATCCGTACCAGGACGCCACGGGCGTGCGGGTGGCGGACCCTGGTCGGAGAGTAGGTGTACCAGGAGAAGGAGGCCCCGCGCGGGCACCCCCTCGGCTCGTACTCCGGCCGGTCGGGACCCACGGAGGGGTAGTCGGTCTGCTGGGTCTCCCAGGTGATCAGCCCGTCCTTCACGTACACCTTCCAGGAGCACGACCCGGTGCAGTTCACCCCGTGGGTCGAGCGCACCACCTTGTCGTGCGCCCATCGCTCCCGGTAGGGGGCGTCGTTGACTGCCTGGTCGCCGCGGAAGACGGCCCGCAGGTCGGGGGTTGTCTCCGAGCGGTGCAGTAACCTGCCCGCCTGGAGGAGCATCTCCGTTGCGGCTGCCGCCGCCCGGTCGGTTCTGTCACGCGCTGTCCGAGGAACCATGGAACCCCCTCGGCGGGCATGCGTCATCACGCCCGCGCCGCTCCTGATGTTCACTGTGTGGAGCTGCCCGCTGTCGGTGGCGGCCTCATTGCCGCATGGAAACAACCGGAGTCAGCAGGCGGGCAACACTTTCGTCAAGGAAAGTGTTTCTATCATGCGATGGTTAACGGGGGAATCCGTCTGCTCGGCATGTCGATTCTTTCGGGCCCGAAACGCGCGAGACGGCCCTCCGGAACGACGGAAAGGGTCGCCGGGAGGGCCGTCTGCGGGGTTTTCTGCACGTCAGGTGGATATGAGGAAGGAAAATGAGCCATTGATGTGGGCCGTCGCGAACGGGCCTTTATGGCTGTATGTGTGGGGTTGTCATGGGGAAAACGGAGCTTCAGGAGAGAAGGTCGGTATCGTCCTCATCCTGCGCGACCGCGGTGAACTCCTGCAGCCCCCGGGCGAGGGCCTGCCGCGTCCCGGGCGTCAGCCGCTCCAGCGCCGCGCCGATGCGCCTGCGACGGGCCGAGCGCAGCCGCCGCAGCGTCTCCCGGCCCCGCTCGGCGGTCTCGATGCGGATCTCACGGCGACTGTGCGGGGCGGGGAAACGGGTCAGCAGCCCGGCGCCGTCGAGCCGGTCGACCATCCGGCCCGTGGCCGAGATCGACATGCTGAGGTGGGCGGCGAGCGTGCTGAGGTTGAGCGGGCCGTGCCGGTCGACCGCCAGCAGCACCCGAAGCTGGGTGAGCGACAGGTCGCTCATCTCGGCCACCGCGTTGAGCGTCACCTCGACCAGGACCAGGGAGGCCTCCTCGACCACCCAGGCCGAATCGCTCTCCCCGCCGGAGGGAAGCTCGTCGCCGCCGCCGTGGATCGCTTCGGTGGTCATGCGCGCCCTTTCGCTGTACGGTTCGCCGCCCCCGTGGCGACGCCCTCTGTTTAGACCGTACTGAGCCCGGGCCGTCCGCACGACCGTGTACGCGGACCGGCCCCGCCGGGTGAGCGCGTCGCGCCCGCCCGCCGGGGCCGGTCCTGGGTCGGTGAAAGGGGTCGGCGAGGGGTCAGTGCCGCCGGTAGGTGACGGTGAGCGTCGGCTGCCCGACGCCCTCCTCCTTGTTCTCCGAGGCGGCGAACGCACGCCAGTTGTCGGCCTCGGCCTCGTTGGCGCTGCGCAGCTGGACGCCGTGGTTGGGGGCGCCGGCGGCCCAGGCGCGGGCGATGGAGGTCACCTCCCAGCGCAGGTAGCCCGCCCCGCGGCGGCAGGGGGCGGTCCAGGTACGGCCGCGACCCTCACGGTTGGTCGTGGCGCCCGCCGAGGTCGCCGGGGGCTTGTTCGCCCAGGTCAGGTTGTGCTCGTTCCAGGCGCCGGTGAGGCGCTCCACGGTCAGGCCCGAGCCGACCCGCCTGCCGCAGGCGCTGGTCTCGACGTTCCACAGCCCGAGCCGGGCCGACAGGACCTTCTTCCTGTTCAGCGCGTGGGTGTCGAACCTCAGCAGGGAGCGCATGACGTCGCTTCCGCTCTGGTCCTCCTTCAGCATCGTCCCGGCGATGATCAGGACGTCGCCCGGGTGCGAGTTCCAGGAGGTCGCGACGTCGGTGTCCGCCTCGATGGGCAGGGTGGTCGTCGGGTCGACGGTCACCGGGTAGACGGTCGCGGGGTTGGACAGGAACGCCTGGTCCGGCTTGAGGACCAGGGTCGTCGAGCCGTTCTCCGTCTCGACCCTCGTGTCGATCACCGAGACCGCCTTACCGCGGGGCTTGCCGTGCCCGCGCGAGTCCCACATCAGCGGCTGCGACGCCGAGGCGACGACCTCGCCGTTGTCCGTGCCCTCGGTGTCGGTCAGCAGCAGCCGTCCCGCCGGGGACTCCGACAGCGCGACCCCGGTGGTCTGGACGGGGATGCGCAGTTCGAGCGGGCCAGAGGGCCGCTCCCGCAGCACCACGTCGTGCCGGAAACCGGTGGGCAGCGCGGTCACGACGAGGTCGGCGGCGGGTCCGGCGGCGTCGGTGAACGTCGCGACGTTCCCCTTGACGACGGGCTTGGGCAGCGGCTTGGGCCACTGCAGGGAGAACACGCGTCCCGCGTCGTCCGTCAGCGTCGCCAGCGGCCCGTCGCCGCCGCCGGAGATCCTGACGTCCGCCCGCGCCGCGCGCGGCCTGAGCGCCCCGCCCTCCTCGACCAGGTCGGTGTCGACGGCCACCCACTGGCCGTTCCGCCTGACCTGCGAGGGGCCGGAGGTGATCGTGGAGGTGAAGCTGCCGTCGGGGTTGGCCACGGTGGTGCTGGTCTCGTCGGTCAGACCCGGCACGGGGACGGCCCGCCCCAGCGAGGCGGCCTGCTCCGCGGCGGCCTGCTCGACGGCGTCCCGAGCGTCGTCGTCGGCCACGGTCTGCGGCTGCCCTGCGCCCGGCGCGGCCAGGGCCTGGACGGCCGTCCCGCCGGTGAGAGCGGCCACCGTCGTCACGCCCAGGGCCAGCCGGCCCAGGGAACCCCCAAGAGAAATGCGCATGTGCGTCCTATGTCGTGAGCGAACATTCGACGGGAATGCCCTTTCGCACGGAAAACGCGTTCACACCGACCGTGACGGGTCGCGTGGAGTTCGAGCGCCCGTCATTTCCCCTGGAAACGGCGGGCGGTTACGGATTCCTCCGGCATGGGATTCACCGGCGCCGTTTCTTGCCCCGTGGCGTCGGTGTGAAGAGGGAGGAAGGCGGCCGGTTCGCCGAGCGAACCGGTGTGATCACCCTTGGTGAGGGTGTCCCGTCGTGGGTGCGAGCATGGTTCCCCGTTTCTGCGATGAAGCAAGATCCCCGTTGGCCCAAATAACTATCACGAATAAGTACTGAAAAATAAGGACATTAGTGCAGTGTGGCGCACGTCACACCGGCGTATTCGTTTCCTTCCGCGACGCGGAACGCGCGGGGCCGCACCCCCGTTTCCCGGACGTACGGCCCCGCGGACTGTCAGCAGTCGCTCTCGTGGTAGGTGCTGTGACCGCTCCAGACCCCCCAGCTCGCGGTGTAGCCGTAGCAGTCGGTCCACTCGCCGCCGACCGCGGTGGTGAGCGAGTCGTCGGAGTAGTAGGTGGTGCTGCAGCTGCGCCCCATCCCACAG
The DNA here is from genome assembly GCF_042650425.1 of Streptosporangium jomthongense. Classification (NCBI taxonomy): domain Bacteria; kingdom Bacillati; phylum Actinomycetota; class Actinomycetes; order Streptosporangiales; family Streptosporangiaceae; genus Streptosporangium; species Streptosporangium jomthongense. The sequence goes on along the minus strand of NZ_JBHSBC010000012.1, from coordinate 14,670 downwards.
GGCATGGCCTGGGCCGGGGCGGCGGGGAGAAGGGCGAGAAGGGGAGCGGCGAACGCGGTGACGAGGAGCACGCGGCGCATCGTTGGGGGGTCCTTCCTGTTCGTGGGAGGGCGTGGAACGAAAAGGCCCCGATGGCGGACGGCGGAGGCCTCACGGATCCTTCATGGATCCTTCATGGATCACTGCCAGGGTGTGCGCGGGACGGTGAACCGGCAACCGGAGGTCTCATGGATGAGGCCGTCCCGACAGTCGCGGTGCCGGGACGGTGATGTCCGAAAATCAGTCCGCGACGTAGTCGATCGAGTCGATCCAGTACCCCGACCCCGCCGACAGCCTGCGCGCGTGCATGAACATGGCGCCGCCCTCGTAGGAGTAGGCGCACCGCTGCCCGCCACGCTCGGACTCGCATCCCTGGAAGATGTGGCCGACGCCGCCGTACCTGGTCCTGAACAGGGTCTTCACCGCCCCGGCCGAGGCGACCTCAAGACCGCGGTTCCTGTCTGTGGCCTCCCGCACGATGACGCCGGCGCCCGCCGGCCGGTTCACGAAAAAGCCCTTTGTTTCGGAAACGGTGCCGAGCGCCGCCCGGAGTAAGGTGCCGCAGAGAGGAGTCGTGCGATGGGGAAAAGCGGTAACACGGAGATCTATCGTCAGGCGCGTGACCTGCTGCTGGGATGCGGCGGGGAGCACGCGGAGGCGGTGCGGCGCTTCACCTGGCCCCGGTTCGAGGGCCCCTTCAACTGGGCGGTCGACTGGTTCGACGCGATCGCGCGCGGCAACGGCCGTACGGCGTTGTGGATCGTCGAGGAGGACGGTTCCGAGGCCCGCTACACCTTCGACGAGATGGCCCGGCGTTCCGACCGGGTCGCGGCGTTCCTGGCGGCCCAGGGGGTTCGCCGGGGGGAGCGCGTCATGCTCATGCTCGACAACCAGATCGAGCTGTGGGAGTCGATGCTGGCGGTGATGAAGCTGGGCGCGGTGATCCTGCCCGCGACCACCGCGCTCGGCCCGGGCGACCTGCCCGACCGCATCGGCAGGGGCGGAGCCCGGTACGTGATCGCCAACGCCGCCGACACCCCCAAGTTCGACGGGATCGAGGGGACCTACGTCAGGATCTGCGCCGACGGCGCCCCGGCGGGCTGGGTCGCCTACCGTGACGCCCACACCCTCGACGCGCCCCCGGCGGCGCATCCGGGCACCATGCCGGACGACCCGCTGTTGCTGTACTTCACCTCGGGTACCACGAGCAGGCCGAAGCTGGTCGAGCACACCCAGGTCTCCTATCCGGTCGGCCACCTGACGACGGCCTACTGGATCGGCGTGCGGCCGGGGGACGTGCACCTGAACATCAGCTCCCCCGGGTGGGCCAAGCACGCCTGGAGCTGCTTCTTCGCGCCCTGGATCGCCGAGGCGACGATCTTCGTGCACAACTACGGCAGGTTCGACGCGGGCGCGCTGCTCGCGCAGATCCGCAGGGCGGAGGTGACGACGTTCTGCGCACCGCCGACCGTCTGGCGGATGCTGATAAAAGCTGATTTGTCGGGCGGGCCGGGGCGGCTGCGGGAGGTGGTCTCCGCCGGGGAACCGCTGAACCCCGAGGTGATCGAGCAGGTCCGCGGCCACTGGGGGCTGACGATCCGCGACGGTTTCGGGCAGACCGAGACCACGCTCTCGGTCGGCAACGTGCCCGGTGAACCGGTCAAGCCCGGCTCGATGGGACTGCCCATGCCCGGAGTCCCGGTGGTTCTGGTCGATCCCGTCACCGGCGAGCGCGCCCAGGAGGGGGAGATCTGCGTCGACCTGGGCGAGCGGCCCGTCTCGCTGATGGCCGGTTACCGGGGCGACGAGACGCGCAACGCCGAGGCCATGGCGGGCGGCTACTACCACACCGGAGACGTCGCCTCCCGCGACGCGGACGGCTACATCTTCTACGTCGGCCGCACCGACGACGTGTTCAAGGCCTCCGACTACAAGATCTCTCCCTTCGAGCTGGAGAGCGTGCTCATCGAGCATCCGGCCGTCGCCGAGGCCGCCGTGGTGCCCGCGCCCGACGAGCTGCGCCTGGCCGTGCCGAAGGCCTACGTCACGCTGGCGGCCGGGTGGGAGCCGGACAGGGAGACCGCGCTGGCCATCCTGCGTCACGCCCGCGAGCGGCTGGCGCCGTACCAGCGGGTACGGCGCCTGGAGTTCTCCGGGTTGCCGAAGACGGTCTCCGGCAAGATCCGCCGTGTGGAGCTGAGGGGACGCGCGGAACGGGACGCGGCCGGGGGCGGATCCTCCGGCGAGTGGCGCGACGACCAGTTCCCCGAACTGCGTTCCTGAGGCCCGCCGTACCCCGCCCCGGCGACGGTGAGGGTGACCGGGACGGTGACCGGGAGTGGACAAACATGTCACCCGTTCACGAACAGTGCCTGGTCCGGGGGGGGGGGGGGGGGG
>NZ_JBHSBC010000012.1:0-12223 GCF_042650425.1 Streptosporangium jomthongense | reverse complement strand
CGGGACCGTCCGCCCCACGCCCCCGGCTGCCACCCGGCACGGACGGTCGCGCGACCTCTCTGAGGAAGTCGGTGGTTTCTTCGGCGGAGGTGGGAGCGCGCGGTGAACGGACGAACGACGGACGAGCGAACGGCGGGCAACGTGGCGGCGGCGCGGGAGCTGGCCCTGCGGCTGCCGAACTGGACGATCTGGTACGGCCTGCACACCCACAGCTTCTGGGCGATGCCCACGGCGGGACACCTGGCCGCCACACCCCACGTCGAGGCCTCGACCCCGCAGGAACTGGAGAGCACGGTCAGGCACATGGAGTACCTCGCCGCGCGGGCCGCCTCTCCCGGACCCGAGGCGCCGTACGGCGGGCGCCACGCGGAGCACATCCCTTTCCATGGGGAGCCGAGGGACAGGCCACCGAGTCAGGCACCGGCGCGGGCGGCACGGTGAGGGCCGAGCGGGCACTGGCCGACCTGCGGCGGGAGCTGCGCGCGGCCGGGGTCGAGACCGAGGAGCACGACGTGTTCGCGACGAGCTCCGGCGATCCGATGCTCAGCCTCGCCCCGGGGCTGATTGTGTGGGCCGGGCCTGAGTGGTTCCGGTGGGTCGGGGAACGCGACCGGTGGAGGTACCACACGACCGGAGACCCGGCGGGAGCCGCCAGGCTGATCCGCCGCTTCCACGACAGGCTGCGGCGCGACCGGCCCGAGGAGGCACACGTACGGCACGAGCACCCCTGACCCGGGGCCCCAGGTGAGGAGTCGGAGACGGCCGTCCGGGGAAGTCTGTCCGGGGGGCCGGTCCACACGGCGACCGGCTGTCCGAGGAACGAGCCTGGAGGCCCTGTGGCATACGACGTGACGGCGGTACGGGCGCACTTCCCCGCGCTGGCGGAGGGGGCGGCGCACTTCGACGGGCCGGGCGGTTCGCAGACCCCCGGTGTGGTCGCCGAGGCGGTGGCCGGGACGCTGCGCTCCGCCGTCGCCAACCGGGGAGTCATGACCGCGGCCGAGCGCCGCGCCGACGCGATCGTGACCGGCGCCCGCCGGGCGATGGCCGACCTGCTCGCGGCCACGCCGGAGGGCGTCGTCTTCGGCCGCAGCATGACGCAGCTGACCTACGACATGGCCCGCGCGCTGGCCAAGGAGTGGCGTCCCGGCGACGAGGTCGTGGTCACCACACTCGACCACGACGCCAACATCCGGCCCTGGGAGCAGGCCGCCCTGGCGCGCGGCGTCACGGTTCGCCGCGCCGACTTCGACCCGGACAGCGGGGAACTGCCCGTCGCCGCGGTCGCGGACCTGCTCACCGAGCGCACCAGGCTCGTCGCCGTCACGGCCGCGTCGAACCTGCTGGGCACCCGTCCCGACGTCGCGGCGATCGCCGCGCGGGCGCACGAGGCCGGGGCGCTGGTCTACGTGGACGGGGTGCACCTGACGCCGCACAGTCTGATCGACGTGGGGGCGCTCGGCGCCGACTTCTACGCCTGCTCGCCGTACAAGTTCCTCGGCCCGCACCTGGGCGTGCTCGCCGCGGACCCGGCGCTGCTTGAGACGGTCAACCCCGACAAGCTGCTGCCCGCCAGTGACGCCGTGCCCGAGCGGTTCGAGCTGGGCACACTGCCGTACGAGCTGCTGGCGGGCACGACGGCGGCGGTCGGCTTCCTGGCGGACCTCGTGCCGGGCGAGGGGGACAGGCGCGCGCGGCTCGCCCGCTCGATGGCCGCGCTCGAAGGGCACGAACGGGCCATGCTCGACCGGCTTGAGGCGGGCCTGGCCGAGATCGGCGGGGTGCGGACGTACGGCGCGCCGGGGCGCGAGCGCACCCCGACCACGTTGTTCACCGTCGGCGGGGTCACGCCCGCCGACACCTACCGGCTGCTGGGCGAACGCGGGGTCAACGCGCCCGCCAGCTCCTTCTACGCGCTGGAGTGCTCCCGCAGGCTCGGCCTGGGGGACACGGGCGCGGTGCGCGCCGGGATCGCCCCCTACACCGACGAGCAGGACGTCGACCGGCTGCTGAAGGGCGTGCGCGAACTGGCCGGGTGAGCTCTCAGGCGGCCGTCCCGGCGGGTTGCGCGCGCCGGGCGGTCGTCTCACGTACGGCGACGAACGCCAGCAGGGCGATGCTGCCCAGGTCGAAGACGATGCTCACCGTCGACAGGCCGGGCCGGGCCGCCGGATTGAGGAAGGTGAGCCCGAGGAAGGCGGCCTTGGCGAGGATCGCGGCCAGGCACGCGGCCAGCCGGACGGGCGGGGACAGGACGGCCCACAGCAGGGCGGCGCCCAGCAGGAGCTGGAGCACGCCGCGGTGCTGCAGCAGCGCCAGCACCATGGGATCGGGGTCGGTCACGCCGTAGGTCGACCCCAGCATGGACGGGTTGACCAGGGCGAACACGGGGAGCGTGGTGACCAGGCCCGTCACTGCGAGGGCGGCGCGGGCCGCGATCTCGCCGGGTGGTGTCGAGGACATGTGGCGGGCTCCAATCCATCAGCTTAGTTGATCGTCAGCGTAGCTGACGGATTTCCTCTCTTTCAAGGCCGCCTCCGCGCGGCTCGTGCGCCCGCGTTTCGGCCGTTCAGGCGGGTTCCGGACCCAACAACCAACATTCTAGGTAGATAAAGTGGGTTTTCGGTTTATCATGGGAACATGGGAGCATTGCTCGATCTTGTGCAACTGCGTACTTTTGTTGCCATCGCGGAGTGTGGCGGCTTCGGCCGGGCGGCGTCCGCGCTGCGGACGAGCCAGCCCACGGTGAGCCAGCACGTGCGGTCTCTGGAACGTGTCGTCGGACGTCCGCTGGTCGAACGGGCCGGCAGGCTGACCAGGTTCACCGCGGCCGGCGAGGCGCTGCTGGCCGAGGCGCGGCGACTCCTCGCCGCGCACGACGAGGCGATGTGCAGGCTCGGGGCGGAGCCGGTTCCGACGCTGACCGTCGGGGCCGTCGAGCACGCGGCCTCCCCGGTCCTGCCCGACCTGCTCACCGTCCTGATGTCCGCCCTGCCGGGACGCGACGTGGTGTTCCGGCTGGACCGCAGCACGGTCCTCGCCGAGGCGACGCTGCGCGGGACGGTGGACATGGCGCTGATCCTCGGCGCGGTCGCCAACGTGGGAGGGACGGAGGTCGGCTCCCTGCCGCTGCGCTGGCTGGCCGCGCCGGACTGGGTTCCGCCCGGGCCCGGCGCGCCGCTGCCGCTCGTCGCCTTCCAGGAGCCCTGCGGGCTGCGCCAGCAGGCCGTGGGCGCGCTGGAGAGACTCGGCTGGATCGTGCGGATCACCACCGAGGCGGCCAATCTGGAGGGCGTCCTCACCGCGGTCAGGGCGCGGCTCGGCGTCGCCCTGATGCCGACCGCGTGCGGCGTCCCGCCGGGACTTGAGGAGGTCTGCCAGCTGCCCCCGCAGGGCACACTCGGGCTGCGCCTGCTCAGCAGGCAGGGACTCGACCCGGCGATCGAGGCGTACGCGGGCGACACCCTGCGCGCCTTCTTCGCCGAGGTCCCGCCCTCCCGGCCGTTTCTCACCGGCCTTCCCGGCGGAGAGCGGCAGCGTCGCGACCAATACAAGACCAGCCATCCGATAAGCAATTCAAATTGACATCGATTGGCAGGGTGAATTGCTTGGCGAATATTCGTGAAAGGTGGCCTGAAATGCTCGGACGTCATTGACGTAAATCGCCTGACATGGTGTGATCGCTGTGCGGCCCTGATGTTTGCCCGGGGCCGGGGAAAATGATTTCTTTCCACGGAGGGTGCGTTTTCCGGCCATTCGGCTCACCCGCCGATGGCATGTCCGCCCCTTCTCGCGCACGCGTTCCACGCCCCAGAAGAAGGCCACGCCGATGACACCGAGCGATGACCCGGCCACCAGAGCCACCCCGATCCCCGGCCGCAGGCGGGGCGCCCTGCGCTCCCGGCGCCCCGTCGTCCTGATCGCCTGTCTGGCCACGGCCGTCGTCGCAGGCGCCGTCGTCGTCTCCGTGATGACAGGAGGCGCTGACCGGCCGGTGGCGCGGGCCGTCGCGGGCCCCTCGGGCGCGCCCGTCGCGGGCAGCACCCTCACCTACGCGATCGCGGGCACCCAGGTATCGCTGGACCCGGCCGTCGCGGCCACCGCGGTGACCGGTCTCATCGACCGCAACGTCTTCGACTCCCTGGTGGCGCAGACCGGCCCGGACAGCTTCGGTCCCTGGCTGGCCAAGGAGTGGACGGTCTCCAAGGACGGCAAGGTCTACACCTTCACCCTCCGCGAGGGCGTCACCTTCCACGACGGCACCCCGCTCACCGCGGCGGCGGTCAAGGCCTCCCTCGACCACGTGGTCGACCCCGGGACGAAGTCGGCCTACGCGGCCTCGCTGATCGCCCCGTACCGGAGGGCGCGAGTGGTGAGCGACCTGGTCGTCGAGGTGACGCTCTCCCGGCCCTTCACCCCCTTCCTGCAGGCGCTCTCCGTGCCCTACCTGGGCATCCAGAGCCCGGCCGCGCTCGCCAAGCCGGTCTCCGAGTACCGGCCGGTCGGCACCGGCCCCATCTCCTACGTCTCCTGGGAGAAGGACAGGCGCGTCACCCTCAGGCGCAACCCCGGCTACACCGCGACCCCCGCGGGAGCCTCCCACCAGGGAGCCGCCTACCTCGACGGCCTGGTCTTCGAGTTCGTCTCCGAGGACGCCACGCGGTACGGCGCGCTGACCAGCGGCCAGGCACAGGCCATGGCGGGGGTGCCGCCCGTCAACGCCGACAGGCTGAAGACGCTGCCCGGGTTCACGCTGAACGCCCAGGAGACACCCGGCCTCAACTACAACCTCTACCTCAACCAGACCCGGGGGCCGCTGCGCGACGTGCGGGTCCGCCGCGCCCTGTCCGCCTCGGTCAACGTCGACCAGCTGGTCAGGAACGTCTACTTCGGTCACTACAGGGCGGCGCGCAACCCGCTCAGCGCGGTGACCGCCGCCTACGACGCGGGCGCCGAGAGCGAACTGGCCTCCTACGACCCCAAGGAGGCGGCCAGGCTCCTGGACGAGGCGGGCTGGAAGGAGACCGACAAGGACGGCTACCGCGTCAAGGACGGCGAACGGCTCACCCTCGTGTGGCCCTTCTGGGCCGAGGGGAACAAGGACCAGCGCGACGTCCTGGCCGAGGGCGTCCAGGCACAGGCCAAACTCGCCGGCATCGAGATCCGGCGGCCACCCGTCGACACCGGCGCCTACGTGAGCGAGTACCTCATCGGCGGCGGCTACGACCTGATCGACGTCAGCTTCGCCAGGCCGACCCCCGACGTGCTGAGATTCGCCTTCGCCTCGGGCAACACCTACGCCAAGGCGGGCGGCAACGTCGCTCTCGTCGACTCACCCGAGATCGACGAACGGGTCGAGGAGGCGGCCGAGACCTCGGACCCGGAGACGGCCAGGCGCGACTACGCGGCCGTGCAGAAGGAGGTCCTCAGGCAGGCCTACGTGCTGCCCCTCTACACGCCGGTGCAACTCGTCGGCCTGTCGGGGCGGGTGCGCGGCGTCGCCTTCGACGCGCAGACCTACCCCGTCTTCCACGGCGCCTGGCTGGGGGCCTGATCCCCATGCCGCCGCTGGCACGCCGGCTGGCACGCAGGCTCGCGCTGACCCTGTTCGTGCTGTGGGGGACGGCGACACTGGCCTTCATCGGCATGCGGCTCGTGCCCGGAGACCCCGCCCACGTCATCGCGGGCGGGGTCCAGGCGAACGCCACCCCCGAGGTGCTGGAGACGATCCGCGCCCGGTACGGCCTGCACGATCCCCTGCCCGTCCAGTACGCGATCTTCATCGGCAGGCTGGCCCGCGCCGACCTCGGCGAGTCCTACCAGCTCAACCAGCCGGTGAGCGCGGTGATCCTGGAACAGCTCGGCGCGACCGTCGCCCTGGCCACCGGCGCCGCGGTCCTCGGCTTCACCCTGGCGGTGACCCTGGCCCTGTTCACCGCGGGACGCCCCAGAGCCGGGGCCGTCTCCCGCGTCCTGGAGTTCTGCGCCGTCTCGACCCCCAACTTCTGGATCGGCATCCTGCTGCTCGGCGCCTTCTCCTTCACCCTCCACTGGTTCCCCGTACTCGGCGAGGACGGTCCCCGCGCGCTCGTGCTGCCGTGGATCACCCTCGCGCTGCCCATCGCGGGCGTGCTCGCGCAGATCACCAGGGAGGGCGTCGAACGCGCCCTCGGACAGCCCTTCGCCCTGACCGCCAGGTCAAGGGGCGCCACGGAGAACCGCATCCGGCTGCGGCACGCGCTGCGGCACGCCGCACTGCCCGTCCTCACCCTGTCGGGCTGGGCCCTCGGCGAACTCCTCGCCGGAGTCGTGGTCGTCGAGACGGTCTTCGCCCGCCAGGGACTCGGCCAGGTCATCGTCTCGGCGGTCAGCGGCAGGGACTTCCCCGTGGTGACCGGCGTCGTCGTGCTCGCGGCCCTCATCTTCTCAGTGATCAACACCGGCCTCGACCTGCTCTACCGGGTGGTCGACCCCCGCGTACGGCAGGCCACCCCGTGACCGCCCCCACGCTCGTGCCGTACCGGGGAACGCGCCCGCGGCCAGGACTGTGGGCGGCCTGCGCGTTCCTCACCCTCGTCTGCTGCGCCGCGTTGTTCCCCGCGCTGTTCGCCGGGGCACCCGACCAGGTGGACGCGACCGCCGCCCTGCGAGGCCCCGGCGCCGGGCACCCGTTCGGCACCGACCAGCTCGGCCGCGACGTGTTCGCCCGTGTCGTGTACGGCGCCCGCGCCTCGTTGTTCGTCGGCCTGGGCTCCACACTGCTCGCCGGAGCCGCAGGCTCGGCGTGGGGACTGCTGGCCGCGCTCGGCGGACGGGTCGCCGGTGAGGTGGCCATGCGCCTGGCCGACATCCTGCTGGCCTTCCCCGGCGTCCTCACGGCACTGCTCGTGGTCGCCGTCCTCGGCCCCGGCACCCGCAACGCCACCCTGGCCATCACCGTCGCCCTGGCCCCCGGCTTCGCCCGCGTCGTCAGGGTCCAGGCCCTCCTCGTGCGGAACTCCGCCTACGTCAGGGCCGCGACCAACCTGGGGCTGCGACCCCGCCGCGTTCTGCGCAGGCACATCGTGCCGAACACGCTGGCGCCGCTGCTGGTCCTGGCGACGCTGAACGTCGGCACCGCCGTCATCGCCGGAGCCTCCCTCAGCTTCCTGGGCCTCGGCCCACGGCCACCGGCCCCCGAATGGGGCTCCATGCTCGCCCAGGCCCGTAACTACCTCGACGTCTCCTGGACCCTCGCCCTCTTCCCCGGCGCCGCCATCACCCTGACCGTCATGTCCGCCACGGCCGTGGGGCGCGCCCTGCAGGCCCGCTACGAGAGGCGGGAGCCGTGACGCGGGAGGAACCGCTGGTCGTCGTGGACGGGCTCTCCGTCGACTTCACCACCCGGCACGGCGTCGTGCGCGCCGTACGGGACGTCGGCCTGACGCTGCGCGCGGGCGAGTGCCTGGCCGTGGTCGGCGAGTCCGGCTCGGGCAAGAGCGTCACCGCCCGCGCGCTGCTCGGCCTGGCCGGGCAGGGCGCCGACGTCCGCGCGCGCACCCTGTCCTTCGCGGGACACGACCTGCTCGGGCTGGGCGGACGGCAGTGGCGGCGGCTGCGCGGACGGCGGATCGGCTACGTCCTGCAGGACGCGCTGACCTCCCTCGACCCGCTGCGCAGGGTCGGCTACGAGGTCGCCGAACCCCTTGAGGTACACGGCCTGGCCACCCGTGACGACCTCGACGACCAGGTCGTCGCGCTGCTGTCCGAGGTGGGCGTCCCCGACCCCGAGGTCCGCCTCCTGCAGTACCCCCACGAACTGTCCGGCGGCCTGCGGCAGCGCGCCCTGATCGCCTCCGCCGTCGCGGCCCGCCCCCGGCTGCTGATCGCCGACGAGCCGACGACCGCCCTCGACGTCACCGTCCAGGCCCAGGTCCTCGACGTGCTGGCCGCCAGGAGGGACGCTGGTACGGCGTTGCTGCTGATCAGCCACGACCTGGCGGTCGTCGCCAGGCTCGCCGGCCACGTCGCCGTCCTCTACGCGGGAACGGTCGTCGAACAGGGGCCCGCAGTCGGCCTGCTCACGGCGCCCGCCCACCCCTACACGGCCGACCTGCTCGCCGCGGTGCCCTCCGTCGACGGCCCGGTGCCCGACCTGTCCGGGCTCCGCTCCGCACCCGCCGCCCAGGAGGGCTGCCCCTACGCGCCCCGCTGCCCGCTGGCCGACGACCGCTGCCGTGAACGGCCGCCCGAGGCGCTGCCGTACGGGACGGACCGGGTGGTGCGCTGCTGGTATCCGGGGGCCGTGCCCGCGACCGCGTCCAGGAAGCGCGCCGCAGGCCCCGCCGCGCCGACGCGGGCCGAGACGGTCCTCACCGTCCGGGGGGTCGTCAAACGCTTCCGTTCACCCGGCGGCTCCCACCGCACCGCGGTCGACGACGTGTCGTTCGACCTGGCCGCGGGGGAGGCGCTGGGGATCGTGGGGGAGTCGGGTTCGGGCAAGAGCACGACCGCCAGGATCGTCATGGCCGAGTTCGAACCCGACGCCGGATCGGTGCTGCTGCACGGCCGGCCCTGGAGCGGCCTGAAGGAACGGGACCGCCGCGCCCGGCGCTCCCGCATCCAGCTCGTCGACCAGGACCCGCTGAGCTCCTTCGACCCCCGCCACACCGTTGAGGAGATCGTCGCGGAGGCGCTGCCCCGCGCTCGGAAAGGCGTCGTACGTGAACGCGTCGCCGAGCTGCTCGGGCAGGTCGGGCTCGACCCCGCCGTCCTCCGCAGCCGGCCCGGCCGGCTGTCCGGCGGTCAGCGGCAGCGCGTGGCCATCGCGAGGGCGCTCGCCCCCGCCCCCGACGTGCTCGTCTGCGACGAGCCGGTCTCCGCGCTCGACGTCACCGTGCAGGCGCAGATCCTGACGCTGCTCACCCGACTCAGACACGAGGCCGGGGTCTCACTGCTGTTCATCTCGCACGACCTGGGCGTCATCCGCCAGGTGTGCGACCGGGTGGCGGTCATGAAGGACGGCAAGGTGGTCGAAACCGGACAGGTCGAGGCCGTCTTCCGTGCTCCACAGGCCGCCTACACCCGGGCGTTGCTCGCCGCCGTGCCACGGATCGGCCCCGGCCCCGTACGGCACACCCGCGTTTCCCAGAACCCGGAACCGCGCGACCCGCGGCCGGGAGACCCGTCCCCGTCACGGACCTGAAAGGCCGACATGACCCCAACCACCCCTGAACCACGCCCTGAGGGCCTCTACCCGGGCTGGACCCCGGCGCCGCGATCCGTCGTCGTGACGGGCGCCGCCTCGGGCATCGGCCGGGCGACCGCGGAACTGTTCGCCGAACGGGGAGTCGGCGTCGTCGCCGTCGACCACGACGAGTGGAGCCTCAAGGAGATCGCCCGCCTCGACCGGGTCGTCCCCCTCGTCGGCGACGTGTCCACGGAGGCCGCCAACCGGAAGGCGGTCGCGCTGGCCGTCGAGGAGTTCGGCGGGCTCGACGCCGTCGTGCTCAACGCCGGGATCGGCGGCACCCGTCCCTTCGAGGCGCCCGGCGCGGTCGAGGCCGCCGAACGCATCCTCTCCGTCAACCTGCGCGGCCCCGTCCTGGGCATCCGGGCAGCGGCACCCGTGCTGCGCGAGGGAGGCGGCGGCTCCATCGTGGTGACCGCCTCCGTCGCCGGCCTGCGCGCAGACCCGGGCAACTGGGCCTACAACGCCTCGAAGGGCGCCGTCATCAACCTGGTACGGGCCGCCGCCATCGACTACGCCGTCCAGGGCATCCGGGTCAACGCCCTGGCCCCCGGCCTCACCTGGACCCGGATCAACGAGGGGGTACGGCAGAACCCGGCCTTCGCGGCGGAGATCGAGAGGCGCATCCCGCTGCAGCGCTTCGGAGAACCCCGCGAACAGGCCGAGGTCGTCTGGTTCCTGACCTCCCCGGCCGCCTCCTACGTCACCGGGACGACGCTGGTCGCCGACGGCGGCCTCGACGCGAGCCTGGGAGTCCTCCCGCTGCCCGGCGTCCGGTGACCCCCGTTCCCCACACCTCAACGGAAAAGGAGTCAACGATGAGCACCACGGAGACCAACCGCGCGGTGGCGCGACGCTTCTACGAGGAGGTCGTGTCCAAGGGCCGCCTGGAGGTCCTCGACGAGATCGTCGCCGAGGACGGCACCGACGCCGCGGGACCCGCGCTGGGCGGCGGCGGGCGCGCCGGTTTCGTCCAGCACATCACCTGGCTGCGCCAGGCGGTCGAGGGGGTGACGGCCACGGTGACCGACACCGTCGCCGAGAACGACAGGGTCGTCGTCTACTGGACCATCGAAGGGGTGCAGCGCGGCGAGGTGTTCGGCGCCCCGCCGAGCGGACGCCGTTTCGTCGGCCAGAGCATCAGCACCATCAGGTTCCGTGACGGCCAGATCATCGAGTACGAGGTCCTGCCCGACCGTCTCGGCATCGTGCAGCAGCTCGTCTGAGCGCCCGCCCGCCGCCCGCTCCGGGAGTCCGGAGCGGGCGGCGGTGTCATGCGACCGTCACACCAGCCCGTCGACCCACGACCTGATCGCCTGGGCGGTGGTGTCCGAACGCTCCTCAAGAGTGGTGAAGTGGTCGCCGGGGATGTCGGTCGACTCGTGCGCCACCGGCCAGTACGCCCGCCAGTCCAGCCGGCCCTCGGGATCGACCGTCGTGCCGCGCAACGGCTCCGTCGCCCGCAGCAGCAGGATCGGCGTCTGGACCGGCTTCGGCTGCCAGCCGACGAAGAGCCGGTTGTAGAGACCCATCGTGGTCAGCCTGTCGTCGTGCAACGTCATGTCGAACCGGTCGATCCGGTCGAGCATCCCGCCGATCATGCCGCCCAGCCACCACTCCATGCCCTCCTGGCCCGCCGCGTCGATCGGATAGCTGTCGATCAGCGCGAGCCCGGCGGGCCTCAGCCCCTGGTCCTCAAGCGCGACGGCGACCGCGTGCGCGACACAGCCACCCATCGAACGGCCGACGATCACGAAGGGCTCGTCCTCGCCGACGCAGGCACGCAGACCCTCCACGTTCATCTGGACCAGTGTCTCCAGCGAGTCGGGCAGCGCCTCGGCCTCCCCGTCGGTGAATCCGGGAGACGGTACGACGTGGACGTTCCGCTCCCCCCTGAAGACCTGGCCGAACCGCGAGTACTCGTGCGGCCCGGAGATCGCGCTGAGCGCGGGGAAACACACCAGGGACACCCGCCCGGGGCCGGTGGCCAACCTGATCGGGGGCCGCGCGTACCGGTCGCGCTCGGCGGCGCCGAACTGGCCGCGCACGTGCGAGACCGCGAGCAGCAACTCGGCCGCCTGCAGGTGTTTGCCCGTCTCGTGCATCCGCCGGTGGATCGCGGCCAGTCCGCCGCCCGCCCCGCTCACCCCGGTACGGCCTGGCCGTACCTCCCGGGCCGTGTCCCCCAGCTCACGGTCGAGCAGGTCGGCGACGGCCTGGGGGGTGGGGTGGTCGAAGGTGAGGGTCGCCGGCAGGCGGAGTCCGGTGGCGGTGCTGAGGCGGTTGCGCAGTTCGACGAAGGTCAGCGAGTCGAGACCCAGCTCGATGAGCGCGCGGTCACCGGGAATGGTGCCCGGCGCCGGATGGTCGAGCACCGTGCCGACCTCACCGCGGACCAGTTCGAGCAGGACCTCGGCACGCGCCTCACGGTCGAGCCCGGCCAGCCTGCCCGCCAGCGACGCCGCCCCGCCCCCGGCTCCCGCACGGGTCCGTGCGCTCGGCCGGGCGGCCCGGACGAGTCCGCGCAGGAGCGGTGCGGGCGTTCCCTCCACGGTCGGCGCCAGCAGCGCGGGCACCACGACCGAGCCTCGCGCCCGCCCGGAGACGGCCGCGTCGAACAGCGCGAGCGCCTGCTCGGTGGGCAGCGACCGCAGCCCGGTGCGCGCGATGCGCGCCTGGTCCGCCGAGCTCAACCGGGCGGTGATGTCGCTTTCCTGTTGCCAGAGTCCCCAGGCGAGGGAGGTGGTTGTGGGGTGGTTGGTGGCGAGGGCGTCGAGGTAGGTGTAGGCGGCTTGGGCGGCTCCGCCGAGGAGTCCGGAGATGGAGGAGAACAGGACGATGGTGGGGGGGTTGTGGCGGGTGAGTTCGTGTAGGAGGTGGGCGCCGTCGATTTTGGGGGTGAGGACGGGGTGGAGTCGTTGGGGGGTGAGGGTGGTCAGGGGGGTGTCGTCGGTTACGCCTGCGGTGTGGATGATGGCGGAAGTCGGGGGCCAA
>NZ_JBHSBC010000011.1:0-75258 GCF_042650425.1 Streptosporangium jomthongense | reverse complement strand
GATCAGCTCGTGGCTGGCCGGCGGAACAGCCGGAAGCAGGTGGCTGTGATGCCCGGACAGGACAAGGCCCCGGTCCGGTCACTGGTGGAGGAGCTGAAGGACGTCACCACGCCCGAGCAGTTCACCCAGAAGCTGAAGGACCTCAAAGAGGTCAACAACCTGACCTTCGAGACCATCGACAGACGAGGCGGCATCCGCAGCAGCACCGCCTCCACCGTTCTCGGGAGGCGGACACTGCCCGCGGAGCAGTTCGTCAGGGACTATGTGCGCGCCTGCGGTGTCAACGACGACGACGTGGAGGCCTGGGCGCAGGCGCGCGAAAGGCTGTACCAGCAAAGCAGAGCACCCGTGCCCTCCCCGCCGCCGCCTTCCTCCCAGGAACCGCCGCAGCTCGGCGACCCGGCTGCGGCCACAGCACCGGAGCCTTCCGCCCAAGAGCCGCAGCAGCCCGCTGCCACAGCCACAGCCCGGCGGTCCTTGCCGGCGCGATTCGGTACCCGGCGCGCGATCGTCATCTCCCTGGCGGTCGGTGTGACCGTGGCCGCCGCCGCGACCACCGCCGTCGTGCTGGTGCGTGACGGCCAGTGCGGCACCGGTGATTCGGCGCTGATGAGCGTCGACGTCCGGCAGGGGGGCGCAGGCCAGGGCGGGGGCCGCGAGTGCGTGGGCGTCACCGACGCCATCGGCACCTCCACGGTGTTCGGCCCGGAGGCCGCGAAGGTCCTGGAGCTGATCGGTCAGGAGAACGAAAGAGCGATGACCGGCCCGTACGTCACGATCGCCTTCCTGGCCCCGATGGGTTCCGGACAGGGCTCGCTGACGGGCAACCGGAGCGTCCACCAGCTGGAAGGGCTTCTCACCGCCCAGCGCGCCGCCAACGACAGCCAGACCCGTCCGAACATCCGCCTGGTCCTGGCCAACATGGGCAGCGACGAAACCCAGTGGCGTCACGCTGTTGACCACCTGAAGACCATGACCGAGGGCCCGGATCACCTCGTGGCCGTCGTGGGAACAGGGCTCAGCCAGCAGGAGAGCATCCAGGCGGCCCGAGCCCTGTCCGCCGCGGACATCTCCATGGTCAGCGACGTCATCACCGCCGACGGCTTCGACGCCACCGGCACGATCGACGGGGGAAAGCCGATCCGCGGACTGTTGCGGGTCGCGCCCTCCACCACCAGCCAGCTCACGGCCATCCGGGACTACCTCTTCAAAAACGGATACCTGAGCGACACCAAGCGCAAGCCTCTGAGCGGCAAGGCCGTGCTCGTCTGGACCGACGAGACCCCCCAGGGCAGCTCCGACCTGTACACCTCCTCCTTGAAGGAGGCCTTCCTCAAGCAGTTCGCCGACCTCCTCGGCGACAAGGACCATCGCAGGCAGTTCTACTTCGACACGCGGGGCAACCCGGTTCTCCAGGACGTGTGCGGGCAGGAGATGGTCCTGTACGCGGGACGGCAGACCTTCCTGCCGAAGTTCCTCCACGAGCTGCAGAACCGTGCCTGCCCGGACAAGCTCATCACGGTCATCACCGGCTCGGACGGCGCCGCGCAGCCCAGGGACACCCCCGAGCTCACCGACCCGAAGGTGCCCACCGCGCTGGTCTACGTCCCTCTCGCCGACCCGGGCTATCTCAGGAGTTCCAGGAACACGAACAACAACGCCTTCGTCTACGCCGAGTTCGAGAGAAGGTTCGGTGAGAGATTCAAGATCAAGGACCTGGACAGCGGGTGGGCCGTCATGTCCCATGACGCGCTGCTGACCGCGATCGCGGCGGTCAAGGACGCCTACAACCGGAAGCTGACCTCCGGAGGGCCCGACACGCTGCCCAACAACCACGACGTCGGCAACGCCCTGAGCTCCTTCAAGACCGGGGAGAAGCGCATCCCCGGAGCGAGCGGGTTCATCACCTTCGACATCACCACGGGCAGCCGGGTGGCGCCGGGTTCCGAGGTCGTCCGCATCGCCCCGCCCGGCAGGTAACGGCCGAGAGCACGTCATCCGCCATATCCCGACCGTGAAGGAATGTTTCACCACGAACCCGTACGGTGCCGTCCGCGATTCACCGCGGGCGGCACCGTTGATCACCGAACATCACAAATCAAAGATCAGCAGAGCCGTGAACTGGAACGATGTGGTTCCGGTGGCCGGTCAGCCTCCTACTTCGCCCTGACCGCAGCTTCGGGAGCCCTGGGCCGACGCACAAGGGACTCTTTCCGGGTTTAACAGGAAGGATTGTTTCCTGTTAGGGGGTAAAATAATTCGTTTCACGAAAGAGGGTCGCGCCGTAGAGTTGAGGTATGTCTCCCAAGGAATCATCCGGTGGACAACCTGGCAGCACCTGGATTTTTCTGACCTTCATCCTCCCCATCATCGGTCTCTCCTCCATCGTCCGCGGCATTCACGATCTCTCCCACGGCGGGGGCTGGTGGACCTACGTCACCGGGACGTTCTTCCTGGTCGTCGGCGCCGGCATCTGGGGTGTCCGGCTGGGTGTCGTGTGGAACCGCCTCATGAGGCGGCGCAAGGTCTCCCGCTAGTCACCGGATAAATCCGCTATCGGCTACATATGTCGGATTAGCCATTCTGGAGCATCCGGAGATATCCGTCCGGGCCGTGAAGGAATCACCCTTTCGGCCCGGACCAACATTCAGGACAGATAGCCCGATTCGACAATGCGCCGGGCCGAGGCCTCGTACCCCTCCCCGCCCTCGGGAGCCAGTGTCCCGAGCCCGTCGACGTAGCGGTTGAACATGCAGAACGCCGCCGCGATCAACACGGTGTCGTGGATCTCCAGGTCGGTGGCGCCCTCCTTGCGGGCCGCCTCGACCAGTTCCCGGCTCACCTCGCGGGCGTCGCCACGCACGACGCCCGCGATCCGCAGCAGGGCGCGCAGCTTGCCGGAGACCGGCGCCGCGTCCAGGTCGGCGCGCACCTGCTCGACCAGGGTCATCCCCTCGTCGAGCTGGGCGGCGGCGAACGCCGAGTGGGACGCGCAGCAGAAGGAGCACTCGTTCAGACCGGAGACGTAGGCGGCGATCAGCTCGCGCTCACCGGCGGACAGCGGGTGCGGCCCGCGCAGCAGCACCTCGGCCAGTGCGCCGAGCGGCCCGGCCGTCTCCGGCCTGAACCGCATGAGTCCGGAGATGCCGGGAAACGCGTGCTCGTCCACGCCGAGATCGATGTGTGCCATGACGTCACTCCTCGAAGGATCGGTGAAGGCCGATGGTGACACGGCGTCATCCCGCGTGTCTTCGCTGAAAGTGCTCAGAAGGCGACACGTCCTGATCCGGCCAACTACGCGTCATTGACAGTCTTTTGAGGGTCCCCCATGGTCAAAAGGGGTCACGAGCGGAGGCCATGTCACCCATGAGTGAAACGCACCAGTACGTCATCGTCGGAGCGGGGCCGGCGGGCCTCCAGCTGAGCTACTTCCTGCAGCAGGCGGGCGCCGACTACGTGACGCTGGAACGCGCGGACGCCCCCGCGAGCTTCTTCCGCACCTACCCCCGCCACCGCAGGCTGATCTCCCTCAACAAGGTGCACACCACGAGCACCGACCCGGAGATCAGGCTGCGCTGGGACTGGAACTCGCTGCTCAACGACTCCCCCGGACTGCTGTTCCCCGGCTACAGCGCCGAGTACCTCCCCGCGGCCGACGACCTGGTGCGCTACCTGTCCGACTTCCAGAGCCTGCACGGCCTCGCCGTCCGGTACGGCACCGCCGTGAGCCGGATCGAGCGCTCCGGTGACGGCTTCCTCGTGCGCACCGGGGACGACGTGCTGCGCTGCCGGTGCGTCGTCGTGGCCACCGGGTGGGGCGCGCCGTACGTGCCGGAGATCAGGGGCATCGAGCACGCGGTCGGCTACGAGGAGATGGACACCGACCCGGCGGCGTACGCGGGCAAGCGGGTGCTCGTCGTCGGCAAGGGCAACTCGGCGTTCGAGACCGCCAACGCCATCCTCGGCCACGCGGCGATGGTGCACCTGGCCAGCCGCAGACCGCTGCGCCTGGCGTGGAACACCAAACACCCCGGTGACGTACGAGGTCAGTACGGGGCGATCCTGGACAGCTACCAGTTCAAGACGCTGCACTCGGTGCTCGACTGCGTGATCGACGAGATCTCCTGGACCGGGGAGCACTACGAGGTTCGCATCACCTACACCCACGCCGACGGGGAACAGGCCGTGCTCGAATACGACGCGGTCATCCGGTGCACCGGCTTCAGGATGGACACCTCGATCTTCGACCCGTCCTGCCGTCCGGAGACCGAACGCGACGACAGGCTTCCCTCGCTGCACCCGGACTGGCGTTCGTCCAACGTCGACGACCTCTACTTCGCGGGCACCATCGCCCAGGCACGTGACTTCCGCCGGGCGTCCTCGGCCTTCATCGACGGCTTCCGCTACAACCTGCGCACGCTCACCGCCCTGCTGCGCGAACGCTACGAGGGGGTGGCGCTGCCGTACGACACGGTTCCCGCCGACCCGCAGAAGCTGATGGCGCTGGTGCTCGACCGGGTGAACTGGAGTTCGGCGCTGTGGACCCAGTTCGAGTACCTGTGTGACGTGCTGGTGCTCGACGAGGCGAGCGGGCTGGTCAGGCACTACACGGACCTGCCGGAGGACTACGCGCTCTCCCGGTTCGGGGACGAGCCCCACTACTACACGGTCACGCTGCGCTGGGGGCGCGAGGACTACGGCGACGTCTTCGCCATCGAACGGCACCCCGAACCCGGCCGGGCGCGGGAGAGCGCGTTCATCCACCCGGTCGTACGGCGCCACCGGGGCACCGAGCAGGTGGCCGAACGGCACCTGCTCGAAGACCTGCTGGCCGACTGGCGCCGTCCCGAACGGCACGTGGAACCGCTGCTGGCCTTCTTCGAGGAGAACCTCACCTGAGCAGCCGGGCGATCCCGGCATGATCCGCTCGAAGGAGCGGCCTCAGCAGCGGATCATCACCTCCTCCAGCGGCTTGCGGGTCAGGTCGGGCACCCGGACGCCCGCCGCCGGGTAGCCGACCGGCATCACCAGGTAGGGACGCTCCTCCGGGGGCCGGTCGCACACCTCGTTGAGGAAGCGCATCGGGCTGGGCGTGTGGACCAGCGTGGCCAGCCCCGCGTGGTGCAGCGCCGCGATCAGCAGACCGACCGCGATGCCGACCGACTCCTTGACGTAGTAGGGCTTGGGGGTACGCGGCCCCTGGTGCACCTCGAAGATCACGATCACCACCGGGGCGATCTCCAGGAACGGCTTGTGCCAGTCGGTGCCGATCGGGGCGATCATGTCGAGCCACTCGGCGGGGGCCCGGTGCGCGTAGAACTCCCGTTCCTCGGCCTCGGCGGCCGCACGCAGCCGTCGCCTGCGCTCGGGGTCCGTCACGACGACGAACCGCCACGGCTGCAGGTTGGCGCCGCTCGGCGCGCTCGCCGCCGCCCGTACGGCCGCCTCGATCACCCCTTCGGGCACCGGGTCGGGTGCGAACTCCCGCACCGACCTGCGGGCGGTCATCGTGTCGGCGAACGCCCTGGCGTCGTGGGCCATGGCCGAAGGCGGCCTACGGCTGGTGTCCAGGGGAATCGTCGGGTGCTCTGCGGTCTCGGTCAACGGAAAACGCCTCCCAGTCCGTCCTGCCTCCCCTCAAGGGTGGACCGGGCGGACCGGGATGTCGTTACGCGGACGTGCTCTCCTCCTGGAGGGCGGGCGGGGCCGTACAGGTGATGAGGTGGTCGACGACCCCGGCGAGCCCGCCTTCCTCGGCGGCGCGGCGCTGGCGGGTGGCCCCGTCGCCCTCCCCGGTCAGGCGCTTCAGCCAGCCGGTGACCAGGTCGAGGTCCCCGTGCTCCTCAAGCCCGGCAGCCGCGGCGTCGAGCATCCGTACGGCCAGCTCGGCGGCGGGCACGGGACGGCCGGTGCGCACGTCCACGCCGTACCCGCCGAGCCCGTCGCGGGCGGCCCGCCAGTAGGCGACCCGCATCAGGTCGGCCGAGACGACCGGCCCCGGGTCCCCCCGGTCGACCAGCGTGAGCGAGGTCGTCACCAGGCCTCTGACCAGGGCGGCGACCATCGCCGACTCCTCGGCGGTGGTCGGCACGTCGGCGGCCCTGATCTCAAGCGTCGGCTGGTGCGCCGAGGGCCTGATGTCCCAGAAGACCGTGCCCACGTCGACCAGGGCCCCGGCCTCCTGGAGCATGGCGATGTGGGAGTCGTAGTGGTCGGCCGAGGTGAAGTACGGCGGAGGCCCCGCGACCGGCCAGCGGTTCCACACCAGCGTGCGCCAGCTCGCGTAGCCGGTGTCGCGCCGCGACCAGTACGGCGAGTTCGCGGTGAGCGCGATCAACGTGGGCAGGTGGGGCCGCAGGTGGTTGCCCGCGAGCACCGCCCGGTCGCGTTCCGGCAGCTCGACGTGGACGTGCAGGGCGCAGATGCTCAGCTCGTCGTGCAGCCCCCTGAAGGTCGCGTTGCCCAGGTCCTGCCGGGGCCCCTCGGTCATCGGCGAGGGGACGACGTCGCCCAGCACCGGGGTGCCGCTGGCCATGATCCGCAGCCCCTCCTCGGCGGCCGAGGCGTCCAGCTCCGCCCGGCCCCGTGCGAGCTGGCCGTACAGGTCGGTGACCGTACGGCAGGGCAGCGTCCGTGACTCGACCTGGAGCTTGGTGATCTCCCCGCCCACCTGGGGTCCGAGCCGGTCGGCCGCCCGGCGCAGCACCGCCTCCGCCTGGGGCACCGCGCACCTGGTGACCGGATCGACGACCAGGAACTCCTCCTCGACCCCGATCCGCCGGCTGTCCCTGTTCATCGTGTCGCGCCCACTTTCGCGGTAGCCCCGGACGCGCGGGAGCGCGGCCGATCACAGCGTATTGGGGGCGACCGTCCGGTGTGGGGCCTTCGTCAGGAAGGCGTCGTCAGAAGCCTCGCGACGAGTGCGGCCAGCAGCGCCGCGCGGTCGGGCATCGCCCGTACGTCGACGTACTCCCCCCGCGCGTGCGCGCCGCCGCCGACCGCGCCGAGCCCGTCCAGCGTCGGCACGCCGAGCGCGCCGGTGAAGTTGGCGTCGGAGGCGCCGGGCACGTGCGCGCCGTCCGGCGGCGGCAGGCCGATGTCCTTGGCCGCGGCCTGCGCCACCGCGAGCAGCGGCAGCGCGACCTCCGGGGTCAGCGGGTGGCGGTTGATCCCGCCGCCGACGGACAGCACGGCCCCGGGCAGCCGCGCGGTCATCCTGCGGATCTCCAGGTCGACCCGTTCGAGCTCGTCCCTGGTCCAGGCGCGGACGTCGACGCAGAGGGTCGCGGTCTCCGGGACGGTGTTCGTCGTGGTGCCGCCGGTCAGCACCGTCGGGGTCACGCTGGTCTCCTCCGCCGGTGAGGCGAACGCCTGCACGGTGAGGACCTGGTGGGCGACCTCGACGGTGGCGTTGACGCCCCGCTGGGGTTCGACGCCCGCGTGCGCCGCCCTGCCGACGGCGGTGAGCCGGTAGAGGGAGCCGCCCTTGCGCGCGACCTTCAGCGCGCCCGCCGGGTCGCTGGCCTCGCAGACGAGCACCGCCCCCGAGCGCAGGGCCTGGCGTTCGATCAGCTCGCGGGAGGTGACGGAGCCGCTCTCCTCGTCGCAGGTGAGCAGCACACCGACCCGTGAGGTGTCCGCGAGCAGGCCAAGGGCGGTGAACATCTGCACGATGCCCGCCTTCATGTCGTAGGCCCCCGGCCCCGTCGCGCGGTCGCCGTCCACGGCGAAGGGCCACTGCCTGATCGTTCCCGCGGGCCACACCGTGTCGAAGTGGCCGAGCAGCAGCACCCGCTGGTCCCGCGCGGCCCAGAGCAGGTGGGGCAGTCCGTCCCTGACGACCCGCCGCGCCGGTCTGCCGAGTACGGCCTCGCCCCAGCCGGCGACCAGGTCGGCGCAGGCCCGCAGGTGGGGGAGGGAACCGGGGGGCGACTCGCACGAGACCAGCTCCCCCAGCCGGTCGATCATCTTCGCGCCGTCCTCGTGCGCCGCCCATCGCATGACGCTCAGCGGTCTCATCGGACTCCTTCGGCAGCGGTCCCCGGCCGTCAGGCGGGCGCGAGGTCCTGCGGAGCCGCCGTGGTCGCGAGGATGACATGAGGTGCTGACTGTCAGTCAATTGTCGGATATTTCGTCTTTTGGGGCTTCTTCTGCGTTGCCTGGCTCCTGGACAGGGGGCGAAATTCATGCGACATATGACCCGGGAACCGGAAGAATGGGTTCTCTTTCTGGTTTGGGGTCTAAGGGGACGGCACGTGCACAGCTACCGGAGTGATCTCGGCATGCTCCGGGATCGGGACTTCTCTCTTCTGCTCGTCGCCAGAACCATCTCGGTGCTCGGCACCTCCTTCGCCCCCGTGGCCCTCGCCTTCGGCGTCCTGGCCCTGCCCGGCGCGACGGCCGGGACCCTGTCGGTCGTCCTCACCGCCGAGTCGCTGCCCATGGTGGTGTTCATGCTCGTCGGCGGTGTGATCGCCGACAGGCTGCCCCGCGACCGGGTGATGATGACCGCCGAGACGCTCAACGCGGCGGCCTTCCTCAGCCTCGCCGGCATGATGCTCACCGGCTGGACCCCGCTGCCCGCCCTGGCGACGGCGGCGGCCGTCAGCGGCGTCTCCACGGCCATCCTCTTCCCCGCCCTGACCGGCATCGTCCCCGACGTCGTCGAGGCCGACCGCCTGCAGACCGCCAACGCCCTGCTGGGGCTGGGCACCAACATCTCCCGGGTCGCCGGTCTCGTCATGGGCGGCATGACGGTCGTCCTGATCGGCGCGGGCTGGGCACTGGTCGTCAGCGGCCTGATGTTCTCCCTGGCCGCCGTGCTCGTGGCCGCCCTGCGCCTCAAGCCCGCCGCCGCCCGGGCCTCGGACGAAGCCGAGACCGTACGGCCCGCCAGGACGTCGCTCCTCGACGGCGTGCGCTCCGTCTTCACCGACCTGCGCGGCGGCTGGCGCGAGTTCATCTCACGGCAGTGGCTGTGGGTCGTGGTCGCGCAGTTCTCCCTGCTGGTGCTGGCCATGCAGGCCGCGCACGGCGTGCTCGGGCCGCTGGTCGCCAAGGAACAGATGGGCGGGGCGGCGGCCTGGTCGGCCGTCCTGGCGGGCGAGGCGGTCGGCATGCTCGGCGGCATCGTCGTCACCCTGCGGCTGCGGCCCAGCCGTCCTATCCTGATCGCCACACTCATGACGCTGCCGACCGCGCTGCCGTACCTGCTGCTCGGGATCTCGGCGCCGCTGTGGACGGTCGTCCTCGGCGCGGTCGTGATGGGTGTGTGCTTCGACGTCTTCGGCGTGCTGTGGAACACCACCATGCAGCGTGAGATCCCGCCGGAGGCGCTGTCGCGGGTCAGCTCCTACGACGCCCTCGGGTCCCTCATGTTCGGCCCCATCGGCCTGATGCTGGCCGGGCCCGCGGCGATCCTGGTCGGGCCGAGGCCCGCGCTGCTCGGCTGCGCCGCCCTCATCCTGCTGGCCTCGCTCGCCGCGCTGCTCTTCCCCGGGGTGCGCGGGCTGCGCGCCCCCGCCCAGGAAACGGAGGCCCCGGCGGCGGTCGAGGCGGTGTGAGAACCGGGTTCTCCCTGGTTGCGGACTTACGGCCCCGCCGTTGACACCCCAGGGAGCGCGTGAAACCGTTCCTACGGCGTACGTCCGCGTGCCATGGAGGTGATCACCGTGTCGACCGGCCGGTTCTACACGACCCCCGTAGGCGAGGCGACCTGGGATGTGCCGATGACCGGCGACGCCCGCTTCACCTGGGAGTACGACGAGAACAGGGAGAAACTGCTTGCCCTGTACCAGAAGGGCAAGGACAAGCAGTGGGACTCGGTCAAACGCATCGACTGGGACATCGAGGTCGATCCGTACGACGCGCTCGGCATGCCCGACCAGTCGCTGGCCATCTTCGGCACCAGGCACTGGGAGAAGATGGACGAGCGGGAGCGGAGGCGGGTGCGCCACCACGCCGCCGCCTGGCAGTTCTCCCAGTTCCTGCACGGTGAGCAGGGAGCCATGATCACCGGCGCCAGGATCGTCGAGACCGTCCCCGACCTGGACGCCAAGCTCTACTCGGCCACCCAGACCATGGACGAGGCCCGGCACGTGGAGATCTTCTCCCGCTTCCTGCACGAGAAGCTCGGGCTGGTCTACCCGATCAACGGCAAGCTCCAGGACCTGCTGGGCGAGACGCTCGGCGACTCCCGCTGGGACATGCCCTACCTGGGCATGCAGGTCCTCATCGAGGGTCTGGCGCTGGCCGCCTTCGGCGTGATCCGCGACGCCAGCACCAAGCCGCTGCCCAAGCAGATCCTCGCCTACGTCATGCAGGACGAGGCCAGGCACGTCGCCTTCGGCCGCCTGGCGCTGCGCGACTACTACGCGCAGCTGTCGGCGGCCGAGCTGCGCGAACGCGAGGACTTCGTCATCGAGGGCTGCTACCTCATGCGCGACCGGCTGCGCGGCGTCGAGATCTGGGAGAACTTCGGCATCCCCCGCGCCGAGGCCCAGGAGATGCTCAGGGACTCGCCGTACATCCGGATGTTCCAGAGCCTGCTGTTCAGCCGGATCGTCCCGTGCGTGAAGGACATCGGCCTGTGGAGTGAGCGCATCCGCCAGGCCTACGACGACATGGGCGTCCTGGAGATGTCCAGGGGCGACCTCGACGCCCTCATGCGGCAGGACGAGGAGATCGCCGAGCGGATCGAGGTCGAGCGCTTCGCCGCCGAGGAGGCGGCGCGCCGCCGGGAAGTGGACGAGGTCATCGCCGAAGCCGCGTCCTGACGGCGGGAAAACCCTTTGCCGCTGCTCCGGGTGCCCTGTACCTCTTGTACGGCATGCGGAAATCCGAGCAAGGGAGAGTCGTGTCACCGCGGTCAACCGGCAGGGTGCTCATCTTCGACGCCGACGACACGCTCTGGGAGAACAACGTCCTGTTCGAGCGGGTCATCGACGACTTCCTCGACTGGCTTGAGCATCCGACCCTCGACAGGGCCGACCTCCGCGCCGTCCTCAACGACATCGAGACGGCCAACACGGCGGTCCACGGCTACGGCAGCAAGGTGTTCCTGCGCAGCCTCCGCGACTGCTTCGAGCGGCTCAACGAGCGGCCCACGACCGAGCGGGAACGGCGCCGGATCAACGAGCTGGCGGTCGCGCTCGTCGAGCACCGCGTCGAGCTCGTCCCCGGCGTCGCCGAGACGCTCCTCGACCTCGGAACCCGGCACCGGCTGCTCCTGCTGACCAAGGGCGACCAGGCGGAACAGCGCCGCAAACTGGACGCCTCCCAGCTGGCGCACCACTTCGACGGCATCCACATCGTCCCGGAGAAGGACATCACCGCCTACCTACGGCTGGCCGAGGAGCACGCGCTGACACCCGCGAGCACCTGGATGATCGGGAACTCCCCGAAGTCGGACATCATCCCCGCCCGGCAGGCCGGAATGAACGCCGTCCTCATCCCCAACGCCCACACCTGGGTGCTCGAACAGGCCGCCCTCGACCCCGGCGACCGGGGAGTGCTCACCCTGCGGGCGTTCCCCGAGCTACTGGACCACTTCTGATGGAGGGGAACCGTACACCATCCGTCTCGTGTGTCTTCGTCTGCCACGACGGCGCGGGCCGGGTGCTGCTCGCCCGGCGCGGCACGGGCGCGCGGGACGAACCCGGCACCTGGGACTGCGGCGCCGGAGCCCTCGAATACGGCGAGTCGTTCGAGACGGCCGTCGCCCGCGAGGTCCGCGAGGAGTACTCGGCGGACGCGCTCGACATCGAGACGATCGGCGTCCGCAACGTCGTGCGCGCCGTACCCGACTCCCACTGGGTCGCGGTCGTCTTCGCGGTCAGGGTCGACCCCGCCGAGGTCGCGATCGGCGAGCCGCACAAGTTCGACCGGCTCGGCTGGTTCGACCCCGGCGACCTGCCGGAACCCCGCCACTCGCAGCTGCCGGAGACCCTCGCCCTGTTCAGTAGGCCAGGATTCGGTCGCTGAAGCGCTTGAGCGCGAAGGGCGACTTGAACTTCGGGAAGGCGACCGTGTTCACGTCGCCGTCGGAGGTGTAGCGCTCGTCCGGATGGGCCTGCAGCCAGTCGAGCCAGGCGGTCGAGCAGAACTTCGCGCAGTCACCGGTCTTGTCCATCGAACGGATCCTCGGGATGCCCTGCGGGTCGAACTTCTTGCTGAAGGGCGACTCCGCGGGCGTGTACCCGGCCAGGAACACCCCGCCGTAGTCGTAGGAGACGCCTCCGGAGGTCCCCTTGAGCCCCCACGACTTGGTGCTCGGCTGGTTGCCGTACGGCAGGGCGAGCGTGACGGGCTTCGAGGGGATCAGGTCGGTGATGAGCTTGTGACCGGCGGCTATCTCGGCGGTGACCTGGTCCTCGGGCCTGCCCCGCAGGTTCTTGTGGTCCCGGGTGTGGTTGCCGATGTCGAACCCCTTGTCGTGCAGCCACGTCAGCATCTCGGTGCCCTCCTCGGGCGTCGCCTTGCCGAACATGTCGCGCGTCACGTACATGGTGGCGACCGGCCGGAAGCCCGGGTTCCGCTTGGCGACGTCCTCAAGGATGGCCACGGCCGTCCCGGGCTTGGGGACGCCCATCCCGTCCAGTGAGAGCTGGGAGGGAGAGGAGTCGTCGAAGGTGAGCACGACCGGGTGCTTGCCGGCCGGGATGTCCATGCGCCCGGTGACGTACTCGGCGGCCGTCACCGGGACGTAGCCCTCCTTGGCCAGCCGTTCCAGCTCGGTGCGGAACTGCTTCGGGGTGCGGTCGTCCTGGGTGCCGGGCTTGTCCACCACCCGGTGGTACATCAGGACGGGGATCTGCCCCAGTTCGTTGGCGCGGACCTGGGCCGCCGTCACCGCCCTGGACCTGAGCTGGGCCGCCTTCTTGGCCGCGACCGCGGACGCCGAGGCCTTCGCCGCGGCGGCGATCGCCGCGGGGTCCTTCTCCGCCTTGTCCTGTCCCGAGCACCCGGCGAGCGCGGCTCCCGTCGCCACGGCCACCACAACGACGCCGATCACCCTGAGACGGCCCATCGAATCCCCCTCGCGCGCAGACGATGGCCAGGTGATCCCCCCGGGATTCGCGTGCCGATCTCCACGCGAGGCAAAGCTTCGGAGAGGGCTTACCGGGCGGGGACGGTGTCCAGGCACATCCGCAGGCGTACCAGCGAGCGGCCGTCGTTGCGCCGGATGGTGAACTCGTCGCAGAGCTGACTCATCAGCCAAAGGCCGAAGCCCCGCACGGCGTCGGCGGGACGTCGGGGCGGGACGTCACGCCTGCCGAGCGCGCCCACGGTGTCGGTGATGTCGACGGTGACGCAGTCCGCGTCGTGCCGTACGGTCACCGTGCCCTCGCCGCCGCCGTGTTCGAGCACGTTGATCACGGCCTCGTTGACGGCGATCAGCAGGTCGTCGAGGCGGTCGTCGCGCAGGCCCGCCAGGGCCGCCCTGCGCAGGAGGAAGTCCCGCAGGGCACCGAGATCCTCATCGATCGGCCACTGCTGTTCCTGGTCGCCGGTCACGCCTTCCCCCTCGACCTCGCCCCGTCCGGTGGTCGTTAGACATCTGCCCGGTCCCCGCCGACTTACGTCCTACAGCGGGGTCTGGCTCGTCAGGATCTCCACCGCCTGTGTGACGGTCGGCTGGACGCCGAATGCCTCGGCGAGACCGGTCAGGTGGAAGATCCGCTTCAGCCGCTGGTGCGGATTGGCCAGCGCGATCCGGCGCCCACGGGCCTGGACGAGCTCGCGCACACCGAGAAGGACCTGAAGGCCGGACGAGTCGCAGAAGCTCAGCTCCGTCAGGTCGACGACCAGGTCACGCGGCTCGGGGCCGACGGCCTCGTGCAGGTCGTGCCGCAGCCGTTCGGCGTTGGTGTAGTCGAGCTCCCCACCCAGGGCGAGAAGGAGAATCCCCTCGGGGGCGTCGCCGGGGACGACGGTTACGCGGACGACCGTGGTCACGGGGCCACCTTTGCGGGCTGTCGGATCGGAAGGCGTCACACGACCGACGCCGTGACCGTCCAGTTTACCGTTGACCGGAAATCCTGTTGGGTGCCTTTTACCAGGCCGCCACGGCTCCGTGGTCCGCGGGGGAATGAATCCCCTCCGGTGGAGGCTGATCGGTAGGCCGCCGCCCGGCGGCCCGACGAAGGAGGACTTCTCGTGCACGTCGACGTCAAGCTCTCACCCGAAGGCGACCTCTACGAGGCGTTGATCGACGGAAGGCACGCGGGACAGCTGGAGTTCGTCCGGCGTGACGGCGTCATCGTCTACACCCACACCGAGGTGGAGGACGAGTTCGGTGGCAAGGGGGTGGGTGGCTCCCTCGTCCGCACGGCCCTGGACGCCGCCCGCGCCGAGGGCGTCCAGGTGGTGCCGCGCTGTCCGTTCGTCAGGCAGTGGATCGACCGGCACCCCGACTACGCCGACCTCGTCAAGGACGCCTGACCCGCTTTTCGGTAGGATCCTGATGTTTCGGGGGAGATAGCGAGTGGAAAATGCGGGTCTTTCTCCGGCTTCTCACCCTTCTCACCCCGACGGTGATCCTGGCGGCCGTGACGCAGGCCCCTCCGGCATCGGCCGAGGCGGCGTGCAGGCCGGGCAGCGGCGTCGACCTGTCCGGCAGGAACCTCACCACGGCCGCCCTGCCCGCCGACCTGACCTGCGCCGACCTGCACGGCGCGACCCTCGACGGAGTACGGCTGCGCGCCCCCCTCACCCGGGCGAACCTCAGGGGAGCCTCCCTCAAGGGGGCCGACCTGTCCACCGTGAGCATGGCGGGCGCCGACCTGCGGGAGGCCGACCTCACCGAGGCGAACCTGCCCGGCGCCGACGCCCGCGGCGCCGACCTGCGTGAGGCGACCCTCGACGACGCCATGTTCGCCTACGCCCACCTGGAGGGGGCCGACCTCCGCGGGGTCCGCATGGTCAGGGCCAAGGCGTACAACGCCCAGTTCGACGGCGCCAGGCTCACCGGGGCCGACCTGCGCGAGGCGAGCGTCTACTACGCGGACCTGCGCCGGGCCGACCTCACCGACGTCAGGGCGGCGGGGGCCAGGTTCTACAACGCGATCCTGATCGACACGGTCTTCCACAGGACAGACCTGACCAAGGCCGAGATGTACTCGACCGCCGCCGACGGGGCCACCTTCCAGGACGCCGACGTCACCGAGGCCAACCTGCGCGACGCCACCGGCCTCGACCTGGCGGGCAGCAAGGGCGTCCCCACCGACCTGCCCGCCCCCGGCGCGAACTGCGAGCCGGGCAGCGGCCAGCGGTACGCGGGCCGGGACCTCACCGGCGTCAGCGACTTCCCCGACGACCTCAGCTGCGCCGACCTGACCGGTGCCCGTCTCGACGGCCTGAACCTGAGTTCCGTACGGCTCGACCGCGCGATCCTGCGCAAGGCGTCGCTGTCCGGGGCCAGGCTCCGCTCCCTCAAGGGGGCCGACCTGCGCCAGGCCCGTCTCATCGGCGCCGACGTCGGCAGCGGTGACCTGACGGGCGCGGACCTCGGCTCGGCCGTCCTGGCCACGGCCAACCTCGGCAGCGCCGACCTCAGGGGCGCCTCCTTCAAGGGCGCCGACCTGCGTGACGCCCGCCTCGGCAGCGCCAAGGGCGACCGGGCGGACTTCACCGGGGCCATGATGGAACACGCCGACCTGAGCAGCGGCCAGTACTTCGACGCGGTCTTCAGGAACGCCTCCCTCATCGGTGCCGACCTGTCCTCCACCCACCTCAAGGGCGCGTCCTTCCAGGGGGCGAACGTCACCGACATGGAGACGGCCAACGTCGACGACGCCGACCTCTCCGGCTCGACGAGCGAGATGCCGGTCGGCTGGGTCGTCGTCCTGTGGCTGCTCGGCCTGGCCGCCGCCGCCCTCGCCGCCAGGATGGCCCTGGGAGTCGTACGGCGCAGGCGGGCCGCCGTACGGGAACGGGCCCGGTTCGAGGACTCCAGGCGTGCGGTCGAGGAGGAGGTGACCTCGCTGGGCGAGGAGATCGACCTGCTCGACCAGGCGGGCACCGACGCCGAGGCGGCCGACTGGCACGAGGCCCTCGACGCCTACGACGCGGCGAAGGAGGCGTTGGCGGCGGCGAGGGACGAGGCCGGGCTGAAGGCGGTCAGGGACATCGTGCACCGGGGACGCGACGCGCTGACCAGGCCCGGGGGCACTCGTCGCAAGGGCGGCGGAAGGCGGGAACAGCGCTGACCTCCCGGTTTTCCTCCCCTGCGCCTACCCGAAAATACGCATATTTCCTGATCGTGTGGGCTTTGGGGAAGATCGTCCCCGGGTGGGTGCGCCGCCAGAGGTTTCCGGGGGTTATGGTGAAGCGGGAACGGCCATGAGGCCCGACTCGTCGCGTATTGCGGCCGTTTGGATGCGAGCCGTACGGCGTGATGTTTAGAATCACCCGGTTGACGGTGATTGGCCGCTTCGGCTTGTCGCCCAAACCGGATCATGGCCCGATCCCTTGCTAGGCTGCAGGGAAAACGTTGGAACCGGGCGTTGTCTCACCCCGGCAGGTGAGACCGTCAAGAAGTGGGGTCACACCGTGAAGAAGCTGCTCGTTCTCGCGCTCGTCGCGCTTGGGGGACTGCTGATCTGGCGCAAGGTGCAGGCGGACCGCGCCGAGCTCGACCTGTGGACTGAGGCCACAGGAAGCGAGAACTGAACAACGCGGCTACCGATTCGGGTGCTTTCATGGTCCTTGCCCACGATGGGGGAACGCTCCCCATCAGGCTCGTCTGCCTGGATCTGGCGGGCACCACGATCGGCGATGTCGTCATGGTCGAACGGGCGTTCGCCGAGGCGATCGCCACACAGGGAATCGTGCCCGGGACCGGCGCGTACGCACGTGCCATGGTGCACGTACACCGGTCCCGGGGCCGCTCCACACTGGACGTCTTCCGGGGCATCTTCCCCGACAACGAGGCTCAGGCCCAGGCGGCCAATCTGACCTTCGAGCGCTCCTATGAGGGCGCCATCGGCCGTTCCGGCCTCGTCCCGGCGGCCGGCATCGTCGAGACGTTGGACACACTCCGCGACGGCGACGTCAAGGTGTGCCTGACCACCGGCTTCAGCCGCTCCCTGATCAGCCGGGTGCTGGCCGACCTGAGCTGGTCCGACCGGTTCGACCTCGTGCTCTGCACCGAGGACGTCGGCCGTGGCCGCCCGATGCCCGACATGGTGCTCAGCGCGCTTCTGCGCCTTCGCGTCCAGGACGTCCGCCAGGTCGCGGTGGCCGGAGACTCGGAGAACGACATGCTCTGCGGACGGCGCGCAGGAGCCTCGGTCGTCGCCGGGATCATGACCGGGGCCCACAGCAGGGAACGCCTCCTCAAGGGCGGCGCCACCCACATCCTGGACTCCGTCAGGGACCTGCCCTCCCTGGTCCTGACCGACCGCCCCGCCGAGACCCCCGTGGGCGCCTCCGCCCGCTGACCCTTCTCCGGTGGTCATGCGTCAAGTGGCGTCGGAGGGCGTCCAGTTGCTACCGTGTACGCCTGAAGCAGGTCGCGAGCGCACTTCCACATGCCGGTCGGCGACCTGGTCTCGGGGCCTTAGCTCAGTTGGCAGAGCGCCTGCTTTGCAAGCAGGATGTCAGGAGTTCGAATCTCCTAGGCTCCACCCACGTAAAAGCCCAGTTCAGAGGCCATTCCTCTGCCTGGGCTTCAGTGTTTCTCAAGGCTGTTTTCGGTCCCGTGCCCGTTGCGTGCCCGATGGCTTTTCCTGTGCCCGTTGGGCGAGGTCGTTGAGCTTGTCGGCGATTTCGCGTTGCCGTTCGTCGGTGGAGTGCTGGTAGATGAGGGCGGCGCGGGAGCTGCTGTGGCCCATCCGCTTCATGAGGTCGCGGGTGGAGGCTCCGGCGTTCGCGGCGAGGGCCTTGGACCAGACGCGGCGGTTGAAGTTGACGTTGCGAAGCGGGCCGTTGTCGGGGCCGATGAAGACCAGGGCGTCGTCTGGCTCCAACGTGAAGTCGTTCAGGTGCGCGCGGATGTCGTCGAGGATCAGGCCGGGCATGGCGACCGTGCGCTTACCTGCTTCCGACTTCGGGTCGGTGAAGACGAGGCCCTGCCCGGTGATCGAGATGAGCTGACGCCTGATCCGGACCACGCCGGTTTCTATGTCGATGTCCTGACGCTGGAGGCCCGCGAGTTCGCCCCAGCGGAGGCCGGCGAAAGTCGCCATCAGGATCAGCGCCGATAACGACCTTCGACGACGTCGGCCAGGCGGAAGACCTGGGCCACCGAGAGGACCGGGCGCTCTGGGGACTTCTCTTGTCCCGCGCCTTTGATTCGGCATGGGTTGCGCTTGATTAGTAGGTCGTCGACCGCTGTGGTCATGATGGCCTTCAGGAGCCGGTACGCCTTGGCGCCGGTCACCGCGCTCACGCCCTTGTCCAACAAGGTCTTGCGCCAGCGCCGGATCTGAGGGTCCTTGATGTCGGCGATGGCCCGTTCGCCGAAGGTCGGCACGAGGTGGTTGTGGAACAGGTAGCCGTAGAGCTCGACCGTACGGGGGCGCAGGTTTGGGCGTTCGTCGATCCAGTCCCGGCCGTACTTACTGAGGAGGATCTTCCCGGCTTCTGGATCAATCCAGTCGTCGTTGAGGATCTCGGCCTCTTTCTTCGTGAGCCAGATGTCCGCGTCAGTCTTGGTCGCGAAGGTCTCCGGGGCCGGTCTGTCGACGCCGTCCGGTCCTGTGTAACGGGCCTGCCAGCGTCCCGAGGGCAGTTGCCGAACGCGTCCGAAGCGGCGCTTTGAGGCCTTCTTGCTCTTGCTCATCGCGTGGCCTTTCGGGAACGGGGCACGACCGCCAAGACGACGCCAGCGGAGATGTAGGCCTCAAGCGCGGCTTCGGGGATACGGACGTGACGGCCGACGTGGACGAACGTGATGCGGCGTTCTTCGATCAAGCGACGGGCGAACCGGACGCTCGTGTTCAGGCGTTCCGCCGTCTCTTCCACGGTCAGGAGACGACCGGCGGTGATGGTCATGCCGCGCTCCTCTCGACTGTCGAAGGATCTTGGCCGTCTGCTGCGGCTTGGAGTTGGTTCAGGTGAGCGCGCCAGCGGAGGCGTTCGCGGATGGAGCGGAGCAGGCGGACGCGGATCGGTGGGAGGTCGGGGTCTCTGGCCTTGACCGGTGACCAGACGTAGCGGCCCCGTCGGCGGGTTCGTCGGTGACGCCGAGGGCTTCTAGGACCCAGGTCCGGCGGTCGGCCTTGTGTTCGGTCAGGGTCTTGTTGAACCACTTGCGGGAGACCAGGACGCGGCGTCCGCCGTAGCCGAGGTGTTCGGGGCGGTGGGCTTTGCCTCTGCACCGGCCGGGGATCATGCCCGGCTTGGCGTTCTTGGGCTGGACGCCGTACCGGAGCCAGTTCGGGCAGGTGGGCGTGCATGGTTCGTACCGCAGGACCTCAGCGAGCCGGGCCGCGTGATCCCGGGCGGCTTGGGAGTCGGCGGCCTGCCCGAGTGACTTGGTCAGGTACTTCGACAGGTAGCGGATCGCCTGATCTGCGTCCGGGGTGTCCGAGAGGATGCCTTGGGCGTCGACCTGGGGGCCGAAGCGGACGACGTGGAGTGGCTGTGCGTCGGGATCGGCGTCGAGCTGGTCGAGGGCCTCGTCCCAGGTGGGGAGGATCTCGCCGGTCGCGGGATCGAGGTAGCCGGCCTTTTCATCCCACACCGGCAGGTGCCCGCCCTCGAAGCGGATCGTGTCGCAGGAGGGTCACCACACTTGGTGGTAGGTAGCAGCTGCTACGGCGCGGATGTCGGCGCGGGACATGCTGCCGCGCATGGCCATGTGCAGGTGCGGTGCCAGGCGCTTTTGCATCTCCACCGACGCGAAGTATTGGACGTCATAGCCCGCCACCCGGCGAAGGTTCTGCACGAAGCGGTCGATCAGCTTGGAGAAGTGCAGCGCGTCCCGTGCCGCCTTCGCGTAGTCGTAGGTGGCTGGGTCGACCGGGACGCCGTCGTTGATCCGTCCGTAGGTGTCGAGGGTGAGCGTGAGTCGCACCCCTTGCATAAGCCGCCTGACGGCGCAAAAATGTTGCTGGGCCGGAAGGCGGCCTGTCCTGACATCTCTGCCCCAACCAGATGTCGACTAAGGACGAAGAAGCTTTGCTCCACCTTCCCGGAGTCCTTTTTATGCGCCTTAGCAGGCGCCGCGATCAGTTGTCGGATATTCAGGGGCGGGAATATCCGGGAACGGATTGATTATGCCTGCTAAAGGTTGTGTGACTCAAAATGCTCGGACCCGGCGGTTGTTCACGGGTGAGCCTGCTCAGCATGCCAGGGAGCAACTACTCTCTTCCAAAGAGCTAATTCCAGCGGCCACACATGCCCAAGCATCACTTGAGTCTCAAGTAATGCTTCATCTCGGTGTTGGCCGAGAATATTGGGCGCACCCCCTCGGTATTGCGTACGTACTTCCATTCAGGCGTCGCATCGTAGTGATGCTAGACGGTGCTAGTTCGGCATTCGGGTACCCACTAGAGATGAATCTGCACGCCGCGCAGCTACTTCTTCCCTACGCCGAGCCGGGAGTTCAGGTCAATGGTGTTCTAGGCCTTCGTGTTACTGCAGCCAATGGCAGAGATCTAAGTCTTACCGATATCGAAAACGGCGGCGAGGTAGTCATTCGGGGTGTTAAAGGAACTCGCTGGCACGAAATTCTTCCGAAGCTGCGGGACGAATACCGAAGGTCCAAAGTCATTCCGCTCTGGAATCTGGACGGATGGTCTCAGCATGAACTAGATCACAAAAGCAGCCACAGAACGCTCGTTAACTATGGCGCAAGGATATCTTGGCTGGGGTCGGGGTTACTCCGAAGAGCTGCATTGTGGCACACCGTCAGCACTGCCTACACTACGAGCTCGTGGACCGGTGATGGAGATTGGATTTTTGAGCTCGATTCTTATTATGAGATCGGAAACGATCACAACCGCTTTCTGGACCTTCTCGCCGACCCGCAGTGGGGGATCAACTTAAAGATACAGAGACATTATTGCGAGTGCGTATCTCCGTGGTCCAATAGCATGTATCACATGAAAGCCTGCTATTACTACCTAGTCAATAGAGATGAGTCAATTCCTGGGCGGCTCCAATTACGGTTCCGAACACTGGGGCCAGCCTATGAGGTCCACGATAAGGACCTATTTATAAAGGCGGGGGCTGAACCTTCGTGGATCGATCGCGTTCACCCTGATTCGGGAGGGGGAGATGGAGGGCGTAACGCCTACGCACACCCCATTCGGCAGGAAGTCAAATGAGCTGGGATTCGGTGGCGCTGGCAATCCTCGGTGCCACTAGTCTCGCGACTCTTTTGCTATCACAAATTCGAGATATTCTTATCAAGGCGGGTGAAGCTATCCAAGCGTGGCGCCAATTGAAAGGCTTAGCGGCACGAGGAAATGAGTGCGTAACTGACAGTGATGCGGGACCAAGTGCGCCCCCTGTCATCAATCCCGGCGAGGAGAAGGGAGATTGACGAACATATTTCGAGTCCATGTATTTGATCATTTGCGTCTATCTTGACTTGGCCATCGACTGTCGCTTCCTCTAGTTCTATACCTCATCATCAGAAAGCTCTACCGTAACTTCTTCGGGCCAGCGCCAGCCAAGTCGAACTCTACGATTCCATGTTCTTCTTCTGCTGCTCCAAGGAATTGCAATCACGCCGATAAAAATCGCTAGAACTGCCAGATAGACCATCCAGGTGCCGTTAGCGCCCTGCGCTGCGATTTCTTTCAACGGCGCAGCAATTCTGCCTACCCTGTTGGATGTGTCGATGTTCGCAACAACTTTTAAGCCGTCATCAACATTCGGGAGCGCGATGATTGCCGCTGCGACTAATGCAGCCGCTGCGGTCACGTTAGCCCGCCGAGAGGCCCTTTTGGCTTGAATTGCCGCCAATACATCGCGTTTCATTTCCAGATTGGTCAGCGTTCGCTGATAGAGACTTGGAACACCCAGACTTGAGTCGACGTGCTCAGCGATCTCTCTGGCGGTCCCATACGTTAGAACTTCGACGCCATGTCGAAGTTCCGCGAATTCCTCGACCTGACTGTCTAGGTGACGCGAACTGCGCATGCTTCCACGGATAGCGCGGTCAAGGCGTTTAGCTTGTTGGTAGCCTGCCAAAGAATAGCTAATAGCGGTGAGGTCGTGAAGGTTAGCCACATGAGAATATTCGACCTCGTCGGCGCTACCGACGAAGCTCCAGTTTATTCTGACGGCACTAGCGAAAGATGCATAGAGAGACGACGATACTGTTTCGAATAGATCCTCGGGTAGGAACTTCTGCATCCCGCGCTCTGATATATTTTCGTGCCATCCAACTCGTGCGGCCAGGCCAGCCAGTTCTTTTTTGTGGTGAACCATCCAGTCGTCCCGGCTCCGGCAACGGCATTCAAGGCTCTCTATGCACATCAGGGTATAGCAGAACCATGTTGCATCGTTTCGAATCCTGCACGAATAGCGGATAGCTGCGTCATAAATATTGAATATATCGGAGAGCGTGGTGGTTTCTGTGCTAGAAAGCGTCCACCACTTTGATCCTCCTTCAATATCGGAGGCGACGGTTCCGGACAAGTCATTTAGAGACCCGCTGATGCTACGAACGTAGGGTTTAAGGATTTCCTCGCATAACCTGGACTGGGGGATGATTACTCCCTTTGCCGAGGTTGCATTGAACCGGCTTGCCATGGAAGACGATTCAAAGGCAATTGAGAAGCATAGTTGAGCAATGCCCGAATGGTAGAGAACTAGGTCTACATCGATCCACGACTTAGAGTTGCCGAATGGCGTCCCATCCGTTTGGCCAGATATATTTCCTTGAAATGGCTTGAGCTGAAGTCTAATGAAGGGATTATCTTGCATATAACCAGGTGCGAACATCTTCCGATCGATGGCATGGTCTAGTCCGCGATACATCAACTTCTTGCGCATGCTGTCGTCGATGATGTCCACAGCTTCGCGTAGATCCGCATTTAATTTTTCTGTGAAACTATCCTCTCTGATGCTCTCCTCAGGTTCTATTTTCGCTACCGGAATTTTGTGGCGCAGAAGTCTACTAGCGTAATAGCTAACTGCAAGTCTGGCTACAGATCGACCGAGTGATGGCGATCGTATTGACTCTTTTATTATTGCAGGCCAACTTCCTCTATGAATCGCTGCATTGAAATCCGACACCTTTAGTGCTTTGTGCTTATTGTGGAGTAATTGCTTAAATTTCGGTGTTACTATTACCTGTGGACTTGCCGCAGTGATGGCCGACTCCGCAATTCCAAGACGTAGCAGTTTTGCCGCAACTTGTTCGTACTTCCGGGAGGCGCCCAAGTCGAATGTGAAGACGTAGTAGACCCCAGTGGGGCCGATCATGGCCTGATGGGCAGGCTGCTTGAAGGTGAATCTCCCGAAACGCATAAAAGCAAGATAGCGGGAGCCGCAGCTAAGCACAGGTTCACCTTGAACTTCAGGTGTGGGAGCCCTGACCTCGGTGTCGAGTCTTATGAGGGTGTCGAGCGCTAGAGGGAGACTGCCGAATTGTTCTTGTAAGGATCAAGCGGCGGCGCGCCGCGCCGCCGTAACCGGCCCTCTGCCGCCCGCCGTCCGGGCGTGCGGCGTGGGCGCCGGTCCCGAACGGCAGCGCCCCGGGCCGTCCACCGACCGTCGCAACCTCAGTTGCCGAGCGATCTCGCCGACTCCAGCGACGCACCGCCGCCCACAAGGGTGAAGCCGCCGGCCTAACTGCT
Source organism: Streptosporangium jomthongense (assembly GCF_042650425.1). NCBI lineage: Bacteria > Bacillati > Actinomycetota > Actinomycetes > Streptosporangiales > Streptosporangiaceae > Streptosporangium > Streptosporangium jomthongense. The sequence continues at coordinate 51,499 of NZ_JBHSBC010000011.1, read as the reverse complement.
GGGTCCTTCCCATATGTAGAGCGAGACCGTTCGAATGCTGCCCTCACGATCGCCTGACTTCGGTTGGCCATCGCTAATGGCTGGGGGCGATCGGTGGGCTGTGGTTTCGTTCCTCAGCCACAGCCCACCGAAGATGCCGGACCGCATGTCACGTGGATGCTGTACTACCACGAGCACGCCTTGCTCTGTATGCGGCCTGCCTGCACCGATTGGAACAGAACCTTCTTGGCCGTCCACCAACTGGACTGGTGTTGTGAGAGGCAAAACGACGCTCACCGCAATGACTGCACCAGACGATTTCAATTGGCTCTGGATCCGCGACTTGCAGCTCTAGGACACTCCCTGGCAGGCGACGTGCATCAATGAAGTCGACCTCGGAGTCATCGTCCATCACGCGTAGTTGCGACCTGCGCGCAGGGTGCTCGAGCTTTCTGACTGCTCGATTAATCGTGCGCCACATTTCGGCGGGGTGCATGGCATACATGTCCGCGATCTGGCCGACTGTCAGCGGACTGCCGACGACGAGGCCGAAAGCCAGGCAAATCAGTTCCCGTTCTCTGTCGGTCAGCGTGTAGAGGACGGCTGCGAGAATGTCGCCCTCGTCTATAGCCAGCCGCGGAACTGGGTCGTTGAGCGGGCGTCGCCTTGTCACTCCCTGCCCCCTGTCGGGTCGACCGTGGGTGAGTCCTGCGTGGCCACCATGGGAGGGTCGGCCTGGCTTCCGTAAGTGCGTGTGAGGGGCCGTGTGAGGTTGGCGAGTACCTGCATGAGCCCTGGGGCGAGCCTAGGGATGTCACGCGCCTCGGTCTTGTTGATGGCTGCCTTCGCGATCGAGTAGAGCAGGACTGCGATCACGAGGACTGTGGCTAGCCATGCGCCAGCTATCAGCACTGGCCAGGGAATAGCTTGGACCGCTGACGAGCGTGGTGGCATTTTACCTCCAGAGACGACAAAGGCGGCCCCGCTATGCGAGGCCGCCTTCGTGGAACCGACTAAATGACAAAAGCCCTTGAATCCAGACTGGACTCAAGGGCTCACGTAAGTTGGGCACACTTTTCCCCAACAAGAGCCGAGTGTAACAGGGGGGCCACCTCCCGGCAATCTGACTATCCATGCAGGTCAGAGCATTCCGAATGAGAGAGCGCTTTTGCTGAGGAGGTTTCGTAACGAGGTGCGCGTAGTAAGCGAGGCGGATAGCTGGCTTGCGGTCGGCGTGCCCGTTGCGTGCCCGATGAGCCAGGGAACAACGGGTAACTGGGGCTACCCACGGGTAGCGCAATCATGTACTTGAGCTGGGTCTTTGCAGCTAGCTCAAGATCGGCAAGCCTATTTGCAAGCAGGATGTCAGGAGTTCGAATCTCCTAGGCTCCACTCGCTTTCATGTCTCTGACCGGCCTGAACGGCTCGTCTTTCTCCCGGGGAAATGATCTTTGCTCCCTGGGCGGTTGGGGAGATCGTTTCCCACGGCCCGAGACGGGATCCCGTACTCCTTGCCGGCTCGTCGAGTTCGCATGTCGTCGTCGGTAGAGCGACCTGGCTCGGACACCACGGTTGGAGTCGGTGTCACGGAGTGGACCATCGCCATCGTCCACGGCGAGATCCTTCATGTGGGCGCTCGATGGACGGGGGATGTGCCACCGGACGAGGCCGGCGTCTGAGGCCGTTCGACCCGCGACAGGCGGTCGCGGTCCGCGCCGCCGAGCGCTCATGATGGCCGGACAGGCTGCGTTGCGCGCGGACCAGGTGGAGGGCCGTGACGACGGACGAATTCGGTGCTCGCCGTACGGGGGTGGGACCCTTCGCTCCTGGAGGTCGCGTGGACAGGCGTGCCGGCGCCACCCCGGGAATCGCCGACCATGATCGAACCCTTACCCGTACGGTCTCCTACAGCCCCGGGTGGAAGCCCGGAGAGCCCAGCTGTTCGAACCAACTCGGTGGCTCGGGCGCGGTGAACGCTTTGGTCATCGCGTCCAGCCAGGCGGCGAACGTGGGGAAGTCCGGGGTGGAGTTGGCCGGGTCCTCCCAGTCCCCGCCCTCAACGTAGCGGGCACGCCCTTCCTGGTCGTCGTAGTGGTGGTGGTAGACCGGGTACTCGCCGTCCGCGTCCGGCTGGGTGACATCGAAGCACCAGACCGCCTCGTTGTCCGCGTCGGCGAGGGCGAAGCCGACCAGGTGGTTGGTGGACAGCCACCGGCCGTCGCCGCGGTCCACATGCTCGGGCATGTGCACGAGATCGGAGTTCAGCTCGACGACGGCATCGTCACCGACGACGACGAACTCGATGTACCGGTCGGATGAGGCGTCCCAGCGCTTACAGGAAAAGGTGTTGTGCTCGGCGAGGAAAGCCCGGTAGCTGGGCGGAGCCGTCCATTCGATGGTTCCGAAATGGGGCTTCAGCCCTGTCTCGCGGTCGCGGACGGCTTCGGTGGAGGCGGGCTCCGACGCCGTGATGACGACCGTTCCGGATTCGGCGGCGCGGTGAAGGATTGCCAGACTCTCGGCTATCGACATCGTGGTCCTTGGTCGGTTGTTCGTACGGCTACGCGGGTGTGGCCCGATAACAGCTTCTGGTCGCACCAATCCGTGTGGCCTCAAGGGATGCTCGTCCTCATGAGGTTGCTCCCGGTTATGTGAAAACGGCAAGGTCTCCGGCCGTGCGACTCTTCGACGGTGTGTCGGCGTTCAACTCGCAGAGTCGGGGCCACACCGCCGTACGCACCAGGACCACAAGACGCGCCTCGCGTGACGATATACCCTCACTCCGTACCTACGGCGCATATGACGCATATGGCGAGGAGCGACTTTGTCACCCGACGAAGCAGTCGAGGCCCCTTTGTCTGGAGTCTCCAGTGGAGAGATCTATCTCTGGGTCGGCTACGAGGCCGTCCGCACGGTGATCCTCCTGGGCGTCCTGCTGCTTTCCGCCCTCCTGGTCACTGCCGTGGTCGTTGCTGTTCTTTACCACCTGCCGCGCCGCCTTCCGGGCCTCCGCCGGAGGCCTCGGCTCCGGGATGATCGTCAATCGCAAGGGCTGACTTCCTGGTGGTTGGTGTAGAGGCCTGATCGTCCCGGCTTCTGCGGTTCAAGGCCGTCTGTGACCGTTGACATCCAACGGATCGAGGAACGCCTACCGGTTGACACACACGCGAAGGCGTCCTTGTTGCCCTCCGGGGGGATGAGGCAGAAGTACGAAGGCCCCGGCAGGGACCGCCAGGCGAGGACGTCGACCACCGCTCACGAGCCTGCCGTCGTCGGACGGCCGCGTGATCACACCATTCGGAGGGATGTGATCACATTTTCCTCGGTTGCCACTCTCGTCCGGAAATTCAGGTGTGACGCGTCACGGGAATCGGTAGCGTTGCATGCAGTTCATCGGGCCTGGAGACGGTGCGGGTCGAAGGACATCGGTTATCTCTTCAAATCAGATGCCGCCGGTGTCCGCCCTCATATCCGTGCCTCCTCTCGGCCCGATGAGCTGGTCAGGTCTGGTGCCGGCACGGGTCGAAGCTCGTCGGTTATCCACTGTTAATGGGGCGGTTGCGGGTTCGAGTCCCGTCGTGGGTTTCGGCTCACGTAGCTCAATCGGTAGAGCACCAAAAAGGCCGGTGGGCGTCCCCATATCCGTGACGGCTCCAGACCTGATCGTTCATCGGTCCGCCGGTGGCGTGGGTCGAATCTCGATCGGTTATCGCTCTGTAAAAGCGGAGACCCGGGTTCGAATCCCGGCGCCGCCTTCGGGTGGTGTGGTGCAGCGGCCCAGCACGTTCAACGGCCGGTCGGTCTCTCCACATCCGCGCCGCAGGAAGGGCTGATGAACGGGGGAGAGCGGGTCGAATCCAGTCGGTTATCACATGGTGAATTCAGGTTCGAGTCCTGTCGGGTCAGCTCGCCTGACCCATCGCCCAGCTTGGTAGGGCACAGCCGGTCGGAGATCCCACATCCGCTCTCCCCTTTTCGCATATCCGCCTCTGGGCGGGTCGAACGGAAGGAAACGCCCATGGCTCCCCGTGATCCCCTCGCCGCGGTGTCGACGGTCGCGACCCCGCAGTCTCAGCCGATCCCCGGCCGCAGCGACCAGGTGCCCAACGCCGCGGGCGGCTACGTGTTCGCCAAGGATCTGTGGACCCGCCTGGAGGACTTCCTCATCCTCGGCACGACGGGCGGCACCTACTACGTGGGTGAGGACAAGCTGACGGCGGAGAACGCCGGCGTGTTGTTCCAGGCGATCGCCGAGGACGGACCGCGCGTTGTGCGGCTGCTCACGGACATTTCAACGGCTCGCCCGCCGCGCGCTCCGAAGCCGCGCCCGGCGCTGTTCGCGCTCGCTGCCTGCTACGCCCGGGGGGACGCCGACACGCGCCGGGCGGCGAAGTCGGCACTTGCGAAGGTCGCCCGGACGACGGACCATCTGGCGCAGTTCTTCGGCTACTACAAGAACCTTGGCGGGAAGCCGACCTCACGCGGTACGGCGCCGCGGGTGGGCCGGTCGCTTCGGACGGCGCTCGGCTCCTGGTTCCTGCGGGATGACCCGGACCACGTGGCGTTCAAGGCGGTGAAGGCGCGGCAGCGTAAGACGCCACAGGGTGAGGCGTTCGACCTGCGGGACGTGCTGCGGATCGCCCACCCTGCCGCTGACTCCGAGCAGCGGAAGGCCTTGTTCGGGTGGATCGCCGGAAACGTCACCGATGACGAGGCGCGTGACGAGCTGCCGGCGGTCGACCGGTTCCTCACCGCGAAGGCCGTCACCACAGTCGACCAGGCCGTCCGGGTCGTGACGGAGGCGCGGGTGCCGTGGGAGTTCCTCCCCGACGCGATGCTGCGCGAGCCCGCCGTGTGGGAGGTGCTCATCGACACCGTCGGCATGACCGCCCTCATCCGCAACCTGGCCCGCATGACCCGGATCGGCGCGCTCAAGCCCCTCGGCGACGCCACCGGCCGGGCGGTCGCCCGGCTCACCGACCGTGACGCGATCCTCAAGGCGCGCATCCACCCGATGGACGCCTGGCTCGCACTCCGCGTCTACAACTCGGGACAGGCGCAGCCGAACCCGCGCGCCGACCGGCAGGTGTGGCAGCCGGTGCCGGCGGTCTCCGACGCGTTGGAGGAGACGTACGAGCTCGCCTTCGGCGCCGTCGAACCCTCGGGGAAGCGACTGCTGGTCGCCGTCGACTCGTCCGGATCGATGAGCTGGGGCGGCGGGGTGCGGGTCGGCGGGTCGCCGGTCGGCTCGCCGTACGAGGTCGGTTGCGCCATGGCTGTCATGCTCGCCCGCATCGAGCACGGTGACGTCCACGTCATCGACGTCGACACCGATGTCCACCCCTCCAAGGTGACGCCGCGCACGAACCTCCGGGAGATCTCCACCTGGAGCCCCTCGGGCGGCGGCACCGACCTGTCGCTCCCGTTCGTCTGGGCGCGGCGTGAGCGGTTCCACGCCGATGGCATCGTGGTCTTCACCGACAACGAGACGTGGGCCGGTCGGACTCACCCGTCGCAGGCGCTGCGCGCCTACCGAGACAGCGTCAACCCGCGGGCCCGGGTCGTGGTCGCGGCGATGACCGCTGCCGGCTACTCGATCGGTGAGCCGGACGACGAAGGCGTGTTGAACATGGCGGGTGTGGACGCGTCGCTCCCACTGGTCATCAACGGCTTCGTGCGCGCGTAGAGCCGGACCGGAGCCCCGGCCCACCGACCAAGGAGGGCCGGGGCCTCCGGTCGGTCCATGTCGCGCCAGAAGAGGTCAGCCCGTCGTTTCAAGCTCCGGTGCGGCATTCCGTCCGATGAATGAGGACGCGATCGTCCGACATCCGTATGTGATTCACGGGTGGCACGATCTTCATCGCCTGCTTTAGCCGAAGGAGCGTTATGAAGCGTCTCAGCGTCGTCGTCGCGCTTGGTGTGTTCGCGGCTTTACTCACCGATACCGGAACCGCTCTTGCCGCGCCGCCTGTAGAGCCGGTCCAAGCTCTCAGGAAGCAGTTCGTGGCCGGACGGGGCGTCTTGGTGTCCGAGACGAGCCGGACGACCGTCAAGGCGTCGAAGGAGACCTACACCAGCCGAACCACCGGCACGATCGCGTTCGGGAAGCCCGGAGTGGTCGGTTACGACCTCACCGAGAAGGTGAAGATCACCCCAAAGAACAGGGCCACTCTCAGCGCCGACGAACTGGAAACCATGAGGACCCCCCTCCGCGCGGTCAATGTGGGGCGCTACACCTATGTCCAGGGTTTCGAGTGGGGGCCGATGCCCGAAGGAACGAGTTGGATCAGGTTCGGCAAGAGCGCGACCTGGCAGTGGTACGGCCAGCGCGGCGAACAACGCGTTGACGTCCTCAGCCCCGCGAGGCTGAAGTTCGTGATCTCGAAAGCCACCTCCTTCCACTCGGGTGAGTATCGCGGCACCCTCAGAACCGAGGATCTGTACGCCGAGCGGGGCCCCATGAACCCGGAAAAGCTGAAGATCTCGTTCAGACTGTTCGTCGACAGGAACGGACTTCCCGTCCGCCTGGTCACGCGGTACACGGAAACCGAACAGGAATTCAGGCCCAAGGGAAAGACGGTCACGAGAACGTACGACAGCGTGGTGGACACCCGGTACCACCGCTGGAACGCGAAGGTGAAGGTCGTCGCCCCTCCGGAGGCCGAGGTCGTGGACTTCGGTGACCTGCCGATAAACCAGTCGCGCTGGGGCGAGGAGTCGCTGAAACTCAACTCTGCGGGACCGCTTGAGAAGTGCGCCAACCTCGTTCCCTGCCGGCTCCCGTTCAGGATCCCCAACTGAACGGAACACGTGTCCCACCGTTCCCACGATCCATATCGTGCCGAAACGGCGGGGTGTGGGCTCGTGCGCTTTTCGGCTAGTCCTTCTGGCGACCCGCGCGGTACTCGCGGATCGCCAGAACGACCGAAAGGACAAGAATCACGACCACGGGGGCGGATCGTGCGAGCAGATCCCAGCCCCTCTCACCGTCGGAAACGAACAGTGCGATATAAGTCGGCAGCGCGATCACGCCGACCAGGACGACCTTCCACCAGATCATTCCCTTGAGTCTTTTCATGAGAGTGTTCGCTCCGGCTCCTCTGGTCAGGCGAGAATCATGAAAGGTCGTTTTCTGGTTCGTTCTCCGAACCTGCTCCGACGAACTCCCCTCCGGCTGTCGTCGTTTCCGTTTTGTGGTCGACCTTTCTTTGACGATAACTCCGGATGCGCTCCGGCGGCGTGGTGATGCTGTGCGGACCGCGCAGAAAACCGATGAAACGGTATTTCGCGGAAGCGCCGCGACCAGGACGCCGTCTGTGAACGTCACTGTCGGAGCAGTTTCCGGCCACAGCCTCGAAATATGACCGGAGAGTCGGCTCCGAACCGAGAACCCCGGGCCGTCGGTGCCCCGTGAACGCCGGGACACAATGTCTCCGTCGCTGTCGCGGTCGCCGCCGAGTACGGTGTGCGGGTCGGTGAGCCGGTGGTGTTGAAGGACTCTTTCAGCGTTCGGGTGCACCTTCGTCCGGCGCCGATCGTGGCCCGTGTGCCCACAGTCACCACGCTCGGCAGGCCGCGACCGGCCGGGCGCCGGCGGATCTGCACACGGCTCTTCGCGACCATCCTGGAGAACTGCCGTATCTCGGGCCGGCGCTTGAGGAGACCGTCCTCCTTCTCGACCTGCTGGACTCGCGGGATCACCCGGACCGGGGGACGTACGCCGAGCTGCGCGAGGAGCTCGGTCTGCTGCGCGCCGAATCACACCGCCGGCCAGGTCCTGTCCAGGCCGTTCACGGAGACGCGCACGCGGGGAACCTCCCGCCACCCCTGACGGGCCGCGCTGGATCGACTTCGAGGAGGCCTGTCTCGGTCCGGTGGGCTGGGACCTCGCATGCATGCTCGGCCCGGGGCGGTTCCCGGGGCGGCGGGCCGTACGGACGATCCGGGGCTTGGGCCGTTCCTGCGGGCTCGGCGGTTGCAGGCCGCGCTCTGGATGCTTGCCAAGACGCTGAGCTTCCCCGAGGAGACGCCCCGGGCGCTGGCGGCCCTCGACGACTGGCACAGGAACAGGGTCTAGATCCAGTCTTCTTCCCAGGCGTGGCGGCAGCGTGTCGGCCGTCTCGAAAATTGATCTATTCAGCTGACGCGTCACAATATTGACGGTTGGGGGAGGGGAGTTTTTGTGATGCCGCGGTGCGTCCGGTGAATATGTTCTTGCTGGCCGGATTAAGCGCTTATTTCTGACTCTTCAGCCAGCCATGCTGAACGAGCTGATCGTAGGCTCGACAAATATGGGCAGGGGTGAAAAGTTCTTGCTTTCGCTTGTTCCAGGCTTGCACTCCTATGATGACGTCATCGACCATAAGGATAGAATTTTTGTTGGATTCGGTGGCGATCCAATGAACTGTGGCTAGAAGTTCAAGACCGTACGGTGATGCGAAGCCAAATATAAGATTTTCGATTTCATAAAACCCCTCCCGGAGGCCAGGGGCATTTTCGTCGATCCATTTCTTCGCTTCCACTGCTGCATCAGGGTTCAGCTGAATTGGGTGCAACTTCAGGACTTGTTCAGAGCGGTCGCCATAACCTCGAAGGTAGTGCCCTTCGATCCTCTGAAGAACGTGGTTGAGATTCTCGGCGTAGGGGCCGTATCGTCCTTGCTCAAACTTGAGCCTTAGATTTTCTCCCCATGCTTGAAGTAGATAGGTAAGCTTCTGGATTTCCAGAAGTGAAACGCCTTCGGGGGCGACAAAATTTTCTGCTCGAACTATTCCCATATAGCGATTCATGAGTTCCAGTAGTGCGGCTCGACCGCGAGTCATGCTCGGAAATGAAGTCGCTACCCGCATCTCGGTGGGTACTGGTGCTCCTGCGGGGAGAAAAAGCTGGACTTCAACACCCTCTAGAGGTGATAGCGCTCCAATAATAATTGGACGAACAGAGTCCCACGCCAGGCCGCCGTTGCCGCATCCCAAAGCCGGAACAGCGATGGAGGAAATCTCGTACTCCCTGATGACCCGCACTAGGTCATTCAAGCCGTGTTCGATATCATTGATATTTGATCTAGAGCGCCAGTGATCTTTTGTGGGGAAGTTTATAATATAGCGAGGATTGTCAAGCCTTCCATTGTCATGGACAAACATCCGTCCAAGCCGAACCTCGCCATCGGCGCATGCAGACTTATAGGCGCGATAGTTCTGTGGAAATGCTTGTTTGAACTGCAGGGCGACGCCTTTTCCCATCACGCCAACCGTGTTAACCGTGTTGACCGCAGCCTCGACGTCGGCATCGAGTATGTTTCCTCGAACCTCTTTAATCATTGCGGCCCCCACGTGCTGCATATCTCTGGCTTCGCCAGTCGAATTCTAGTAATACCAATTACTTCGAGTGTCTACATAAATTGACTCGTTTCGCTTTTGGAATATTTCCTTCACCTCTTTTTCGATTTCCTTGGTTTTGGTTGCTATGCCAAGAAGGCAGTTTCGGGGAACTTGTCTATGGACCAAGAACTCTGCCATTCGCCTGCGCATTCTGTCGGGATCCTCGGCTGTGTTTTTCCAGATCATGGATCCCATTAGTGGCCAGTCCACGGCCTGTTTTAGATTTTCGAGATCATTGAAATATTCCGTGATCCCGCTTGCGCAGTTACCATCCGTAAAGACCCAGTCTAGCTGTTCGGATACTATCCGGTCAACCGAGGAAACGAGGTAAATTAGCGGCTCTTGCCCTTCTCTGTACTGTTCCACTCCTCCCTTGTTGATTACGTACAACATTGGTGAGCGTGGTGCGAAGTAGAAGGGAACATAGTCTGCAGGGCATCCGCCAGGTGGGAGCGTCACCTTCATTGATCGACGTTGTTTCTTCACGTGAAGATCTCCCACTTCCACGGTGAGCTTTTGCCCTGCTTGGACGAGGGAGTCGGAGAGCAAGGCCCCCTCTTTGAGGATTCTAGGAAGGTTTTTTACGTGAGTGAAGTGGTATATGCGCCGATCGTGATACATTTCGTTATGAGCCATTCGGTCGGTTGTGTTGGGCCCATCATGGTTGGTCGGCGCCGATTTGGCGCAGTCGATTAGCTTCGAAGTGCTTTAGTGTAACGATACTCACTGATCTTCTGCTCGTGATGCTCGGAGATCAAGTGGGCGTGTGATTGTTGCGGTATGTCCAGATCGTGCAGTGCGGGCAGCGGGGCGGCGGGCTGACTGTTGCCCAACGAGGTTGTGAACAGGCATGGCTGCGCGCGGCTGTATCGATTTCGCGATCATGGTTCAGAGGCCTGGCTGTATGCTGTACGTCTGGCAGGTGGTGGCACGTGTGGGCGGCTCACTTGGAGCCTCCGGCCTCCGTGAGGTCTCTCAAGGGTCGCGGGGCTGAAGCAGTCAGGCGTCGATGAGCGTGGTGAGGGCAGGGGAGGCGCGGTCACCCGGGGATGCTCCAGGTCGCGGGCCAGTATCCGAGCTGTGAGCGTTGTGCGGCCCAGCTCTTGGACGGTCACTTCGGAACATCAGTTCTCCCGGTTGCAGCGGTGTTTGCGGTGCACGGTCTGCTTGGTGACGCTCAGGCGGATCACGATGTCCTGCCAGGACCAGTCGGCCCATCGTGCCTCGACCACACGTTCGGCCTCCAACTACTCGACGAACTGGCGAAGGCAGACCACGGCACGCAGGCTGACATCGGGGTTGGCGCCGTGCAGCGCGCGTTTGAGATCGGCCTCCGGGTGCTTGACCAATCCATACGGATCACAGCGGTACGGCGAAGGCGGCGACGAGGACGGCGCAGCCGAGGAGGGCGGCTGCCCATCTCCATCTGGCCGGTACGGAAGGCCTGCCGGCCAGCGTCAGTACGGCCAGGCCGAGCACCCCGACGATCACCCGGGGCAGGACCGCCCTGCCGGACAGCGCCGCCTGAAGGACGAAGCCGTGCGCCGTCACGAGCATGAGAGAGATCAGCACCCATCCGGGTACGACGTTCCGCTGAACGCCTCCCAGCATGTCGACCAGCCAGGCCACGAGGCTGACGACGATCGAGACGATGGGAAGCGTCAGGAGCGCCTCCAGCCTCGACACGTACCGATCCGCCTCGCCGATCGCATTCCAATGGACAGGGACCACCGCGTCGGCCGGTACCTGGCTGAAGGCCCACACCGACAGCGCCGTCGTCAGCAGCGGTCCGCAGGTGAGTAATGCGAGCTTCCACAATATGGAGCGAGAGCCATGTGATTCATCCACGCCGAACCCGCTTCTCCTGGGCTGTTGTTACTTTTCTGTGACGACGAGGAGGATTGTCCGGAAGGCTGGTCATTCCTGGTCGTGGAGACCATCTCAAAAAGGTCGTAGGCCCCAGGTAAAGCATTTCCGGTGATGAGACGGCTCCACGGAGACCACGGCGCACGGGCCACCGTGACCTCGGCCCTTCGGCGCAGAAGCGATCCGCCGCACGATACAGAGATCACGATCGGCGGCCCCGGGGCGAACCCGATCTGACCACCGGCTCCGGACCGGCAGAACCGGCTCAGGACCGGGCCGGAACAGGCTTCGGACCGGCCGGAAAAGCAGAGGTGTTTCCGAGTTCGTCTCGGCCATACTGCTCCGATGCGACATCTCGCCTACCCCAAGATCCCCGCCGCCGACCGGGCCGGTGGGGGCACCGCCGGAGGTCCGTGGGTGGCCACCGAGAAGGTCCACGGGGCCCAGATGGTGATCGCCCATGACGGCGAGGGCCTGTCGGTGGGCAAGCGCAAGGCGTGGTTGCGTGACGACGAGCCGTTCTTCGGCTGGCAGCTCCTGCGCGCCGCCTTCGCCGGGGCCGTTGAGGCCGCCCTGGCCCGCGGTGGTTCGGCGGTGCGTCTCTACGGCGAGCTGTACGGCGGCCACTACCCCCACCCCGGCGTCTCCCCGGTGCCGGGCGCGTCCCCCGTCCAGACGGGCGTCTGGTACAGCCCCGGGATTCGCTTCGCCCTTTTCGACGTGTTGCGTCACGAGGGGCCGGACGACCCCGGGACCTTCCTGCCCTACGCGGACATCGCCTCGATCGCCGCCGACACCGGTCTCGACGTCGTGCCGCTTCTCGCCAGGGGGAGCCTGACGGACCTCGACGGTCTGCCCCGCCGTTTCCCCACCCGTGTGCCGCGGATGCTCGGTCTGCCCGAGGTGCCGGACAACACGGCCGAGGGAATCGTCCTGCGGCCCGACACCCCCCTGCCTCCCGCGCGCCGTCCCGCCCGCAAACTGAAGATCGAGGAGTTCGACGAACGGCGCTTCGACCAGAGCCGTCCCTGGGACCCGCAGGTGATGCTCTCCCCGGAGGAGCTACACCGGATCGCCCTGGAGATGGTCAACGGGCCACGGCTGGCCGGGGCACGGTCCAAAACGGGGCCGTCCTCCCTCGACGAACTCCTGGACGAGGTGGTCCTCGACGTCATGGTGGACCTGTCCGACGCCTTTCCCGCGACCACGGCGGCCCTCGACGACCGCGCGGAGGCCGCGTTGCAGGCCCACGTCCGCAGGGCCGCCGAGGCTCTGGCCGGGGGCTGACGGGCCGTCGGCCGGCCCGGGGACAGGGGAGTTCGGAACGGACCTGTCCATGGTTTCGTACGGCCGGCGGCGCGGCGCGTCCACGTGCCGTTCCGTCTCGGAGACACACGGATTGCCCTCTGTATCATATACGATCTTCTATGTTATGTTGGCCCGGTGTCCACCACCGACTCCACCACGGCAACCGCGCGCGCGGCGAGGGTCGTCACCGTCACCGGTGACCTCGCGCCGGACGCCCTCGGCGCGGTCATGCCCCACGAACATCTGCTGAGCGACTTCAGCGACGGGACCGAACCGCAGGAACCGCTCACCATGGAACTGCTCGGAGAGGTCAGTCTGGGCCTCCCCAACAGGGACAACCTGCTTCTCGGCGACGAGGCGCTGGCCGTCCGCGAGGCCACCGCGTTCAAGCAGGCCGGGGGCGGCACGCTGGTGGACGTCACCACCCCCGACCTCGGGCGTGACCCGGCCGCGCTGCGCCGTATCGCCGAGGCGACCGGCCTGGCCGTCGTCATGGGCGCGGGACGATACCGCCCCACCGGTTCCGGCGACGTCGACGGGCTCACCGAGGAGATCGTCAGGGACATCACCGAGGGCGTGGACGGCGTGCGCGCGGGCGTCATCGGCGAACTCGGCGCACTCGACCCCGACGAGCCCGCGGGACGCGCGATCCTCGTCGCGGCGGCGCGGGCCTCCGCGGCCACCGGTGCCGCGATCACGCTCGACCGCTCCGCCGACCCCGCGACCCAGCGGCGGGTGCTCGACCTGCTCGCCGAGGAGGGCGCGGACCTCACGCGCGTCGTCGTCGGGCACTGCGACCCGCTCTCCCCGCGCCCCGACGAGCTCGAACCGCTCCTCGAACGCGGGGTGTTCGTGCAGTTCGACCAGCTCGGCAGGCTGCCGTCCGTGTTGAGCGTCTCCGACGACCAGGACGTGGCGACGGCCGTGGTCGAACTGGCGCGCAGGGGACACGCCGAGCGGGTCCTGCTGTCGCAGGACGTCTCGGCCAAGTCGCACCTCCTCGCCTACGGCGGCGGCGGGTACGGCTTCATCCTGCAGCAGCTCGTCCACTACCTGCGGATGGTCGGCGCGGACGACGCCCTCATCGAGACCGTCACCGTGCGCAACCCGAGGCGACTTCTGACCATCACGACCCCGAAGGCAGACTCGTGAGCCGCTACCCCTTCGAGATCCCGAACATCGCGGGCAAGGCGCTGACCGTCACGGGCCCGGTCGACCCGTCGACGCTCGGGGAGACGCTCATGCACGAGCACGTCTTCGTCGACCTGCGGCGCCCGGCGCGCTTCCGCCGTCCCGGAGAGGACTCCCCGGAGGCCGCCGAGCCGCTCACCCTCGCCAACCTCGCCCGCACGCGTCACGGGTTCCCCAACGCCGACAGTGACGCGATGGGCGACTTCGACGAGATGCTGACGGAGGTGCTCGCCTTCGCCGACGTCGGGGGAGGCACCCTGGTCGAGGTCTCGCCCATCGGCGTCGGCCGCGACCCCGAGGGCCTCCTGCGGCTCTCCCGGGAGAGCGGGCTCAACGTCGTCATGGGCGGCGGCTGGTACACCCCGACCTTCCACCCGGAGAACATGGACGAGCTCACCGTCGACGACCTCACCGACATCATCGTGCGCGACGTCGTGCTCGGGGTCGGCGAGACCGGCGTCCGCTCGGGCATCATCGGCGAGGTCGGCGCCGACTCCGCGCCGCTGACCGAGAACGAGCTCAAGAGCGTGCGCGCGAGCGGCCGGGCGAGCAGGATCACCGGCGCCCCCATCACCTTCCACGTCGGGGGAGTCGGCGAGGAGAAGATCGCCGTGCTCGACATCCTCGACGAGGAGGGCGTCGCCCCGACGAACGTCGTCATGGGCCACTGCATGGAGGCGGTGACGAACCCCTCGCTCGCCGAGCGTCTCGTCGCCCGTGGCGCCTTCATCGAGCTGGACTTCCTGGCCTCGCCGGGAAGCCCGTGGGGACACCTCTTCCTGACCAGCGACCACAAGGTCGTCCGGGGCGTCGCGGACCTGATCGAACGGGGCTACGCGGACCAGATCGTGCTGGGTCACGACGTGTGCCAGAAGATCCAGCTCAGGAAGTACGGCGGCAAGGGGTACGACTACATCTCGCGCTACTTCCTGCCCGCGCTGCGTGAACTCGGCGTCGGCGACGAGGTCATCCACAAGATCATGGTGGAGAACCCCGCCCGCGCCCTCGCCTTCGCCGAACCCCGCTGAACCCGGCCGCCGAACCCGGTGGATCACCAGTACGGCCCGCATCCGATGACCGGACGCGGGCCGTACTCGGATAGCGTCGGTACATGCGGCTTCATGTGGGATGCGCGATGTGGACGAACACCTCATGGCAGGGGCGTTTCATCCCCCATCCCCTTCCGCAGAAGGAACGGCTGCACGCCTACGCGAGCCTGTGCAACGCGGTCGAGGGCAACACGACCTTCTACGCCACACCCGCGAGGAACACGGTCGAGCTGTGGGCGCAGCAGACCGACCCCGACTTCCGGTTCGTGCTCAAGCTGCCCAAACCGATCACCCACGAACGCCGGCTGAACGGCGCCGAGGAGGAGCTGAGGGCGTTCCTGGACGCGATCGAGCCGCTCGGCCCACGCGCGCACGCGCTGTGGATCCAGCTTCCCGGCTCGTTCTCCCCGGGTGACCTCGGCGTTCTCGCGGCCTTTCTCAACCGGCTTCCCCGATCCCACCGGTACGCCGTCGAGGTCAGGCACCGGGCGTTCTTCGAGGACGAGCGGTCCGCGCGGCTGCTGGAACAGGTCCTGTCGGGCGCCGGGGCCGAGTGGGTGCCGTTCGACACGGTCGTCCTCTTCCAGACGCCGCCGACGACCGACGCCGAGCGGGAGTCCTGGACGAAGAAACCGCGCATGCCGCGCCGTACGACCGCCCTCACGGGGAACCCGATCGTCCGCTACATCGGCCGGGACGACGCCGAACGCACCGCAGAGGGCTGGCGGCCCTGGGTGGACACGGTCGTGGCATGGCTGCGGGAGGGTCGTTCGCCGACCTTCTTCCTGCACACCCCCGACAACGCCGACGCCCCCGCGCTCGCCCGGCGCTTCCACGACGAGGTACGGTCCCACCTGCCCGCCCTGGCCCCGCTGCCGGAGCCCGTACCGGTCGAGCCGCTCACCCTGTTCTGAGGTCACAGAATCGGTTCGGTACCACTGGTCGAGTGGTTGTTCCAGGCCTGGTGTTCGGCTTCCCTGAGCTTCTCCTCCGCGGTCTGCTCGACCCGGGCCATGGCGATCCGCAGGATCGGCGGAGCCATCAGCGAGGTCACGATCGCCACGAGGATCACGATGGTGTAGGCCTCGACGCCGAGGATGCCCAGCCGCAGGCCGACCATGGCGACCACCACCTCGATCACGCCGCGGGCGTTGAGCCCGGCGCCGAGTGCGAGCGCCTCCCACCTGTTGAGCCTGCTCAGCCGCGCCCCGGCGTAGGCGCCGAGGAACTTGCCGACGATCGCGATGGTCAGTACGGCCAGGCCGCTGAGCAGCACCTCGGGCCTGGCCAGCGCGGTCAGGTCCATTCTGAGGCCCGCGGTGGCGAAGAAGATCGGCGCGAATCCGGAGAGCACGACCGTGCGCAGCGGGGCGAGTCTGGCCGGTTCGACCTTGCCCGCGCTACCGATGAGCATGCCGCAGACGAACGCGCCGATGACGGCTTCGAGCCCGAGCGCGTGGGTACCGGCCGAGGCGAGCAGGATGAGCACGGCCGCGGTGGCGACGGCCGGACCCGCCTCCTCCGACCTGGCGGTGAGCTGGAAGGCGTACCTGACCAGGGGGCGGCCGATCGTCAGCGCGAACACCACGATGACGGTCAGGTAGGCGAGCGAGGTCAGCACGGTTCCCGTCGAGGCCACGTTGACGGCCATCGCGCTGACGATCGACAGCATGAACCAGCCGAAGGCGTCGTCGATCATCCCGGCGGTCAGGGTGAGCTGCCCGATGTTGCGGTGCAGCAGCTTCATGTCCATGAGCGTCTTGGCGATGACCGGGATCGCGCTGACGCACATCGCCACACCGAGGAACAGCGCGAAGACCGTGATGTCCGTGCCCTCGGGCACCAGCGTCCTGGGCAGCAGGAACCCGGCGCCGATGCCGAGGCCGAGGGGGACGACGAGCCCGCCGACGCTGACTCCTGCGGCCGTGACGCCACGGCGGCGGACCAGCTTCATGTCCATGTGGATGCCGGTGAGGCCGACCAGCAGCAGCACGCCGATCTGGCCCACGGCGTCGAGCAGGTGGAACTGCTCGGGGTCGGCGGGGAACAGCCAGGTCTGCAGGCCGGGCGCGACGTGCGCCAGGAAGGAGGGGCCGAGGACCACGCCGACGAACAGTTCGCCGACGACGGCGGGCATCCCGAACCGGGTGGCCAGCCGCCCGAGAACCAGCGCCAGCAGGAGTAACAGGCTGACCTGGAGCAGGAAGACGAGCAGATTGTGCGCGGCGATGGGCGCTATGGGAGCACCTAAGGCAGAAGGCATCATTACCCCTAGAGAGAGTAGGAATCTAGGAAGGTCTCCCCGTTAAGCACCCGAAACCCACTTCTGGACAGATCACAAACCAGTCGCGAGAACGCTCACGACGGATGAACGAGGCGGCTCTCGTAGGCGAAGACCACGGCCTGGACCCGGTCGCGCAGCTCCAGTTTCAGCAGGATGCGGCCCAGGTGGGTCTTCACGGTCGCCTCGGCGAGGTGCAGTTCGGCGGCGATCTCGGTGTTCGACAGACCGCGCGCCACCTCGACGAGCACCTCCCGCTCACGCGCGGTGAGCCGTTCCAGCCGTTCGTCGGACACGGGACGCTCCCCGTGGGGAAGCCGGTGGGCGAAGGTCTCCAGCAGCCGCCGGGTGATCCTGGGGGAGACCACGGCGTCGCCCGCCGCGACGTTGCGGATGGCCGTGAGCAACTCCTCGGGCAGGGCGTTCTTCAGCAGGAAGCCGGAGGCTCCGGCCCGCAGCCCGGCGAAGGCGTACTCGTCGAGGTCGAAGGTGGTCAGGATGAGCACCTTCGACGACGGTGAGACACGCGTGATCCGGCCGGTCGCCTCGATGCCGTCCATCCCGGGCATCCGGACGTCCATCAGCACCACGTCGGGACGCAGTGTCCTGGCGAGCCGTACGGCCTCGGCGCCGTCGGCCGCCTCCCCGACGGCCTCCATGTCCGGCTGGGCGTCCAGGACCATGGTGAAGGCCATCCGCAGCAGCGACTCGTCATCGGCCAGCAACACCCGGATCGTCACACCGCCCCCTTACCGGCCGCCACACCCGGACCAGGCCCGGCGGCACCCGGCGTTTCCGGGCCCCCGGTCTCACCCGCCCCGTCCAAACCGGGCCCGGCCGTCCTCGCCATGCCCAGGCCCCCGGTCACGCCCGCCGTGTTCACGCCCGCCGTGGTCAGGGTGAGCCTGGTCGCGACCCGCCAACCGCCGCCGTCACGGGGACCGGCCTCCAGGGTCCCGCCGTACGCGGCGGCGCGTTCGCGCATGCCCACCAGGCCGTGTCCGTCCGACGTGCCGGGGGCCCGCGCCGCCGGGCCGTCGTCCACGACCTCGACGGTGACGGCGTCGCCCGAGCACCGCACCCGTACGGCGGCGCGTGTCCCGGAGGGGGTGTGCTTGAACGTGTTGGTCAGCGCCTCCTGGACCAGCCGGTAGACCGTGAGCTGCGCGGCGGCGGGAACCGCCGAGACGTCCCCCTCAAGGGAGAGACGGACGGACAGTCCCGCGGCGCGCGTCCGGGCGGCGAGCGGTTCGAGCTCGGCCAGGCCGGGAGCCGGATGCCGGCTCGCGTCCGGTTCGTCGGCCCGCAGCACGCCCAGGGAGCGCCGCATGTCGGTCAGCGCCTGCCGTCCGGTGCCGGAGATCTGCCGCATGGCGACCTCGGCCCGCTCGGGTGAGTACCGCTGGGCGAAGACGGCGGCGTCGGCCAGCGCGACCATCACCGACAGGTTGTGGGTGACGATGTCGTGCATCTCCCTGGCGATGCGTCCGCGCTCCTCGGCCACCGCGAGCCGTTCCCGCTGGTCCCGTTCGTGTTCGAGCCGTACGGCGCGCTCCTGCCTGATGCGGGTGTTCACGCCGGTGACGGCGACGGCCACGACCACGGCGGTCAGGAAGGCGGCCGAGTTGAGGAACCTGTCGGCGGGCGCGGCCCAGCGGGCGGCGGCCAGCAGGACTCCCGCTTCGAGGACGACCCCGGCGGCGAGCGTGTACCGCCAGGCCGAACGGGCGGCGACCGTGTAGAGGGCGACCAGCAACGCCACGTCGGTCAGCGTCTGGACGTCGGCGAACCACTGCACGAGCGCCGCCCCGGCCACCACGCAGAACACCGTGAACGGTGCGTGCCGCCGCCACACCAGCGGCGCCGTCAACGCCACCTGGAGGACCAACGGCCCCGGGGAGCCGTAGACACGGTCGTTGAGGACCACGCACCCCAGGAGGATCACGGCCGCCAGCACCCCGTCACGCCGGTGGACTCCGAACATTGGGGCATTCCTCCTGAACAGCCGCGTCGCGTGACACATGTTAGGTTCCGCGACCCGGTGAACACGTGCCCCCTGGGGATGACGATGACGCGGAGGATCTGCGACCCCAGGAGGACACCCTCCGCAAAGAACCATCCCCCGGCAGGCGAAAGCCCAGGTCACGAGGGTTGTCAAGACCAGACCCCGGACTGACGCGCCGCCGCGGCCCGCCCGCCTAGCCTCGTGCCCCGCATGACGAAGCGAGAGGAGAGTCCGATGCGCGGACGAGGGATGGCGGCGGTGCTGGCCGGGACGGCCCTGGCCACCGTTCTGACCGGTACGGCGACGGCCGACGACGGTCTGGCCAGGTTCCAGAACCAGCGGATCGACTGGCACCGCTGCCAGAACGGTCCCGACGACGAGGCGGGCAAGGAACTGGACGCGGCCAAGGCCCAGTGCGCCGAGGTCACGGTGCCGCTCGACTACGGCCGTCCCGACGGGCGGACCATCAAGGTCGCGATGTCCCGGTTGAAGGCGACCGACCCCGCGCACCGGCGCGGCACGCTGCTCTACAACCCCGGCGGCCCCGGCGTCCCGGTGACCTACCTCGCGCTCATGGTGAAGAACGCCGCGCCCGAGGTCGCCGCCCGCTACGACCTGATCGGGATGGACCCCCGCTTCGTCGGGCGCAGCACCCCGCTGAACTGCGGCTGGCCCAGCCCCATCGTCGGCTCCGCCGGGCCCGACCGGCGTTCCTTCGACCGGACCACGGCGCTGGCCAGGGACCTGGCCTCCCGCTGCGCCGCCCACCGGGACGTGCTGCCGTACGTCTCGACCAGGGACACCGCCAGGGACATGGACGTGATCCGCGCCGCCCTCGGTGAGCGGAAGCTGTCCTACCTCGGCTCGTCGTACGGCACCTACCTGGGCGCCGTCTACCTCCAGCTGTTCCCCGGCCGTGCCGACCGGGTCGTCCTCGACAGCGCGCTCGACGTCGACCGTTACGGCCCCGACCTGGCCCGGTACCAGGGCCCGGCCCTCGCCGGGGTCATGCGGGACTGGGCGGCCTGGACGGCCCGTCACCACGACCGCTACCGGCTGGGCCGTACGGCGGGCGAGGTGCTGGCCGTCGTCGACCGGATCAACCGGGCGACCGGCCGGGGCCCGCTGAAGGTCGGCCGGTTCCAGATGGACAGCCGTGTGCTGCCCATGATCATGTTCAACGTCACCGGAGGAGACAGCGACGAGGCCTACGGCAGCTTCGCCGCCGACGTCAAGGTGCTCGGCGACGCGGCCAGGGGGGTCGAGGTCACCCCGACCCCGGTCCTTGAGCAGGTGCTGACCGGCTTCTCCGGGCCGGACGTGGACGGGGCGTCGGCCGTACAGAACGCGATCTTCTGCGCGGACCGGGCGGCCTCCCGCGACCCCGAGACCTACTACCGCGACATCCAGGCCCACCGGGCAGAGGAGCCCCTGTTCGGGCCGCTCATCCGCAACCTCACCCCCTGCACGTTCTGGCCCGTGGCGCCCGCGGAGCCGCCGACCCGGGTCCGCAACGACGTGCCGGTCCTGATGGTCGGCGCGACGGGCGACCCGGGAGCCCCGTACCAGGGCCAGCGGGCCACCCACCGGGCCCTGACCGGATCACGCCTGGTCACCCTGCGCGGTGCCTTCCGGCACACCGTCTACGCGGGCCTGTTCTCCCCGAAGAACGACTGCGTGGACCGGATCGTCAACCGCTATCTGGTGGACGGCGTCATGCCCGCGACCGACACCACCTGCACGGAGACCTGACCTCACAACACCCGCCTGGCGCCGGGTAGCGCGCGCACCAGCCAGGCCACCCCCCAGCACAGCGGCAACGAGACGGCGGCGGCCACGACGAACTTGACGATCGCCGGAGCGTGCAGCCAGGCCAGCGCGTAGCCGACCGCGACGAGCACGACCGGATGGATGAAATAGACCGTGTAGGCGTGCTCGGAGAGGAACCTGCCACCCTCCCCCTGCCGGTTGTACCGGTTCCTGAACAGCACGATCAGCCCGACGATGATCGAGACGGCGAACGTCGACTCCCACAGGGAGTTGAACGCCTGGTGGAGCACACCCTCGGTCGTCATGCTCAGCGGCAGCACGACCAGCGTCACCCCGGTCGCGGCGAGAAAGCCGATCCGTCCCGCCTTGGCGGGCAGCGTCTCGAACCAGCCACGCCGGTAGGCCAGCACTCCGACGACGAACATCGAGGCGTACTGCGGCAGGTGGGAGGGCGTCGGCAGCCCGATCACGATCCAGTAGGTCCCGACGGGCACCAGGAACCGCCACAGGAACGTGGCCACCGCCAGCCCGAGCGCGAACAGCACGATCGCCCGCGCGGTCAGCTCGGTGCGCCGGGGCTCGACGGCCTGCTTCGACGCTCCGGCCCGCCTCGACCACAGCGTGTACACGATGCCGAAGACCAGCAGCACCTCCACGAACCACATCGGGCCCGCGTCCCACGAGCCGAGGTAGAACAACCAGTACGGAATGCCGTCCGGGTAGAAGCCGGCGACCAGCAGGGGCCGTAGCAGCAGGAGGAACACCAGCAGGGGGATGCCGAGCCGCTTCAACCGGTCACGGACGAAAGCCCCGCCGCCCTTGCGGTCGTGGGAGGCGGGCGTGAAGAAGCCGGAGATGAGAAAGAAGAACCCCATGAAGAACGCCTGGTTGAACATCACCAGGATGTCGAGCGCGACGCCGCTGGCGTCCTTGGCCTCCTCGAAGTAGTACCAAGCGGGGATGTGGCCGTAGGTGATCGCGACATGGTGGAGGACCACCAGGACCGTGAGCACCACACGCAGGTTGTCGATGGCGAACAGTCTGGTTCTGGTCCTGGTCTCGGTCGTCACTTCGCCGCCGCCCTTTCGAAGAAGTCGGCCAACTCGCGCGCGTGCGCGTCGAGGTCGTGGTCAGGGGTGACCGCCCAGTAGGCGAACATGGCGTCGACGGCGGAGGAGTGCGTGATCGCCATGACGCGCAGGTCGAAGGCACGGAACTCGCCCGTGCTCTGTCCGAACCGGTAGATGTGCTCGATGCCCTGGTAGAGCTCCTCGTTGGTGTGCGCGCCGTACCGCGGCTTGCCCTCGGCGTCGCGCAGGTTGTGGAAGATCTCACCCAGCGCCAGGAGCTGGGTGCGGTGGTCGCGCATGTGCTCGGCCACGGACAGGATGTACGTGCGCAGCATCCCGACGGCGGTGTCCTGGCCCTCCAGCCTGGCGATGACCCGCTCGGCGATCTTCGTGTAGATCTGGGTGACGATCTCCTCCATCAGCTCGTCCTTGCCGGCGAAGTGGTAGGAGATCACCCCCTTGCTGATGCCCGCGTGCTTGGCGATGGCCGCCAGCGACGCCTTGGCGAAGCCGACCGAGGCGAGCACCTCGATCGCGGACGCGATGATCTGTGCTCGCCGCGCCTCCTCGATGAACGACATTTGTCGATCCGGCTTGTTTTCTGGCCGCATGGTCAAAAAATAACACACCCGGCCAAGCTTCAAGCCATCTGGCCAACTACTACCTTGCGTGCGCTTTCGATCACCGAAAGTGGCAGGGCTGCCGTTCGCCGGGCCCTCGCCCGGGTGCCCTTCCGGGCGGTGAGGACAGGGGCTCGACGGGCAGGAGATGTACATCACACTCATTTGCGTCACATCCGGCCCGGCTGGTTGGTCAGAGAGGTGTAACCACCGCAACGACAAGGAGCGCACCATGGACGCTCGTTTGAATCCGCTCGACAACCCGGTCGCGGCGAAGTTCCTGAAGCACCTCATCGCGGCGAACACGGCGATCCACAACTCGGCGCTGCCCACCGCGACGCAGGAGCTGGTGAAGATCCGCGCCAGCCAGATCAACGGCTGTGGTTTCTGCACCGACATGCACACCAAGGACGCCGCGCACGCCGGAGAGACCCCGCTCCGTCTCAACCTGGTCGCGGTCTGGCGGGAGGCCACGGTCTTCACCGACGCCGAGCGCGCCGCCCTGGAACTGACCGAGCAGGGCACCCGCATCGCGGACGCGGCCGGTGGCGTTCCGGACGACGTCTGGGCGAACGCCGCCAAGCACTACGACGAGGAGCAGCTCGCCGCCCTGGTGGCTCTCATCGCCCTGATCAACGCCTTCAACCGGGTGAACGTGATCATCCAGCAGCCCGCGGGCGACTACCAGCCCGGCCAGTTCGGGTAACGAGGAGCGAACGCCCCGGGGCCCGCCGCCGGGTCCCGGGGCGTCGCACGCCGTACGGTCAGGCGGCCCCCCGCAACTGGGCGGTGGCGGAACGGGCCAGTTCGATGGAGACGCGGCAGAGCCGGTCCATCGGGAAGGAACCGTCGACCAGCAGCTGTAGCGTCTCGGCCTTCGTCCTGCCGTACCGGTCGGGATAGGAGCGGTAGACCACCTGTGTCAGGCATGCCCTCTCGTCGTCCGCCCACCTTTCGACGAAGGCGCGGTAGCCGTTGAGCCGGGTGGGCGCCCCGTCGGTGGAGTCCGGTTGCCGCCCCTGGTCGAAGTGCAGGTTCACCCGCAGATCACCGGTGGTACTGGACCATTTGCACGTCCAGTTGCCGTAGCCCACGTAGGGATTCGCCGCGTCGACGCCTGGGACGAACTCTCCCAGGGCGTCCAGGCTGAGAAGCGCGCAGGCGTCCTCGTTCGCCAGGGAGTCCTGGGGAAGAGAGCGGGGATACTTCTCCAGCTCTCCGGCGCCGAGTTTCTCGGCGGCGATCTCGGTCGCCGTGTCTGCGATGTCACACAGGGAGGCCCTGCCCTTCTCCCCGCGTTTGGCGGTTACCGACACGATCGTGTCGTTGTCCGCGGACAACGCCATCCTGCGTTCGCATTCCGTGCTCTGGGCGGGCTCCTTCATGACGATGACGTTCTTCATGGTTTCGGAGGACGTGGTCTGCTCAGGAAGTGGACCAGGATCGAATTCCACCTTGACATCCACTTCATCCTCTCCCGGTGGATATATCAGGACATCGCACCGGTCGAAATTTCCGTAAGCTGGATCAATTTCCGTTTTCCCGAACCGGCCCAGTCTCACGGCGTCGACCAGACGGCACGGATCGGCCGCGAGCGGAGACGGCAGACCTCCCGGCGGCTTCCCCGGAGGGCTCACCGTCGGGCTTCCTGTCGGATTCCCCGTCGGATGCACTGTCGGGCTTCCCGTCGGGCTTTTCCGTGGGGGTGGCGGCGTGGAAGACGCCCTGTTCCCCGGCTCGGACGGGGGGTCGATCGGGATGGGTGGCCAGGGGAGGGCGATGGCCAGCACGGTGAGCAGGAGCAGGCAGGTCTTAACGTTGATTGAGCTTTCAGTAATTAAGATGGAAAGTCTGCTTATAGGGGATTTGGTGGAGATGGGCCCAAGCAGGTTTGTGGGTGTTGGCTCGGCGATCAGTATGGTCAGCACCACGGCGATGATGGTCCACTGCAGGCTGAACATCCCATCGTCGAAGATTTTGTTGATCGCGACCGCGAGAGGCACACTCAACAACGCTTTCGCGGTCGGCGACATCGACCCCATTGACATACCGACATAATCGAAGCAATCGCCAGGTCGTTTCTCCGGAACGCCCAAACTTGCGTCCAGTGGAACGAGCCCGTACACCTTCACAAAATCGATAAACCCCTACAAATCGCAGACCGTGCGCGGTTTCTGTCGGACCCGCCTGCCAGGATTCCCGTATCCGACCCCCTACGGAGAGCAGGGCTCCCATGACGTACGGCTGGCTCGACGACGAGGCGTTCTGCGCGACGCACGTCCGCGGCCTCACCCCGCACGAGGCACTGGCCCGTCTCGGTGTCGAGGTGCTCGACGGCGACGACGAGGAAGGTGAGATCGACATGGGGCTCATCTGCGCCTACCCGGCCGAGGGCGGCACCATCCTCGGCGAGGCGATCGGCTACGCCGGGTCGTTGGGAGAGGTGCTGCGGCCCCTGTCAGCGGGGACGGTCGTGGCGAGCGTCTTCGTCAACGTGAACATGGTCGCGGGCTTCAACCACTACGCGGACGGCCGCGAGATCCTGTCCTTCGACCCGCTGTTCCCCCACGAGGTCGACGACCAGACGGCCTTCCTGGCCGACCGGATCGAGCTCGGGCTGGTCCACGGCAGGGCGACGGGCGGGCTCGCCGCGGCGCGAGCACTGGCCGAACGCGTCACCGGGGTGCGGCCGACGCCGTCCAGCCGCGTCGCGGTCGCCCACGGTTTCCTCGATTACTGAGCCGTCAGGCCTCCGGCCGCCGGACGGGTTGATAGCGGGCGAGGATGACATCCCCCATGGGCCGCACTTCGAGCAGTCGCATGCGGTTCCTCGCGTCGTAGGGGAACGACGCGGGGTTGACGAAGCGGGGGGCGGCGGCGTCGCCGACGAAGAAGGGCGCGGTGACGACGTGGAGCTCGTCCACGAGACCCGCCGCCAGAAACCGGGTGTGCACGGTGCCGCCGCCTTCGACCATGAGGCGCTCCACCCCTCGTTCGGCGAGGTCGGCGAGGACGGCTCGCAGGTCGAGGGGGTCACCGGCGTCGACGACCGAGGCGACCTCGGCGAGGGCGTCCCGCTGGACGGGAACGTCCGGGGTGGTGGCGTAGACGACCTTTGCGGTGTCGCCGGTGGTGAAGAGCCTCGCGGCCGGGTCGAGGGGCCGGTGCCCGGCGATGACGGCCTTGAGCGGAGACTCCGGTCGGCCGGCGGCGACACGGGCCTGACGGCGGTGCGCGGCGCGGACCATGAGCCGGGGGTCGTCGGCGCGGACGGTTCCGGCGCCGACGAGGATGGCGTCGCAGGTGGCGCGTACGGCGTCCACCCGGTCGAAGTCCTCGTCGTTGGACAGCAGCAGCCGTTCCGAGGTCGCGTCGTCGATGTAACCGTCAAGCGAGACGGCGACGGAGGACAGGACGAACGGCCTGGTCATGTGGTGCTCCCCGGAACGTTCCCGACGACGGCGCGAAGGCGGAGCCTTCATCCGAACCGGCGAACTCCACACCTGTACGGCGCCGCGTCCCACGCTACCCTCCGGCGGAGCTCCGCCTCACCCTCCCTGCGGAAGCCCCGGCGTCGTGGCGGCGTCGCAACGCCTTCACCCGGCTTCGAACCCTCGTGTGGAGGGTCCCAGCGCCGTGGTGGTGTCGACTGATCCTTCCCCGGCCCCGCTCTCCCAGGGAAGCCCCAGCGACCGATCCTTCACCCGGCTTCGAACTTCCGCGGACGACCCTGGTGCCGTGGCGGTGTCGATCAACGTTCTCACGAACCTCCACGGGCGGCCCCGGTGGCGTGGTGGCGCCGACCGACCAGCCCTCACCTGGTTTCGACCCCTGGCACGGAAACCCCCCGCGTCGTGGCGGTGCCCACCCCGCACCTCGTCCGAACCCCCGTGTGGGACGGTCGATCGTTGTCCGGAGCCTGCCATTCTGTCTTGATGCGTGCATCTCGATGTGATCTGTTGCGTTGGCAGTTCGACCTGACCTGGTCGTTGTTCGACTACCACCTGGAACGACTACGACCCGATGACTTCCTGTGGGAACCCGCCCCCCTTTGCTGGACCGTACGCCGTGACGCCACGGGAGCATGGGTGCCCGACTGGGCGGAGACCGAGCCCGACCCCATCCCCGTTCCCACCATCGGCTGGGTGAGCTGGCATATCGGCTGGTGGTGGGGTGTGACCATCGACCACGCCCAGGGACGCGCGCCTCGGGACAGGACCGAGGTCACCTGGCCGGGTGACGGAACGAGCGCCGTCGGGTGGCTGCGTGGCCTCCGCACCACCTGGCTGACCGTCCTGGACGGCCTCACCGACGCCGACCTGGACGCCCCGGCCCCCTTCCCCTGGCCGCAGGACTCCGAGCACACCGTCGCCCACATGATCGCCTGGGTCAACTCCGAGCTGATGAAGAACGCCAGCGAGATAGGCCAGCTTCGCATGGTACGGGCCGCGTCCTCGAAGTAGATCGTTCTCAGCCCAAGGCCGGTCCGCTCGGGCCGGTGGTCGTTCTCGGCCAAGGCCCCGCGACCGGTTCGGGGAGCAGGCTTCCGGGTCGGCGAACCCGGCGCTCTCGCGCCGACCACTCGTAGGACGGCCGTGCCGATGCCGGTGTCGGCCCGTCCACCGGTCACGCCATGGCCCGGGCGGTCCGACCGACATGATCTCCTCGGTGGTGGAGAACCTCGCGTGCACACCTCGACGCGTGACTCCAGGACTCCGTCCCTGACACGACGGCACCGCGACAGACCCATGAGGTCGCGTGGACCCCGGCGGAAGGGCCGCCCGACGAGGGCGCTGTCATCCCGAATGCCATCCCAACAGAACCTCACCAGCAAAAATGGCTAAATACCTGATTTGTTAATCCGTGGTGGTGTTTATGGCGTTCGCCTATTCTGGCGAGGTGATCGAGCTGAGTTCACGAGAGAGAAAGCAGCCCCCACCTCCCCGAATCGTGTGGGAGAGCCTGACCAATCCGCGGGGTCCCGGCCCCAGGCAGTGGCTCGAACTGCAGTGGGACGAGATCGAGCCCCGGGTGCTCCGGTCGGTCGAGCCCGAGCTGGTGGTCTGGTCGTCGCTGTGGCCGAACAGGCCGAACGACGAGATCCGGTTCGACCTGCGGCCGTATGGCATGGAGACCTCGCTGCGCTGGACGTTGCTCACCTCCGCGGAGCCCCCGCCGCCCGAGGCGGTCAGCCACATGCGTTACCGCCTCAACTTCCTGATCAACGCCCAGCTCCGCTTCACCTACGGACAATAGGGATGTCACTCAACGGGACGGACGCCTACCGGGGCCTTGAGCTTCCCCCGCTGGTCGCCAGGGCGGTCGAACTGGCGGACCGGCAGGGCTTTCCCTTCTCCTGCCGCCCCGAGCAGGGGCGCCTGCTGCGGGTGCTCGCGGGCGGGGCCTCCTCCATCGCGGAGACGGGCACCGGATGCGGGGTCGGGCTGGCCTGGCTCGTCACCGGGGCGCCGTCGGGAGCCACGATCGTCAGCGTGGAACGCGATCCCGGCCGGGCGCGGGTGACGGCGGAGCTGTTCGCGGACCTGCCGGACGTCACGGTGGTCCACGGCGACTGGACCGAGATCCACGGCCGCGCGCCGTACGACCTGCTGGTCCTGGACGGGGGCGGGGCGGGCAAGAACGGGGCGGCGGCCGACCCGGCGCGGCTGCTCACCCCCGGCGGGACGCTCGTGGTCGACGACTTCACCCCGGCCAGGCGGTGGCCGATCCTGCACGAGGGCGAGCCCGACCTGGTCCGGCTGCACTGGCTGGAACACCCGCTGCTGGACGCCGTCGAACTGCGCCTGGCCGCCGACCTGGCCGCGATCGTCGCGGTCAGGACGCTACGCCCGTCACCGGTCCAGCCGCTCCCTGAGCGATGAGCGGACCGCCGGCCACTCCTCGGCGATGATCGAGTAGTAGGCGGTGTCCCGGACGGTGCCGTCCACGGCCCTGGCGTGCGCGCGCCGTACCCCCTCGAACCGGCCGCCGAGACGCTCGATCGCCCTCTTGGACCGCTCGTTGCGGGCGTCGGTCTTCAGGGTGACCCGCAGGACCTTCCACACCTCGAAGGCGTGGCCGAGCATGAGGAGCTTGGCCTCGGTGTTGCTCCCCGTCCGCTGGGCGGAGGCGGCCAGCCAGGTGCTGCCGATCTCGGCCACGCTGGGAACCCCCTCCGCACTGGGGACCGTACGGCCCGGCGGCCAGGACGGGGGCCAGGACCAGTAGTCGAGGTCGAGGAAGCGGGAGGTGCCGATCACCCGCCCCGAGGAGAGAGACCGGATCGCGAAGGGAAGCGCCCAACCGGTCAGCTGGTCGTCGAGGGCCGACCGGACGTAGGCGCTCATCGACGCCTCGTCCTGTGGCACCCGGGTGAAGTCGTAGGTCTCGCGGGACTCGGTCGCGGCGGCGACGAGACCGCCGACGTGCTCAACGGTGAGCGGTTCCAGACATACGCGTTCACCCCGCAGGGTCACAGTCTCCGGCACATGATCCATCTTAGGCAACAGGTGTCGTACGGCCTGGCTCAGGGTTTTTCGGGACAGGTCGGGAATTCACCGGAAACCCTTTACCGAAGGCCATTGACAGGTCGAAACTCAGAGCCGCGCACCCCCTGGTTGGTATTCTCTGGGCGACATTCCTCCAAGAAAGGCACCGCCTCCCGTGCCATTCGTTCCCCGCCCTTGCGATTCTTGGGGGCATCGGTCAGGATCTTGCCCGGTGCCACGCGAGGGTGAGTGATTCACGTGAAACGTCTGTCCCTGCTCGCCGCCCTCGTCGCGGCCGGGACCTTCGTCCCCGGTACGGCCAACGCCGTCGGACCGGTCGAGCCGATGCCCGGCGAACCTCAGGAGATCCGGGGGATCGACGTCAGCAACTGGACGGGCCAGGTCGACTGGCCGTCCGTCCTCGGAGGAGGCGGCCTCTTCGCCTTCGTCTACGCCTCCGAGGGCACGAACTTCCGCAACCCCCTGTTCGCCGCGCAGGAGAGCGGGGCGGCCGGGGCGGGGCTGTTCCGGGGGGCCTACCATTTCGCCCAGCCGCACGAGTCGGGCGGCGCCGAGCAGGCGGACTTCTTCGTCGACAACGGCGGTGGCTGGAACGCCGACGGCCGGACCCTGCCGGGCGTGCTCGACATCGAGGACAATCCCTACACCAACCGGAACGGCCTGGATCACTGCTACGGCCTGGACCGGCCACGAATGGTCGCCTGGCTGAAGGACTTCACCACGCGTTACCGGGAGCGGACCGGGCGGGACGCGATCATCTACACCACCACCGACTGGTGGCGGAACTGCACGGGGGACTCCTCGGCCTTCGGCCGTAACCCGCTCTGGCTCGCCCGATGGGGAGCCGAACCGGGGCCGCTGCCCGCGGGCTGGCTGCGTCAGACCTTCTGGCAGTTCGCGGACAAGGGAGTGCTTCCCGGCGGGCAGAACGTCTTCAACGGCAACATGACGGAGCTGAGCATGCTCGCCCAGCCCCCGGCCGAACTGGCCGCCGCGGGCAGGCCGGTCGGCAGGTACGGCTACGGCATCACGGTCCTCAACACCGGACCGATCCCGGCGACCAGGGTCTCCGTGGTCGGCAGGACCTTCGGCGGCCGGCGGATCATCGGGGCGAGCCCCGGCTGTGACTTCAGCGGCAGGGCGGTGCGGTGCACGATCGACGAGTTGCAGCCGCAGGGTACGACGGAGCTGAAATTCGCCACCGAGCCCATTGGGCCCGGCGACCCTGCCAAAACTCCCAAGCCCCCCAGGTCCACCAAACCCGCGAAATCCACCAAACCTGGTGAGCCCGTCAAGAACATCAGGTCCGATAAACACCCTAAGAACGATGAATCCGCTGAATCCTCTGGGCTGATCAGCCCGGAGAGGCCCATGCGGATCGGCCAGGAGGACCACGAAGCTCTCCACGACGATCTCGGCGCGCGGGGCGCGACCACCGCCGACGCCGTGAGGCCCGACGTCCCGGAGATCGAGGAGCCGGAGGAAGGGATGAAGGTCACCATCGGCACGGTGATGGTGACCATCGACTCCGACCGCGAGTGAACTTCAGGAGGGTCCGGCCGCGAGTGGTTCCCAGGAGGGATCGTGAGGCATGCCTCCATAGTGCATACTGCAATAAAGGAGCATGCACTATGGAGGTGTGATGGCCCGCGGCCCCGACCTGGTCGGCCTGACCGTGCTCGCCCTGCTCTCGGTGCGGCCGGGTCATCCGTACGAACTGCACCGGATGATCCTGGACACGCACAAGGACTACGTGACCGGGCTGCCACGCAGCCTCTACCACGCGATCGACCGGCTGGCCGGGGAGGAGCTGATCGTCCCGGCCGAGACCAGCAGACAGGGCCGCAGGCCGGAGCGGACGGTCTACCGGCTCACCGAGGAGGGCAGGGCGGAGCTGACCACCAGGCTCAGACGGCTGCTTGAGGAGCCGGGGCCGGACACCCGCACCCTCAACGCCGCGCTCTCCCTCATCGGGGGGCTGTCCGCGCGGGAGGCGGAGCGTGCGTTGCTGACCCGCGCCGCCGCCCTGGAGAGCGCGGTCTTCGCCTGTGACGCGTACCTGAGGAACCTGAGGGAGAGCGGGCTGCCCCCGGTGCTGACGCTGGAGCTCGAATGCGAGCGCGCCCTGCGCGGCGCCGAACTCGACTGGGTGCGCGGTGTCCTGGAGCGGCTCGCGTCGGGAGAACTCGCCTGGCCGGACCACACCGGCCCCGGCACGGCAGGAGGAACGCATGAGCAGGGCTCCACTGTGTGAGGTCGCCGGGGTGGTCGAGGCACCGCCGGACCGGGTCGGGCGGCTGATCCTGACGGTCGGGCCGGGTCCCGTCGGCCGGGACAACGCCTGGCTGTACGCCTCCAACGAAGGCACGGTCGAGCCCTACGGCGGCGCGGCCGGGTCCTATGGAGGCACGGCCGAGGGCGGCCCACGGCGGTTCATCCTGAGGGCACCGGCCCACACGATGACCATCGAGGTGACCGGCGCCACCCTGGCCGTCCAGGGCGGCTGGTGGTACCGGGGGGAACACACCGTCGAGCCGCATCCAGAGGGCACACTCCTCATCCATCGCGTCTTCAACGTCGCGGAACGGGGTCGCTGGGCCGTACCGCTGGCCAACCGGTTCTTCGCCGGCCTCGGTGACAGGACGAGGAACGGCTTCGCGGAGGGACTGCGCCGCCTCGGCCTCGAACTCGGCTGCGGGACACGCCTGCTCTGAGCCGTACGGCGAGACACGCCTGCCCCAGGTTGTACGGCGAGACACGCCTTCCAGGTCATGCGAAAGGCCGAAAAATCAGTCGTGCTGGAAATGGGGCGATCGTATGCTCCCCGGCATGACCTTCACGTGGACCCCGCTGACCGGCGACGACGTGGACCGGTGGGCGGAACTGCTCACGGCGGTCGAGGCCGAAGACAGAACCGGGGACAACTACAGCCGGAGTGACCTTCTGCAGGATCTCGCCCTGGCCGATCCCGCCGAGGGCACCTGTGGAGTGTGGGACGGCGACAGACTGGTGGCCTTCGGCGTCGTCTACGCCGGGTCCGTCGCCGAGCCCGGCCACATCATGCGGACGTGGGGCGCGGTGCACCCGGCCTACCGGCGCCGTGGCCTCGGCGGGAGGCTGATGAACTGGACTCTCCAGGTGGGCCGCAGGGTCCACGAGGGGCTCTTCCCGGGCAGGCCGCTCTCGCTGCACGTCTACGTGCACGACGGCAACGAGGGGGCCGGAGCCGTGGCGCGGGCGGCGGGCATGCTGCCGGTCCGGACGTTCCACGTGATGACCCGTGACCTGGCCGCTCCTCTGTCGGAGAGCCACCTGCCGGAAGGGCTGAAGATCGTCCCCTATGGTGACGATCTTGAGGAGGCCGCCCGCGAGGTGCGCAACGCGGCCTTCGCCGACCACTGGGGCAGCACCCCGCACACGGCGGAGAGTTGGCGCGAGAAGCTCATCGGGCTGGAGGCGTTCAGCGGAAAGGACTCCTTCGTCGTCCAGGAGGAGTCGGGCAGGAGCGTCGGGATACTGCTCACCTTCTACTACGCGGCCGACACCGAGGTCACCGGAGTCCGCGAGGCCTGGGTCCAGACCGTCGCGACCCTGGAGGACTGGCGGGGCAGAGGGGTGGCCGGCGCGCTGCTCGCCCACGCCCTGGCCCACTTCCGCTCCGAGGGGTACGGCAAGGCCGCCCTCTCCGTGGACACCGGAAACGCGACCGGAGCGCCCGGTGTCTACCTTCGGGCCGGGTTCGAGGTCTCACGCGGCGCGACGGCCTACGTCGCCGACCTGTGAGACCCCTGACATGAGGACGGCCCGCGCCAGGTCGGCGCGGGCCACCCTCATGCAACGGGTCAGGACAGTTTCCTGGACGCCTGGTCCGCCTTGCGCTCGGCCTTGTCGCCAAGCTTGCCCGCCTTCGCCTCGACCTTCGAGGCGGCCTCGT
Organism: Streptosporangium jomthongense; assembly: GCF_042650425.1. Classification (NCBI taxonomy): domain Bacteria; kingdom Bacillati; phylum Actinomycetota; class Actinomycetes; order Streptosporangiales; family Streptosporangiaceae; genus Streptosporangium; species Streptosporangium jomthongense. The sequence continues at coordinate 18,537 of NZ_JBHSBC010000011.1, read as the reverse complement.
CCGTCAGGTCGGAGACCTTCTCCGAGGTCGCACGGGCCTTGTCCGTCGCCCACCGGGAGGCTCCGGCGGCGTTCTCCTTCATCGCGTCGGTCCACTGTTCGGAGTTCTTGCGATACAGCGCGAAACCGACCGCGCCGACCGCGAGGCCGGTGAACAGCAGGAGCATCGGCCACTTCCTGGACCTGACAGGTGGCCGGGGATCGACCCTGCTCGCCGCCTGGGACAGCAGGGCGCTGACCTTGGGCGCTATCTGTTCCTCGAACGAGTGGGCCGCGGCGTCCAACTTCGGCGCCGCCCACTCCCTGGCCACGTAGATCTTGTCACCGGCGCTGCCACGCGCGTAGGCGGCCGCGTCGCGAGCGTGACCGGCGGCGTCCCGGGCCTGGCTGGCCATCGGACCGACCTTCTCGGATGCGAGGTCGCCGACACGGTTGACCTGAGCCTTCATCTGATGCAGCCGACTGTCCGGAATCACGATCGTATGACGCTTTCCAAAAAGTGTAAGAGGCACGTTAACCTCCCCAGTTGTCTGGGCCCCGTTGCGTCCCCTTCCCGCTCGAAGGCGGATCAATCATCGCTGGTCGTGGGAGGATGCTGAGTGGATCGGCTGTCGCCGAGGCCACTGATAGATCACCTGAACGCCATGAAACTGCATATCGCAGAGGTCCTGACCACCGACATGAAGGGGGAGCCCGATCGTGGCTGAGAATCTGATCGCGACCCTGAAGACCAATCGCGGCACGGTGAAGATCCAGCTCTTCCCGAACCACGCGCCCAAGACGGTGCGTAACTTCGTCGAGCTGGCGGAGGGCACCCGCGAGTGGGTGCATCCGGAGACGGGGGAGAAGCAGCAGAACACCAAGCTCTACGACGGCACGATCTTCCACCGGGTCATCGATGGTTTCATGATCCAGGGCGGTGACCCGCTGGGTGAGGGCATCGGCGGCCCGGGTTACAAGTTCGACGACGAGATCCACCCGGACCTGTACTTCAACCGTCCCTACCTGTTCGCCATGGCGAACGCAGGCATCGTCGCAGGCCGTGGCACCAACGGCTCGCAGTTCTTCATCACCGTGGTCCCCACGTCGCACCTGAACGGCAGGCACACCATCTTCGGTGAGGTCGTCGAGGGCAAGGACGTCGTGGACGCCATCGCCAAGACCAAGACCGACGGCCGCGACCGGCCCGTCGAGCCGGTCGTCCTGGAGTCGGTCACCATCGACCGCGTCCAGGGCTGAGGCTCCTGGCGGCCTCCCCGGACCGGTTCTCACTGTGACGACCGTGACCGGGGAGGCCGCTGTGGCCTTACAGGGGACTTTTCCCTGGTGCGTGTGCTCAGGATCATGAATAGGCTGGCAGTCTGTGGATGACAGCACGGTCGAAGGGGCCATCGAGACGCCATGACCACACCGCCACCACCCAGCGAGCCGGAGACGGCAGCCGTTCCCACGTGTTACCGGCACCCGGGCCGCGAGACCTACGTCCGCTGCCAGCGCTGTGACCGGTCCATCTGCCCCGACTGCATGCGCGAGGCCTCGGTCGGCTTCCAGTGCCCCGAGTGCGTCGCGGAAGGCAACAAGACCGTACGGCAGGCGCAGACGGCCTTCGGCGGCAGGGCGGTCACGACCCCCAGGGCCACCTGGACACTGCTCGTCCTCAACGTCCTGGCCTACGTCGCCGAGACCCTCGCCCCCGGCCCGGTGATCTACGGCTTCCAGATGGACGCGGGCGCCGTCTACCACGGAGAGTGGTGGCGCCTGCTCACCGGGGCGTTCCTGCACGCGCCCCTGGCCAACGGCTCGTTCGCGATCACCCACATCCTCTTCAACATGTGGGCGCTCTACGTCATCGGTCCCGAGCTCGAACGGCGCCTCGGCTCACTGCGCTTCCTGGCGCTCTATCTGCTGTCCGCGCTCGGCGGGGCGGTGGCCGTCTACCTGTTCGGCATCGCCGCGGTCGGCGCCTCCGGTGCGATCTACGGCATGTTCGGCGCGCTGTTCGTGGTCTCCAGGCGGCTGGGCTACAACGCCCGCGGTGTGCTCCTGCTGATCGTCGCCAACGCGGTGATCACCTTCGCGGTCCCCGGCATCAGCTGGCAGGGGCACCTGGGCGGTCTGATCACCGGCACCGTGGTCGGCGTCATCCTCGCCTACGCCCCGCAGCGCAACCGGAACGTGGTCCAGTGGGGCGGGTGCGCCGTGGTGCTCCTCGCGCTGGCCGCGGTGGTCATGACGCTGCCGCCGTACATCTACCAGCTGCAGCTCGGTTTCCCCGGCTGATCGCTCGATCCACACCCTGATGCTTCCCCAGGGTGTGGATAAACGCTGTGGAAAAAACTAACGCCAGCGGGTGGAGAGAACCACACCGAAGATGATGAAGGCGAACCCGATCAGCAGGTTCCAGTTCTGCAGGAGGATGATGCCGGGCGCGCGGGGCGCGACGTAGTAGACGGCGATCCACAGGACCCCGATGATCCAGGAGGCCACCATGACCGGCGCCAACCAGCGCGGGCTCATCTTGACCTGCTGGGAGGTCTGCGGAGGCGTGTAAACCGCCTTCTTACGGGTCTTGGGCTTGGGCACTGAGGCTCTCCTGCGTCAACCCTGCGCGGTCGGATCATGCGCAGGCCGTGTCAACTAGCGTAGTCGCTGGTGGCGAAGACCCGAGTAAGAATAGTCGGGACACCCATGTCATGGCGATCCCATAGCGTGCCATAACCGCGCAAACCTTGGTTCAACGCCGTGATTTCCTCCGGTTGTGATGGATTCGCCGTCATTACCGTGAGCCCGTGAGAGCCATACTGCGGGTTTCCGGAGAAGTGAGCATGACCGCCGGGGTGGTCGTGTTGTTCTTCTGCGCGTACCTGCTGTGGGGGACGGGGTCCTACACGGCGCGGCGGCAGGCGGAACTGCGCGAGGGCTTCCGCGCCGGCCTTCCCGCGCTCACGGCCCTGCCCGGGGCCCCGTCTGCGGTCTCGCCCGCGACCGGGGTCAGCCCCGTCCAGGAGCGGCTGCCCGCCTGGTTCAGGAAGGGGGACGCGCTGGCGCTGCTCAGGATTCCCCGGTTCGGCGCGGACTACGAGTACGCCGTCGTCGAGGGCGTCGGCTGGGACCAGCTGCGGACGGGGCCGGGGCACTACCCGGGCACCGCCCTACCCGGCGAAGTAGGAAATTTCGTGCTTTCTGGGCATCGAACCACTTATGCGGCGCCGTTCAACAGGCTCGGGGAACTGCGCCGGGGTGACGAGATCGTGGTGGAGACCCGGCAGGCCGGCTACACCTACCGGGTCACCGGCGAGCGCGTCGTCGACCCGGGACAGGTGGACGTCATCGCCCCCGTCCCCGGCGTGCCGGGCCGCAGACCGACCAAGGCCGTGATCACGCTGTCCACCTGCCACCCGGAGTACTCCGCCGCCCAGCGGCTCATCGTCTCCGGCGAACTCGTCCGGCGCGAGGACCGCCGGGGATAGGACGACCGACATGTACGGCAGGCTCTGGCGTTCGCTTCCCGGCCCCCTCGCGGTCAGGGCGCTCACCCTCGTGGTGCTCGTGGCGGCGACGGCCGCCCTGCTGTGGTTCGTCGTCTTCCCCTGGGTCGAACCCCGCCTGCTCCTCGACCCCGCCCTCCCGGACCGCTGAGCCGTACGGCACGGACCTGCCATGCGAGGGGCCGTACGAGGGCCGAGGAAAGGCCGGAGAAAACTCCGGCGAACCCGTGTAACGCTCACGATGCCCTGAACGACTAACCAGTGAGCCCTTCCGCCATCGCCCCCGAGTGGCGGAAGGGCTCTTCTCCTTTCCTGAGACCGGAGACGCCAACGGTTTCCGGAGCCGGGAACGCCTTCCGGAGTCGGGAACGAACGAGGACCCCCGCCAGACGGCGGAGGTCCTCAGGGAAAACCCAGGTCAGAGGCTCAGCTCAGGTCTCCGTCGCCGGAGTTGTCGAAGATCGAGCCGTCGTCGGTCTCCGTCGGCTCAGGGTCCGGCTGCTGGTCGTCGGTGGGCTGCTCTTCGGGATAGTCGGTGGTCGGCTGCTCGGTCGGCTGCGGGGGCTGCCCGCTGGAGACGAGCAGCGTGATCGTGGTGCCGGGGTTCAGCTTGGTGCCCGCCTGGGGAGCCTGGCTGAGGACGGTGCCCTCCGGCAGGTCGCTCGGCTGCTCGACCACCTTGGTCTTGAAGCCCGCGTCCTTGAGCATCCGGGTGGCGTCCTCGACCGTGAGGTTGGCCACGCCCGGCACCTCGACGGCCTCCTTGGGCACGTAGATCCGGACCGTGCTCTCCTTGGCCGCCTTCTCACCGGCCGCGGGGTCGGACTGGAACACCTTGCCCTGCGGGCGGCTGGACACCTTGCTCTGCACGCTGACCTTGAAGCCCTTGTTCTCAAGGGCCGAGGTCGCCTCCTCGACGGTCATGTTGAGCACGTCGGGCACCTCGACCTTCTCGATGCCCTTGGAGACCTTCAGGGTGACCACGGTGTTCTTGTCGACCTCGGTGGTCGCGGCCGGGTCGGTGTCGATGACCGTGTCCTTCGGCAGCTTGTCGTCGAAGGTCTCCTCGATCTTCACCTGCAGCCCGAGGTCGGTCAGCGTCTTCTTCGCCGCGGCGACGGTCTGTGTGGCCAGCTCGGGGATCTTCACCTTCGTCGCCGCGGTGTTGCCGCCCGGCGCGCTCAGGAACATGTAGCCGACGCCGATGAAGGCACCGATGATCAACAACGGGACCAGGATCCACGCCGCCGTCTTGACCGCGGTGTTGCCGCTCTGCTGGCGGCGACGGCCGCGCTCCGGCCTGCCGCCGTCCTGCTGGCCGTACTCGTAGGGGGGGACCGCGGTGGTGCGCTGGGTCGAGGGGCCCTCGGGCATCGGGGCCTGCTGCTGCATGGTGCGGGTGGCCCCACCGTAGCCGCCTGCGGCCATGGCCGTCGTCTGGGCGTCGGTCGGCATGCCCGACATGGCCCGCTGGATGTCGGCCCGCATCTCCGCCGCGCTCTGGTAGCGCTGCGCCGGGTCCTTGGCCATCGACTTCAGCACGATGGCGTCGGCCCACGCGGGGATTTCGGGGTCGATCTGCGAGGGCGGGATCGGGTCCTCGCGCACGTGCTGGTAGGCGATCGCGACGGGGGAGTCACCGGTGAAGGGCGGCTGCCCGGTCAGCAGTTCGTACAGCACGCAGCCGGTCGAGTACAGGTCGCTGCGCGCGTCGACCCGCTCACCACGGGCCTGCTCCGGCGACAGGTACTGGGCGGTTCCGATGACCTGCGCGGTCTGCGTCATGGTCGCGGCCGAGTCGGCCATCGCGCGGGCGATGCCGAAGTCCATGACCTTGACGTCGCCGTTGCGGGTGATCATGATGTTCGCCGGCTTGATGTCCCGGTGGACGATCCCGCCACGGTGGCTGTAGTCGAGCGCCCGCAGGATGCCGTCGACCAGCTCGGCCGCGCGCTCCGGCATCAACCGCCGGTCGGCGCGCAGCAGGTCGCGCAGCGTGCGACCGTCGACGTACTCCATCACGATGTACGGCACCGGCGCGCCGTCCGTCACGTCCTCACCCGTGTCGTAGACCGCGACGATGGACGGGTGGTTCAGTGACGCGGCGGACTGCGCCTCGCGGCGGAAACGGGCCTGGAAGATGTGATCCCTGGCCAGGTCCGCGCGAAGGGTCTTGATGGCGACGATCCGATCCAGCCGGATGTCTCGTGCGCGGTAGACCTCGGCCATGCCGCCACGCCCGACGACGCCGTCAAGCTCGTAGCGATCGCCGAGGCGTCGGGGCTGAGTCATTTCCTGCACTGTCCCTTACCGTTCATCTTGGGTGCCGCTGGCCTCTTGGGCCACCGGTGTCCATCTTCGACCTGTTGCCACATCACGTCTCCCCGGTCGGCTCATTCGTTTCGCCGGTTGTGGGGCTACTGCTCGGGGTGGGGCTGGGAGTCGCCGGCGGGCTCGTGGTGGGCGTCGGGGTCGGGGTGGACGGACTGGGGCTGGGCGATGGTGACGTCGTCGGCCGGACGCTCGGAGAGGCCGATGTGCTTACCGTAGCCGAAGGCGTGGGCGTAGTCCTGACCGACTTTGTCGGAGCCACCGGCGGTCTCGTCCACGCGGGCTTCGTTTTGCGTGGCTTGACGGCAGGGGTCCTGGTCACCGAGGCGGTCGTCGGAATGACCGGTTCCGGTGGGCCGGTGTGGCCCGCGGGAACCGTCGCGTCCCTCACCACCAGGGTGCCGAGCCCGAAGGCGGCGGCGCATCCCGCGACCGCGGCGACGACCATCGTCGTGCGCCGCAGCGCCGTACGACGCCGGGAGACCCGGGTGATCTCCGGAGAGGACGGCTGGGCGGGCTGGGACGGCGGGGTCGCGGGCGTCGCGTCGGGCAGGGGCGGGGTGACCGGGGCTGCGGAGATCTCCCTCGGCCACTCGCCCGCGGGCTCGGGACGCCACCCGGCCGGATCGGTGAGCATGGCCAGGTCGGAGGAGTCGGAGACCGCGCCGGCCGTCACGACGCCGCGCAGCGTCGTCGCCCGCTGGACCAGTTCGCCGGCGCTCTCCGGGCGCAGCGTCGGGTCCTTCTCCAGACACGCCATCACCAGGTCGCGCACCACCAGCGGAACGCTCAGCGGCAGCGGCGGAGGGGTGGCGTTGATGTGCATGAGCGCGACCGCCACCTGGGTGTCCGCGACGAACGGCGGCCTGCCCGCCAGGCACTCGTAGGCCACCACGCCCAGCGAGTAGATGTCGGTCGCGAAGGTCAGCGGCGAGCCCGAGGCCTGTTCCGGGCTGAGGTACTGGGCGGTGCCGAGCACCGTGCCGGTCAGGGTCACCGGTGCGGCCTCAAGCGCCCTGGCGATGCCGAAGTCGGTGATCTTGATCACCCCGGCCCCGGTGACGAGCAGGTTGCCGGGCTTGATGTCGCGGTGGATGATGCCCGCGTTGTGCGCGGCCCGCAGCCCCTTGGCGGTCTGGTGGATCACGTCGAGGGTGACCTCGGTCCCCAGGGCGCCGTCGCGGGACAGGATGTTCGCCAGCGACTCGCCGGGCACCAGCTCCATGACGAGGTAGGCGACGTCCTCCGCCTCGCCGTAGTCGAAGACCTGCGCGATGGCCGGGTCGGCGAGCCGCGCCGCGAACCTGGCCTCCATCCTGAAGCGGTCACGGAAGGTCGAGTCGGAGGCCACGTGGCTGCGCAGCAGCTTGACCGCGACCTCCCGGCCGAGAAGTTCGTCCTTCGCCCGCCACACCTCGCCCATGCCGCCCGTAGCGATCCGCCCGAGCGGGCGGTATCGGCCTCCGAGCAGGGCGGTCATCTGCCCAGCACCGCTTCCATCACGCTCTTGGCGATCGGGGCGGCGGTGTGACCACCGGAGGCGTCGTCACCGGCGCTGCCCGACTCGACGATGAGCGCCAGGGCGACCTTGGGGTCCTCGGCGGGGGCGAAGGAGATGAACCACGCGTGCGGAGCCCTGCCCTTGACGGTCTCGGCGGTGCCGGTCTTGCCCGCGACGGAAACGCCGGGGATCTGCGCCGCGTTGGCGGTGCCGTTGCTGACGACGCTGACCATCATCTCCGTCAGCTTGTTCGCGTTCTCCTCGCTCATCGCGGTGGACAGCTTGTCGGGGTCGGCCGAGTCGATCTCGCCGCCCTCGGCGTCGGCGATCTTGTTGACGAGGTACGGCTTCATGACCACGCCGTCGTTGGCGATGCCCGCCGCGACCAGAGCCATCTGCAGCGGCGTCATCTGGTTGCTGCGCTGGCCGATCGAGGTCTGGGCCAGCGCGGCCAGGTCCTCCTCGGGGCCGATCCCGCTGCCCGCGACGTCCATCGGGATCTTCAGCGGCTCGCCGCCGATGCCGAACTTCTCGGCCTGCTCCTTCATCGCGTCGTAGCCCAGGCTCATCGCGATCTTGGCGAACGGGGTGTTGCAGGAGCGTTCGAGGGCGAAGGTCAGCGTCACCCGGCCAGAGCCGCACGCGGCGCCGCCGTAGTTGGGCAGGTCGGCACTGGTGTTGGGCAGGTCGAGCACCTGCGGGGCGTCCACCTGCGTCTGCGGGCCGACGCTGTCGTCGCTGTCCAGGTAGGCCGCCAGGGTGACCACCTTGAAGGTCGAGCCCGGCGGGTAGCTGCGCTCGATCGCCCGGTCGACCAGCGGCTTGTCCTCGTCCTTGTCGAGCTTGTTGTAGGCCTTGTTGACCGTGGCCTTGTCCGGGCCGACCAGCGTGTTGGGGTCGTAACTGGGGACCGAGACCATGGCGAGGATCGCGCCCGTCTTCGGCTCGATCGCGACCAGGGCGCCCTTCTTGCCGCTGGCGCTCAGCGCCCGGTAGGCCGCCTCCTGCGCCCTGGGGTTGATCGTCAGGTCGACGTTGGCGCCCTTGGTCCGCTCACCCGTGATCAGGTCGAGGCCGCGCCGGATCAGCAGGTCGGGGCTTGAGCCGTTGAGCAGCGGGTTCTCCGCGGCCTCCATGTCGCGCTCGCTCTCCGGGGCGAAGAACCCGGTGATGGGCGCGTAGATCTTGCCGCCGGGATAGCGCCGCTGGAAGCGGAACTGGTTGTCGCCGGTGTCCACGGACTCGGCGAGCACCTTGTCGCCCGCGGTGATCCGGCCCCGCTCGACCTCGTAACGGGCGTAGAAGTTGCGGACGTTGTGCGGGTCGGAGCGCAGCCCGTCGGCCCGTACGGCCTGCAGGTAGTTCACGTTGAGCATGAGCAGGCCGAACATCACCAGGCAGGCCACGGCAACGCGCTTGAGGGGAGCGTTCATCGCTGGAACACCTGCGTCATTCCTTCGTCCTGGATGGCCTGGGGCGGGGGCTTCCTGGCACTGTCCGACATGCGTACCAGCAACGCGATAAGGATCCAGTTAGCCAGCAGCGCCGAACCACCCTGGGACATGAAGGGGGTGACCAGGCCGGTCAGCGGGATCAGGTTGGTCACACCGCCGACGATGATGAAGACCTGCCAGGCCAGGATGAACGAAAGACCGCCGGCCAGCAGCTTGGAGAACGGGTCGCGGGCCACGATCGAGGTGCGCAGGCCGCGTTCGACGATCAACGCGTAGATCATCAGCAGCGCCATCAGGCCGGTCAGTCCGAGTTCCTCGCCGGTGGCGGGGAAGATGAAGTCGGAGAAGGCCAGCGGGATCTTGTAGGGGTACCCCTGGCCGAGTCCGGTGCCGACGATGCCGCCCTGCCCCATCGCGAACAGACCCTGAAGGAGCTGGAAGCTGCCGCCGGGCTTGTCGTACAGGGCGGGGTCGTAGGGGTGCAGGTAGACGGTGAAGCGGTCCTGCACGTGGCTGAAGAGCATCCCGGCCAGGATCGCGCCGCCGACGAAGAGCAGGATGCCGATCAGCACCCACGAGGTGCGCTGGGTCGCGATGTAGAGCATCGCGATGAACGTGCCGAAGATCAGCAGCGAGGATCCGAGGTCCTTCTGCATCACCAGTACGGCCAGGCTGAAACCCCAGGTGATGAGGACCGGGCCGAGGTCGCGGGCACGGGGCAGGTCGATGAACAGCAGCCGTCGCCCGGCCAGTGCCAGCACGTCGCGCTTGGCGACGAGGTAACCGGCGAAGAAGATGACCAGCGCGAGCTTGGCGAACTCGGCGGGCTGGAGACTGGCGCCGCCGACGCCGATCCAGATGCGGGCGCCGTTGATCTCCTTGCCGAGGAACGGGATGAGCGGGGAGACCAGCAGGAGCAGGCCCGCCGCTCCCGCGGTATAGGTCAGACGCTGCAGCGCGCGGTGGTCGCGCAGCACGATCAGCGTCACGGAGAACAGCACGACGCCGACGCCGGTCCACACGAGCTGGTTGGTCGCCGAGGCCCCCGGCATCTTCGCCTGCTCCATGCGGTAGATCATCACCAGGCCGAGCCCGTTGACCACGGTCACCAGCGGCAGGATCAGCGGGTCGGCCCAGGGGGCGAACTTCGCCAGCACGAGGTAGGCGGCCAGCATGAATCCGCCGAGGCCGAGGCCGTAGGTGAGCATGCCCGCGGGAACCCGGCCGTCGATGGCCAGGCCCACGTTGGCGTAGGCGCCCATCACGATCACGACCGCGAAGGCGAGCATCACCAACTGGGCCACTCGCCGTTTGGCGGGCAGGGGGACGAGCTCGACGCTTGGGGTGCTCATATATCTACTTTGTCGGGTCCGGGGTGGGAGTGCCGCTCGACTGGGGGGTCTGCTTGTCCTTCCCGGTCGCCTTCGGGGTGGGTTCGGGCTTCTGGGGGGGCGTCGAGGACTTCAGCTCCGCGATCTTCTTCAGGCCCGCCTCGACGCTGGGGACGGGGATGCCGTCGCGTACCTGGCCCTGCTGGAACGCGCCAAGGGTTGAGATCGACTCCGTGGTGCTCCGGGCGACGTCGAAGAGCTGGAAGGGGCCGAGGTTGGTTTTCACGCCTTGGAAAACCACGATCTCGTCACCTTTAGCTCCCACGAAATATTGATCTTCAAGCCATTGTGTCCCGAAATACCACCCTAGGCTGCCACCGACGAGGACGACGCCGCCCACCGAGGCCAGAAGCGGCCACAGGCGGCGGCGCCTGACCGGCCGCGCCGCCGCCCTGGCGACGGGTTCGTCGAACTCGTCGTCGGTGATGACCGGCTGCGGCATGGTGACGACGCCCGCGTGGCCCACGTGGCCGGCGGGGGCGTCCGACGGGGAGGGCTGCCTGATGGACCCGGCGGCACCGACGACGGCCGCGTCGACGGGCAGGGCGGTCCCCTCGTCGACGTCGAGCACGTCGGCGAGCACGCAGGTGATGTTGTCGGGACCACCTCCCCGGTTGGCCAGGTCGATGAGCGCGCGGACCGCAGCCTCGGGGTCGTCGATCGTGGACAGCGCCTGGTGCAGCGTCTCGGCGCTCACCACCCCGGACAGGCCGTCGGAGCACAGCAGGTAGCGGTCGCCGATCTGGGCCTCGCGCAGGGACAGGTCGGGCTCGACCTCGCCGCTGCCGTCGAGCGCCCGCAGCAGGATCGACCGCTGGGGATGGGTGGCGGCCTCCTCCTGGGTGATCCGGCCGTCGTCGACCAGTGACTGCACGAGAGTGTGGTCGTGGGTGATCTGGTACAGCTCGCCGGAGCGCAGCAGATAGGCGCGTGAGTCGCCGACGTGGACCAGTGCCACCCTCGTGCCCGACCACAGCATGGCGGTCAGTGTGGTGCCCATGCCCTTGAGGCTGGGGTCGCCGCCGACCATCTGGTGGAGTCTGCGATTGGCGTCCCTGACCGCCGCCTCGATGGCGCCGAGCAGGTCGACACCCTGGGTGTCCTCGTCGAGGGAGGACATCGCGGCGATGGCGACCGAGCTGGCCACCTCGCCGTGCGCGTGGCCGCCCATGCCGTCGGCGACGGCGAGCAGTCGGCCGCTTGCGTACGCCGAGTCCTCGTTGCCTTCACGCAGGAGGCCGACGTCCGAGCGGGCGGCGTAACGGAGTGCGATGGTCATTTGCGCAATTCGATGACGGTCTTACCGATGCGGATCGGAACACCGAGCGGCACCGGAGTCGGACGGGTGACTTTGGAGCGGTCGAGGTATGTTCCGTTGGTAGAACCGAGATCTTCCACGATCCACTGACCGTCCTGGGGGAAGAGCCGGGCGTGCCGGCTGGAGGCGTAGTCGTCGCTGACCACCAGGGTGGCGTCGGTCGCCCTGCCGATGGTGATCGGAGTCTCCGACAGGGTGATGGTCGTGCCCTGCAGGGGGCCGCCGGTGACGACCATCTGCCGGGGCTCCCCCTTCCTGGGCTTGGCGACGACGGGCTTGGCGGCCTTGGGGGCCTTGCGGGCGGGGATCGGCGCACCGGCGCGTGATCCGAACAAGTCTGTCCGGATCACACCTACCGCGGCGATCACGAAGAACCACAGCACCGCCAGGAACGCGAGGCGGATCAGTAGCAGCGTGAGCTCGGACATGAACCGTCTGTTTACCTTTAATCGCGCCGGAAAACCAGAGTCGTCCGCCCCAGCGTCACGCGAGTGCCGTTCTGGAGCTCGACCCGGCGCACCGGCTGGCCGTTGACGAAGGTGCCGTTCGTCGAGCCCAGATCGACGAGCACGACCTGCGGCCCCTCGACCCGGAGCTCGGCGTGGTGCCGGGAGACCCCGGGGTCGACCAGCCGAAGATCGCAGTCGGTGCCTCTGCCGAGCAGGGTCACCGGGGTCGTCAGGTCGAAGGAGCGCTGGCCCTGCGGGTCGTCCTGGGTGGAGACCAGCAGACGGGGGCGTCCGTTGAAGGCGTGGGGCCGGGCAGGAGGTACGTCGCTCACCGGCTGGCGGATCTCGTCCTGCTCGACCGTCGCCCCGCGGATCACCCCGGAGCGGATGCGGAACAGGCCGACGGCCAGGTCCTCGGCCGTCTCGAACCGGACCCGCACGGGGCCGACGAAGGAGTAGCCCTGTTCCTTGGCGTACTCCCTGGCGAGGTTGGCCAGTTCGTGGCTGATGCTGTCGGCGTAGACGTCGAGGCGCTCGCTGTCGGTCGTCGACAGCTCGACCACGAAGTCGTTCGGCACGAGGGTCCTGCCCTGCGCGACGATCGCCGCCCGTTCGTCCATCTCCCGCTGGACCGCGCTGGCCACCTCGACCGGCTGAAGGTCGGATTTGAACGCCCGCGCAAAGGCCCCCTCAACCAGACCTTCGAGCCTCCGCTCGAAGCGCTGAAGGACTCCCACCGGGTCCCTCCCTTCTTCCGTCTATGTAGGTCACGGCCGCCCGGGGCTGTTCCTCGCTCTCTCGCGCCCCTGCTGCTCCGCTCGCGTCTAGGAGGATCGTATCCGGGTTCGTGGGTATCGGCTGATCCGTGCTAATGTTTCAGCGCACCCAACAAGGGCGGGTGGCGGAACGGCAGACGCGCACGGTTCAGGTCCGTGTGTCCGAAAGGACGTGAGGGTTCAAATCCCTCCTCGCCCACTCGATCAAGACCCCGGTCGCGAAAGCGCCGGGGTCTTTTCGTTGCCTCTGGGGCGCTGTCGCGCATCGGGACCGTCCGAAGGGTGGCGGTTGCGGGCTGGTCGGTGATCAAACTAGTCGTTCGCTTCCTCGTGGAGAAGTCCCGGTCACTCGAATATGTAGCGCCCTGCCCTTTCTGGCCGCTTTCGACCTGCTTGCAGGCGTCCGTACGGCAAGGCTGATTACGCTGACAGAGAAACGGGCCGGTGGGAGGACGTCTCCCACCGGCCCGAGTGCTCCAAAGATCTACCGTGCGGCCAGCACCCGCATGTCCAGCAGCTCGCCGAGCAGGTCGGTGAGGCTGACCATGCCGGCCACCTTCTCCCCGTCGGTCACCAGGCCCACGTGGGCGTGGGCCTCCTGCAGGGCGGAGACCGCCTCGGGGATCGTGGTGTCCCGGCCGAGGAGCGGCACCGGGCGGGCCAGCTCCGCAGGGGAGGCCTCAGGGCGGACCAGGGCGTCCCTGACGTGCAGTACGCCCAGGACCTCGCCGGGCCGTTCCGAGGTCACCAGCAGGCGCAGGTGCCCGCTCTCCGCGGCGACCTCGCGAACCTGCTCGCCGGTGGCGTCCCCGGGGACGCACGCCACCCGTGCCAGGGGCAGCGCCAGCCGTTCGATGGGCTGCTGGTGCACCCGCAGGGCCCGGGTGAGCAGGTCGTGCTCGGCGCGGTCGAGCAGGCCCATCCGGCCCGACTCACCGACCAGCATCGCCAGCTGGACCGGGGTCCTGGTGGTGGCCAGCTCGTCCCTCGGGCGTACGCCGAACAGGCCGAGCACCCCGTTGGTCAGGCCGTTGAGCCCGGCCAGCACCGGGCGGACCACCCGCGTGAAGGCGCGGAACGGCAGGGCCAGGCCGATCGCCGCGATCTCGGGGTGGGTCAGCGCCCACGACTTGGGAGCCATCTCGCCGACCACCATGTGCAGGAAGGTGATCACCGCGAGCGCGATCACCAGCGAGATGGGCACCTGCAGCGACTCGGGCACGCCGATCGCCCCGAAGACCGGTTCGAGCAGGTGCTCGACGGCGGGCTCGGTCACCATGCCCAGGCCCAGGGAGCACAGCGTGATGCCCAGCTGCGCCCCGGCCAGCATCAGGGACAGCTCCCTGCCCCCTCGTACGGCGGCGCGGGCGGCCACGCGGGTCATCCTGCCGCCCCTGCCCGCGAGCTCCTCAAGACGGTGCCTGCGGGCCGAGATGACCGCGAACTCGGCGGCCACGAAGAAGGCGTTGCCGATCAGCAGCGCGACGCCGAGCAGTAGGGCCCCGGTGGTGCTCATCGGCCGTTCACCGCCTGCCTGCGCTCGTTGGGCCGGGGTACGGCCAAGGCGTGTTCCCCGCTTTCTGAGGAGTCCTCGGCTAAGTCGGCCCGCTCGGGAGCGGGGAAGGCCAGCCGTACCCACTCGGGGACCCTGCGGTGGACCGAGAGCACGGTGAGGGTGGCCTCGGCCTCCTGCTCGCCGTCGTCGTCGAGCGGGTCGCTCTCCAGGGCCAGGGTGACGGTGACCCGGTCGCCGGGCTCGGCCATCCTGCCAAGGGTGGCCAGGACCAGGCCCGCGACGGTGTCGTAGTCGTCGCTCTCGGGCAGCGAGAGCCTGGTCGCGCGCTCGATCTCGTCGAGTCTGAGCGTACCGGGCAGGTCCCAGGTGCCGTCGTCGTTGGCGACGACCCCCGCGGGCTCCGGGTCGTTCTCGTCGACCAGTTCGCCGACCAGTTCCTCGGCGAGGTCCTCGACGGTGACGACGCCCGCGAGCCCGCCGTACTCGTCGATGACGCAGGCCAGGTCGTCCATGGCGGCGCGCATGCGTTCGAGCACGACCGGCAGCGGCAGCGAGTCGGGGACCAGCAGGGCCGGGCGGGTGACGAGCTCGATCGGGCCGTCGGTCACGCGGGACCTCAGCAGCTCCCTGACGCCGGTGACCCCGGCGACCTCCTCGCCGTTGTCGTGGCGCAGCACCGGGTAGCGGGAGTGGCCGTGTTCGGCGACGGCGTCGAGCAGGTCGGAGATGGGGCGCTCGGCGCGCAGCAGCACCAGCCTGGGCCGCGGCACCATGACGTCCTCAGCGGTGCGGTCGCCGAACTCCAGCGCCCGTTCGAGCAGGTCGGAAAGGCGCGGCGGCAGGGCGCCGGAGGTCGCGGACTCGGAGATGATCCGTGACAGCTCCTCCGGGCTGGCGCCGTGCTCGACCTCCTCGATCGGCTCGACGCCGACCTTGCGCAGCAGGCCGGTCGCTGCGGAGTCGAACAGCCGGATCACCGGACCGGCGATCCTGAGGTAGACGAGCGTCGAGCGGGCGAGGAACTTGGCGACAGGCTCGGGCCGGGCGATACCGAGGTTCTTCGGGGCGAGTTCGCCGAAGACCATCTGGATGATCGTCGCCACGGCGACCGCCAGCGCGATCGCCACGCCGGGCACGGCGGCCGAGGGCACCCCGGCCCCTTCGAGAGGGGGGCGCAACACGGTCGCGATGGCCGGTTCCGAGATGAAGCCGACCAGCAGCGCGGTCACGGTGATGCCGAGCTGCGCGCCGGAGAGCATGAAGGACAGGCGTCCCGTCACCGTGAGCGCGCGTTCGGCCGCGGCGTCGCCGGCGTCGGCCTGCTCACGCAGAACGCCCCGGTCGGCGGCGACGAAGGCGAACTCCTGGGCGACGAAGTAACCGGTCGCGAGAGTGAGGAGCAGTACGGCCAGCAGGCCGAGAACCGTGTTCACCGGGTCCTTCCCCCGGCTGGGTCAGTGGTTCCCGTGCGTTCGCACGGGCAGGTACTCCACGGGTCCGAAGTGGACACGATCTTCCTTTCGAGCAGCGGTCGTCCTCTACGGTAACGATCCACGTGGGGGCCGATGTTTCCAGATCGGCCGACGATCCCATAGTTGGTTGATAACCACCCTTATATGTACTTATCCATAGCGAAAGCTTGGGCACACGCCTACGTGCGCCGGGAGCGCGACGTAGCGTCGATAATGACGGTCTCATCGTGACTTCGAGAGGTGGCGGGAATACGACGTGGGCGACTGGACCGAGGACGACGACCGCACCCGTGCCCTGCGGCCGCCGGCGCCGGGTCCCGCGTCGCCGCGAGCGGCGGGCCAGCCCGCCTATCCGGCGCAGGGTTCCCCCAGGAACGTTCCCGGCGAGGAGCCAAGGGCCACCTCCCGGGTGTACGGCAAGCCCAGACAGGGGTCGGGCAAGGTCAGGCCCCTGCAGCCCTCCTCAGGAGGCCCCGGCGAGCCGCCCTCGGGCTCGGGAGGCGCCCCCAGACGGTCGTGGCGGCCGAAGCGGCCGGGCAGGCTGGCCGTACAGATCCTGGTCGGGTTGCTCGTGGTGCTTCTGGTGGTCGCGATCGGCGGCTACTTCACGATCAACTCGCGGCTGAAGCGGGTGGACGCGCTCGGCGACTACGAGGGCCGTCCCGCCGACACCCCCGGCACCAACTGGCTGCTGGTCGGCTCCGACAGCCGCCAGGGCCTGACCAAGGCCCAGCGCAAGAAGTTCGCCACCGGTTCGGCCGTCGGGCGCAGGACCGACACGATGATGCTCCTGCACATCCCCGACACCGGTGACCGCCCGACCCTGGTCAGCCTTCCGCGTGACTCCTACGTGCCGATCGACGGCCACGGCCGGGGCAAGCTGAACTCGGCCTACGCCTTCGAGGGCGGCCAGAAACTGCTGCCCAAGACCGTCGAGCAGGTGACCGGCATCCGGATCGACCACTACATGGAGATCGGTTTCGGAGGCTTCGTCGGCATCGTGGACGCCATCGGCGGCGTCGAGATCGACGTCAAGCAGGACATCAAGGACCACAAGGCCGGGATCAACCTGAAGAAGGGCCGCCAGGTGCTGGACGGGGGGACCGCCCTCGGCTACGTCCGGACCCGCGCGACCGGCGCCATCCCCGACTTCGAGCGGACCCAGCGTCAGCGCCAGTTCTTCTCCGCCGTGGTGAAGAAGGCGGCCAGCCCCGGGGTGCTGCTCAACCCCTTCACCTCCATCCCGCTCGCCCTCAGCGCCGCGGACTCGGTCGAGGTCGGCGAGGAGACCGGCACCTTCGACCTGCTCTCCCTCGGCCTGGCGATGGGCGACAACCCGATCACGACCGTCGTCCCCGTCGGCTCCCTGCCGACCATCAACGGCCAGGCCGTCGTCCAGTGGGACCGGGCCAAGGCGCTGCGCATGTTCAAGGCCCTCGCCGAGGACAAGCCGGTCCCTCAGGACGTCCTGGGCAAGTGACTCACCCGGAGGCGGTCGTGGCGGCGACACTCGCCGCCACGACCGCGCCGACCACGGCGGCGTTGACGGCCGCGATGCTCCTGGCGACCGCGTCGGCGGCCCAACGGCCTTCGGTGATCTCCTTGATCCGCGCCTTGTCCGCACCGGGGAACGCCTTGCGGTCGATCTTCGCGGCGTGCAACACGGCGATCAGCACCGCGGAGCGCTCGTCCGGCTCGGCCCCGGTCAGCACGTCGCCGATCCGCTGCCTGATCTCCCGCTCGATCCGTGGGTCGCGCTCCGGGTAGCGCGTGCTGGGGAAGAGGCCCAGGACCTTGTGCCGCCGCTCGTCGAGCACGCCCCGCTCGGCCAGTCCGGACAGCAGCCGCTTGCGCACCCCGGAGGAGTACAGCTTGCGCACCCACCAGTCGGCCTTGCGCCGCCTGGTCTCGGCGGCGATCAGGGCCAGCGCCGCGTCGAGTTCCCGCTCGCCGAGCGGCGTGGGGTCCAGGACGGTGACCTTCTTGTCCGCGAGGTCGATGCGGCCGTTGACGGCCAGTTCCGCCAGGAGGGAACCCCCGAGGGCCGCGTCGAGCTCGATCGAGCTGGTCAGGAGTCTGCCCTCCGCCTCGTCGTAGGCGAGCAGCAGGATCTCCTCAGCGATGGTCGTCATGCCCGAAACCCTATGTCGCGTACGGTTCACCGACGCGGGGCCGTACCGGGTGGTGTGGGGTGATCTGGGACAATGCTTGGCTTATGAGCGTTTCCGAGGAACTGCACGTCATCGGCCGCCCTCTCGTGGACGTCCAGCTCGCCCATCCGACGGTGGTGGGGATCGGCAGGGGAGACCTGCCCGAGCCGGTGTTCCGGTCATGGCTCGAACAGGACTACCTGTTCCTGCTCGACTACGTGCGGGTCTTCTCCCGGCTGGCCTGGCAGGCCCCCGACGACCACCTGGGCGTCCTGGTCGACCTGGCCCACGCCACCCTCCACGAGGAGCTCGACCTGCACCGCTCGTTGTCGGCGGGCTTCGGCGCCGACCTGGGCGGGGTGCGGAAGGGGCCCGCCTGCTCGGCCTACACCGCGTTCCTGCTGGAGTCGGCCGCCGACTACGCCGACGGGCTGGCCGCGCTCTACCCCTGCATGTGGGGCTACTCGACACTCGGGCGGGCGCTGGTCGCCGAGGCCCCCGCCGAGTCCCGCTACCGGCCCTGGATCGACACCTACGCCGACCCCGGCTTCGCCGAACTCGCCGGGCGCGTCGCCACGATGATCGACGAGGCCGTCACCGACTCCGCCAGAGCGGCGCGGTTCTTCACCGAGGGCATGCGCCACGAGATCGCCTTCTGGGACGTGCCGTAGTTGTGTCCCTTTGCGCCGCCT